>JAJZPL010000022.1 GCA_021811185.1 bacterium
GATCTCACTTCGGGCCGCGCCGGGGAAGTGAGCTCCCGGTACAGGGCCGGGGCCAGCCGCCGGTGTTCCGGCTCCAGCAGCAGGTTCCGCGAGCTCATGGCCAGGCCGTCGGCCTCCCGCCGCGTGCGGCAGGGGATTATTTCGGTGTCCAGGAAGAAGGCCCCGGCCATGCCTTTTATCAGGTGGTACTGCTGGTAATCCTTCTCGCCGAAATAGGCTTTGTCCGCCTTTACCAGGTTCAGGAGTTTCAGCACCACGGTCAGTACGCCTTCGAAATGCCCCGGCCGGTGCGCGCCGCACAGGGCGCCGCTTTCGGCGGTCTCGCTTACCCTGTACGTGTAGCCGTCGGGGTACAGGTCCGCGGCCGGCGGGAGCAGCAGAAAATCCGTCTTCGCTTCTTCAAGCTTCTTGAGGTCTTCCTTCAGCGTGCGGGGGTAGCGCTCCAGGTCGCGCTTGTCGTTGAACTGCGTCGGGTTCACGAAGATGCTGGCCGCGGCCAGGTCGTTCTCGGCCTTGGCGCGCTTGAGCAGGGAAAGGTGCCCGGCGTGCAGCGCGCCCATGGTAGGCGCGAAGCCCAGGGTCTTACCCGCGAACAGCGAGCTTGTACGGAGCTTCTTCCACGCCGCCGCGCTTTTCAGTATTTCCATTTTTAGCCTCCGGGAAAACAGAATCTTTAACTTCGCCGTCGAAGGCGTTAAGGGCCTCCACCACCAGCCTGCGGCCGTCCAGGTATTTCTTTACGAAGGAGGGCGGCTCGCCGTAAAGGCCCAGCAGGTCCTGCATTACCAGCACCTGGCCGTCGGTATGCGGGCCGGCGCCTATGCCTATGACGGGGATCTTCAGCAGGGCGGTTACGCGTTCGGCCAGGGCCGCCGGCACGCATTCCAGCACCAGCGCGAAGCAGCCGAGCCGCTCCAGTTCCAGCGCCTCCGCCGCCAGCTTTTCCGCCGCGGCCCGGTCTTTGCCCTGCGTCCGGTAGCCGCCGAACCCGTTTACCGACTGCGGCGTGAGGCCCAGGTGCCCCATCACCGGGATGCCGGACTTTATGATGTGCGAAATAATGCCGCCGTGCCCGTCCAGGCCTTCGATCTTCACGGCCTGCGCGCCGGCCCGGCTGAGTTTTTCCACGGCGTCCATGGCGGGGCCCAGACCTTTGCGGACGGAAAGAAAGGGCATGTCGCCCACAAGGAGCCTGTCCGTTACGGCGCGGGCCACCGCGGCGGTATGCAGGGCCATCAGGTCCGCGGTGGCCGCCAGGGTGGACGGGTGCCCGTGCATCACCATGGCCAGGCTGTCGCCCACCAGCACGCAGTCCACGCCCGACTCCGCCGCGAGCGCGGCCAGGGTGTAGTCGTAAGCCGTGACCATGGAGATCTTCCGGCCGGGCTTCCTGTAGTTGTAAAAGTCAGTTATTTTCATAAATTCTTGCGAAAGCCGAGTAGATCCCGGCGAAGGGGGCCCCCAGCGCTTTAACGTCGGACCTTATGGTGCGGGAGTCCCGGCGGGCTATGGGGCCGCTGAGCGCGGCGGCCGGGTTCTCCTTGAAGTTGTCCAGCGAGGCCCGGAAGTACCGTTCCACCAGCGCGCGCGGGATGCCGAACTTCCCGTTCAGGTCCAGCAGGGCTTTTTGCCACAGCAGGACCGGCAGATTGGCGCCGAGCGCGCAAAGCGCGTGGTAAAGTTTTTTATCTTTTCCGCTTATCTTAAAGGCCGGGTTGGAGAATTCCGGCACCAGCTCCTTAAGCGTTGCGCCGCCGTCCAGCGCGAAAGGGATGGCCCGGTATTCGGCGAGCGTCAGCCGCCTCGCGGCCAGCGGCATGAAGGGATGCATGCCGCTGGCGCCTTCGATGTTCAGGCTGCCGGAGAAGTGGATAAGGGTCTTCCCCTTAAGGAACGGGTTGCCGGAGATGAAGCGCGCGATGGCGCCGTCGGAGATAAGGATGAAGATGGTGGAGCAGCCGCCCAGCGCCGTTTCGGGCGCAAGCCCGCCGCGCCGGTGCCAGAGTTTATAAGGTATTTTAAGAAGCCTGAGATAGGCTTGCAGGTGCGTGGATGCCCGGCCGTTGCCGGCTATGCCGTAGGTTCTTTTCATAACATGGGTACCTGTCCCGGTTTCAGGATCAAGTCCGCGAATTAATTATAGCAAAAGCCGGCGTAGAAGCGCCGCGGACGGCCGGGCGCGGTCAGCCTGGGATACCTGTCAAACTTACTGTAAATTGACTTTAAATATCTTATAGAATACCGTATATGAGCGAAATCTGGCGTTTTAAGGACGAATGGCTGCTGCGGGCGCTGGCGGGGGTTAAGGGCGCGGACGAGGCCTTTATCTCTAAAATGCGCGCGGAGAAGAATCCATATCTTTCGCACGCCCTGCTGGACGCCGGCATACTGACGGAAGAGCAGCTGGGTAAAGTTGTGGAGCTTACTTTTAAAATCAAGTACCTGCCGCTGGCCCCGGAGAACGCCGACAAGTTCGGGCTTACGCTGCTGCCGGAGAAAGCCTGCCGGAAATACGGCATGGTGCCGGTCGGGGTTTCCGAGGACGCGGTACGCCTGGCGCTCGCCGATCCCATCGACCTCGACTCGCAGTCCGACGTGGAGGCCATCACCGCCCGCCGCGTAGTCCCGTTTTATTCCCTGCCGCGGACGGTCTACTCCTGCCTGGAACAGCTTTTCAACTCGGATACGGTCATTTACGACCTGCTGAAAAAAGTGGAGGCGCCCGACGAGATACAGCTGCTGGGCGGGGATGTCGCCGCGGTCGGGGGAGTTAATATTTCCACCCCGATGGTAACGCTGGTCAATTCCATAATTTCGCAGGCCTACCGCAAGCATTCTTCCGACATTCATATAGAACACGAGCAAAAAATGAGCCACGTGCGCATCCGCATAGACGGCGTGCTTAAGAACATCATGAGCATCCCGCGGCACATCGCCAACGGGCCGCTGGTGTCGCGCATCAAGATCATGGCGGACCTGGACGTGTCCAACCACATGCGCCCGCAGGACGGCAGGGCCAAGCTCAGCATAGGCGGGGCCGAGGTGGGCCTGCGCGTCTCCACGCTGCCCACGTCCTACGGCGAGAAGGTCGTAATGCGCATCCTGGATCAGCGCGCGGCGGAGGTTCCTTTCGATAAACTCGGTTTCGCGCCCGAAGTTTCCGCCGTGCTGGAGACCTGTATGGCGGCCTCCCAGGGGATCATTCTGGTCACCGGCCCCACCGGTTCCGGCAAGACAACCACGCTTTACTCCGTGCTGAACAAGACCCGCAGCGAAAAGACCAATATCGTCACGGTGGAAGACCCGATAGAATACAAACTGGCCGGCATCAACCAGGTGCAGGTCAACGAGAAACAGGGGCTCACCTTCGCCGCCGTGCTGCGCTCGGTGCTGCGGCAGGACCCCGACGTTATCATGGTGGGCGAGATCCGCGACCGCGAGACCGCCGACATCGCCTTCCAGGCCGCCATGACCGGCCACATGGTCTTTTCCACCCTGCACACCAACGACACGGTCTCCACCATCAGCCGCCTTACGGACATGGGGCTGGACCGGTTCAAGATCTCTCCCGCGCTGCTTGCCATCACGGCCCAGCGGCTGGTGCGCCGGCTCTGCCCGGTCTGCGCTGAAAGGGTTCCCAAGGGCGAAATAGACAGCACGCTGCTGGACGCTATGGGCGGTTACGGCCTCGAAAAGGCCGTTTACCGTGGGACCGGCTGCAAGAACTGCGAGGGCAGCGGCTACGTGGGCCGCACTTCCATGGTGGAAATCCTGCAAGTAACCCCGAGGCTGAAGGACCTGATTAATTCCGGCGCGAGCGCGGCCGAGATAACCAGGGCGGCCCTGGAAGAGAAGGCCCTGCGCACCATGACGCAGGACGCGCTCTGGCATCTGTCCGCCGGTCATACGGACCTGGCGGAAATAGCTCCGTATATAACACTCGAGAAGAAAAGCGCCGCCACGGAGATAGTTCCGCCGCTGGTCCCCGCCCGGGCCGAGGCGCTCCCCGCTGCCCCGCCTGCAGCCGGCAGGCTGCGCATCATGGTGGCCGACGACGACGCGGTGATACGCATGCTGCTGAAGAAATTCCTGGAAGGCGCCGGCTACGCCATTGTGGAGGCCGTGGACGGGGAAGAGGCGCTAACCGCCATAGCTTCCGGAACGCCCCCGGACATGCTGCTTTCCGATATCAACATGCCGAAGCTTGACGGGCTGGCCCTGGTAAAGGGCGTACGCGAGACGCTGGGGCTGTCCGACCTGCCCATAATAATGCTGACCACGGAAAACTCGGACAAGAGCCAGGAACTGGCCTTCAAGCTGGGCGCGGACGACTATATAATAAAGCCGTTCAAGGCCCCGCTGGTGATAGCCAGGATCAACGCCGCGCTCCGCCGAGCCGGGAAACTTAAGTAAAACCTCCGGCCGCGGCGGTTTGAAACCGGAACGCAGCCCCGCGCGTATTAACGTTAATGGGTGAAACCGACATAGACCTGGCGCGCCGCTGTCTCGGGGGAGACAGTTCGGCTTTTGCCGGCATTCTCGAAGTCTACCAGGACCGCGTCTACAGCTTCGCGCTGCGCCTGCTCAGGGACCCGGCCGCCGCCGAGGACGCGGCGCAGGAGGCTTTTGTAAAAGCTTTCCGCGGCCTTGCCTCGTATAACCCCGCTTATCCCTTCTCCTCGTGGCTGTTCCGCATAGCGCATAACGCCTGCATGGACGCGCTGCGCGCGGGCAATAAGACGGTTTCCCTGGACAGCGAGGATTTCCCGGACCTGCCGGACCCGGCGCGGGGCGTGGCGGACAGCGTAGCCGAGTCCCTGGATGCCGAGCGCATAGAAACTTTGCTGGCCTCTCTCCCTCCTATCTACAGCGAAGTGCTGCTGTTGGCCTACCGCGAGGACATGGGACCGGCCGAAATAGCCCGCGTGATAGGCGCGCCGGAAGGCACGGCAAAAGCCAGGCTGTTCAGGGCGCGGGAACTTGTAAAGGCGAAACTCGCCGCCGCGGACGCAACCGTTTGAAGCACAGGAACGTATTATGGATATGGACGCCTCGAAGACCGATAAACTTATAGCCGCAGCGATAGCGGCCCTGCCTTACCGCAGGCCGTCGCCGGCTTTTGCGGCCAGGGTGATGGCGGGGATAGCGGAGGCCGGAGCGCCGCAGCCCTGGAACGCCCGCCTGCTTAAGGCGGCGGAGCTGACGGTAACGGTCTGGACCGCCGCGCTGGTCATTGCGGCGGGCAGGCTTGTTTACGCCAACCTCCCAGAAATAGCGGACCTGGCGCTTAGGCCCGGCGGGCCGGCGCGGGCGCTTAACCAGCTTGCGGCATACGCCGCCCTTACGTTCGCGAAGCTGGCCGGGGCGGTTTCTTTCGGTTCGGACCTGCTGGCCGCGGCGGGCGCGGGCCTTCCGGCCTGGTACGAGGTCGCCGCGGCTTCGCTGGTATGCTGCGCGGCCATAGCCGCGCTGTCGCGGAAAGGGCGCCTGGCGGCGCGCGGGGTTTGAGATCTAAAAGGGGAAATGATATGAAAAATATTAAAAGTTGCCTGATGTTCGCGGCGGCGCTTGCCTGCCTGGGGCAGGCGGCCCAGGCGAGCCGCAACGAGCTGCTGCACGAAGACGTGGTGATAGCTAAAGGGCAGACCATGCGCGGCGACGTGGCCACCGACAAGTCCATAATCGTGGACGGCGTGCTGGACGGCGACGCGGTCTCGGTGGGGGGCGCTTCCGTAACGGTCAACGGCGAGCTCACCGGCGACCTGGTGGCTATCGGCGGGACCGTCAACGTAAGCGGCCTGGCCAAGGGTGACATCGTAAGTATAGGCGGGCCGGTGGCTGTCAGCGGCAAGGTCAACGGGGACATAACCAGCGTGGGCGGCGGCGTGGCCCTTAACGACGGCGAGATAAACGGCGGGATCTCCGTGCTCGGCGGTTCCTTCCTGAAAGGCCCGAAGGCGGTGTTCAAGGGCGACGTGCGCAGCTTCGACCTGGGCGCGCTGCGCACGGTGCTGCCCCGCGTGCTCAAGGCCGCGCGCTACTCCGGCGGCAGGGAGCACGGCCCCAACCCGTGGCTGGTGGGCGGTTTGGTAGGCCTGGGCCTGCTCTTTTTCTTCTCCATGCTGGCCACCGGCGCCATCCTGCTGCTGCTGCCCGCCGTCTTCTTCCCTAAGAACGTGGAGAACGCCGCCGCGGTAATTTCCGGCGACATGTGGCGCGCCTGCGGCATAGGGGCGCTGCTGCTGGTGGGCTTTTTCCCCGGGCTGCTTATGATGGTGGTTTCGGTGCTGGGCATCCCGCTGGTGCCGTTCGCGCTGATGCTGTACGCCATAGCCGGCGCGCTGGGCCTGAGCGCTTTCAGCGTGGTGCTGCAGGGCAGGTTCTTCGAAGGCATAAAGAAGGCCGGCCCCGTAGGGCTGCCCGGGAAGGTGGCGGCCGGCTACGCCCTGATGGCGGGCCTGGTGCTCTTCGGCAAGCTTATCCCGCTCGTAGGCGGTGTGCTTACCCTGATAGGCTTCATGCTGCTGTGCTTCGGGACAATGCTGGGCCTTGGCGCGGCGTGGCTGACCCGGATGGGCAACCAGAAGCCCGCGCTGCCGCAGGCCGTGCCGCCTGTTCAGTAAAACGTTAAAGTCGAAAGAAGAGCCTTCCGAAAGCGGGAGGCTCTTTTTTTGCCTGTCGCCAACACGACACGCCCTTGTCGGGTTCGTCTGCTATGCTATTTCAAACTTCGGGGTAAAGGGGGGCGTATGAAAGGAGCGGGAGCTATTCAGGACATGCCTAGGGTGGAGCGGCCGCGCGAGAAACTTATGCGCTACGGCCCGGAGAAGCTGGCCGAAGAGGAACTGTTGGCCATCATATTGCGCACCGGCAACCGCGGCAGGAACGTGCTGGACCTGGCCGGGGACCTGCTGAAAAAATTCGGGCGTGGCGATATCGCCAAGGCCGGTTTCGCCGAACTGCGCAGCGCGCCGGGCCTGGGCCCCGCGCGGGCCTGCGAGATCCTGGCGGCCTTCGAGCTGGGCCGCCGCTTCCTTAACGGCAAGAAGGCCGGCATCTACCTCAAGCCGCGCGACATCTGGGAGGAACTGCGTGACATCCGGGACCAGAAAAAGGAGCACTTCGTGGTGTTCTACCTGGACACCCGCAACCAGGAGATCAAGCGGGACATCGTCTCCATCGGCACGCTGAACTACAACCTGGTGCACCCGCGCGAGGTGTTCGAGCCGGCGGTCAAGAACCTGGCCGCCAGCGTTATAGTGGCGCATAACCACCCGTCCGGCTGCCTGGAGCCTTCCGACGAGGACCTGTCGCTCACCAAGCGGCTGAACCAGGCCGGCAAGCTCCTCGGCATAGAGGTGCTGGACCACGTGATCGTCACCCGGGAGGGCTTCATGAGCTTCAAACAGAAGGGGCTGATGTGACGGGATAAAATACGGGGGCCGGGAGCTTGGTCCCGGCCTCCGGTTGTTGACTGCAAGTTTTGCGCCTGTCCCGGTTAATCGCCTGTTTTGAACTCGTCGCAGTTCTTAAGGCCGCTTATCCCCGGTTTTTCCTTGTCGACCGCGAATTTAATTTTCTCGCAGGCTTGTTTCCGCGAGTCCACTTTGGCCACGTAATACGGGGGCATCTGGCCGGTGTACACCACGCAGTAGCAATCTTCCTGCGTCAATCCGGAAGACTCCTTGGGGCGGGCGTTCGCCCTGGCCGGTTCCGCGGGGGCGCTGTCCGCGTCGTAGAGCTTTAACATCTCGCGCGCCATGGCGCGCGTGTTCTTGCTCCTGGGGGAGACGTTGGAAGCTACGGATTTCCTGATGTTCTTGTTTACCTCCGGATCGGCGTCCATCGTGGAGGCGAAAAGCTCCAGGCCTTCGGAGCGGCGGCCGGTGCGCATGTATACGAGCGCCAGGTCTATGGTCGCCATTGAAGAGCCTGGGTTCTTCTTAAGTACTTCATTAAGGTCAGCTTCGGCGCCTTTGTAGTCCCCGGTTTCAAGGCGGGTCTCCCCTCGCAGGAAATACATCTCTGTGTTCTTGGTGCCGGTGGAAATAAGAGTCGTAAAGCCCGCTTCGGACTCTTTGGGATCGTCGCTTAAGGCCTTAAGCCTTGCCAGCCTCTCCCGCAAGTCGGCGCGCTGCGGGGACAGTTCGACGGCTTTTTTAATGGCCTCCAGCGCCAGGTCGTTGCGCTTCTTGTTGACATAGACAGTTGAAAGCGCGTCGTACGGATAGGTCTGTTTCGGGAAGTATCTGGAGTAACGCTTGTAAGCGTCTTCCGCCTTGTCGTAGTCTCCGGCGTAGAAGGAGGCCGCCGCAAGCGAACCCAGGGCCGTCTCGTTACCGGGGCTGATCCCCAGCGCCGTTTCGGCGTCCGCTATGGCTTTCCGGTATTCCTTTAGCTTCAGGTATAACCTGGACCTGCGGGCATATACGTTCGGCGCGTCGGGGATCATCTCTTCGGCGGTTTTGTAGTCCGCCAGGGCTTTCTGATAGTCTTTCTTGCCGGCATAGGCGTCGGCGCGGTTCATATGCGCCATAGCGAAGTCGCTGGTCTTCAGCGCCGCGTCGAAATCCGCTATCGCCTTGTCGTATTCTCCGCGTTTTGCGTAGAGGTTGCCGCGGTTATTGTGTGTGAAGGCCTCATTAGGATCCATCTCCAGCGCCTTGTTGTAGTTCCCCATCGCAGCTTCATATTGCCCGAGAGCATTCTGGGCGTCGGCGAGGCCCTGGTAAGACATGGCTTTTTTAAATCCCAGGCTTATGGCTTTTTGGTAACCTTCCAGGGCTTTCTCGTTCTGCTTCAGGTCCAGGTAGGCGTGGGCCCTGTTGTAATAAGCCACCGCGATGGTGGGGTCCAGCTCCAGGGCTTTGCTGTAGAGCAAAACGATCTCGCCCGGGGCCAGGCGGTCGGCCATTACCAGCAGGGCCGTGCGGCTGGCGATGCCGAAGGCGGAGTCGGGGGAATCTTCGGCTATTTTGGCGCGCAGCTGCGCGCGCAGGCGCAGGTCTTCGGTATCCACCGATTGTTGGAACATCTTTTTTATCTCGGCCGCGGAATATTTCCCGGCCGCGCAAGGCGCCGCCAGCAAAACCGCCAGTACTGCCGCCGCAAGCTGTGTTTTCATGGTCGCCCCTATATCGCAGTTCGAACGCGCTAACCCGTATTCTTATTATAACTGTCTGCGCGGTTCCCGGCAAATACGGGCCGGCGGTTTAACTGGCCGCCGCAATTGTCTACAATATGATCAGAGTAACGGGTTGAACGAGGGGCGACAATGAGATCTTCCGCAGAAAAAATTCGGTATTCCGCATTGTGCGTTTTTCTTTGCGCCGGGGCCGCAGTAGCCGCTCCCTACGGCGAGGCCGCGGAGAAAATAGCCGCCGGGCTGGGCAGCAACAGCAGGGTGGCCGTGCTGCCTTTCCTTTATATCGGCGAAGAAGAAAATTCCCGCGGCGGGCAGGTGGTGTCGGAACGATTGGCCACGGAACTGGCCGGGAACAAGAACATAAAACTGCTCGAGCGAAGCCTGCTGACCAAGGTACTGGGGGAGCTCAAGCTGCAGGGCGGCGCCCTGTTCGACGAGGACGAGGCAGGCAAGGCCGGCAAGCTGCTGGCGGCCGACTACGTGGTGATCGGCAGCCTGTTCCGCATAAAGGACGGCGCGCTGGGGCTCAACGTGCGGGCCGTGGAGACGGAGACCGGCAGGATAAAAAGCGCGGCTTACGTTAAGATAGCCGAGGACTGGATCGAAAAAATGCCGGAGTTCCCCGGCGGCGTTATGCCGGATAACGCCAACTTCAGGGACTGCTGGGCGGGCCGGCGCGCGCTGGACGGGGGCGATAAAGACAAGGCCGTGGAGCTTTTCAGCAAGGCTATAGCCGCGGACAGAACGGGGGCTTGCGGCCTGGAAACCCCGGGGTTCGCCTATTTCGGCCGCGGCGCCGCGTACGCCGCCATGGACGAATATGAGATGGCGCTCAAGGATTTAGACGCCGCCATCAAGGCCGACCCCCGCAACTCGCAGTTCTACCTGCACCGGGCGCGCGTCTACACCATCCTCGACCAGGACGCGAAGGCCCTGGCGGATTATGGCAGCTACGTGCGGCTGAACCCGGAAGCGCCGGAAGGCTACCTGAGGCGCGGGCTGGCGCTGGCCCTGCTGAAAAAGGACGAGGCGGCCTTGAAGGACCTCACCAGGGCGATCGACCTCGGTTCCAGGGAAGTCGAAGCGTATTGCGTCAGGGCCGGGCTGCTGGCGTTCGCGGGGAAATATGAAAAGGCGGAGGCCGACCTGGACAAGGCGGCGGAGCTGGCCCCGGACCTCCCGGAAATATATTTTACCAGGGGCACGCTGTACGCCAGGCAGCGCCGCTGGGAGAAAGCCCGGGAAGCGTATGATTCGCTGGTGGAGCTGGAGCCCTGGAACGCCAAGAATTATTTCGAACGGGGCGGCGTGCTGGCGGCCCAGCGCAAGTTCGACGGGGCGCTGGCGGATCTCAGCAAGGCCATAGAGCTCAGTCCCGATTACGCCCCGGCCTACTGCTCCAGGGGCATCCTTTACCGGACGCGGCTGCGCAACAAGGAGGCCCTGGCTGACTTTGACCGGGCGATAGGGCTGAAGGAAGACTACGTTACAGCCTATGCCGCGCGGGCCTACGCCTACCTGGATACGGGCCGGCCCGGGGAAGCCGTGGCGGACATGGACAAAGTCATAAAACTGGAGCGGCCGCTTAAGGCCGAAAGATATTTCGACCGGGGCGTGATGCTGGGGCGGATGGAGGACTACGGGCGCGCGCTCGCGGACTTCAACAAGTACATCAAGCTGGCGCCCGGCAAAGCCGCGGCGTACCAAGCGAGGGGCTTCCTGTTCGAAAAACTCGGGCAGCCAGCCAAGGCCCGGGCCGATTATAAAAAGTACGCCGAACTGGCGGGGGCGGGCAAATGAAGCGCCGCGCCCTCCCGCTTTTTTTAATGCTGCTGCTCCCGGCCGCGGCCGGGGCGGACGCGTACCGGACCGCGGCCGCGAAATTGGCCGGCGGCCTGCCCGCCGCTGGCAAAGTCTGCGTGCTGCCCTTCCTTTACATAGGCGCAGGGCCGGGCTCCAGGGGCGGGGCGGTAGTTTCGGAAAGGCTCAGCACGGAGCTGATCAAGCAAGGCCGCCTGAAGGTGCTGGAGCGCGCCCTGATAGCGAAGGTGCTTGGCGAATTGAAGCTGAAAAGCGGCGCTACGCCGGACGAGGCCCAGGCCAAGAAGGCGGCGCGCCTGCTGGGGGCGGATTACGCGGTGACAGGCAGCCTGTTCAAGAAGACCGGCGGCGCCCTCGAGTTCAACGCCCGCGCCATCGAGGTGGTTACGGGCGAGGTGAAGGCGGCCGTTAAGGCCGATATCGGCGAGGACTGGGTGGAAAAGTTCCCGGAAACGGCGGGGGAGGGGGCCGGCGGCGAGGCGTTCGCGCTGTGCCGGTCCGGCATACAGGCGCTGGACGACAGGGAGTTCGCGAAAGCGGCGGACTGGTTCACGAAGGCCATCGCCGCGGATGAGAACGGGGCCTGCGGGGTCAATATCCCGGGCCTGGCTTACCTGGGCCGCGCCAAGGCGTATAAGCAGAAAAGCGGGCCGCTGGACGCCGCGGACGAAGAATTCCTGGGCGCGCCGGCCGGCTACACGATGAAAGACCAGGGAAGTATCGACGGCGAGGCCGCGGAGAACGCCAGGCAACTGGCCAGGTACAGCGCGCTGATCAAAGCCATGCCCGATAACGCCGCGGCTTATTTCGAGCGCGGGGTGATCCTGGCCAATACGAAACGCTACCGCGAAGCCAGGAAAGACCTCGACGCCGCTATCAGGCTGGAGCCCCGGGAGCCGAAGTATTACGAGGCGCGCGGTTACGCCCTGGCCGCGCTCGGCCTGGCCGATAACGCCCTGCTGGATTTCGACGCCGCGGTAAAGCTCGACCCCGGCTATGCGAGCGTGTATAACGCCCGCGGCAATATTTACGGAGGTACCGGCCAATGCGGCAAGGCCCTGCCGAACTTCGCCAGGGCCATCGCGCTGTCCCCCGGCGAGGCTTTGTATTATTTGAACCGCGCCCGCTGTTTTCTCATACTGAAGAAGTACGAGGCCGCGCTCAAGGATTGCGACAAGGCCCTGGCGCTGGATCCCGGTTTTGTCGAGGCTTATTACCGGCGGGGCTACGTCCTGATCGGGCTGGGACAGTACGACAAGGCTATAAAGTCTTTCGACAAAGCGCTCGAGCTCAAGCCGGGCAACGAGCAGCTGCTCGCCGCCCGCACCGAGGCCGCGGACAGGAAGAGCGGCAAGTTCGCGAAGTACGACAGCGACGAGAAGAAAGGCCGCGGCTTGCTCAACGCCGGCGGCAACTAGGGTCAGGCGGCGCCCGGGAATAAAAAAGGAGCGCAGGTGTTATCAGCGCCTGCGCTCCTTTCAGGAACCGCCTAGTTGCGCGGGTTTACGGCCGGGAACGCTTCCGACGCGCTGCAGATCGGGTGCGAAAAGGCGTTTACGACTCCCGCCACGCCGGTAGGGTCCACGGCTGCGATCATCGCCAGTCCGTTCTTTTCCGTCTGCTGGAGGTCGCTCTGCGTCATCAGGCTCAGGTTGCTGAGCGCGTACTGGCGCTTGACCCAGGCTTTAGCGTTGGGGTATCTAGCGAACCTCTCGTCCAGCTTATCTTTAACCTCTTTCGTGGTCACCCTGTCGAAATGCGCTAGATAATCCTCCACCCAGAGGTCGACGGTTTTTCCGTACTGGTAGGCTACTGTGCCGATGGCTTTCGCCTCTTTGGCCATCTCTATCTCGGTTTTATAGGTGGCGGCGGCTTTCTTGGCAGCCATCACCACTTTGTTCGTGGACGCGGTCGCGGCCGAGCCGCTCCCGGCGGTGGCAATGTTGATGGCCAGCATGGTCGGGGACACCACCATGTCGGCGATGCTGCTGGCGCAGGAGCTCTTGCTGTTGGCGCAGCCGGCGCCGCAGCTGGTCTTGCCCGAGGGGCAGCCCAGCCAGCAGACCGGGCCTACGCCGGTGTAGCCGGAGCGGCAGGGCGTGTAGCAGAGCCCGGCGTCGTACTGTTCATTGGACTTGCAGCCCATGGGGCTGCCCGCGCCGCGGCCGTACGAGCCCTTCATGGGGTCGAGCCCGGTGCCGTGATAGCCCTTAGGCGTGGAAGGCGTTTTAAGCGCGCAGCCCACGGCCACGTTGACGTACCCTTTGGGACAGTCCGGCCCCCACATATAGCAGACGCCCCATTTACTGTGTTTGCATTCCCACTTGGGCTCCACCAGCAGGGCTTTTTTTATGTGGCAGATCGCCCCCATGTCCCTGTAGCCGGCGGGGCAATGCTGCCAGCACACCGGGCCTACGCCGTAATAGTTGGGCTTCTTGCACTTGGGATAACAGAGCCAGCCGTTCTTCTCGTCGCCGGAGGAGCAGTCGCTCACGGGCTTGCCTACGCCGCGGGTATAGCTGTCGAGGTAGCAATAAGGCTGCCGCGAGGAGGCGACGCGCCCTGCGATCCAGCTCAGCACCTCCAGGGTGTCCTGGTTGGAGAGGGCGGCGGATAACTGTTTGTTGCGGGCGGCAGCTAACTGCGGGCCAGACCTCATCGCGGTTCTCGCGGCCATAACGGCGCCTTCCCGTGCCTGCTGGTCTTTTATTTCCTGCGCCGACTTCAGCTCCGCGGCCTTGACCAGAGCGGCCTGCTCCGCCTGCTCTTTGTCCTGCTGCGCCTCAACCGCGCGCAGCTCGGTGAGGAACGGGGAGTCGAACTCCGGGGCGCCCTCCGAAGTAACCCCGGCTTCGCCGGTGAAATGATCCCGCAGCGCCTTCTCCGCAAAGGGCTGGATCTCCTCGTTGGCGGTAAGAGCGCTGACGGCCTGCTGCAGTTTTACCGCCGCGTCGTGATATTTGGCGGCCGCGTCGCCTGCCGGCGCGGCGTCCTTTTCACTGAGCTCGGTATCGGCCAGCTTTGCAAGGAGGGCTTCGGAATCTTTGAAGGCGGCCGCGTAGGACTTGCCGCAGGCTTCGATTTTGCCCGCCTGGGCGTCCATGCGGTCGAGGAACGCCTGGTCCGCGGCCGGGATCTCGACCAGCTTCGCGCCTACCTGCGCGTTGGTGAAAGCCGCCGCTTTCGCGGCGTCCAGGCCTTCCGGGGCTTTTATGGCCGCGGTCTCGTTCATGATGCCGGCGCATTCGCCCATTACGGCGGCGGCCCGGTTTATCGGCGCGAGGTCCGGCGGCGCGGCCAGCAGGACCTGCGGCAGCAATAATACGGCGATAACGGCGAATACTGATTTCATTCAGCCCCCTTGGATTTTTAGAGACGCATGTAAAACAACGGCTTTCCTACTTTAGATTTATACCTGCGGGAAGTCAAGCCTATAACTGTGCCGTAACAAGCGCTATGCGCATCAAACGGCCAGACGGCCAGAAGGCCAAACGGCCAAGCCTCCACCGAGCGTGAATTGGCCCGGGAGGGGGACTATTTTATATCCTATAGGTAAGATTTGAGCCGTAAAAATTCCGGAGGACATCAATGAGCGACGCTTACGTATCTAAAATCGCGGTAGAACTCGGCCTTAACGGCGCCGGCGTGGCCGCGGCCATCCAGCTGTTCAAGGAAGACGCCACCATCCCTTTCATCTCCCGCTACCGCAAGGAAGCCACCGGCAACCTGGACGAAGTGGCCCTCGGCAAGATCCAGGACCGCCTGGCCCAGTTGAAGGACCTGGACGCCCGCCGCGAAGCTATACTTAAATCTCTTGCCGAGCGGAACCTCCTGACCCCGGAACTTAAGACGAAGATAGAAGCCGCCGAAGTAATGGCGAAACTCGAGGATATTTACCTGCCTTTCCGCCCCAAGCGCCGCACCCGCGCCACCATCGCCAAGGAAAAAGGCCTGGAGCCGCTGGCCGACCAGGTTTACGCGCAGGGTTCCGAGGACCCCGCCGCCCTGGCCGCACCCTTCATTAACGAGGAGAAAGGCGTGAAGACCGTTGAGGAGGCCCTGGCCGGCGCCCGCGACATCATCGCCGAACGCATCAGCGAAGACGAAAGCTCCCGCGCCCGCCTGCGCCAGCTGTTCGCCCAGAAAGGCGTGTTCCACTCCAAGGTGCTGGAAGGCAAAGAAGCCGAAGGCGCCAAGTTCAAGGACTATTTCGACTGGAAAGAGCCCGCCGTGAAAGCCCCTTCGCACCGCGTGCTGGCCATGCGCCGCGGCGAGACCGAGGGCTTCCTTACGATGCGCATCGAGGTGGACGCCGACGAGGCCGTCTCCCTGCTGGAGCCGCTGTTCGTTAAGAACGGCGGGGCCTGCGGCAAACAGGTGAAAGAGGCCGTGACCGATTCCTACAACCGGTTGCTCGCGCTCTCCATGGAGGGCGAGGCCCGGTTCGAGACCAAGAAGCGCGCCGACACCGAGGCCATCGCCGTGTTCGCCCGCAACCTGCGCGAGATCCTGATGGCCTCCCCGCTGGGCCATAAGAACCTGCTGGCGCTGGACCCCGGCTTCCGCACCGGCTGCAAGCTGGTCTGCCTGGACCGCAACGGCAAGCTGCTGCACGACGACGTTATCTACCCGCATACCGGCGACGGCCTGGCCGCGCAGGCCGCGGCCAAGGTTAAAAAACTTGCCGCCGAATATAAGACCGAGGTCATCGCCATCGGCAACGGCACCGCCGGGCGCGAGACCGAGCTGTTCGCCCGGGGCCTCGGCCTGGAAGGCGTGATCATCGTGATGGT
Source organism: bacterium (assembly GCA_021811185.1). Lineage (GTDB taxonomy): Bacteria > Elusimicrobiota > Elusimicrobia > Elusimicrobiales > UBA9959 > UBA9959. Next base: position 15,760 of record JAJZPL010000022.1, read on the forward strand.
GAACGAGAGCGGCGCCTCCGTGTACTCCGCTTCCGAAGTGGCGCGCGCCGAGTTCGCCGACAAGGACGTGACCGTGCGCGGCGCCGTCTCGATAGGCCGCCGCCTGATGGACCCGCTGGCCGAGCTGGTGAAGATAGATCCCAAGTCCATCGGCGTGGGCCAGTACCAGCACGACGTGGAGCAGGGCGAGCTGAAGAAGAGCCTGGACACCACCGTGATGAGCTGCGTGAACAGCGTGGGCGTGGAAGTGAACACCGCCAGCCGGGAACTGCTCTCGTACGTGTCGGGCCTCAACGCCGGGCTGGCCAAGAACATAGTGGAATTCCGCAACGCCAACGGGGCTTTCCCCACGCGCGCCGCGCTGAAGAAGGTTCCGCGCCTCGGTCCCAAGGCCTTCGAGCAGGCCGCCGGCTTCCTGCGCCTGCGCGAGAGCGAGAACCCGCTGGACGCCAGCGCCGTGCACCCCGAGCGCTACGTGATCGTGGAGAAGATGGCCGCCGACCTCGGCTGCTCGGTGAAAGACCTTATCAGCGACGCCGCGCTGCGCGCCAAGATAGATATTTCCAAGTACGTTTCCGCCGAGGTGGGCGAGCCCACCCTTAAGGACATCCTGGCCGAGCTGGCCAAGCCCGGCCGCGACCCGCGCAAGCAGTTCGAGGCCTTCGTCTTCGGCGACGTGCAGAAGATCGGCGACCTGGTGCCCGGCCAGAAGCTGCCCGGCATCGTCACCAACGTGGCGGCCTTCGGCGCTTTCGTGGATATAGGCGTGCACCAGGACGGCCTGGTCCATATCAGCGAGCTTTGCGACAAATACGTGCAGGACGCGGCTTCCGTGGTAAAGGTGGGCCAGCGCGTGAACGTGACCGTGATGGACGTGGACCTGCCCAGGAACCGCATCGCCCTTTCGATGAAGTCCAACCCTGTGATAGGCCCGCGCGAAGCCCGCGGCCCCAGGGTGGAGCCGGCGCAGAGACCGGCCCAGGACAGGATGCGCAGGCCGGACAACCGGCAGCGCGCCCCGGAGGCCCCCGCGGGCTCCATGGCCGAAGCCCTTAAGTCCTTCATGGAGAAGCGCCGCAACTGAAGCGTGAAAAATGGGGACAGGCTACTTTATTTTAAATAAAGTAGCCTGTCCCCATTTCCTGTTCTAGGCCCTTTGGGCCCAGCCCGGCCGGGCCCATAAGGCCTTGCGGATTCCGGTTCCGTCTATTAAACTATTAGCGTTGAGTCTATCATGGTTTTTTGGCAGAGAGACTATTATGAAAAAAATAATTTTAGCGGCGATAGCGGCGGCGGCCCTTAATACGGCTTTGCTGGCCGGCGATTTCGACCTGTCTTCCCTGGGCGTCTCGGACCTTAAGGCCTCGGCCTCCCAGGATACTATACAGGCTGTTCCCGTTTCCGGACAGCAGGCCGCGCTTGCGGGTATGACCAAGTCCCCCAATATGCCGGCCCCGGCCCTGGACATGACCATCAAGCTGCCTTTCAGGGACGTCAACAAGCGCCTTATCACCATCAGCGACGACATGAAGGTAATAGATCCTTCCCGTCCCGTGCTCTCCCGCCAGGGCGACCACCTGCTCTTCACTAACGTTACCGTAGTCTATAAAGGAATAGAGTGCGAGCCTTCCATCCAGCTCAAGCCAGTGTTCGAAGGCAATAACCGCCTTGGAATCAGGTTCCTTAAAGTTGACGTGGATATAGCTTTCGGCCCCAACAAGGGTTTCGGCATGGACCAGCTGAACAAGGACGACGTCATGGCTTTCCTGACGCAGACCCTGACCGGCAGCATGATGGAATCCATGGACGAGGCTTTCGCGGGCAACAAGGTGGCCCTCAGGGCCAAGGATATCGTCTCCTTCACTTATGACAAATCCGCCTGGAACCTGCGCGCCTTCATCACCCCGGGCTTCGTGGCGCCGCTCTTGCCCGGCCTGATCAGCAACGTGAGTCTGAGCGCTTTCAGCTTCGACGATTCCGGCTTCGCCCTCAGCGTGAAGTCGGGCTCCGCCAACGCCATAGCGCAGCTGCCCGGCTACAACCTGGCGCTGTCCGACGGCCTGCTGGACAACTTCATCGGCCAGTTCACCAAAGGCAGCGATTTCGAATCCCATCCCGCCGGCCACGAGGGCGGGCTTAAGTTCCGCGCCGACGGCCGCCTGGAGCTGGCGGGCAAGTTCTACGCCCGCGACGTGACCCTGAAACCCAACGTGTTCTTCAAGGCCACTATCCTGCCCACGCTGACCGGCCCCAACACCATCAACGTCCGTATCGAGCGCGTGGACGTGGACAAGGCTTTCGGCATAGGCATCCCCGGCTTCATCAATAACTGGATCCAGGCCAAGGTTATAGGTTCCGTGGTGTCTACCCTGCTCACCAACCAGGAGCTGGCCAAGGTGATGACCGCCCGCAAGATCGACGACAAGACCGTGGAGCTGAAGCTCAAGAACAGCGCGTTCCTGCCCTCTTTCGCCGCCGGCGCGGTCATAAAGAACATGAAGATAGGCAACGGCCTGCTGTACCTGGGCTTCCAGCTGTAAGGCTAAGGACGGAGAAAATTTATGAAAAAGATAACCTTTAAAGTAATGGCCCTCGTTGCGGCGCTCGGCTGCGGCGGCAGCGCGCTGGCTTCGGAGTTCGACCTGCAGGGCCTGGACTCCGACGGTATCCGCGGCATAGGCATGAAAGTCGCCCCGGTCACGGCCCCCGACACGGACGATACTATAGGCATCGACGCCGCTATCCGCATTCCCTACAAGACCATAAAGAAGGGCATGATCATGATGACCATGGCCAACAGGCAGATCTCGATCATCGACGGCGCGGAACCCATCATGCTCCGTTCCGGCGAGTTCATGAAGATCCTGAATATCCGCGTCAACCTGAACGGCATCCTGGTTGAGCCCGTTATTACCCTGAAGCCCTACCTGGAAGGCCGGGACAAGCTGGCGATCAAGATCCAGCGGATCCAGCTGCACGTTTCCATGTCGCCCACCCCCGGCAGGTCTTCGGCCCAGGCCCCTATCCCGGCCCCGGTCCAGGGCGCGGAATCCGACTTCAACAAGGAGCAGATGATGGCCGACGTGATGAAGGCCATGACCGACGGCATCACCGGGGCCATTAACGACGAGTTGGCGGCCAACGGCAGCCCGCTCCGGGCGGCGGACATCGTAAACTTCAAGTACGACAAGGCGGCGTGGGTCCTGCATACCCGCATCTCCACCTCCGCCATCAAGCGCTACCTGCCCGGCGGCTACATGGGCGACCTGCACCTGACCGCGCTGGCGTTCAACGACAGCGCCATTTCCCTGAAGTTCAAGACCGACAAATAAGCGCGGGACGAGGCCGGGAGAAACATGCTTTTCGACAGGATGAACGCGGAGCTGGTGAAGGCGATGATCGAGGCCATGCCGGCCGAGCTAACCGTGATAGACGCCGACGACGAGGTGGTGGGCTGGAACAAGCACGAGACCCGCGTGTTCCGGCGGCCGATGACGGCCATCGGGATGAATTTCCGCCAGTGCCACCCCGAACACAGCCTGCCCATGGTGGAGCGGCTGATTGGCGAGATGAAGGCGGGGGAACGGGACAAGGCCGCTTTCTGGATAGACCTGGAAGTGGTCAAGGGCGAGCCCAAACACAAGATGCTGATCGAGTTCTTCGCCCTGCGGGGCGTGAACGGCAAGTACCTGGGCTGCCTGGAGTTCACCCAGGACGTGCAGGCTATCAGGGAACGGCAGGGACAGAAGCGCCTGATGGATTGAATTTGAAGGGAATAAAAAAGCCGGACCCCGGTCCGGCTTTTTTTATTTAAGGACTGTTACTTAACCTTGTAAAGTTCCGGCCAGATCGGCTCCAGGGAGCTTATGAAGGCGTCCGCTATGGCGGTCATGGCCGAGGTGGTGTCGAAACCCTCGTAGGACATGGAGGCCGACCAGAGGATGGAGCCGGTCTGGACGTCGACCATGCGGGACAGCATCGAGACGTTGGCGGTGGTGCTGAGCAGCTGCGAATTGGGCATGCCCATCACGGACCCCTCGGAATAAATATTGTTCCCGCTCACCTGCGTCACGTTGGTAACGATGGGGTCCTTCGAGCCGCTTACGATGTAGGAACTGGCGGGCGTGCTCTCTCCCACCGTGCCCACGAACAGCGCGTCCACGCCCAGGAGTTTCCCGAGCTGTTTGGCGGTGGCCGGGTCGAAGGCGCTGGAGGCGGTGAGGGACTGCTCCCGCATCACCGAGTCCAGGCGCTGGCGCTCCACCACGTCGGCGCCGCGCGCTATCAGGCTCTGGGTCAGCAGGTCGGCCGCCAGGTCGCCCCTGGGACCGCTGAAAGAGAGCACCGCCACGCGCTTAATGGCCGAGAAATTGGCGCGCGGATTTATAGCCACGTTAGGCGTAGCGCAGGCGGAGACGAAGAGAAGCGCAGGAAGAAGTATCCGGTATTTCATGGTTTAATCCCGTGTGAGGTGGTGGATATGCCTGACGGCGGTTTCGCGCAGGCGAGGGTCCTGCGTGTTTTCCAGGCAGGCTTTCCAGGCGGCCAGGGCCTTCTCGCGCATGCCTTTCTTCTCGTAGATGAGCCCCAGCATATAGTGGGCTATGGCCTTTTTAGGGTCTAGGGTTACGGCGGCCTCGAAGGCCCGCTGCGCGTCGTCCGCCTGGCGCAGGCGGGCGTAGGTGAAGCCCAGCTTCACGTAAAGTTCGGTGTCCTTGGGCGAGGCTTTTACCTGCTGTTCCAGCGCGGCCGCCTCTTTTTTTAGCTGCTCTATTTTTTCGGGCGAGTCGTTGAACTCCGGGCGCTCGGCGGCCAGCAGGGCCGGCGACGCCAGCAATAACGCCATTAAAAGGTATTTCATAGTTATGGTCCTCCGCTCCCCCAAGCATATAATATTGCGGACAAATTGGGTAGTGCTCCGCAAGATTTTGTAACATAATTGAAGTTAACGGAGGTCCCATGGACGTTTTAAAAATAGGTCTGGTAATTTTAGCCGCGGCCGCGGCCGCCTGCGCCGGGGCGGTGGTCCTTAAGGTCTCCGACGGCGAGGCCTTTTACTACGGCCAGGTCTCTTTCTTCTCGCCCGACGGCAAGCTGCCCTACGGCGAAACGGAATCGGCCGTGAAGCGGGAAGTGCTGGAGAACGGCGCCCGCATCGTGGAGACGGTCACGCAGCCCGGCCGCGCGCCCGGCATGCGCCCGGTGGAGATAGTTACGCAGCTCAGGCGGCGCGGCAAAACCCTGGCTTACGACGCCGCGGACGCCGCCGGCACTTTTACCGGCAGGCTCGTTTTCAAGGACGTCGGCCTGAAGGCCTGGACTTACGACATAAAGCTTAAAGAAGGCGGCACGATAACGGGGACCGGCGAGCTTACTCCCGCGGGCATCAGGACCGCCAAACAGCTTGCCGGGACCGCCCGCGCGATGCTCATAAAGGAAGACCTGGGCGCGATCAAGGCCGCCGAGTACGCGAGGCGCGTGGCGGAAATGGCGCCGGCCAGGGGGGCGGAATGAAGTTCAAGTTCTCCCACAACAATCTGAACGTTTTCGACCTGGAGAAGAGCCTGGCTTTTTATAAGGAAGCCCTGGGCCTGGAGGAGGTCCGCCGCAAGACGGCTCCCGGAGGCAGCTTTATCCTGGTTTTCCTGGGCGACGGGGCCACGGCCCACACGCTGGAACTGACCTGGCTGCGCGACCGGAAGGAAAAATACAATCTGGGCGACAACGAGATCCACCTGGCCTTCACCGTGGCGGATTACGCCGCCGCGCACGAGCTGCACAAGAAGCTGGGCTGCATCTGCTACGAGAACGAAGCCATGGGCATCTATTTCATAGAGGACCCCGACGGCTACTGGCTGGAGATCCTGCCGGAGAAACGCTGATGCGCTGCCCTAAATGCGGTACGGAGATGGCCGAGGGGACGGCTTATTGTTCCAACCCTTCCTGCGGCGCGGTGCCAGGGCGGCAGGCGCCGCAGGCAACCCGCTATATCAAGATAGAAAAGAACATAAAACTTGATTTTAAGCTTAACTTCGTGACCTTGGCCAGGCTGGCGGCTTTTATTATAGCCGGCCTGGCTTTCGCCTACCTCTTCTTCGGCGTAAAAGCCCCTAAATAGCGCCCGTTTTTTTCAGCAGCCGCCAGGTCGTCCAGCACGCCCTTCATGCCGTCGAGGAATGCCGCCATGTACGTATAATTGAGCGTGGGCGGCAGGTCCGAACGCTTGTGATAGTTAGGATTCCTGTAGAAGGAAGTGTCCGTGAACATCACGGCCGGATAGCCGGCCGCCCAGAAGCTGGCATGGTCAGAATAGTCTATCCCCTCCACGAAGGTAGGGAGGGAAACCGTCTCTATCGGCAGGGAAGAGGCGGCCTTGAAGGCGGCGTCCGCCCTCCTGGCCAGCGCGCGCGAACTGAAATTGGAAACCTGGGCTATGAAGTTCCCCCTGCCGGGGAAGAAGGGCCCTATCAGCGGCGGGTAACGCTGCGAAACGCTCGCTTCCGTGTAGTAGCCCGTCATTTCAAGGATCAACGCGGCCTTTATATTTTCTTTGCGCGCGGCGGCCGCTTTAGCATAGACGACACTGCCCATCCCGGCTTCCCTGAAGAAAGGCGGCTCCTCGTTAACGAAGGCTGTGAATTTTATCGTTCTGCCGTATTTCCCCGGCGCCGCGTACTCGGCCAGCTCCAGCAGGCCCGCTATGCCGCTGGCGTCGTCGTCCGCCCCCGGGTTGTTGAAGGTGTCGTAATGGGCGCCGACTATAATTATTTCCTTCGGTGCGGCGGCGCCGGGCTTGACCGCGATGATGTTCTTAACCTTAACTCCGGACGAGAGGTATTCCTGGAATTCCACCTTGTAACCGGCCTTCCTCAGGCGCGCGGTTATATAAGCCTCGGTTCTCCTCAGCCGGGCCCTGTTGTTGTTATAGAGGTCGCGCGGGCCTATCTCTACGGCCAGCGCGGTTACTGTCGCGCTGAGTTTTTCGGGCCGGGTGCGCGTCGGGCCGCCGGTATAGGCGGGGGACATGAAATTCCAGCCCAGCGTGGTGACTTTTACCGCCAGGAAGGCCGCCGCCGTAAAGCGGAGCAGGTTCCAGATGTATTTCTTCGATATCATTTTTTGAATAATATCATAAATCCGATCCCCGGGCCGAGGCCGTAGAGATATGGCGCCCTGAAGGGCCAGCGCTGTTGATTTAGCGGGATATCTTTAATAGGATTTTAACATGGAAAGGCGCATAGTGCACGTGGACATGGACGCTTTCTTCGCGGCCATCGAACAGCGCGATAACCCCGCGCTCAGGGGCAAGCCCGTCATCATAGGGGCGGACCCCAAGGGCGGGCGGGGGCGCGGCGTGGTCTCCACCTGCTCCTACGAGGCGCGCAAGTTCGGCGTGCGCTCGGCCATGCCCATTTCCGAGGCCTGGCGCCGCTGCCCGCAGGGCGTCTACGTCCATCCCGATTTTCACAAGTACGAGAAGGCCTCCGGCCAGATCCGCGAGATCTTCTTCGAGTTCACCCCCGACGTGGAACAGGTGAGCATCGACGAGGCTTTCCTGGACATCACGCACAGCGCCCACCTGTTCGGCGGCCCGCTGGAGACCTGCCGGCGCATCAAGGCGCGGGTTAAGGAAGTGACCGGCCTGACCTGTTCGGTGGGCCTGGCTCCCACCAAGATGGCCGCCAAGATAGCCTCGGACTTAAAGAAGCCCGACGGGCTGGTGGAGGTGCGCCCGGAAGGTCTTAAGGCTTTCCTTGCCCCGCTCGACATCTCCAAACTTTGGGGGCTGGGCCCCAAGACCGCCGAGGCGCTGCGCGCCCGCGGGATAAACACCGTAGGGGAACTGGCGGCGGCCGGGCCGGGCGAGCTCGGCGGCCACGGCGCAGATCTCATCGCGCTGGCCCAGGGCGTGGACCCGCGCGAGGTGCGCGAAGATTCGGAAACCAAGTCGGTGGGCAACGAGGTAACTTTCGAAAAGGACACCGCGGACGAGCGGGAAATAAAGGGATCCCTGCTGGCGCTGGCGGATAAGGTCTCGTCCCGCCTGCGCGAGGCCGGCCTTAAGGGGCGCACCGTAACGCTGAAGCTCAGGCTGGAGGGGTTCGAGACTTACACCAGGGCTCGGACGCTCACGCTTTCCACCAATTACACCGACGTGATAGCGCGCGAGATCATGGAGCTGTATTCGGCTTTCCAGAAAGGGCGCAAGAAGGTGCGGCTGCTGGGCGTGAAGGTCTCCGGGCTGATGCCGGCCGGGGAAAAGGAAAGCCTGTTCGAGGAAGAAGGCGACGCCAGGCGGGAAAAAGCGCATAAGGCCATAGAGAAGATCCGCGAAAAGTTCGGGCACAGCGCCATTTACCGCGCGGGCGGGAAAAAGGATATATAATATTCGTATGGCTATCTCCAAAGTGATGGAATTCGAACGCAGCGTCGCCCCTGAAGAAATAGACGAGCTCGGCCACGTTAACAACCAGGTTTACCTGGAGTGGCTGATGGACGCGGCCACCCGGCATTCCAAGGCCGTGGGCTGGGAACTGGAGAAGCTGATCGGGCTGGGCGAGGGCTGGGTGGTGCGCCGGCATGAGATAGATTACCTGCAGCCGGTCCTGCTTGGGGAAGCGGTGATCATGCGCACCTGGGTGGAGACCGCCGAAAAAGCCTCTTCCGAAAGATATTACGAGATCGTCAGGAAAGCCGACGGCAGGAAGGTCTGCCTGGGCCGCACGATGTGGGTGTGGATAAACTACAAGACCGGCCGCCCTTGCCGCATCCCCGAAGCGCTGATAAAAGATTTCGTTAACTGGGACCCTTCCCCGCAGCTGCCCGCAAAGTAAGCGCGGTTTCCCGTTCCACCGGCCGTTCCGGCCATTTTTTAAAAATGCGATATTTATGATATTTGTTACTATTTGACTTTAGTCGAATAGTTTGATAAATTCATTAAAGATACAGCTCCTGGGGGTAGGGGTTAACTTAAACTTCGATAGTCTTGTCTTGCGTACCCGCGCTCGCGCGCGGACGCATTGCGTATCTTCGCCGGGGGAACCGCGAAAATGACAAAAAAGATATCGGAAGAGGGGATAGGTGAGACTGAAGCTGCAATAGCGGCGCCGGAGGGCGGCGCCGGGGACCTTAGCGCCCCGTTGCTGCAGGCCGCCCTGTTCGGCCGGGCCGGAGGCGGCGCGGCCTCCCGGCCGCGCGGCGGCAAGGCCGTAGAACGGAAAAAACTCAAAGGCCGTGAGAAGGCCCTGTTCGGGAACGTGCCCGAGGTGGCGTGGGTTAAGGACCGGGAAGGCCGGTTCGTTACCGCCAGCGGCATGTTCGCCGAGGCCTGCGGCGTTTCCCAGCGCGACCTGGTCGGCAAGACCGATTGGGATATCTGGCCGCGCGACCTGGCCGAGCGCTATACTGCCAACGATAAGGAGGTCATGGACTCCGGGCAGCCCGCCAGCATCTCTTTCTCTTCGCCCGGGCCGGACGGTCTGGCCCGTTGGGTGGAGATAGTGAATACCCCTATAGTAGGCGAGAACGGCGAGGTGCTGGGTACGCTGGGCATCTCCCGCGACGTCAGCGCCTACAAGCAGGCGGCCAGCCGCCTGCAGCGGGTGTCCCGCCAGGTGATCCTGGCGCGGGAAGAAGAGAAGAAAAAGATCTCCAACATGCTGCACGACGAGGTCGGTTCGCTTATCATGCGGATAAACGCCGCTCTCTGTCTGGTAGAGGAGGAACTCGGCGAAAAGCCGCCCGGCAGCGCGCTGACGCGGATCCGCGAGGCGAAAGCCACGGTGGGGGACCTGGCCGCGGCTATCCGCGGCATCTGCTACGACATCCGGCCGCCTTCGCTGGCGGTGCTGGGGCTGGGCGGCGCGGTGACCGAACTTGTCCGCCGGCTGGGCCTGTGCACGGAGACCAGGATAGATTGCGATACCGCCCTCCTCGACGAGAAAAAAGGGGGGGACCTGGTGAAAATAATAATTTACCGCATGATCCAGGAAGCGCTTAACAACGCGCTGAAGCACGCCGGGGCTAAAACGGTAAAGGTCAGGCTGGGCTCCTCCGCCGGCCGCCTGCGCTTCTCGGTCAGCGACGACGGCAAAGGTTTCGACGCGGACAAGGTCCTGGCCGGTAAGGGGAAGCCCACCCTGGGCCTGCGGATCATGCGCGAGGAAGCCGGATCGGTCTGCGCCGAAGTCTCCGTCTCGTCCCAGCCGGGCTTCGGCACCGTGGTCAGCGGTGATTTCCCGCTCCGGGGGACGCATGCCGATTAAGGTGATGATAGCCGACGACCACGTTATAGTGCGGGAAGGCCTCCGGGCCCTGCTTTCGAAGTGGTCCCGCGAAATAGCCGTAACCGGCGAAGCTCCGGACGGGAAAGGGCTGCTGGAGCTGGCCAGGAAAAAACCCGCGGACGTTTACGTGCTGGACATCGCCATGCCCGGGCTTAACGGCATAGAGACGGCTGCGCGGCTGCTGCGCCTGGACAAGAACGCCAGGATAATTTACCTGAGCATGTATAACGACAAGCCCACGGTGCAGAAAGCGCTGGAGGCCGGCGCCCACGGCTACCTGCTTAAGGAGAACGCGGGAGAAGACATCGTTAAGGCCATACGCGCGGTGCACGGAGGCGGCTATTACGTGAGCGCCGCGCTCTCCGGGTTCATGCTGGAAAGGCTGCATACCGTCCCGGGGCCGGGTCTTAAGGGCGAGCCGGCGTCCAGGCTCACCCCCAAGGAAAGGGAGATCATCCAGCTTATCGCCGAAGGCCTGGCGGACAAAGAGATCTCCCGCCGGCTACATATCTCAGGCAATACCGTGCACGCCCACCGCAATAATATCTCGCGCAAGCTGGATATCCACAAGCAGACCGACCTGGTGCGTTACGCCATAAAAGAGAAGATAGCCGTAGTGTAGTAACCTTTTCAGGCTAGACCTTTATTCCAGCGGGAACTAACCTTTTCCGATTATTCCAAAAGAGCCCTCGGAACCTGTACAGTGTCGTTGTAGGGGGCAGGGTTAGTAAGTTCGCAGCCTGCTGAAAAAGACTTTTCCGTTTCCCGACAAAGGCCAGGCGCGCGAGAAGCCGCCGGTGCCCGCGTCGAATGTCGGGGGGCATTAGCGATCCGGGAAAGTGCGTTTTTCAGCAGGCTGCGGGGGGGAATAATGAAAGCCAGACAAAAACTGCGCAACGCCGCCAGGGAGCGGCGGCGCTTTCCGGAAAAACGGACCGAAACTGGAGACGCCGCGTGGCGGCTCCTGCGGCTCGCCTTTTACTGCGTCGGAGGCGGGCAATTCGCGCGGGTCTCGGGCCGCCTGCTTTACGAAGTCTGTTGAATAATAAATAAGTCCGGTGGGGGGAAGCATATGCCTTCGTCAGGCCAGTTAATAGAGAGAACGGAGCGGGCGGCCGGGGGGCCGGAGGGGCTGCCCGCGGGTTACGGGATCACCATGGCCGCGCTGGTCCCCAGGGACCCCAACTGGATGTTCGCCTACTGGGAAATAACCGGCGGCACCAGGGCGGAACTGCTGCGCGCGCACGGCGCGAATATTTTCGAGGAAGGCCGCCAGGTGATCCGCGTCTACGACATGTCCTCGCCCGAAGAAGGGCGCAAGTGCCTGGACATGCAGGTCCTGTTCGAGGCCGGCAGCTGGTACGTGCACGTGCCTGAGGGGGGCAGGCCTTATTGCTGCGAACTGGGGCTGGCGCTGCCGGACGGCGCTTTTATCGGCATCGTAAAGAGCAATACCGTGAACCTGCCGCAGAACCGCGTTTCGGACGTCGTGGACGGGAAGTGGATGGCGGTGACCGCGGATTTCGACAAGCTGCTGCAGCTTTCGGGCGTGGAGTATATCGGCAAAGGTTCTGGCGAGGTGGCCAAGTCGCTGGCCCAGCGCTGGGAAATGCTCCGGTCCGTATTTTCCAGGGCTTCGTCGTGGGGGATAAGTTCGCTGGCCCCGCAGGCCGAACATGGCCCCGCGGAAAAGAGCTTCAGGCTGGCCGCGGACTGCGAATTAATAGTATACGGAGCCACGGAGCCGGACGCCTTTGTGACCGTGTCCGGGCGCAAGATAAAGCTGAACCCGGACGGGACCTTCTCGCTGCGCTTCGCCCTGCCGGACGGGGACATGGAGCTGCCGGTAGCGGCCGCCTCAGCCGACGGCGCGGACCACCGCCATGTCGGAATCTCCATTACCCGCAGGACGGCCTGAGCCTCAGGCTTTCTTTTCTTTGCGGCACTGTTCCACGGTGATCATGATCTTCGCGCAGGCCTCGGCGTCCGAGAGCGCGTTATGGTGGTTGAGCGGGATGCTCAGGTGGTGGCAGACGTGGGAGAGCTTGGCCGGGTTGATGGCGAGCTCTTTTTTCGAAAGCTTTACCGTGCAGACGAAAGGCACCGGCGGCGGCTCCAGCCCGGCCGCGGCGCAGCAGGCGTTCAGCACGCCCTTGTCGAAGGGGGCGTTGTGCGCCGTGATGAACTCTATCCCTTCAAAAAGTTCCGCCAATCCCGCCCAGACCTCCGCGAACGGCGGCTCGTTCTCCACTTCCTCCCAGGTTATTCCGTGAATATAGGTGAAAAGCATCTCCGGGCGCGGCGGCCGGATCAGCCGGTACTCCTTGCGGACTATCTTCTCGTCCTCCACGCGCACCAGCCCCACGGCGCAGGCCGAGTCCCTGCCGTTGTCGGCGGTCTCGAAGTCTATGGCTAGGAACTTGGACATTGACCGGGGGATTATTTCAGGACGCCTGAAAAGTAATTGAAATATTCCGTGACTTTCTTTACGTAGCTGCGGGTCTCTTTGAAAGGGGGGACGTCGTTGTATTTGCGCACGTTCCCCTGGCCGGCATTGTAGGCCGCTATGGCCATTTGCGCCGTCTTCTTATTCATGCCTTCGGGCGGGATGTCCGCGGAAGGCGCGTCGGCGAATTCGTCCCAGAGGTATTTCAGATATTTTACGCCGTACTTTATATTCACGGCCGGGGTCGTGAGCTGCTCTTTCTTTTTCATGCCCAGCCATTTGGCGGTGGCAGGCATGAGCTGCATCAGGCCCACGGCTCCCACCGAACTGCGGGCTTTCGGATCGAAAGAGGATTCTTTCTGTATCACCGCGAGAACGAGCGCCAGGTCCATCCCGTTGGCCGCGGCCTCCGCCCTGGCGAGTTCCAGGAAAGGGATCTGCGGGGCTTTGCTCATGTCCGGAGCGGACTTCTCGGCCAAGCGCCAGGGGTTGAAGAGTTCGGCGCCGGGTTCGTGGGAGGCTTCGGGTTTTACCAGGAAGTCCACGTCCCGCTGCGAGTCTTCCGGGGCCGCCGCTGCTTCCCGGACGGGGGCGAGCTGCGGCGCCGGCGGCGCGGCCAGGTCGGCGCTCATCGATTCCGAGAGCTGGGAAAAAGACTGCGCGCCCGCGGGGAGCGGGGCGGCGGCCAAGAGGGCGAACGAGAGCAGGCAGAGCGCTTTCATAACGTGTCAATAGTATAGTTGACGCGTCAAGAGGCTGTCAAGGGCCCCTGGCTTAAAAGCCCGGCAGTTTCTTTAGCCCGGCGATAAGGCGGTCGATGTCGGCGCGGTTGTTGTAGAAATGAAGCGAGATCCTGATCCCTTCGCCCCTGGCCGAGGCCATGATCCCCATCTTACCCAGCCTGGCTACGGCCGCTGCCGGGTCTTTGGCCTTGATTATGGTTATTCCGGAGCGGCAGCTCCTTTCCAGCGGGGTGGCCGTGGCCGCGCCTATGGCGGTGAGGCGTTCCACCAGGTAGTCGTTCAGTTCGAAGATGCGCCGCTGGATGTTCTCCACGCCCAGTCCGGACAGGAACTTCAGGGACGCGCCCAGCGCGAAGATATTCGGGAAATGCAGGCACCCCGCTTCCACCGCGGAGGCTTCCGGCTTCATCCGGCGGGCCAGGTTGTCCATTTTCTCCGGGGCGGCCACGGAGCGCCAGCCCGCCTCCGGGAACTTTATCGAAGGCAGATATTTTTTTGAGGCGTAGAGGCCCGCTGCCCCGTAGCCGGCCATGGTCCACTTGAAGCAGGAGAAGACCATGAAATCTATGCTGGCCGCCTTTACGTCCACCGGCATGGCGCCCAGCGCCTGCGTGGCGTTCACCACAAAGATAACCCCGCGGCGGCGGCAGAGTTTGCCGAGCGCCTCCAGGTCCTGCCTGAAACCGGTGCGGTACTGCACGTAGCTGGTCACTAAAATTCTTACCCCGGCCAGGTTCTTCTCTATGCTTTTTAGGCCGTACTTGCCGTCCACAGGTTCCAAAAATTTAACTTTGAAGCCGGCGTTCAGCCAGGCCAGCGTGGAAGAGGGGAATTCGTCGCGCATGGTGAGCACCGTGCCGCGGCCTTTCAGCGCGCCGGCCACCAGGCTCATGCCGTGCGAGGTGTTCAGCGTGAAGGCGACTTCTTTGGGGGAGGCGTTGATGAAGCGCGCGAGGCCCGCGCGGGCGGCTTCCTGCCTTTCCAGCCATTTCTCCCAATAGGCGTCCCCGTGGGCGAGGGCTTCTTTGTAATACAGCGCCCCGGCTTCCGCCACCGGGCGGGCTATGGGGGCGCCGCCGGCCGCGTTCACGAAGGTGTATTTCTTAAGCGCGGGAAAAAGCCGCCTTACGGCGTTCCAGTCCGTTTTTTTCATGATCCCGTCCTTCCGCCGAGGCTGTTAAAAACCCGGGGTTAAGCCCCGGGTCCTTAACGCCGCCGGGCCTTATTATTTCTCTTCCTTAAGGATGTCGGTCTTCCTGACGCCTATGGTCTTGGTCTCGGCTATCGAATATTTGGGCGTGACCTTTACCACTTCCGCCGTGCCTATCTTTTCCTCTTCGGAACCCAGGGATTCGCCGGTGTCGGGGTCGGTCATCTCCTCGCCCAGGCGGTAAATGCCGTATTCGCGGCCTTCCTTCTCGCCGTCGGCGCCGCCGGAGTTTATGTAGAGCTGCTTGCCGTTTATCTTGACGATCTTCACCGAGCCGCCGCCGGCCTCGTCGAACTTCTTGGAGAGCTCGGCCGCCACGGTGTCCACGGCCTTACGCGCCGCCTTGCCCAGGATGGTCTCGTCGAAGCCTTCCTTGCCGAAGTCGAAACTGGGGGCGATGCTCACGTTGCCGGAGAACTCGGCGCTGGATTTTTCGCCCTCGCCTTTGGCCGCCGCCGTTATCTGGGCGGAGGTCGTGTCGATGGCGCGCACGTCTATTACCGCGCGGGCCTTGGTCTTGGACACCTTGGCCCCGCCGCCGAAGGGCAGCACTTTTTCCAGCCCGCCCACTCCTATCTTTGAATCCTTGATGCCGAACTCGGTGACCGAGCCGGTGATGATGTACTGGGCGCCCAGCAGGCGGCCTATCTTGGCGGCGGTCTGGGCCGTTACGGCTCCGGAGGCCCCGAGCTTCTGCTCGTCCAGCACGGCTTCCAGCTTGCTCCGCTCTATCAAAGTGTATTTCTTGGTGTCGGCCAGCGCGGTGACCAGCATTTCCGCCACGCCGGTGCCGATGTTGCGCCAACTGCCGTGCTGCCCGGATTTGTCCTCCAGGTCCATCACGCAGACTATCTTCTTAGCCCCGCACCAGCCGTTGACCGCGCCGGCAACCAGCAGTACCGCCGAAATAAGTTTCGCCCTGTTCCTCATCTTTCCTCCTGAATCTTCTAACCCCAAACGTTTATTTTAAAATGATAGCAAAAAGCCGCGGGCCGTTTTTTGATAAAATAAAGGATAGTTCACGGAGGTCCTATGTTCAACTTCGGCAAAAGAATAATGCTTTTTCTGGCGGTCAACCTGCTGATCCTGGTGACCCTTTCCTTCACGCTCAACCTGCTGGGCATCGGCGCCTATTTCAGCGCCCGCGGCATAAATTACAACGCGCTCATGGCCTTCTGCCTGGTGTGGGGCATGGGCGGCGCTTTCATCTCGCTGGCGCTGTCCCGCGTGATGGCCAAGTGGATGATGGGCGTGCAGGTCATAGACCCCGCTACCACCGACCCGGTGCTGTCCGGGCTGGTCTCCACCGTTCACAACCTGGCCAGGGCCGCCGGCCTGCCCAAGATGCCCGAGGTCGGCTATTACCCCAGCCCCGAGGTCAACGCTTTCGCCACCGGCCCCACCAAAAGCCGGGCGCTCGTGGCCGTTTCCGCCGGCCTGCTGGAGAGGCTGGACCAGGCCCAGCTGGAGGGCGTGCTCGGGCACGAGATCTCCCACGTGGCCAACGGCGACATGGTGACCATGACCCTGGTGCAGGGCATCATAAACGCCTTCGTGATGTTCCTGGCGCGCGTGATAGCTTTCTTCATCGCCAACCGAGGCAGCGACGAGGGCCGCAGCGTGTCGCCGAATTACCTGATCATTTTCGTGCTCGAAATGGTGCTCAGCGTGCTCGGCATGATAGCCGTGGCGGCTTTCTCCCGCTACCGCGAGTTCCGCGCGGACGAGGGCGGCGCCCGCCTGGCCGGCCGCGAGAAGATGATCGGGGCGCTCGAGGCCCTGCAAAGCACCGTGGCCTACGCCGACCTTACTAACAAGGCTTCCCTGTCCGCGCTTAAGATCTCCGGCAAACGGCGCTTCGCGCTGTTCGCCACCCACCCGCCGCTGGAAGACCGTATCGAAAGGCTGAAGACCGCCGTTTAAGCCGGCTGGCGCTTTGAAAGTACCGCCCGGGGCAGACCGGGCGGTATTTTTTTGCGCATGTTCTCCCGCCGGAGCGGAGCGTCCTTCCGACTAATTTGTATAATGATTTCGTGAGGTTCTACGGGGGAACTATGTGCGGAAGATACTCTCAGACTCTTGACCTGGCCGAGGTTGTAAAACGCTTCGGCCTGAAGCAGGCGCCTTTCAGCGCCAAGCCCAGTTACAACATCGCGCCCGGAGCGCAGGCCCCGGTGGTCTGCCACGCCGGCGTGCGGCTGCTTAAGTGGGGATTTATCCCGGCCTGGTCCGTTAACTCCGCGGGACCCGGCGGCGCGCTGCCGCTGTTCTCCGCCGGCAATACCCTCGAGAAAAAATTTTCCCCCGACACCGCGCCGGAGACCGAGGCCGCCCCGCAGGAGAGGGAGGGCTTTATTAACGCCCGGGCCGAAGGCATAGCCTCCCGCCCCGCGTTCAGGTCGGCCTTTTATCATACGCGCTGCATCATTCCCGCCGACGGCTTCTACGAGTGGCAGAGTTCCGCGGGCACGAAGACCCCTTACCGCTTCGAGATGCGCGACAAGTCCCTGTTCGGCATGGCAGGGGTTTACGAGGAGAAGACCGGTACTTACGCCATCATCACCGCCGCCGCCAGCGCGCTGGTGCGCGCCGTGCACAACAGGATGCCGGTAATCCTGGAGCGCCGCCACGAGGCGCAGTGGCTGGATCCCAAATTCCGGGATATGGAAACGCTGCTGCCCCTGCTGCGCGCCTACGATTCCGCGAAGATGCACGGCTACCGCGTTACCGACGCGGTGAACGACGCGAAGAACGATTCCCCGGACTGCCTGAAGCCCGCCCAGGGCTGACAGGACCCCGCGGCCTTACCGCACCGACCAATATGCCCAACGATCTCGAGACCGCCCGCGAACTCATAAGGAAAGCCGAGAAGATTCTGGTCTTCACCGGCGCCGGAATTTCCACCGGCAGCGGCATCCCCGATTACCGCGGCCCCGGCGGGGAGTGGCTGAAGCGCGAGCCGGTGCTCTACCAGGAATTCATCGCTTCCACTAAGTCTAAGCTGGATTATTGGCGCTACAAGGCCGATACCTTCCCGGCTTTCTCCGCCGCCGTGCCCAACGCCGCCCACCTGGCGCTGGTGGCGCTGGAGAGAGCCGGCAGGCTGAGGGCGCTGGTCACGCAGAACATAGACAACCTTCACCGCGCCGCCGGTACCCACACCGATAAACTGGTGGAGCTTCACGGGTCCGGGCTTTATGCCGAATGCCTGGACTGTTTTGAATGGGTGTCGATGGCGGAAGCCCTGGCGGCGTTCAAGAAGGACGGAGCCCCGCCCCAGTGCGTCTGCGGGGGCTGGCTGAAACCCGCGGTGGTCATGTTCGGCGAGCCGCTGGAGCGCGAGGACCTGATCAAAGCTTTCAGGGCGGCCGAAGAGTGCGACCTGGCCCTCTCCGTGGGCTCCTCTCTTTCGGTGGAGCCGGCCGCCTCGGTGCCGCTGGCGGCCAAGGCGGCGGGGAAACTCTACATCGTAGTCAACCGCGGGCCCACGGCCCACGACGGCGCGGCCGATATCAAGCTGGACGGCGACGCCTGCGAGATCCTGCCTTTATTGCTGCGCGGGTTCTGAACGCTCCGCGCGGCCGGGGGCGGTCCCCACCTGCGCGGCTCCCCGCAGCGCGTCGGCGGCCAGGCCCCGCGACCTGGCGTCGCTGCAGCGCGTCAGTGCGGCCCTGGCGGCCCTGGCGCATAGATTTACGGCGGCCGCGGAGTCTCCCTGCCGCCTCTTTAGGGAGCAGAGGCTTATCAGCGCCTCGGCGTTGTTCTTATCGGCCCGGAGCGCCGCGCGCAGCAGTTTTTCCGCGCCGGGGCTGTCGCCGGCCCGCAGCCGGGCTACGCCGGAGTCGCAGAGTTCTTTAGTGCCGCTGTCCCGCGCGTAAAAAGTGGAGACGTAACAGTAGTTCCCGGCGTCGAGCCCCAGCGCCGCGGCGAGGGCCGCCGCCGCCGGGCCGTATTCTTTATCCCCCGAAAAACCGGAGAGCACGGCGCCGGCTTCTTTCCCGCGCCCCAGGCGGAAAAGTATCCTTGCCTTTAGCAGCCGGGCCGGGGCGTTCCCGGGCAGGGAGGCAAGCGCCTTATCCGCCAGTTCCACGGCGCGTCCCGGGCTGCCGGCGCGCAGGTAAGCCAGGGCGGCATGGGCCTGGAACTCCGCGAACGCGGCTTCGGGGATCTCCTCCGGGCCCGGGTTCCAGAAGTCGCGGAGCGCCAGTTTCCGCAGGGCCTGTCTGGAGGAAACGGCTTCCGCCAGCGCGCGCCCGTCCTCCCGCGCCAGAGCCTCAAGTTCCGCCGCGGCCCTCTCGTTAAGCGTTTTTCCGTCCAGCCAGGAGAGGGCGTAGGAGATCCGTTTGGCCGCGGCCTTTTCCGGCGGGGGCGCGGTGTTGAAGCCCCCGTAAGCGGCGGCGGCTTTTATTCCGCAGCCGGCCGCCGCCGAGAAAAGGGCGTCCCAGGCGAGCTTGTTATAGGAAGGCTGCCAGTGTATCCCGTCGTCGAACATGCCGAAGCCCGTAATGCCTCCCGGCGAGGCGTTCCTGAACGCTCCGTCCAGGTCCGCGAAGCAGGCGCCCCCGGCCGAAGCCGCGCGCCTGAGCATGGCGTTGCGGGCCGGGCCGGCGCGTTCGTAGGCCGGGGACAGGTCTTCGGCCGCGGCCAACAGCGGCGCCGCCCCGGCCTTATCTCCGGCGGCATAAAGCGAACGTCCGGCGAAATACACGGCCGCCGGGTCCCGCGGCAGCTCGCGGAAGGCGGCGGCGGCTTCGGCGTAGGCGCCTTTTTCGAACGAGACCAGTCCGTAAGCGTAGTCGGGGTCCGAAAGCGGCGCCAGGCTCTGCGGCGGCATCAGCAAATTGCCCGGGAGCGAGCAGACCACCAGCGGCACGCGCGCTTTAGCCGCGGCGGCGGCCATGCTCTTTACGCGCAGTTCCTGGGCTTTTATGAGCGCGTCGGTCAGCGCCGAACCGGAACCGGTGAAGGAATAATAGCGTTCCAGCAGTTTTAGTTCCCTGCGCCGCAGTTCAGGCTCGAGCCCGGGGCAGGGGTCGGCCCCGCTCTCGTTGTTCCCGCTCAGCAGCACGACCATGTCCGGCTGGTAATTCAGGATCTCTTTGAAGACTTCCCCGATGCGGTAGCTTTCATAGCCGCCCATTCCGCAGTTTATGATCTCGAGGCCCGGTCGCGACGGTCCGGCGGCTAGGATCATGGCGGCCGACTCCCCGGCTACGAAGACCCGGGTAACGCCGGCTGGTTTGGGCATACGGAAAGCCGCGGCGGAGGACCCTGGACGTGCAGGGGTTACCAGGCCGTCCCGCGACCGTTGGAAAAAAGGCTTTTTTATGTCCTCGCAGAAATAGGCCGAAGGCTTGTCGGCGGCGAATGCCGGGACGGCGGCCACGGCCAGGAAGAGGGCGGTCAAGGTCCTGAAGTCGTTTCTCATTTGCTCGCGCTGCGGGAACGGATTAATTCTATCAAATTGTCCCAGCCCGGCTGTGAAAGACCCGCAGGGCCGGCAGGACCGTCTATTTAGTAAAATATATGCGATGATCAAAGACCGGCGCGGGCTTTTCCTGGATTTCTTCCTGCTCTTCCTCGGCTTCTCGCTGCTGACCAGGCTGACGCTGCTGGTTATGGCCTGGCCGGACCTGGACGGCGGGCCCTGGACGCTGATAAAGATCTTCTCCTCTGGCCTGGTTTACGACGCGGCCGCCTTCTCCTACGCCGGCGCGGCGCTGGCTCTGTACCTGCTGGCCGCGCCTGAAAAACTCTACGCCCACCGCTGGCACCGCCCGGCCGTGTACGTCCTCTTCTTCATAGCCGCCTTCCTGCTGGCCTTCAACCTGGCCGCCGAATATTACTTTTTCTTCGAGTTCGGGGTGCGCTACAACTTCATCGCCGTGGATTACCTCGTTTATACCAACGAGGTGGTGGGGAATATCCGCGAATCCTACAACCTGCCGGTGGTGCTGCCGCTGGTGGCCGCCCTGGCGGCCGGGACGCTGTGGCTTTTCAGGCGCCGGCTGGCCGCCCGCTTCGCCGAGCCGCTCTCCTTCCGCCGCCGCCTGGCCTGGGCGCTGCCCGCGCTGGCGCTCCCCGTCCTCTGCTTCTTCTTTCTCGACGGGCGCTTCGCGCAGGTCTCCAAGAACGAATTCGCCAACGAAGTGGCCATGAACGGCCTTTATGCCTTCGGCTCGGCTTTTATCAATAACGAACTGCCCTACGACAAGTTCTACGCCACCAACGACCTGGCGGCTTCTTTCAAGACCCTGCGCGCCGACCTGGCGCAGCCGGGCGTTAAATTCAGGGACGACGGCCTGGATATAGCCCGCAGCGTGAAAGCCCGCGGGCCGCTGAAAAAGCTTAACGTGGTAGTGATAGCGGGCGAAAGCCTGAGCGCCGAGTACCTGGAGGCGTTCGGCGCGGTCAAAGGCGCCGGGACCCTTCCCAACCTGGACGCCCTGGCCGGCAAGTCGCTCTTCTTCAAGCGGTATTACGCCGCCGGCACGCGCACCGTGAGGGGGCTGGAGGCTATGACCCTCTCCATCCCGCCGCTGCCCGGCACCTCTATCATAAAGCGCCCGGACAACGCCGGCTTCTTCTCCTGGGGCTCCGTGATGAAGGACCTCGGCTACGTCAACAAGTTCATCTACGGCGGGTACGGCTACTTCGACAACATGAACGCTTTTTATTCCGGCAACGGTTTCGGCATCGTGGACCGGGCCAATTTCTCCGGCGACGAGGTGAGCTTCGCCAACGTCTGGGGCGTCTGCGACGGGGACCTCCTTTCGAAGACGCTGAAAGAGGCCGACGCGGACGCGGCTTCAGGCAAGCCGTTCTTCTACATGGTAATGACCACCTCCAACCACCGGCCTTTCACCTATCCCGACGGGAAGATAGACATCCCTTCCTCTTCTATGAGCCGGACGGGCGCCCTGAAGTACGCCGACTACGCCATAGGCGAGTTCCTGGCCGCGGCGTCGAAGAAGCCCTGGTTCAAAGACACCATTTTCGTGCTGACCGCGGACCACTGCGCCAATTCCGCCGGCAAGACCGAGATCCCGGTGCAGAACTACCACATCCCGCTGCTTATCTATTCGCCCGCGCACGTTAAGTCCGCCGTAGTGGAGACGCTCTCGGCGCAGGCCGACCTGGCCCCTACGGTGCTCGGCCTGATGAACGTTCCGTATGAAAGCCGTTTCTTCGGCAGGGATATGCTGGACGGCAAACCCGAAGGCCGGGCCTTCCTCTCTACTTTCCAGAAAGTGGGGCTCCTGAAAGACGGCCGCCTGGCCGTGCTGGGGCCCAAGAAATATATGAAGACCTACAAGTGGGACGAACCGGGCAGGACCATAACCGAGGTTCCCGACGACAAGGCTCTGGAGGACGAAGCCGTCTCCTTCTACCAGGGCGCCAATTACGTTTACAAGAACCGTCTTGACAGGCTGAAGTGAGCGGCGGAAGATACCTTTAACTATGTCAAAATCTTTTCCGGTCCTGTTCCTGTTCCTGGCCTGCGCTCCCGCTTTTGCCGCCGACACCGCGGTAAGCTCCGCCGCGGCGGCCGGGGCGCCGCCGGTTTCCTACGACTACGGCATGGGGCAGCGGGCCAAAGGCGATTACGCCGGCGCGAAAGCGACCTTTTTAAAGCTGCTCGAGAAGTCCCCGGACAGCGGCGGCGCTCTGGAAGGGCTGTCCCTGGCCTGCATGTCCCTGGGCCAGTACGGCGAGGCTCTTCGCTACCTGGAGCGGTGGAACGCGCTCTCCCCGCGCAGCACCTATGTGCTGGGGCTGCTCGCCCGCGCGCAGAACAGGCTCAGGGACGACGAGGGGGCCCTGAATACCTACAGGGAGCTCGCGGCCTGCGACCCGCGCGACTGCGCGGTGAGGGACCGCCTGGATTCCGCCATGGAGCAGCTCCGGCCGGGAGTTTTTCCTTACGGCAGGACCTATAAGTCCTATTCCATGGAGGGCCTGGATACGCCGAACCCGCAGCGTATCCTTTACTCGGGCGCTACGGCCGGCAGTAATTTCCGGGCTTCGCTCAGGCCGGGGCTCGACCTTATCGGCGGCGCGGAGATCAGGGAAGAAGCCCAGAAGAACGACGGCAGGGGGTTCACTTATTACGACATCCGCGAGCAGGTTTACTCCGCCGGGCTGAACGGCCGGCCCAGCCGGGACCTCAGTTGGGAGGCCGAATACGGCCAGTCGGTGCTTTCCGACGTGCAGGGTTCGGCTGTGGGGAACACGCTTTTTAGCCGCGCGCGGCTGGCCGGCGAGCTGCACGCTTACGATACCGACTTCAAGCTTACGCTGACCCGCGCCCCCAAGTTCCTCCGCGGTTCCGGCGGCGCTAAGTTCTTTACGCTGCTCGCCGAGAACTCGGCGCGCGCCGAGGCGGGTTCCTCCCGGTGGGGCTGGGATTGGCTGGCCAGGGGCGGGGCGGACCATACTTCCGACGGGACCACGCTGGGGACCTATTCGCTCAGGGGCATAAAGGAAGCCGGCGCCAATATCTTCCAGGCCGGCTATTACCACGGCCAGCAGGAGTTTTACGGCGGCTCCGCTGACGGTAAACTGCTTTACGTGAATACCGACAGGCTCGGCGCGGGCCTGCGGCACATTGTCGAGGATAAGTACCGCGCCGCCGTCTCCTACGACCAGACTTTTTTTTCCGACGCCAACCGGCTCGGCGAGCTGGGCGCGGAACTGACCGGGTGGTTCCCGTGGCAGAAGGAGTTCTACGCCACCTACCGTTATGCCCTGGAGGATTTCGGCTCCGTGCGCTCCGGCTACAGTTCCATCGATACCCGGGCCCACTGGCTGGGCGCTTACTGGCGGCGCTGCCACGGCAAGAATTGGTCGGCCACGGCCGGTTACGAGCACGGCTTCCTGCGCGACATGAGCCGCGGCGGTTACGAGGGGAATAATTATATCGCCGAATTGGAGTGGTACCGCGCGGACAACGGCTCCGTCCGCGTGCAGGGCAGGCGAAGGAACACCACGGTGAGCGACCGTTCCTACTCGCTAGGGCTGCAGGCCCGCTACAGTTTCCGTTGAGGTCGAGGCCGCTCCCGGCGGCCCCGTTTTTTCGGCGGGAGCGCTTTCCAGCCATTTCCTGTAGCTCCTGAAGTGGTGGATGGCGAACCCGGCGAAAGCCGGTTCCCCGGCGAAGGCTTTCTCCGCCAGCCCCAGCTCCCGCTCCAGGTCCGTTTCCGTAAGGTGGTTGAAAGAAACTTTTTTCGGCTCGCCGGCGGAAGTGTCCACGCCTATCACCACTTTGCGCCCGCGGCGCGCCCCGTAGCGCAGCTCCTCGGCGGCCAGCGAAGTCATGCTGTCGCGGCCCAGGGCGTGGTCGCGGTAATCCATCAGCGCCACGTAATCGTAGAGGTCCTGCACGTGCTCGTTGACCGGCTTTTTCCTGCCGTTCCAGGCCAGGGTTATGCCGTTAAGCCAGAACGGGATGGCCGGCCCTACCGCCAGTTCCGCCCCCGAGCGCCGCTTCAGCCGCATCAGCTTCCTGCCCATGTCGAGGTAGTCGAGCAGCAGCTTGTCCCGCTGCGTGGCCCACTGGTCCAGGATATGCGGTTCGATATCCAGGTTCGCTCCGTCGAAGCGCTCTTCCGGCGCCGAAGCGGCGTTATACTTCAGCACGCGCCCGAGCATGGCCAGGGCGCGCTTCTGTTTGGGCGGCAGGACGTATTCCTCGGTGTGCAGGTAGGCGGAGCCGAGCAGGGCGTAGGCGCGCAGCCCGCTGCCGTGCAGGCGGCGGAGGAGGGCCCGGTACAGGTCCGGCCGGCTCTCTATCAGGTTCCTGCCGCCGAAAGCGTCCGCGTACAGGTAGACGATGTTTATTTTTTTGGATCTCAGGAAAGTTATGGCCTCTTCCGCCGCGGCCGTATCTTCCACGATCGCGTAGGAATCTTTCTCCCACGTCCAGACCGCGCGGTCCGCCTGCGCGGCCCGCGCCGGGGCGGCCGCCAGCAGCAGCGCGGAAACGAGCGCGTGGATCATCATTGTAAACGTACCGGCACGCGGTAGCGACCGGCCCCTATGCTTTTGCCTGTGTCAGGGTGGGAGGGGATCACGGCCAGGAAGTACCGGCCGCCCTGGATCCCCGCGGACTTTACGTCCAGCTTCAGGGAGACCGTTTCGCCTGGCGCCAGCCGCTGCGCCGGGCCGTAGGTTTCCGTAAGTTCCGCGGCCCCGTCGGTCATCAGCACCACCAGCGGGACGAACAGTTCCGACCGCTCCGGGCCGGAGTTGGAGAATTTTACTTCTATAGCAAGGCTGCCCGCCTTAGAACTTTCGGGGGCGCTGACTTCGCTTACCGCCACGCCCCGCGGCGCGTCCTCGTCCTCTTGTACTGACGGCCTGAGCCTGGCCTCTTCGCGGTAAGGGGCCAGTTCTTTCTCCGTCCCTTCCGGCATCAGCGCCAGCGTGCGCGCCACCTCTTCGTTGGCCGCCAGGAAGGCGCCGAACTTTTCCTTCATCCGTTCCCTGGCGCCGCCGTCCCGCGTTTCCGTTATGCCCATGGCGTCGTTGAGTTTGTAGAGCGCGTCCTGGTTAAGGTACCAGGTCCCTGCGAGGAAGTCCACGAAGTTGGTCTTGGTCTGCTTCATGGGGATGACGTGCGTGTTGCGGAAGGAGGGCTCCAGGTCGAGCCCGGTGCCCAGCCAGGTTACGGCCTTGGGCGTGCGGATCCCGTAGTTGTGGGAAAGGAAAGCCAGCAGCGAAGGCGTCACGTCGAACTGCGAGGACACGGATTTGATGCGGGCCGTGGTCTTAAGCAGCGGCGAGTAGATCAGCAGCGGGACATGGTAGCGGTCTATGCGCGTGACCATCGGGATCTCGGGCAGGCGGTGGTCGCCGGTGATCACGAAGATGGTGTTCCGGTAAGCAGGGTCCTTCCCGAGCCCTTCCAGGAAGCGCCCCAGCTGCTCGTCCGTATAAAGGATGGAAGTGTAGATGCTGCGGTAGGCGCGGTAGCCGGCCTTCTTCGCCTCCGGGATGCCCAGCTGGTCCAGGCGGCGCTCGAAGACCGCGTCGTAGGCGGCCTGCCCGAGGAAGGTGTACGGCGTATGCATGGTGGCGGTCTTCAGCAGGGTGATGAAAGGTTCTTTGTCGTCCTTCGCCTCCCCGGCCAGAACCCGGGAGAACAGTTCCCTGTCGGCGTAGCCCCAGCTGTTGCTCTTCTGGTACCCCGGGCCGAAGTTAAGTTCGTCCACCAGGCTGTCCACGCCGTTGCGGGCGTAGAAGATCCGGTCATTGTCGAAGTCGGAATTAAACCCGCTGTAAACCTTCAGCCGGTAGCCGCTATTCTTAAGCACGCTGAGCAGGGAGATGTGGCGCGGCATGCGCTCGCCCAGTTCGGCCAGGCCGTTGTCCCCGAAGGGCAGCGAAGCCAGCAGCGACGGCAGCACGCCGAAAGTGCGGCCCTGCGTAGCCAGGAAGTTCTCCCAGTAAAGGCCGCCGGCCGCCAGCCGGTCCAGGTTCGGGGTGAAGCTCCCCAGCGCCGCCCCCGGGCCGGAGAAAGAACGCCCCAGGCCTTCTACGATTATGAAAACGATGTTCGGCGGCCTGGCCGGGTTTATCTCGAAATAAGGCCCGAGCGCGTCGGGAGTCTGCTCGGCGCGCAGAAAAGGGTACTTAGGGTCCAGGTACTTCAGGCCCTGCCCCGAAGACAAGGCGGCGCGCGAGGAAGTTCCGCCTTTCAGCCATGAGGGCAAAAGGTAGGCGGCCGTATCGTTCAGCAGGAAAGAGGTTTTGTCGAGGGCGAGGTTATACGAATATTCGCCGGCCGAACCGGCCCGGCTGAATTGACCGGGCGCCGCCGCCAGCATAACCAGCCCCGCCGCCAGCGCCGCCGCGGCGGCCTTGAAGGAAAGCCAGGGGCGCTCCTTCCTTATTTGTCTTGCCAGTAATGTCCAGAGGGCGCCCAGGGCCAGGGCCAGGCCGAATACCGGCGCCGAGGGTAAGCCTCCGCCGCCCCTTATCGTGGCAAGGATCTCGGCCGGGCTATAACCTAAAAGGTCCGAGCCCAGCGGCACCCCGGCTTTAAAGAAATATATAACCAGCGCCGCCTGCAGCAGGACCAGCAGGGACCAGGCCGCCCCCAGTCCCCAAAAGGAGCGCCGGGAACGGTTCAGGAGGAAAGGCAGAGAATAAAGGAAGAGGACCGGGAGGTACCGGGCCAGGCTGAGCAGATCGGAACCCAGGGCCTGGGCCGTTATCAGGGCGAGCTCGCCGGGTTTTGTCCCCGCCTGTGTCCCGGCGGCCAGCTCGGCGGCGCGCAGGCACAGGGAGGCCAGCGCCAGGGCCGGCAGCAGGTCGAAGAACCTGGCGGCGGCCGCGCCGGCCCTGGAATTCTCCAGGCGTTTAAAAAAAGGCGGGTTGGGTCCGGTGGTCATAGTTTTCAATGCGACTGCCTTTTCTGCGTTCCCCAGCCGGTCTCCCTGAAAGAGAAACTGGCCCGCACCCTTTCCAGCAGCGTTATCTGCCGGTAGCCCAGGAACTCCACTACGGAAATAAAGCAGAGGCGGAGGATGTCCCGGTTCTTCTTATAGCGCCGGAAATTGTAGGTATCGAGGAAGATGGTGGCTATGTTTATGGAGATCCCCCAAAGGACGGCCACGGTGACGAACAGCAGCACGAACCTGATATTGAGCAGCCCGGCCAGGTACAGGATGGGGATCGAGAGGTAGCCGAGCAGTTCTATTACAGGCCCGAGGGCTTCCACTAATAAAAAGTAGGAGATCCCGAACAGGCTCACGGCGCCGTATTTCGGGTTCAGGATCATGGCCCGGTTGTTTATCAGGCAGTCGATCAGGCCGCGGTGCCAGCGGTTGCGCTGCCTGCGCAGCATCTTCAGGGTAAAAGGCACCTGCGTCCAGCAGACCGGGTCCGGCACGAAAAATATTTTATAGGGGATCCTGTGGTCCAGGCAGTGCATGTGCAGGCGCATCACCAGGTCCATATCCTCGCCCACGGTCTTGCGGTAGCCCTTTATGGCCAGCACCATGTCCTTCCTGAACACCCCGAAGGCGCCGGAAATTATCAGCAGGCTTTTGAGGAAATTCCAGCCCGTGCGCCCCGACAGGAAAGCGCGCGTGTATTCCAGCACCTGGATGGTCTCCAGCGCGCTCTTCGGCAGTTCTATGTCTATCACCGCTCCGTCCTTCACGCGGCAGCCGTTCATCACGCGCACTATGCCGCCGGTGGCGATCAGTTCGTCGTCCTCTATGAAAAGTTTGGAGGCTTTCAGGACGGCGTCGGGTTCCAGCATGGAGTCGGCGTCTATCGAGCAGAACAGCGGGTACGAAGAGATGTTTATCCCGGCGTTGATGGCGTCGGCCTTGCCGCCGTTCTCCTTGTCGACCACCAGGAGGTTCGGGTAGTCCGCGGAAACGTAGATGTCCTTGATCGCCGCGTGAGGGACCTGCAGGCGCACCGGTTTGGTGTAGGCGCCCAGTTTGAAATCCTCTTTCAGCCTGGCCATGGTCCCGTCGCCGGAGCCGTCGTTTATCACTACGATCTCGAACTCGGGGTAATGCAGGTTCAAGAGCGACCGTACGCTGCTGGAGATGACCGCCTCCTCGTTGTAGGCGGGCACTATCACGGAAACGGGCTTGTAGTAAGCGTCCGCGGTCAGCAGGCGCCGCGCGCCGCTCGAAGTGGAAAGATAAGAGTGCCGGATTATGTCCTTTAGCGCGAAAAGGATCAGCAGGGTATAGGTGGAATTTATCGCGAGGAAATACAGGAGGATGACCCCCTGCAGGTAGTAAGCGGCGGTGATAAGGGCGGGGGTCATGCGGCGGCCTCCGCGCTGCTTAGCGCGTACCGCGCGGCGTCGGCGGCGAATTTGTCCGGGGAGGCGGTCTCGCTCCGCAGGATGTCCCGCCCTTCCCCGCCGAACCTGGCCAGGGCCAGCGCGGCGTTGATCCGCAGGTGGTAGTTCGCGTCGTGCAGCGAGTCTTTAAGCGCCGGGAGCACCTCGGGGCCGCACAGGTGCGCGGCTTTCAGGGCCGTAAGGCGGACCCGCCAGTCCTTATGGCGAAGGGCCGCCGGCAGGACGGCAAGGTCGCCCATGCCGACCAGGGATTTTATGCAGGCGATCATTACTTCAGGCTCATCCTGGAACGTCCAGTAATATTCCATCACTATCAGGTCCATCTGTTCGCAGCCGGCCGCGTGGCAGGCCGACAGGCAGTCGCGCTTCACCATGGCGAGGATCTCCGGGTCGGTCATGATGCGCTTCAGGAAAAATTTGAATTCGGCCTCCCTGCCGGCGCCCTTCAGGGCGGTGATCGCGTTGAAGAAAACGTCCTCGGTATATTTCGCCGTCAGGTAAGGCAGGCCGGAGAGCAGCTTGCAGAGGGAATAGATGTACTCCTGGTCGCGGGCCAGCAGGCTCAGCCCGTAAATTATGCGGTACTTCACGTCGTTGGAGGTCTCCGCTTTGAAAAGGTCCGAAAAAAAATCCCTGTTCTTCGTGAGTTTCAGCGAGGAAAGGATGTCTACCGCGTGCGCCCGCTTGTACCAGGCCGGGTTCTTGCACAGGCGCTGGTAGTAGCGGTCGATCTTAAGTTTGTAGATAAGCTGGATGGCGCGCTCCGCTACCTCGCCCTGGAAACTCCCGATTATGCTGGCGACCGCTTCGCTGTAGGCCTCGTGATCCGTGGAATCCCGCGGCGCGGGAAGCAATTCCGACGGGTCGGTGACGGTTATTACGGCGGTGGTGATCCGGTGCTTGAGCAGTTCTTTTTTCGCCTCGGCCTTCTCCACGCGGCGCTTGTGGAGCAGCAGGAAGAGCACTTCGAAAACGTTGAAGGCCGCCAGCAGGCAGATCGCGATGTAGAGGAAGGTGTAAAAATGGGGGGAGGAGGTAAGGCGCGTCAGGAACATAATGCCGGCCGCCGGGAACTTCCGGGCTCAGCTTTGCCCGTGCAATCCCTTAGCAAGAGCCCCTTTTGTTGAGGAATCTGTCTATTTTTAATTTCAGGTGCTCGATGTTGGCGGGTTTGGTGATGTAATCCTCTATGCCCAGGTCATAGCCTTTCTTTATGTTGATCTCCTGCTTAAGGGAGGTCATCATAAAGATCGGGATACCCTTGGTTTCGGGATCTTCCCTGAGCCGCTTGGCCACTTCAAAGCCGGACAGCTTCGGCATATTTATGTCAAGCAGGATCAGGTCCGGCTTGAAGACAGGGACTTTCTCCAGCCCCGCCGTACCATCGGAGGCCGTTTCGATGGTGTGGCCGGCTTTGGTCAGGTAGACCCGGCAGATCAGCGTAATGGATTCGTCGTCGTCTACCACGAGTATTTTAGCCATAACCGGTTCTCTGGCAGCCCGGTCCCGTCCGCACGGGGGCCCGGCTGCCAGTCCTTATCGCTCCGTCTTAATTCAGCAGTTCCGCGCTCTTGATGTAGTCCATCTTGGGGAACTCGGCTTTCAGGTACTTGTTGCCCTGCAGCTGCACCAGGCCCTGGTCGGGGCCCATGCCGCTGGGGGCGCCTTCGCCGTAGCCGTTGTAGATGCTCTCTACCACGCCCATGCCTTCCACTACCTTGCCGAACGGGGAGAAGCCCATGCCGTCGAGGTTCCTGTTGTTGCCGTAGTTGATGAAGAACTGCGTGGTGCGGGTATTGGGGCCGGCCATCGCGTAGGAGATGTACCCTTTGGCGTTGGACTGCGTTACGGGGTCGTCCTTGATGCGGGCGCCGCGCCAGGCCCCGGCGATCTCCGGGTTGCCGTGGATGCCGAACTGCACCATGAAGCCTTCGATCACGCGGAAGAAAGCCACGTCGGTGAAGAACCCGGCCTTGACCAGGTTGTAGAAGCGGTCCGCGCCGAGCGGGGACCAGGCGCGGGTGACTTCCAGCGTGAAGTCGCCCTTCGTGGTCTCGAACTTCACCTTGAAGTTCTCGGGGGCTTTTTCAACGGCTTTCGCGGGGTTCTTGAGTATTTCCATATCTGTTTTTATCTCCTTGTTCGTCTGTGTCTGCGCCGCGGCCGGCCGCGGGTCCGGGCCGTTCTCCTGGGCTTTAGGGGCGCAGGCCGCCGCAAAGACCGCCGCTAAAGCGGCGATCGCTAAATTACGAGCTTTCATGTAGGGACCTCCTGGCTGTACGCGCTGCGGGGAAAGTTATATCATTATTATAATAGATTTGGCTCAAGAGCGGTTCAAGAAAAACTCCGGGGGCACTTTATGGAATTTAAACTTAGCGCGGTTTACTCGGGCGACGGCCAGGTGGAGCTGACCCACGGCCTGAGCGGCAGCAAGCTGGTGACGGACCTGCCCCTGGACAACGGCGGCAAAGGGCGCACTTTCTCGCCCACCGACCTGGCGGCCGCTTCCCTGGCTTCGTGCGTGCTCACCATCATGGCAGGCGTGGCCGCGCGGGAGGGCATAAGGTTCGAGGGCGCTTCGTTCGAGATCGAGAAGCATATGCAGGCCAGCCCGCGCCGCATAGGCAGGTTCACCGGGACCATAACGCTGCCCCCCGGCCTGGACGCGAAGCAGCGCGCCAAGCTGGAAGCCTGCGTGAGCGCCTGCCCGGTAGGCCGCAGCCTGCACCCGGATGTGAAACTGGATTTCAAGTTCCTCTGACTTTTAGTTATAATCAGGGGGAAGTCTGAAAAACATACGAATGGAGGGGAAAATGATAAATGTAAAGAAACAGTTGTTCGCGCTTTCGGCGCTGGTCCTTGTGGCCGGCACGGCTGTCGCCGGCGAGAAGGCCGCGCCCGTCAAGCCCGAAACCACTACGCTCGAGAACCTGCAGACCGCCTTTAACGGAGAGTCCAACGCCAAGGCCCGCTACGAGGCCTTCGCGGCCAAGGCTGACGCCGAGGGTTACGCGGGCGTGGCCGGGCTGTTCCGGGCCGCCTCGCTCTCGGAGAGCATCCACGCCGCCAAGCACGCCAAGGCTATAGAGGCCCTGGGCGCCGTGCCTAAGGCCGACGTTAAGGCACCCGAGGTGAAGACTACCGCGGAAAACCTGAAAGCGGCCATTAACGGCGAGAACTACGAAGCCAAACATATGTACCCCGCTTTCCTTAAGAAAGCCGAGGCCGACAAGAACCAGATGGCTATGTACAGCTTCAAAGGCGCGCTGGCCGCCGAGAAGATGCATTCCAAGTACTACGCCCAGGCGCTGGCCGATCTCAAAGGCTGGAAGACCGCCAAGAAGTTCCTGGTCTGCCAGGTCTGCGGCTATACCACCATGGACATGAAGATCAAGGTCTGTCCCGTCTGCGCTTCGCCCCGGTCAAAGTTCACCGAAGTAATATAAGCACGCGGTCAGCCGGCGCCGTCTTACCGGCGGCGCCGGTTCAATTTTATGAAAAAGATCCTTCTTTTGGTTTTTCCAGCCGGCGCCCTGCTGGCCGTCCTGTTCTGGTACGGCAATAGCGTTGATTCCCCGGTCGGCAGCCTTTTCTCCGACCAGGCCGGGCTGCTGCTGGCCCTGGGCCGGCTGGCCGGCATAGTCGGCGCCCTTGGTGTTATGTCCCAGCTGCTGCTGGTCTCCCGGGCCAAGTGGCTGGAGCCGCTCTTCGGGCTGGACCGGCTGACCCGCCTGCACCACTTTAACGGGCTTATCATCCCTTTTGCCCTGCTTATCCACCCTCCGCTCATAGTCTGGTCCCATGCGCTGCAGAACGGCGCCGGTTTCTTCTCCCAGTACCTGGCCATCCTAAAGTGGGACGACATCCTCCCCGCCGCGGCCGGCGAGACGCTCATCCTGACGGCGGTCTTCCTGTCGCTGCCTTTCACCCGCCGCCGCCTCAGCTACGAGGCCTGGCACAGCGTGCACCTGCTGGCCTACGCCGGGCTGGCGTTCGCCATAGGCCACCAGCTGGAACTGGGCGGGGACCTGGCGGCCGAACTCCGTTATTTCGCCTGGACCTGGTACGGCCTGCTGGCTTTCACCGGAGTTACCGTGCTGTGGTACCGCCTGCTGCGCCCGCTGTGGTTCTATAAAAAGCATGGTTTCGTGGTGGACCGCACGGTCATGGAAACCCCCGACATCATGTCCGTCTACATAAAAGGGAACGGGCTGGAGAATTTTACGGTGGAGCCGGGCCAGTTCGCGCTGCTGCGTTTCTGGGCGCCGGGGTTCAAGCTGCAGGCGCATCCTTTCTCTTTCTCCCGGGCGGCGGACGGCAAAGAACTGCGCTTCAGCATCAAAAAGCTGGGCGATTTTACGGCTAAGCTCCACGCGGAGCTTAAACCGGGCACGCCGCTGCTGATCGACGGGCCGCACGGCGCGTTCACCGCAGCGCGCATGCGCACGGACAAGGCCCTGCTGGTGGCCGGCGGCATAGGCATCACGCCGCTGCGCGCGCTGGCGGAGCAGCTGGCCGCCCGGAAAATAGAAAGCGTGCTGGTGTTCTCCAACCGCGGCCGCAAAGACATCCCCTTCGAAAAGGAACTGGCGGAGCTGGAAAAGACCGGGGCGTTCAGGACCGTGCACGTGCTGAGCGAGGAGAGCGAATGGCCCGGCGAAAAGGGGCGCGTGGACGCCGAAAGGCTTAAGCGCCTGGTGCCGGACTTCGCGGAGCGCGACGCCTTCCTCTGCGGGCCCCCGCCGATGATGGCCGCGCTGAACGCCGGGCTCCGCAGGCTGGGGCTGCCGAAAAAGCAGGTGCACTTCGAGGCGTTCTCCCTGTGAGAAAGGCCGTAATTTTAATGCTGCTGCTGGGCCTGGCCGGCGGCGCGCAGGCCGGGAAAAAGGCGAAAACTAAAATGGAAAACAAACTGGAGACCGCTACTTTGGCCGGGGGCTGCTTCTGGGGCATGCAGGAGATCCTGCGCGCCGTGCCGGGGGTCGTTTCCACCAGGGTGGGCTATACCGGCGGCAAGACCGAAAACCCGGTTTACGAGGAAGTTAAGACCGGCGCCACCGGCCACGCCGAGAGCATCGAGATTAAGTTCGATCCCGCTAAAGCTTCCTACGGCGCCCTCCTCGACATGTTCTTCAAGATGCACGACCCCACCACGCCGGGCCGCCAGGGCAACGACGTGGGGTCCCAGTACCGCTCGGCCATCTTTTACCACGGCGAGGTCCAGAAAAAGGAAGCCGAAGCCGCGGTAAAAAGGGCGGCCGCTTCCGGGCTGTGGAAGCGGCCTATCGCCACGGAAATAGTCCCGGCCGTAAAGTTCTGGCCGGCGGAAGCGTACCACCAGGATTATCTTAAAAAGCATCCCGGCGGCTACACCTGCCACTTTATCAGGCACTGATAATTATTTCTTGATCGCGAAAGGAAGCCCGTGGCGCAATTCTTTGGCGCCTCGGGCTTTTTCGTACACGCCTATGTGGTTGGCCATCCACATGTACGGCGGGCGTGAAACTTCGAGGCGCTTAAGCACTCGGCCCGAAGCCTTGCGGTCATAGGCAAAACCCAGGCCCGCAAGTTTTTCCGCCCAGTAGCGGCGGGGCCGCTCGTTAACGTGGTGGTGGCCGCCCTGCCCGGGCGGGGCCGCCGACATTACCAGCCTGTCGCTGAAAGCGGTTATGTTCTTTAAAAAAATATCCGTAAATTCTTCCGGTATATGTTCGGCCACTTCCAGGCAGAGCGCCAGGTCGAACCGGCCCCAGGTATTCTCGAACGGCGCGGCCAGGTCGCGCTTTATTATTCCCACCGGGAAGGAGTTTTCGGCCGGGGGGATAACCCCGTCGAGGGACAGGACTTTTACCCCCAGGCCGCCGAACAGGCTGCCGTAAACGCCGCAGCCGCAGCCCAGGTCCGCCAGGCTCGCCGGGCGGAAGACCCCGTAAACGGCGGCGGCCACAAGCTCCGCCGAGCGCAGGTAGTCCGCGTTGCCTTTGCCCCATTGCAGGAAGAAGGCGGGGTCGTAGATCTTTTCCAGTTTTTCCACCCGTAAATGTTAACACATTCGCGCGGGCAAATAAAAAACGCGCCGCGGGGCGCGTTCTTTATTTTGAAGGCTGGCCGCTTACTTAAGCTGCTTGCTGATATGCACCCAGGCGCCCTTGAGCTCCTCGGTCATGTGCTTCATCTCGGCGGCGCCCACGCGGCCCACCCTGGCGTAGCGGATGGCTACTTCGTCCACCAGCTGGAAGTAGGCTTCCTTGTTCATGTCCTTCATCTTTTTCATCTTCTCCAGCACTTCGCCCTTCAT
Organism: bacterium; assembly: GCA_021811185.1. GTDB lineage: Bacteria > Elusimicrobiota > Elusimicrobia > Elusimicrobiales > UBA9959 > UBA9959. Next base: position 50,577 of record JAJZPL010000022.1, read on the forward strand.
CTTCAGGGTCCAGGCCTCTATCTTCGCGCGGTTCTCTACGCCGCGCTTGCCGGTGAGAAAATAGGTAGCCGCCGCGGCTATGGCCGCCAGCGCAATGCCCGCCCCGATCATCTTCTTCGATTTTTCCATGTCGCCTCCCTTTTTAACTTCTTCCCGTATGATACAAAAAAACGCGGCTTCCGTTATTTGCCCAGCTTGCGCTTCTGGCGCAGGATATATTTTATGGTCTTGTAGACGGCTTCCTGCTCGTGGGTTTTGTAGCCTTTCAGCAGGTCCATGATCTTCTTTTCTACGGAGCGCGTTCCGGGGAGAGGTTCCTTTTGGTCGCCTTCGTTAAGGAATTCGGAGGAGCTTATGCCGAAAACCTGGCTTAAGCGTTTCAGGGTCTTGAAACTTGCGGACTTGATGCCCCGCTCCAGCTGGCCTATGAAAGAAGGGTGCAGGTCCAGCTTTTCGGCCAGTTCTTCCTGCGTCCAGCCGTGTTTCAGGCGTTCCTGGCGGACTTTCTTCCCGATAGCGGAGCGGTAATCGCTGTTGTTCATGTTCAAATTGTATAACCTCTGTCTATCGCAATCCACACACCGCCGGTACTTAAGCAAGATACGCACCAGAGGTGTTGACACCGCCTGCGCCGACTGTTATACTATTAGCAGGGGATCGATCCATCTGCGTTCTGCCTTCTATGCGTTCCCGAAACGTATCAGGAGGGACTATGTATAAAAGATCTGTTTTGGTCATCGACGACGAACCGATCTGGCACAAGCTGCTTAAGAGCCTGCTGGGCGGCATGGGCTACACCGTATACGCCGCCGGCAGCTGCGCGGAAGGGCTTAAACTGGCGGGAAGCCATAAACCGGACTGCATTCTTCTGGATTTTTATCTCACCGATGGCGATGCCGTTTCCGTATGCTCGGCCCTTAAGGCGAACAATGCCGTTAAAAACATCCCGGTAATAATCTTCAGCTCCGACGCTACCGTAGAAGCGGCCGCTTACATCGACTGCGGGGCCGCCTGCTTCGTCCTGAAAGGCCCCAGGTGGCTGCGTGGGCTTTCAGTGGCTCTCGACCGCGTTCTGCCGCCGGCCTATTCTCCGCCGGTCAGCGGGTGACCGAGGCGGTAACATGAAGAAGCCCCTCGCAAGAGGGGCTTCTTCTTTGCCAGACCGATAAATCTGGCGGGGTTTTCAGGATGAAGTTATAACCTTCTTTGCGCAACATCCCGAGGTAACATTATAAGTTCCACGTCCCCGCCCATCCTGGGATCGAAAAGGAAGGCCGATCTTATCCGCGAGATG
>JAJZPL010000054.1 GCA_021811185.1 bacterium
CGTGGGCGCAAAAAATTCTGCATTTTTAATTTTTTTGAAGACCGGGGGCCACCGGTTGATTGAAAACCCGCCCCGGCCTCGCGTGCGCTCGGCCCTGGCGGGCTTTCCTGTTAATTATATGTAGCCCCCGGAAGAGGCGGAGCTAAAACCGGTACAGCCCGGACAAGCCGGGCTGCCCCGGTATTAGCGGGGAAAAAGAAGAAGACAACGGGTGTAAAACCTTGTATAATATCTCTATGAAGCGCTACAACATGGTTGAAGCCGCCAAACTGCTGCGCGTAACACGCCAGACCCTCTACAACTGGATAAGCCGCGGATGGATAAAGCCCGGGCGTGATTACAAAGACTTCCCGGTGTTCACTGAGGCGGATATACGCAAAATCAAAAAGTGGAAGGAAACCATAAGGTAGCCATATGAAGACCGCTCTATATCTGCGAGTATCCACGGAAGACCAGGCGAGGGAAGGCTATTCCCTTGAGGTTCAGAGGGAAACCCTCGAAGCTTTTGTAAAACGGGAAGGCCACGAAATCTACAAGGTCTACTCCGACGACGGCATCAGCGGCGCCACCACGCGCAGGCCCGCGCTTGCCGCACTTTTGGCTGACGCCAAAGGCGGCAAGTTCGGGCTGGTACTGGTAGCAAAACTGGACCGGTTCAGCCGCAACCTGAAAGACCTCTTAATCCTGGTGGACGAGCTGTGCGGCTACGGCGTAGGCTTTAAGTCGGCGGGGGAACCCTTTGACACCACAACCTCGGCCGGCAAGCTGATGTTTCAGCAGCTTGGCAGTTTCGCCGAGTTCGAGCGCAACCGTATTGCGGAGCGCGTATTCCCCGGCATGGTCAAAGGCGTTCAGCAGGGCAACTGGCAGGGCTCGCGGTACGCGCCCTACGGTTACGCCTACAACAAGCCGGCCAAGCTGCTGGAGCTGGTGGAGAGCGAGGCCGAGGTTGTGCGGCAGATCTACGCCATGTACCTTGAGGGCAAAAGCACTTTCTCCATCGGCGCGGCCCTTACCAAGCAGGGCGTAAGGAACCGCAAGGGCAACTATTTCGGCACCAAGACCATAGGCGATATCCTTAAAAACCACATCTATACCGGCAAGATCGTCTGGAACACCCACCATTACGACAAGACCAAGAGAACGCCAAAGGGCTATAAATACGTCAAAAACCCCGCCAGCGAGGTTATTACCGCCCAAGGCAGGCACCTACCTATAATCAGCGCGGAAGCCTTTGCGCAAGCGCAAAAGCTTCGCGCTGAAAAGCGCATAACCCTCCGCCAAGCCAAGCCGGGGGACTACTTATTGTCCGGCCTGATATTCTGCGGCAATTGCAATCACAAGTTCGTGGGCGCGTCCGCAGTCTCTAACCACCGCACCAAGGCCACCAAAAAATGGTACCGCTGCTCTTCAAGAACTAACAGTTATAAGACCTGCCACAACAAGAGCATCAAGGCGGAAGTCATTGAACCGCAACTCGAATTGTTCCTTGAACTGTTGCTCAGAAGTAACGAATTAGGGAACCGATGGCCGAACATGACCGTGCCGCCCATAAAGCTGCCGGAAGACGAAAAAGCGGCTAAAAAGGCGGTTCACCAGGGCCTGTCAGACAATTTCGCCAAACAGGCGAAATTGACTGACGCCTACATAGAAGGCCTCATGTCCAAAGAAGTTTTTGAGGCTTCAAATAAAGAGCTGATGGAGAAAGGCGAAGAGCTGAAAAAGCTGGCGGCCTTCTACGATTTGCGCCAGATAGACCGCGAAAAATCCGCGGACTATCTGGCGAAGGCGCGCACGTTCCTTTCCGACGGCAACATAGGGGAGAAAGAGCCGGACGCCGCGGACAAGAAAAGACTGCTGGGCGTACTGGTGAAGAATGTGAAAGTCGGGGACAAAAAAATTAAAAATGCAGAATTTTTTGCGCCATTTAATTTTTTAATTTTAAAGGAAAAAAACAAATGCAGAAATCTGAAAAACGTGCCGCCCCGCCCGGGGCGGGCGGGGCAGCACGGCGGGTCTGTATTATCACCTTCGGCTGCCAGATGAACGAGGCGGATTCGGAGAATATCGCCGCGGCGTTCAGGCGGCGGGGGTACGCGCTTACCGACGAGATCAAGAAGGCCGACGCGGTGGTGGTGAACACCTGCACGGTGCGGCAGCGCGCCGAGGACAAGGCCATCTCGCAGATAGGCCGCCTGCGCCTGTGGAAGGAGAAGAAGCCGGAGGGGAAGCTCTTCGTGGTGGGCTGCGCGGCGCAGAAGCTGGGGGAGAAGCACCTGAAGAACCGCTTCCCCTTTGTGGACGAAGTCGTCGGGGCCAAGGCCATAGAGAATTTCGAAGAGGCGCTGATAAACCAGTACGGCGCCGCCGAGGGCGAAACCAGCGCGCACCAGAACATGTTCCGCTCGCCTCAGACCGCCTACGTTACCATCATGCGCGGCTGCTCGCACAAATGCTCCTACTGCATAGTACCGGCCGTGCGCGGCCCGGCCTCGTTCATTGCCCCGGAAGAAATACTTAAGGACGCGCGGGAAAAGCTGGCTGCGGGGGCCAAGGAGCTGGTGCTGCTGGGCCAGACCGTGAACGCCTACCAGAGCGGCAAGACCACGTTCTCCGAACTCTTAAAAAAAACCCTGGCCCTGCCGGGGCTTGAGCGGCTGCGCTTCATGAGCCCGCACCCGCTTTATTTCAAGGAAGACTTTGCCCCGCTGCTGGCGGGGGAGAAGAAGCTGGCCCGGCACCTGCACCTGCCGGCTCAGAGCGGCTCGGACCGCGTCCTTAAGCTGATGCGCCGCGGCTATACCCGCGCCTTCTACCTGGACCTGCTGAAAAAGCTCAGGGCCGCCGCGCCGGGACTGGCCGTCTCTACGGACTTCATAGTGGGCTATCCCGGCGAAACGGAAAAAGACTTCAAGGAAACCCTCTCCATGGTGGACGAGGCGGGTTTCTCCATGGCCTACTGCTTCAAGTATTCTCCCCGTACGGACAAGCCGGAGATGGCCGCTGACATAAGCGAAGCAGAAATGTCCGAACGGCTGGAAAGGCTGCTGGCCGCCGTCAAAAAGAATTCACGCGTAATTTTAAACGAAAGAATTGGTAAAATAGAGGAAGTGCTTTTCGAGAGCGAAACCTATGGCCGCACTTCAGGCAACTTCGCCTTAAGGGTTAAGGCCGGCGGGATACCCGGAACAGTCGCCGCGGTGCTGGTGACCGGGGCCGAAAAAAATACTTTGAACGGAAAAGGTGTGCTAGCATGAAAAAAACAAGCAAGGTCATGAAAGAAAGGCGCCAGCACGTGCGCCTGCCCATAATGCACGGCATACTGGAGCCCGTGGAGATAGAGTTCTTCACCGAGGATTCACACGGCAAGCCCGTGCCCCAGCCGGCGATCCTCGCGGACCTGTCCGCCGGCGGCATGCGCCTGATCACCTTCATGGCGCCTCCCCACACCAAGGCCCTTAATATTATCCTTAAGCTCGCCGGCGTGAAGAAGATTCCCGTCACCGGCAAGATCTCCTGGGTGAAGGACCGCGGCGGCGTGTTCATGAACGGCATAGCTTTCTCCGACATAAGCCACGACGACCGCAAGCGCATCAACGAGATGGCCGAGGACTACGCCGACTGCGACACCCGCCACGCGCTGAAACTGCCGGAAGTCTGCGTGGAGACCTGCCGGGCCCACGGCCTGTGCAACAAGCCCCAGAAGGACGAGCCTCTTTTCAAGAAGAAGTAACTGAGCGCCGACGCCGCCGGAAGCCAGAAGTAAGAAGTCTAACGACATCTTGCCTCTGGCTTCTGACTTCCACTTAACATGGAACAAGAAAAAATTAAAGCCATAACCCTGATGGGGGCCAACGCCTCCGGCAAGACCGAGATAGCCCTGGAACTGGCGCGCAAGCTCGGCGGGGAAATACTCTCGGCCGATTCCAAACAAACCTATAAATTCCTGGAAGCCGGCACGGCCAAGCCCGCCGGGGCCTGGACCGAAACCCCGGCGGGGCGCGCCTATATGGTGGAAGGCGTCCCTTACCACCTGGTGGATAACCTGGACCCGCGCGCCACTTACGACGCCGGCACTTTTGTGAAGGAAGCCAAGGCCGTGATGGCGGGCATCCTGGGCCGGGGCAAAGTGCCGGTGATGGCCGGCGGCACCGGCATGTACATCCAGGCTTTCTGGAACGGCATGGACGACCTGCCGCCCTCCAACCCCGCCATACGCGAGGAGCTGACCGCGCTGGCCGAAGCCGGCGGCAAAGAAGCGCTGCACGCCCGCCTCGTGGAGATAGATCCCGAAGCCGCGGCCAAGATCCCGCCCGGCAATATCCAGCGCGTGATGCGCGCCATAGAGGTGACCCGCCTGGCGGGCAGGCCTATCTCCCAGATCTGGTCCGGCAGGTTCTACAACGCGCTGCCGGCGCACGAGGGGAAATTCATATTTTTAAAATGGCAGCGGGACCTGCTGGCAGAACGCGTGAAGCGCCGCACGGTGACCCGCTTCGACGAGTGGGCCGCCGAGACCAGGGACCTGCTGGCGAAGGGCTACCCTGAAGACTGCCCCGGCCTGAAGACCCTGGGCTACCCGCAGATGCTGGACTATCTCGCCGGCCGCTTGACCAAGCCCGACGCCATCCGGCTGATAACGGCGGCCTCCATGGCCTATGCCAAGCGCCAGAACACCTGGTTCGGGCGCTACCGCAACGCCCTGCTGATAACCCTGGAAAAATACGAGGATTACGCCCCGGCGGCTATAGCGGAGAAGATAATAAATTCATGAAAACCATACTTGTGGCCGCGGAACTCAAACGCAAACATCCGCAGGGTGACGGGGGCAGTTCCCTGGACGAACTCTGGAGGCTGGCCGAAACGGCGGGCCTGGAGCCGGTAAAAAAAGTAAGCGTACGCCTCAACATGTGGAGCCCCGCCACGCTGGTGGGCTCCGGCAAGGTGGAGGAACTGAAGGCCCTGGCCAAGGAGACCGGCGCCGGCGCCGTAATTTTCGACGAGGAACTGAGCCCCGCGCAGGCCAGGAACCTGGAGAAGGAACTGGGCCTTACCGTGGCGGACCGCGCCCGGCTGATCATAGAGATCTTCGCCCTGCGGGCCCGCACCCGCGAGGGCAAGCTGCAGGCCCAACTGGCCAGGTTCTCCTACGCGCTCGGGCGCATAGCCGGCAAGGGCGGAAGCATGGACCAGCAGCGCGGCATGATAGGCGGCCGCGGCTCCGGCGAGAAGAAGATAGAGTACGAGCGCCGGGCGCTGCGCGTGAAGATCACGGAACTGCAGAAGGAGATAGACGCCATCCGGCGCGAACGCTCCACGCAGCGCGGCAAGCGCGACTCCCTGCCCATGCCGCAGGTCTCCATAGTGGGCTACACCAACGCCGGCAAATCCACGCTGCTCAACCGCCTCACCGGCGGCAAGCACGCCATCTACGCCGACGACAAGCTTTTCGCCACGCTCGACCCTTCCACCAAGAGGGTGCGCTTCGCCTCGGGCGGCTGGGCGCTGTTCACCGACACCGTGGGCTTCATCCAGAAGCTGCCGCACGACCTGATCGCCGCCTTCCGCGCCACGCTGGAGGAGATCAGCTACAGCGACCTGATCCTGCACGTGCACGACCTGTCCTCGCCCGAGGGCAAGCTGCAGCACGAGGCCGTCAAAGCCACGCTGGACGAGCTGGGCGCCACCGGCATCCCGGTGATAAACGTGTTCAACAAGGCGGACGCGGTGAAGGACCCGTCGGTGTCGGCCTGGGTCCCCGACCGCCTGCGCCCGATGATGGTCTCGGCCCTTAACGGCAAGGGCGTGGACAAACTGCTGGCGGCCTGCGAGAACGCGCTGGCCAGGCGCTGGGGGGAATACGAGCTGCTGGTCCCCACCGGCTCCGGCCTGCTCAAGGAAATTTACGCCTGCTGCATGGTGAAGAAAGCGGAGTACGGCGAAGAAGGCGTAACGCTTAACTTCAAGGCCACGCCGGAGAATTACGCACGCCTGGCGAAAAAAGCGGGTGCGGCGGGGCGCGGGGAAAATTAGAGGCGCGGCCGCCGGGCCCCTGTTCCCACTTCCCCGCTTAATGTTTTATAATCTAAACGATGACTAACACTACTATCGGCCTGCTTTTCGTCGCCAGCTACGTGCTGGGCGGCATTCCCACCGGCTACCTCATAGGCCGCTACAAGGGCATAGACATCCGCCAGCACGGCTCCGGCAACCCCGGCACGGCCAACGTCTACCGCACGCTCGGCAAAGGCCCCGGCATCCTCACTTTCGCGGTGGACTTCTTCAAAGGCTTCGGCCCCGCCTATATAGCCATGCAGTATTTCTACATCCAGGGCTCGGCCGATTTCAGCAAAGGCCACTGGTGGATCCCGGTGACCGCCGGCGCGCTGGCCATAGCCGGCCATATCTGGACGCTGTTCCTCAGTTTCAAAGGCGGCAAGGGCGTGGCCACGGCCGCCGGGGTGTTCATGGCGCTGCTGCCCGTCCCCACGGCCGGGGCTTTCGTGGTGTTCGGCATCGCCGTCGCCCTCACGCACCATATCTCGGTGGGGTCCATGTCGGCGGCCGTGTCGCTGCCGCTGCTGTGCCTGCTGCTCACCAACGAGCACCAGCGCCCGTTCACGCTGCTGGCCCTGGTGGTCTGCGTGCTTATCATCTTTACCCACATTTCCAACATCCGCCGCATCCTGAAAGGCGCGGAACTCTCTTTCAAACACAAAGGCGCCGAGGGCGCGGAGAAAAAATAATGACCAGGGAAAACACCGACGCCGGCGACGTGGAAGTGCGCATCTATTCCATAGCCACCAGCCAGACCGAATCCATCATCTTCCTGGACGAGATCGAAGGCACCCGCATCCTGCCCATCTGGATAGGGCCTATGGAAGCCCAGGCCATAGCCATCCGCCTGTCCGGCTATCCCTCGCCGCGCCCCATGACGCACGACCTGCTCTTCTCGGTGATCAAGACGCTGGGCCTCACGGTGAACCGCGTTACGATCACGGACATAGTGGAGAACACCTATTATTCCCAGCTGCACCTGGCCGACCCTGACGGCGGCAACCTGCACCTGGTGGACTCCCGGCCCTCCGACGCGGTGGCGCTGGCGGTACGCTTCGGCTGCCCCATTTATATCAACGAAAAAGTCTTTCAGAAGACGCAGGTGCTGAGCAAGCCTATCACCGAGGACGAGGTGGTGAAGTTCAAGCACGACCTGAAGAACCTTAAGCCCAACGACATCATCGGCCAGCTGCTCGGCGGCAAAATGCCCGGCGCGCCGCAGCCGGGCCCCGGCGAAGAGGACGAAGAAGAGGAAGGGGGAGAGGACGATGAACAGGCTTGACCTTATACGGGAGCTTACCAAGCACCTTACCACGGAAAAGGACGCCAAGATGGCGGTCTGCAAGACTTTCGAGATCATGGGCAGGGCCCTGCGCGAGAACCGCAAGATAGTGATCTCCAACTTCGGCACGTTCAAAGTTAAGGAACGCATGCCGCGCCAGATGCGCAACCCCAAGACCAACCAGCGCGTGATGGTGGGGCCGCGCAAGAGCATCCGCTTCAAGCCTTCCAAGAAACTCACGATAGGGATGTAATGCCCGAAAAGAAATATTTCAGCATACAGGAAATTTCCAGGAAAACCCAGGTGCCGGAATATACCCTGCGCTACTGGGAGCAGAAATTCCGCCTGCTGCGGCCGCTGCGGCTTTCCAGCGGGCACCGCCGCTATACGCAGGCCGACGTGGAAACGCTGCTGGAGATCAAGGACCTGGTTTTCGTAAAAGGCTATTCGCTGGACGGCGCGCGCAAAGCCCTTGCCGCTAAAAAGCGCCTGAAGAAGGTGGCACAGGCCGTTACCGCCACGGCGAAGAGCGACCTGCTGGAGAGCATAAAGAAAGACCTTAAGCAGCTTATAAAAGAGCTGTAATTCGTGGTAAGCTTTTCTTTTTGCTATAATAAATACTCGAAGCAAGCCTTAAGTTTGAACGGCCACACCGGGGTGTGGCTCAATGGTAGAGCGCTCGCTTGGGGTGCGAGAGACTGCGGGTCCGATTCCCGCCACCCCGATGCGGCTGTTCAAACAAAACAAGGCGGAAGAAAAACCGGCAGCACGCCGGTTTTTTTGCTTTTAGAAATGGTGTAGAATGAGGTAGGGGTAAAAAGGAGCTTTTAATGAAACTTAGATCCATCTCTATCGGGACCGTTCTGGCGGCGTCGCTGGCGGGCGCGGCGGCGGCCGGGGAAACTCCCGCGCCGGCCTTAACGCCGGCCGCGCGTTCCAACGCCATAGCGTTCAAATTCTTCGCCAAAGAAGGGGCCGCCCCGGGCAATCTTTTTTTCTCGCCGTACAGCCTGCACACGGCTTTCGCCATGGCCTACGAGGGCGCCAGGGGAAAGACCGCCGGGGAAATAGCCTCCGTGTTCTCGCTGCCCGCCAAAACGGCGGACCTGCGCAAGGGAATAGCGGAACTGGGCAAGGACCTTGCCGCCGCCGCCAAGGGCGCGGAGTTCGCCCAGGCCAACTCTTTCTGGGCGCAGGACGGCTATAAGTTCCTGCCGGCCTACCTGGCCGTGCTCCGCAAGGATTACAAGGCGGAAGCCAGGAACGTGAACTTCAAGACCGGGGCCGAAGCTGCCCGCCGTTCTATAAACGCCTGGACGGAAGAGCGCACGAAGGGAAAGATCAAGGACCTCTTTAAGGAAGGCGCGCTTACGCCGCTTACCCGCCTGGTGCTGGTGAACGCGGTTTACTTCAAAGGCAAGTGGCAGGAACCTTTTAAAAAGGAACTGACCGCCGAAGCCGATTTCACCCGCTCCGACGGGCAGAAGGTTAAGGCGCAGATGATGGGCTTCTCCGGCGCTAAGGACCTGGAATACGGCGACGCCGGCGGCTTCCAGCTGCTGCGCCTGCCCTACCAGGGCGGCCTTTCCATGCTGGTGGCGCTGCCTAAGAAAGAAACGAGCCTGGCGGACGCCGCCAAGGGGCTGGACGCCGCCGCGCTGGACGGAATGCATAAGGCGCTCGCGCGGCAGCAGGTGAAAGTTTTCCTGCCCCGGTTCACCTTCAGCTCCGGCTTCGAGCTGAACGGGACCTTGAGCGAGCTGGGCATGCCGGCGGCGTTCACCGACGAGGCGGACTTCTCCGGCATGGACGGGACGAAAAAGCTAGCCATCCAGCGCGCGGTGCACAAGGCTTTCGTGGAGGTTAACGAGGAGGGAACGGAAGCCGCGGCCGCCACGGGCATAGCCATGGGCTTAAAATCCATGCCGTCTTTCGACTTCCAGGTTTTCCGCGCCGACAGGCCTTTCCTGTTTTTCATCGAGGAGCCCAAGACCGGGCTCCTGCTCTTCATGGGCAGGGTGGAAGAACCTAAAAAGAACTAGCCGGGATTACTCCGCCGTAAAACCGGCTTTCTCCACGGCCGCCCTTATCTCGGTAAGGGCGGTCTTCTTTTCGTCGTACTCCACCACCAGTTCCGCCTTCTCCAGGCTGGCCTCGGCGTAAGAGATCCCGGGCAGGCGCCGCACCGCGTTCTCCACGCCCGCCTTGCAGCCGCCGCAGGTCATGCCTTTTACCTTTACAGTGTTTTTCATAATATTCTCCTGTGGGGATATTATACCGCCCTTTGCTATAATCAGAACATGGAAACCGCCGGGTCGGGGTACCCTTTAAAAGTCGCGCTCATCTACGGCTCCAACCCGAGCGGGCACTACGCCGCCGCCAGGGCGGTGGCCGAATTCCTGCCGCCCAGCATCATCGAGCCGGTGATGATAGACCTCTCGGAGGTGTACCCCAACTTCGGGCCTTTCGTGGCGCGCACGTACATCCAGCTGCTCAAAAAAACCCCCGGCCTCTGGGACTACGTCTACGACAACGATTTCGTGGCGTTCGCCGCGAGCGCCTTCAGGGAGGCCATCCTGCCTTTCTCTTCGGAGAAGCTGGCCGACCTGCTAATAAAGAAGAACATCCGCGCCGCCGTGTCCACCCAGGCCTTCTCCTCGCTGCTCATCAGCAAGAACCGCCGCCTGGCGCGCATGCCGCTGTTCTCCGTGGTCACGGACTTCTGCGCCCACGCGTACTGGCCGTCCAAAGGCGTAGCCGCATACTTCGCCCCGGAAAAGAGCACGGCCGCCATGCTGCGGGAGAAAGGCGCGCCCGCGGACAGGATCTTCACCACGGGCATCCCGGTCCGCAAAGAATTCACCTGCGTCCAGCCCGAAAAGCCGGCGGCCAGGAAGGCGCTGGGCCTGGCCCCGAATCTTTTCACCGTGCTGATCACCGGAGGCAGCCGCGGCCTCGGGGCCCTGCTGCCGGCGGCCCTGGCGCTGAAGCCGCTGCTCGGCAAGCTGCAGGTGGTGGTGCTCTGCGGCAATAACCGCAAACTCTGCCGGCAGGCGGAAAAGGCGCACGGGGGGAAAAAATTCCTGCACTTCGTGGACTTCACGGATTCCCCCGCGCCTTACTACGCGGCGGCGGACCTGGTTATAGGCAAACCCGGCGGCGTAACGCTGGCCGAAACGATGGCCCTGGCCAAACCTTTCATAATCTATTCGCCGCTGCCGGGCCAGGAAGAGCGCAACACCGCCTTCTTGTACCGCCACAAGCTGGCGGAGACCGCGGACTCGCCCCACGAGATAGAGCCGCTGGTGCTGAAATATATGGCCGCGCCCGCTTCCCTGGCGCAGGCCTCCGCCGCGCTGGCCGAACACGCCCGGCCGCACGCCGCCCGCGACATCGCCGGCAAGATAATAGAAAAACTCACCGCCTGAAAGTTCCGGGGCCGCGCCCGGAAAGCCGGGTTTAACGCCGGGAGGCTTGGACTTATACCGCGGACTTTGCTATCATATCGGGGTAGTAAAAATATTAGTTGTATCCGATCGTAGTTATTGATCGGGGCGTGGCTCAGCTGGTAGAGCGCTCGCTTCGGGTGCGAGAGATCGTGGGTTCAAATCCCACCGCCCCGATTTTTTATTTGTATCCGAAAAATCCGGATCCGGCCGCGTTAAAACCGCGGCCTTGTCTTTTTACA
>JAJZPL010000002.1 GCA_021811185.1 bacterium
TAACCTATGTGGAGCTTATAACCAATGAAAATAAAATCGTTCAACGTTATTCCTAATCTTCCCGACAGCCTGAAGGCCCTTGAGGAGCTTTCGACCAACATGTGGTTCACCTGGAACTGGGACGCCATCATGATGTTCGTCAGCATTAACGAGGACCTGTGGCACCGTTCCCACCGCAACCCCAAGTGGGTGCTGGGCACGCTGGCGCCGGAGCGGCTGGAAGAACTGAGCCGCGACGGCAACTTCCTGGGCAGGCTTTCCGCGATCAAGCAGAAGTTCGAGAATTATATTTCCTATAAGGATACCTGGTTCGCCAAGAACCGCGAGGAGCAGGACAAGGACATGCTGGTGGCCTACTTCTCGATGGAGTACGGCATAGGCGAGGGCCTTCCTATATATTCCGGCGGCCTGGGGATGCTCTCCGGCGACCACCTGAAGTCCTCCTCCGACCTGGGCATGCCCGTGGTGGGCGTGGGCCTTCTTTATAAGAAAGGCTACGTGCAGCAGGTGCTGAACCGCGACAACTGGCAGGTGGAGCGCTACCCCGAGAACGACTGGTACAACATGCCGGTAGAGATAGTTAAGAACGGCGCGGGCAACCCGCTGCGCGTGCACGTGGACCTGGCGGGCGAGAGCGTGGCGGTGGGCGTGTGGAAGGTTCCGGTGGGCCGCACCTCCCTGTTCCTGCTGGACACCAACCTGCCGGAGAACTCCCCGGCCGCCCGCACGATAACCGAACAGCTTTACGGCGGCGACAGGGAAAACCGCATCCGCCAGGAGATAGTGCTGGGCATAGGCGGCGCCAGGGCGCTGGAAGCCATGGGCCTGAAGCCCACCGTGTTCCACGTGAACGAGGGGCACAGCGCCTTCCTGCTGCTGGAGCGCATCCTCAACCTGATGAAGACCCGCGGCCTGGCTTACGCCGAGGCGCGCGAGCTGGTGTGGGCCTCGTCGGCCTTTACCACGCACACGCCGGTGATGGCCGGCAACGAATATTTCGACTTCGAGCTGATGCGCAAGTACATGGAGAAGTATGTGCGCGAACTCGGGCTGACCTTCCCCGAATTCCTGGAGATCGGCAAGGAAGAGCATTCCTCGATGGGCTTCTGCATGACCGTGCTGGCCATGCGGCTCTGCGCTTTCCTTAACGGCGTCAGCCTGCTGCACCGCGACGTGTCCCGCGACATGTGGTGCAAACTCTGGCCGGGGCTGCCCCGCTACGAGATCCCCATCGAGGGGGTGACCAACGGCGTGCATACCTCCTCGTGGATCAGCCACGAGCACCACCAGCTTTACAGCAAGGCGCTGTGCGGAGGGAGCAACGGCGTGCCCGACTCCTGCGACTTCGCCAAGGTGGCGGAGATCGACGACAAGGAACTCTGGGACACGCACATGGTGCGCAAGAACAAGCTGGTGGGCCTGGTGCGCGACCGCCTGCGCCGCCAGCATCAGCGCCTGGGCTCCGACCGCACCGTCCTCGAAGAGGCCGGCAAGGTGCTCAACCCCGAATATCTGACGATAGGTTTCGCGCGGCGCTTCGCCACCTACAAGCGCGCCACGCTGTTCATGCGCGACCTTGAGCGCCTGCTAGAACTGGTGACCGACGAGAAGATGCCGGTGCAGTTCGTGTTCGCCGGCAAGGCCCACCAGGCCGACGCCCACGGCAAGGAGTTCATAAAGCAGGTGGCCAGGCTGTCCATGGACAAGCGCTTCAAGAACCGCATCATCTTCGTGGAAGACTACAACATGAACGTGGCGCGCTACCTGGTGCAGGGCGTGGACGTGTGGCTGAACAACCCGATCCGGCCCCTGGAGGCTTCGGGCACCAGCGGCATGAAGGCCGCGGCCAACGGCGTGATGAACCTTTCCGTGCTGGACGGGTGGTGGGTGGAGGGCTACTCCCCCGAAGTGGGCTGGGCCATCGGCGGCGTGGAGCCCTACAACACCGAAGAGGAACGCGATTACGTGGAAGCGGAATCCATCTATAACCTTATCAAGAAGGTTATTGCCCCGCTCTATTACGACCGCGACGCCTCCGGGCTGCCGCGCGGCTGGATCAAGATGATGAAGGCCTGCGTGCAGAAGCTGATCCCGCATTTCAACACCAACCGCATGCTGCGCGAATACTACGAGAAGTTCTACATCCGCGCCCACCGCTCCTCCAGGAAGTTCGCGGACAACTCCCGCGTGGCCGAGCTGGCGCGCTGGCGCAAAAAGCTGGACGAGAACTGGTCCCGCGTGAAAGTGGTGACCGACCAGTTCAAGCCGGAGATGGAAGTGCACGCGGGCTCGAAACTGCCGTTCAGCGCCGTGGTCTGGCTGGGCGACCTGAAGCCCGAGGACGTGGACGTGCAGCTTTACCTGGGCGTGGCCGGCGGCGACGAGATCTTCAAGGAAGGCAGCGCCGTCTCCATGAAGCACGAAGCGCGCATGGGCGACGCCTACGTGTACAAGGGCGAGATCCCCTGCTACAAGAGCGGGCGGCACGACTTCGCCGTGCGCGTGATAGGCAGGCACCCCGACGCGGTGAACGCGCTGATGCCGCTCTACCTCAAGTGGGGGGAAGAGTAGAGGCGGCGTGTTGTGCGGCGCTTTAAAATATATATAATGTTTTTAACGGCCGGAAACGGCCCTGTAGTGATCAGTAAAAAACTAGAGAGGTAAATAAGCAAATGTCTAAAGGTAAAGTAAAGTGGTTCAACGATAAGAAAGGTTTCGGCTTCATTATCCCGGAAGACGGTTCCAAGGACCTTTTCGTGCATCATTCTTCAGTGCTTGGTGAAGGTTTCAAGACCCTGGCGGAGAACCAGGAAGTCGAATTCGAAACCGAGAACACCGACAAGGGCCCCAAGGCGATCAACGTCAAGAAGATACAGCCCGCTAAATAAAGATACCATCTTTACTTTAGTAAAAGTCCGGCCCCGCTAGATGCGGGGCCGGTTTTTTTACGGAACGGGGCGCGGGCGGGGCTCAGTAGTACTGGAGCTCCCGCTTGGTTATTTCCGGGGCGGACTGGGCGTCGGCCAGGCGGTTGCCGTTGTAAACGATCACGCGGGTCCTGCGCTGTTCGGTCCAGTTGCCCTTGGGGTCGTACTTGTAGGCGTAGGTGTATTCGTACTTGGCTTCCGCCGCGTCGGCGTCGTAGACCAGCTCCTTTTCGTGGCGGCCCTTGGCGTCGCAGTAGATCTCCGAGCGGGTGACGGGCTGTTCGCCGGAATCGTAAGTGGTGAGCACTTCGCGGCGGAGCGTGCCGTCCTCGCGCAGCTCGTACACGGTCCTGCGGCGCAGTTCGTTGTTCTCGCCGTATTCGGCGCGGGCGCGGGAACTGGTGGCTTTGTCCCAGGTGAAGGCCTCGCGCTTAAGCTGGCGGCCGTCGGGATCTTCGTAGATGGTCCCGGTGAGGTTGTTGGCCTTGTCGTAGGCGTAAAGGGTGATGGACTCCAGGTTCAGGTCGGGGTCGAACGCCCGCTCTTCCGTGACGAAGCCGCGCGGGTTGTAGAGGCGGAAGATCTGCCGGACGGGCTTGCGCGCCGTCTCCCGGCCCTGGGAGGGGGAGGCGTCGTAGACCAGCGCGGCGCCGAAGTCCTTTTTGAGGTTCTTGCGGCAGAAATCGTCCAGGGAGGAACGGGCTTCCTCGCTGAACGTGGACGTGAGCTTTTGTTCGGACTTCAGGCTTTCGCACAGGGCGCGGGCCTCTTCTTTTTCCTTGTAGACGAAGGAATTTTTGAGGACCAGGGTCTTGCCGTCGTATTCGGCTTCCTCGGTCTTCATGCCGTACAGGTCGCAGGCGACGGAGGCGACGCTTGTGGGTTTGCCGTCGAGCCACGCCTTGCCGCGGCGGAGGGGCTCCATGCGGGAGGTCTTCACCGCGCGGACCCTTGGTTTGAATTCGGGGCAGCGCAGGTCGGTCTGGGCGGACGCGGCGGCCGCAAGGCAGAAGAAGAAGAAGGCGAACAGGCTTGGTCTCATTTTGTCTCCCCTCGTTAAATCAAATATATTATACTTAAGTACAGGTTGCCCGGCAGTACAGGTCCGGGAAAATTTAAGGAGGCCTTATGGCTGAAAACAAGCAGGATCCCAGCAAACCGATGCAGCTCGAAGTGCAGATGGACGAGGCTACGTCGCAGGGCGTTTACGCCAACCTGGCCGGAGTTACGCACAGCGAGACGGAATTCATCTTCGACTTCCTGTTCCTGCAGCCCAACCAGCCCAAGGCCAAGCTGCGCACGCGCGTTATTTCCAGCCCGGTGCACACCAAGCGCTTCCTGGCCGCGCTGCTCGAGAACATCAAGCGCTACGAGGAACGCTTCGGCGCTATCCCCGAACGCGCGGTGAACCTGACGCAGGGCCACAGCTGAGAAAGCAGCCCCTGAGCTAAAAGAAGACCCCGCCGGAGCGGGGTCTTCTTTTTTTGCTTTCCAGCGGGGGCCGGGCTTATTTATGCCCCGGGATCAGGAAGGTCTGCCTTTCTGAGGGGAGGTAGCAGTTGAGCGAGAAGCCTCTCTGCTGCACCCTGGCTTTGGCGGCCGCCAGCATGGCGTCCAGCTGTTCGTCGGAGTATTCGGGCTGGGCGTGCAGCAGCACCAGTTCCCGGGCCTGGGCCTTTTCCGCGGCGAAATCCACCACGATGGAAAGGCCGGAATGCCCCTCGTGCTTGCGGGTCTCGTAATCCGCGTCGGTGAAAGCCGCGTCGTGCATAAAAAGCTCCGAGCCCTTCACGAAGCCGCCCAGCTTCTCGTCGTAATCCTGGAAAGCGGTGGCGTCGCCCCAGATCTCGCTGTCGGGGGAGTAGGCGATCCTTTTGCCCAGCAGGTCCAGCACGTAGACCAGGGTGCTGGTGGGGTGGTTGGCGTACATGGAGGAAAGCTTCACGCCGGGCATAAGTTCGTAGTTGTCCTCTAGGATCTCGTAGATGTCTATTTTCGCCTTGGGCGGGTGCTTGGTGAGCGAGTAGGAACTGTAGAAGGTGGCCTGCGCCACTTCCTTAAGGCTCTTCTCCGGGTCGTTGGCGCCGATGAGGTGGATGGAGAAATTAGGGTCGTAGATGGGGGCGAAACTGCCCAGGCCCAGGATGTGGTCCAGGTGGAAATGCGTGAGGCAGACCCAGATATCCTTGTAGTGGCGCTTTTTGGAAACGATCTCTTTGCCAAGGTCCACTATGCCGGTGCCGGCGTCGAACACGAAGAGGTGGTCCCGGGTCTCCACCGAGACGCAGGAGGTCTGGCGGCCGTAGCGGGAGGCGCTGTTGGGCAGCGTGGTAGGAAGGCCGCGGGCGCCCCATACGGTCACGCGGATCTGCCCGGCGTCGAGGTCGCTGGACTGCGGGGCTTCTTCCTGGATGATGGCCGGGGCCACCGGCGCGGCCGGCGGGGGGGCGGGGTTGGCCGGGCTGTCGTTAAGGATGCTCTTTACGGTGTTGGAGAAGGTCTCGACGTTATAGGGTTTCTGCAGGAAAAAGTCGGCGCCGAACTGGAAAGCGCGCTGCTTTTCCACTTCATAAGACTTGCCGGAAACTACGATGATCTTGATGTGCTTGAGGGCCGGGTCGGATTTTACGGCCTTGCAGATGTCCATGCCGGTGATGCCGGGCATCATGATATCGGTCACGATAAGGCGCGGCATCTGGGCCTTGATGGTGGGGATGGCTTCCAGCGAATCCTGGACCAGCGTTACCGTGTAGCCGGCGTCCACGAGGAGGTCGCGGGACAGCTCGCCCACCATGGGGTCGTCGTCGATGATTATGATATCCGGGTTCGCCATTGTTTTTCTCCGCCGTCAGAATGCGGTATTTACTATAATATACTATATAATTTTTACCGTTACATAATTGTTGCGGCTTAGTTAAAGAGTTTTACCGGCGGGCCGGCGGACAACTTATGATGAGAATAATTTCGGGTACGCACGGCGGCAGGAAGATCTTCTCCGTGCCGAAGGACAAGACCTTCGTGAAGCCCATCTCCGGCCGCATCCGCCAGTCCCTGTTCGACATTATCCGCCCTTACGTGCCGGGCTCCACCTTCCTGGACCTTTACGCCGGCGTGGGCACGGTGGGCCTGGAGGCGCTTTCCCGCGGCGCTTCCAAGGTGGTGTTCGTGGAGAAAGAGGGGCTCTGCGTAAAGACCATAGAGAAGAACATAGCGGCGCTCGGGTTCGGCGACAAGGCCAAGGTGCTGAAGGCCGACGTGCTGGGCGGCCTGAAATGGCTGGAACATTTCGCGGAGTACAAAGGTTTCGACCTCGTGTTCATGGGGCCGCCCTACCGCACCGAGGAGAACCTGCCGCTGTCCTACAGCTTCGAGACGCTCAAGCTGCTGGCCGACGCGAACATCGCCAACCCCGGGGCCGTGATAGTGTGCCAGCACCATAAGAAGGAAGACGTCCCCGTGCCCCAGGGCCTGGAACACACGCGGCAGGAAAAGTACGGCGACACGCTAGTGGACTTTTACCGCCCGCTCAAGAAATGATCTTCGATCCCTTCGAGCTGAACTACAGCAAGATCCAGGCGTACCTGAACTGCCCCTACCTTTACAAGTTCATCTACGTCGAGCGCAAGTTCGCCCCGTCGACGCCTTACTCCTCGCTGGGCCTTTCCGTGCACCGGGCGCTGGGCCGCTACCACGGCAAGCCGGGGGACCTGGGCGACCTGCTCTCCTATTACGAGGATTCCTGGCTGCACCAGGGCTACGCTAAGCCGCAGGAGAGCATGGAGTTCTATAACCGCGGCGCGCAGGTGCTGGAGAACTGGTGGATGTATTTCCAGGAGCACGGCGCGCAGGTGATCTATTCGGAGAAGAATTTCGAGTTCCCTTTCGAGAAATGGCGCGTGAAGGGGACGATAGACCGCGTGGACCGCATGCCCGGCGGGATGGTGGAGCTTCTCGACTACAAAATGGGGTTCGAGGAAAAGAACAGCTGGGACGTGGCGGGCAGCCTGCAGCTTTCCATCTACGCCATCGCCCTTTCCCGCGCCTTCAAGCTCAAGGTGGGTTCCATCGGTTATTTCATTCTCACCTCGCTGCAGAAAGTCGCCATTCCCTACGACCCGGCTTCCGAAGAGGCCACGCTGAAGCTGATCCGCGAAACGGCGGAGAAGATGACGGCGCTGGACCTGTCGCGCAAGGGGACCTGTTCCAAATGCCCCATAAAGAAACTCTGCCCGGATTTCGAGGAAGGCAGGTAGTCCGGTAAAGCGCCGGCGGGGTAAAAAAATAGCCACGGACAGGACCGTGGCTATTTTTTTTGCCGGCCGCCTATTCTTTGCAGCTGCCGGCGCTGACGTGCGGCTGGTTCTTGGTTTCACGGTAGATCTGCAGGAAGACCAGCACGCAGGAGATAAGCAGCGGGCCCATGAAGATCCCCAGCGGCCCGTAGACCTTGAGCCCGCCGAAGATGCCGAGGAAAAGCAGGAAGATGGGGAGCTTGGCGCCCTTGCCTATAAGGATGGGGCGGATCAGGTTGTCGAGCAGGCCCACGGCCAGGGCGCCCCACAGCAGCACGAACAGCCCGGTCTGGAAGCCTTTCCAGAAGAACATGACGGCGGCGAGGGGCAGCCAGACCAGGCTGGTGCCGACGAAAGGGACCAGCGCGGCGAAAGAGGTGAGCATGCCGAACAGGGCGGGCGCGGGCACGCCGGCCAGCCAGTACCCGAGGGCGCCGGTAAGGCCCTGGAAGGCGGCCGTCAGCAGGATGCCGCGCACCACGGCCATGGTGGTGGTGTAAAGCTGGTTCGCGATCCGGTGCTTGTATTCCTGGTCCATCGGGATGATGTCTATCAGCCAGTGCAGGAAGCGCTCCCCGTCGCGGAAAAGCACGAAGAGCGAGATGAGCACCACCACCAGGTTGACCAGGAAGAAGAAGATGTTCCTGAGGATGACGGAGCCGGAGCTGTTGATGCTCTCCTGGAGGGATTTCAGGTTGCTGGTGACCACGTCGGCCAGGTCCAGGTCCCAGTAGTTCCTGATGGCTTCCGGCAGCGGGATCTGCAGTTCGCGCTGGGAGATGTTGGTGAGCCACTGGTTGGTCTTGGGATAGAATTCGCGGGATTCGCGCAGCAGCAGCCAGCCGAAGATAAGCATGGGGAGAATGACCGTCAGCGCCGCGGTGAAGGTGGAGAAGGCGGCCGCGGCCGTGCGGTTGCCGAGCAGCCGCTTGCGCACCCAGTTGTGGGCGGGGAAGAAGACCAGCGCCAGCGTGGCCGAGACCAGGATGGCGCCCAGGAACGGGGACAGCACGCGCAGCAGCTGGTACAGCAGGAAGAGCAGGATCCCGAAGAAGAAGAACGAGAACAGCTGCGCCTTGTCGAACTTGAGAAGCTTGGGGGTGGGCTGTGATCCGGGCATAGCGTAAATTATACTATAGATGGCCCCGCGCGGCGTCCTTCCGTGCCGGACAGTTGCGTTAGCCCCCGTTAAGTTGTTTTAATGATGGTACGCTAATGAAAAATTTCTTCAGGGCGATGGACCGCGGGGTGGTCACGACCTTCTCCCGCAACTATTACGAGGTGATCTTTTCGATCTTCATGATCGCGCTCGCCTATTTTTACCGCAGCAGCCCGCAGATCACCTACCCGCTGATCCTTTATTTCTTCCTGGTGCTGCTGGGCTCCAACTTCGCCTTTAATTACCTGCTGCGCCGGAGGGATTCCGTGAACCTCTGGCTGATAGACCTGATCCTGCTGGCCAACTTCTGGATCATCACCGGCGTGATGTACTGCTCCGGCCGCGGGGATTCCTATTTCTGGGTGCTGTACCTGCTGCCCGTCTTCGGGGCTTCGCTGATGGGCAGTTTCAAGGACACCGCGGGCATCGTGTTCCTTTGTTCCCTAGCCATCGTGGTGATGTCCTGGCCGCTGGGCGGCGGTGAACTGGCGGAACTGCTTTCGCTGGCCGTAAAGATAGGCGTGCTGGCCTTTTCCGCCGGGGTGGTCTATACCACGGCGCAGTCCCGTAAAAAAGCCGAGGCGGGCCTGGCCTTCAAGCGCGACCAGGTGGCGCTGCTGGAGCGGGAGATAACCGAAAAGGAGAGCGAGATAGTAAAGACCGCCTCCGCGGGGGAAGTGGGCACGCTGGTGAGCGGCGTGATGCACGACCTGGGCAACGCGGTGTCCGTGATCATGCTCAGCGCGCAGATAGCTTCCGAGGATGAGAAGCCGGACCAGAAGGACATAGCGCGCATCGTTAAGGCTTCCAGGTTCGCCAAGGGCCTGATCTCCAACGCGATGAGCATAGTGCGCGGCCAGGAATACGTTTTCGAACTCGCCTCGCTTAAAGAGCCCGTCGAGAACGCCGAGGCGCTTACCGAATACTCCGCCCGCAAAAAGAACGCGGTGGTGGAGCTGGACGTGCCCGAGGACCTGCCGCAGCTGCGCATGAGCAAGGTGCACGTGGAACGGGTCTTCATCAACTGCATCATCAACGCGCTCTCCTTCATACCGGAGAAAGGCCGCGTGCGCATAAAGGCCCGCGCCGCCGAGGGCGGCGTTGCCGCCGAGGTGACGGACAACGGGCCCGGTTTCCCGGCGAAGATGCTTCAGGACGGCGTTAAGGCTTTCAGTACCACCCGCAAGGAGAAGGGCGGCACGGGGCTGGGGCTTTTCGTTTGCGAGCAGATAGTGCTGCGGCACGGCGGCAAGCTGAAGCTGGGCAACCTGCCGGAAGGCGGGGCCAGGATCAGTATCTTTTTTCCGGCCCCCGTTCCCGAAAAACCTGTTACTGCCTGAACATCCACATGATCGCCGCGCCGAGCAGCACGCGGTAAACTATGAAAGGCGTCATCCCGCGCTTTTTCATCCAAGCCATGAACAGCCAGATCACCGCCAGGCCCGTAAGGAACGAGGCCGCGAGCCCGGAGAGGAAAGCCGCGTCCACGCTGCCCGGCGTGAACTTGCGCATCTCCATCAGGCCCGCGCCCAGGATGATGGGCGTGCCCAGCAGGAAGGAGAGGCGCGCCGCCGAGGAGCGCGTGTAGCCCAAAAACAGCGCGGCCATCATGGTCATGCCGGCGCGCGAGGCCCCGGGCATGAGGGCCAGGCTCTGCGCCGCGCCTATGATAAGTGCGTCCTTGAGCGAAAAAGCGGCCTCGTCCAGTTTTTGCGCCGGCTTACGGTCGGCCAGCCAGATGAAGACCGAAAAGAAGAGCAGGTTGAAGGCTATCCAGCGCGGGTCCCTGAACGCCGTTTCCGCCGCGTGGTTGAGCGCCAGGCCCGCCACGCCGGCCGGCACGGAGCCGGCCGCGAGCAGCCAGAGCAGGCGGCCGTCGTGTTCGCCGGGGCGCCGCACGGCGTCGGAAAAGATCTTGAACCAGTCTTTGGCGAAATACACCGCCACCGCCAGCAGCGTGCCGAGGTGCAGCATTACGTCGTAGGCCAGCCCCGGGTCCTGCCAGCCGAAGACCTTGGGGGCCAGCGCGAGGTGCGCCGAGCTCGAGACGGGGAGGAATTCTCCCGCGCCCTGAAGTATGCCTAACGCGATAGCCTGAAGTTCAGTCATAGCCGGTCTCCGTTCCTGGGTAGTAGTGTTTTAGGATGTCTCTGTACTTAAAGCCTTTCCTCGCCATGCCCTCGGCGCCCCACTGGCACATGCCCACCCCGTGCCCGCTGCCCAGCCCGTCGAGCATGACATAATCTTTTCCCGAAAGGATCTTGAACATGGTGCTCCGCACGGCCGTCCAGCCGGCGCGGCGGCCTATGCCGTGGTAGAAATCCGTGGCGGTTACCTTTACCGTGCGCCGCTGCGTCTGGATCTCCAGCTCCGCCGCCCTGCCGGACGGGCCCCAGGAGCTGACGCGCATGCCGCGCGTGGTCTCGTCGGGGAGGATCCAGCCGGCCTGGCGGGCCAGGCGGGTGAGCCCGGTGTAGTAGATCTTGGTCTTCCAGCGGAAGCCCGGCGCGATGGAGCAGTAGGGCTTGCCGGGGGGGCCGTCGCGCACGGACACCAGGTAGGGCTTGTCCTCGAACGGCCAGACGAAGGTCATGGTTTCGGTGCGGCCGCCGCAGATGGAATGGTAGAACGTGGCGGCCGGCTCGCCCTTGTAGAACAGGAGTTCGCCGCGGGTGGCGTCGGAGGCTTCCCGGGCCTTGGGGCTGATGGAGCCGAGCCCCGAGTAGAGCTGGCAGTGGGTGGAGTCGCAGAGGTTGTAGCCTTCGCCGATGTGGTTGCGGAGGTGTTTAAGGATATAAGTGCGGGACGCCACCGCCTGCGCCTTGTAGGCCTCCAGCTGGGAAAGGTCCCCGGCCTCGCCGGTGACCACGCCCGCCACATAGGTTTCCAGCGGCACGGAATTGATGATCTTGAGCTGGTTCCTTTCCACGGAAAAGGTGAGTTCCCCGGTGTAGAGCCGGCGCGGCAGAGCGGGGCCGGAAAGCCAGACGCCTTTTAGCGGCGCGTGAATTTTAACGGTTCTGGCGGGGCCGGCCTTTACGCCTCCGTCGAAGACTACCAGTTGGCCCCGGGCCGTGGCTTTGGCCGGGCCTTTCAGCTGGCGCTCTCCCACGGTTACGCCCTCGCCTTCCGGCTCCAGGTTTATGCTGTGCAGTTTGTGAAGGGAATACAGCCGGATGTCCACCAGTCTGTTGGAGGCCTGGGCGGGGGCTGCGGCCAGCAGCATGAGCAGGAGGATCCCGTTCAACTGGCTTCCCTGGCTTCGTGCGGGTCGTAATACTCCGCCAGGGCGCCCCGGTCCGCGCCCGCGCCCGGTTTTATGCGGGCGAAGCCGGCGGGGGACAGGTCGAGCGGGGGGCAGCCTGAAAGGACTCCGGCGATGGCGCCCAGCATGGGCTGGTGCCCTACCGCCAGCACCGCGGCGCCGGGCTGGCTGGCGGCGTCTATAAGGATATCCAGGGCGGCCGTGGACGGGCCGTCGCTCAGTTCCGCGGCGGCGCGGAGCCTGGCGCCGGGGAAGACGGTGGCCGCCAGTTCGGCGGTGCGCGCGGCGCGCAGGTACGGGCTGTGGATTATAACGGCGGGGGAAAAACCCGTCCGCCTGAGGTGGCCGGCGGCTTCAAGTACTTCTTTCTCGCCCAGGGGGGAAAGCGGGCGTTCGGCGTCGGTGCGGACGCCGGCTTCCCGGGTGCTGAGGGCGCGGCCATGGCGCAGCAGTACTATTTCGTTCATGCGGATATTCTACTAATTTGGCCGCGCCGGTTTCCCTTCCAGGGGTAATTCGGCGCGGCGCCGCCCGGCCGCCGCTTATTAATTCTTCTAATTCCCGCGCGGGGCGCGCCG
Organism: bacterium; assembly: GCA_021811185.1. GTDB lineage: Bacteria > Elusimicrobiota > Elusimicrobia > Elusimicrobiales > UBA9959 > UBA9959. The sequence goes on from JAJZPL010000002.1 coordinate 12,222, forward strand.
GGCCGCGCGGATAAGCCCCGCCGAGGGAATTCCGGCGGCGGCCTGTGTTTCCGTATAAGATTAACTAATGCCGGCGCAGGCTTTGCGGGCCCGGAAGCGGCCGGGCGGGGAAAAGTCCTTGTGGAATTTACATATAATATAAAGGCGGTAAACGTTAACTAGAAAACGGAGGCATCAGGGTGAACTACCACATACTGCAGAAAGACAACCTGGATTGCTTTATAAAAAGCCTGGCGAAGCTGATGAAGGTCTACGCGCCCGTGGCGAAAGGCTATAACAACTTCGCGTTCGAGGAAGTAACCACGGCGGGGGAAATAACTCTCCCTTACATCCCCACCATACTTCCTCCCAAGAAATTCTTCATGCCGCAGCGCGAGAAGATGCTCGATTTCGACATCTCCAAGGGCAAGCCCGAAGATACCGCGCCGCTGGACGCCCCGGAGCTGGCCCTGTTCGGCGTGCATACGTGCGACCTGGCCGGCATTCAATCCCTTAACATGGTGTTCTCGGAACGCCCCAGGGATTACAATTACCTGCGCCGCAAAGAGAAGATAGTGATCATCGGCCTGGAGTGCAACGATTACTGCGACGGCCACGCCAGCTGCGCGCTGGTGGGCAACCACAATCCCAACGGCGGGTACGATCTTTTCTTTACCGACCTGGGCGACAAGTTCATAATCCACGTGGGCACCCAGAAGGGCGAGGAGCTGGTGGAAAATATGGGCCTGGCCAAGGCCGCCGTGGCCGATTACAGCGCCCTGGAGAAGGTGCGCGAGGCCAAGAAAGCCGCCTTCAAGAACGAGATAGGCACGGACCAGAAGAAACTGGCGGAGATCTTCGCCAAGGGCGAGAAGAGCAAGGTGTGGCAGGACGTGGGCAGCCGCTGCGTTTCCTGCGGCAACTGCACCAACGTGTGCCCCACCTGCTACTGCTTCGACATGGCCGACACCATCAACCTGGACATGAAGACCGGGTCGCGCAACCGCACCTGGGATTCCTGCCAGTTCCAGACTTTCGCCGCGGTCGCCGGGGGCGAGAACTTCCGCGAAGAACGGGCCGAGCGCCAGCGCCACCGCTACTTCCGCAAGTTCAAGTACCCGCTGGACAAGTTCTACCGCGCTTTCTGCACCGGCTGCGGCCGCTGCACCCGCACCTGCATGGCCAAGATAAGCCTGAAGGAAACCCTTAAGGCGCTTGTGGCCGAAAGCAAATAATTAAGGAGATTTATGACCGAGGAAATCAAGAATTCCAACTGGAGGCTCCGCAAGGGGCAGATCATAGCCGCCAAGCAGATGACGCCCGCCGAAAAGTGGTTCGACATCAAGCTGGAGGACGGCGACCTGGACCACGAGCCAGGGCAGTTCGTGCAGGTGGAGCTGTACGGCATAGGCGAAGCGCCTATTTCCGTGTGTTCCAGCCCGACGAAGCGCGGCTCCTTCGAGCTGACCGTGCGCTCCGCCGGCCGGCTGACTAAGCACATGCACTCGCTGGGCACGGGCGACTGGGTGGGCATCCGCGGACCCTTCGGCAAGCCCTTCCCCGTGAAGCTGATGACCGGCAACGACCTGCTGTTCGTGGCCGGCGGCCTGGGGATAGCGCCGCTCCGGTCCCTCATTAATTACGTGATGGACAACCGCCGCGAGTTCGGCAAAGTGGACATCCTGCTAGGCTGCAAGACCCCCGCGGACATGCTGTTCGGCGAGGAGATCAAGCTTTGGCAGAAGCGCCTGGACGTGAACTTCTCCTGCACCGTGGACCGCACGGCCCCGGACTGGAAGGGCAACGTGGGCCTGATCACCAGCCTGATCCCCGGCGTGAACATAAACCCGGAGAAGACCTTCGGCGTGGTGGTGGGCCCGCCCATCATGTACAAGTTCGTCATAGCCGAACTCCTTAAGAAGAACCTGCCCGAGCGCCAGATCATCCTCTCGCTCGAGCGGCACATGAAATGCGGCATGGGGAAATGCGGCCATTGCCAGATAGACCACCCCAAGAACTACTACTGCTGCAAGGACGGCCCCACCTTTACCTACGAAGAGGTGAAGGAAGCGAAGAAACTTTAAGACGGAGAACAACGATGACAATGGAAAATAAACCCGTACCCACAGCCGCCAAGCCCAAGGTGGCGTTCTTTGACTTCGCCTGCTGCGAAGGCTGCCAGCTGCAGGTGGCCAACCTGGGCGAGGCCCTGCTGGACATCCTCGGCGCCATCGACGTGGTGGAGTTCCGCGAGGTGATGAGCGAGAAATACGACAAGGATTACGACGTGGTCATAGTCGAGGGTTCGATCACCGACCATCACGCCGAGGAGCGCATCAAGAAGATCCGCGCGCGCGCCAAGGTGCTGATAGCCTACGGTTCCTGCGCCACCATCGGCGGCGTGAACGGCATGAAGAATTCCTTCGAACTGGACGAGATCCGGGCCAGCGTGTACGGCAAGGATTACAAGCTGTTCGACAGCACGCCTACCCGCCCCATCCACCAGGTGGTGAAGGTGGACTACTTCGTGAACGGCTGCCCCATCTACCCGCCCGAGCTGATAGAGGTGCTCAAGAACGCGCTGCGCGGCGTTCCCTACACCGTGCCCGACAACCCGGTCTGCTCCGAGTGCAAGCTCAACGAGAACGTCTGCATGTACGAGCGGGGGATCTCCTGCCTGGGCCCGTGGACCAAGGCCGGCTGCAATTCGTGGTGCGTCAACAACGGCAACATCTGCTACGGCTGCCGCGGCGAGGTGAAGAACCCCGCCAGGAACGCCAACGACGTTATCGGCAAATATAACCTGAAGCCCGAACTTATCAAAGCCAAGTTCGACATGTACAACAAGTGCAAGGAGGCCGACGCTAAATGACCACCGACAACAAGAACCTGGATATCAAGGTAGAATATCTCACCCGCGTGGAAGGCCACGGCAACATAGTGGTGAACGTGAACAACGGCAAGGTGGAAAAGTGCGAGTTCCACGTGGTGGAATCGCCCCGGCTGTTCGAAGGGATGCTGCGCGGCCGCTCCATCTTCGAGGCGCAGCACATCACCAGCCGCATCTGCGGCATCTGCTCCTGCGGCCACACGCTGGCCTCCATCCAGGCGGCCGAGGACGCGCTGGGCGTAAAGCCCACGCCCCAGACCACCAAGCTCAGGAAGCTGCTGCTGGACTACGAGTTCCTCGACAGCCACATCCTGCACGTCTACCTGCTGGCCGCGCCCGACATCCTGGGCGTGCCCTCGTTCGTGCCGCTGATCGCCACGCATAACGCCGTGGTGCGCCGCGCGCTGCGCATGAAGAAAGCAGCCAACGACGTGTGCGACATCCTGGTGGGGCGCCACGTGCACCCGATCAGCGCCATCGTGGGCGGGTTCACCAAACTGCCCAGCCCCAAGGAGATCGACGCGCAGATCAAGATCCTGGAAGACATGGCCCCGGACATGGCCGAGACGCTCGCGCTCGCCAAGGCGCTGAAGTTCCCGGACTTCCACCGCGAGACCGAATACGTGGCGCTGGTCTCCGACGACGGCGAATACCCGCTGCTGGAGGGGGATATCGGTTCCACCGACGGCAAGCGCTTCAAGAAGGCCGACTACAAGAAAGCCACCAACGAGTTCATAGACCCGCGCAGCTCCGCCAAGTTCACCAAGCTCTCCCGCGACAGCTTCTTCGTGGGCGCGCTCGCCCGGTTCAACCTGAACGCGAACAAGCTGCACCCCAAGGCCAAGGCCGTGGCCGCCGAGCTGGGCCTGAAGCCCGTCTGCCACAACCCCTACCTTAACACCGTGGCGCAGATCGTGGAGATAGTGCACTGCTACTACCACGCGCTGGAGATCCTTCAGGACCTCAAAAAGAACGGCTTGGACTACAAGCAGGCCGTCACCGTGGGGGCCAACGAGAAGGGCGTAGTGCCCGTGCGCGCCGGCTCCGGCGTGGGCTCGGTGGAGGTGCCCCGCGGCATCCTGCACCACCACTACGAAACGGATAAGGACGGCAGGATCAAACTGGCCGACTGCATAATCCCTACCAACCAGAATATCAACAACATCGAGTACGACTTCGCGAAGCTCCTGCCCGAGATCATCACCCTGCCCAAGGACGACATCCGCCTGCGGCTGGAAATGCTGGTGCGGGCTTACGACCCGTGCATCTCTTGCTCGGCGCATTACCTCGATGTCAAATTCGTGGACTAAAGAGGTAAGCGGCGCGCTGGCCCCCAGGGGCCGCACGCTCGTGATAACGCTGGGCAGCACGTTGAGGGCCGACGATGGCGTCGGCCCTTACGTTTGCACCCATGTGAAGTTCAGCCGCCCGGACCTGCGGCTGCTGGACGCCGGCACCACACCCGAAAGCATAGCCCAGACCGCCATAGACTGGAAGCCCGACAAGATCATCCTCGTGGACGCGGCGCACTTTCAGGGCGCGGCGGGGGAACTGCGCGTGATCCCGCTGGAGGCTATTAACCAGCAGACCATCCTCTCCACGCACAGCTTCCCGCTGTCCGTCACGTTTTCCATCGTCAAGGAAGACACCGGAGCCGAGCTGGTGGTAGTAGGCGTGCAGGCCAAGTCCCTGGACTACAAAGAAGGCCTCTCCCCCGAAGTGGAAGAAACCGCTTCAAAACTTGCCGACTATTTTAACAGTCTTTAACACGAGCATTGAAAGTTACCGCAGATATTTAATAGCATAGTAGTGTCGAATTGCCATCAATGGGTTAGCTTCAGGGGATCATTTTGCGTTCTTTTGTTTTACTTCTCGCCGTGCTTTCTTTAAGCATTCCAGCCTGCTTTGCCGGGGCGGACAAAACGCTGCTTTCCGCCCGGGAATCCATCCTTTTATCTTCAGCCGCCCCGCAAACCGCGCTGATAAAATACACCGAAGCCTCCAAAAGATCCATAGCCGCGCCTGTCACCGCCGAATACGCCTACGCGCTGGCGTGGGGCGGGGTGCCGGAGGCGGCGCTGTTTAACATGGACCGCGCGCTCATAGAGGCGCCGCTTGACGCCGGCGTGCGGTTCTATCTGTCGGAAATCTTCAACGCCTTCGGCCTGGAGGACGCCTCTTCCGAGCTGGCCGCGCCGGTGCCCGGGTGGCTTAAAGCGCCGCTTAAACTGCCCGTCCTGGACGTGCCGGCGCCGACCGGCGATCTGGAACATGCGCTGGCCGTCATAAACCTGCTGATGGTGCAGAAACGTTATGTCGAAAGCGCCGTGCTGTTCGACCGGCTATGCAAAGCCAATGCCTCCGCCGGCCAGTGTTACGCCGGCTACGCCATAGCGCTCGAGAAACTCGGCGCTTACAAGTCCGCCGCGGCGGAAGCTGAAAAAGACCTTGCGTTAAGCGATGTGCCCGGCCATAGGACCGTGGCGCAGGCGTATATAACCGGGCTTGAAAAGCGCGCGCCGCTGAAATACGGCGTCAGCCCGGAGCAGGGGCTTAAGGGGCGGTACCTGGCTTTTTTGGGCGGCAACGTTTCGAACGCCCCGGGGTATTCGGCCTACAGCGTAAACGGGCGCGTGGGAAAATTTATCAGCGACAGGTTCGACCTCTCGGTCAACGGCGGGCTTAACGGGGGGAACAGCGATAGCGACTATAACGGGCTGACGCTGGGCTGTTCGGGGCGTTATAACGCGCCTTTAAGTTTTCTGCCGGTCAACGGCACGCTGGGGGCGAAAGCCGAGCGTATTCCCGCCCCCGAGAAAGGCCTTACGTTTTTGCTGTCGCCCGGGTTGAGCTATTTCATGCGGAATAGTTCGGTGGATGTTTACCTGGATATAGCGCTGGCGGGCGCCTATAGCGGCAGCAGAACGCTGTCCGTGGGTTATACGTTCTATTTTGGCGGCGGGAAATGAAGAAAACTATGCTGCTGGCGCTGGTAATGTTCATGACCGCGGGCGCGGCCCATGCGGGTGATTGCCCGGCGGTATTAAGCGGCGCTTTTAGCGGCTGTAAAGTATCGGGCGGAATAATGCGCCTGGGGGCCACCCGGGTATATTTGAATGATAAGGCCGGGGAGCGGGCGGCTGCGGTAGCCGGCGCCGCCGGCGGGGCAGGCGGGCTGGCCGTGGTGGCCTGGCCCGGCGGTGGCGAACTTTGGTCGGTCGGCAAAGGCGCGCCTGAGCGGCTGAACGGGTGGAACGACCTTGTGCTGGACGCCCTGGCGACGAGCAGCCGGCGCGGTAATTGGTTCGCATATTTCGGCGGGCAGGTAATGAGCGGCGGGGATTATCCCTACAGCGGCTTCAACGCGAGGCTCGGCACCATGCTGTTAAAGAACCGTTACGACGCCTCGGTAGGCTATTCAACCTCCAAGGCCAGCGAGGACGGCGCCTCGGCCACGCGCTCGCTGGACCTGACCGGGCGGGCGCTGTTCAATTTTACGCGGCATTCCGGGCTTAACGCCGGCGCCAGGCTGGGGTACGCCAGATCCGGCGACGCGGACGGCATGTGGACGCCGTCGGTGCTGGGTGGGCTGAATATTTATCTGCCGCAGGGCAGCCTGGACCTGACCTTTACCTTCGGCGAGGCGGGCAGCCGCAGTGTGGAGCTTGGATACACGGTTTACTTCAACAGGGGCGGGCGATGAAACGGCTGCTTCCCCTGGTCCTTATCTTTGCCGTTCCTGTCGGGCGGGCGCGGGCGAGCTGGACGTATTCCGGCACGTATTCCTGGCATGTTACCGCTACCTGCTGCAGCGGCGGTACCTGTTCCACCGGCGGGGTGTCCGGCGGGGATAATTTACTGCAGGGCGGCCTTTCGGCCGCCGATTGCGCGTACCTTAAGACTTCCTTAGGCGGAGCGCTGACCACTATACGGGCGGTATACCAGAGCCAGCTGGCCTTATGCCAGGCCAGCGCCTGCACCTGCAGCGGCGATTTTCAGATCGGCAATTCCAGGTGCAGCGGGTTCGACGATTTCGGCGCCGGTTCTTTCAACGGCCAGGGCGCGTTCAGCCAGACGGGCGAGGGGGTGGCGCAGTTCTCGCCGCATTACACTTCCGATTTCGAGGAATGGTCCACCGACGCCATGGCGCGGTGGCGCGCGTTCCGCGCGCGCAACGCGCTGGTGCAGAGCGAGGGCGTGAATATCTGGCCCAACGGCAGGTTCGGCGGCTTGGTGGAAGGCATCTACAACAAAATTGCCGCCAGGCAAAAAGCCCGGCCGGCGCCGCTGTACCCTTCGCTCGACGGCAGTTCCGCGCCGGAGAGCTCGGATGAATATGCCGGGCACTACGTGGACTATAAAATGCTGAAAGCGGACGAGCCTTCGTACGCGCAGCTGGCCGGCGAATCCCTTTTGAACGGCGAGCTGGAGAAACAGCCAGGGTGCGGCTGCCAGCCAAGCGCTTCCGTAGCGCCTGGTTACAGCATCCAGTACAATTCCCTGCGCGGCGGCCAGTACGAAGCCGCGGAGCAGAAAGTGGAGCGTTTCCCCGACGGGCGCTCCGTGTTCACGGATGACGGCAATACCCGCTGGATCTTTCGCCCTTACGGCAGCGCGGACCGGGAAAAAGGCGACAACTATTACAAACCGCCGCCGGGCTGCGCGTACAGGCTTGTTTACGGCGACATTACCGGGCACGCGCGCGGCTACCGGGTTGAAAGCCCCGACGGCGGCGTTATGGAATTCTCCACGGCCCCCGGGCGGGACCTCTGGCGCCCGAGCCGCTATAACGCGGCGGACGGGAGCTGGCTCACCTACGATTACGGGACTAACGGGTTGGCGCGGATAACGGATATGCACGGGCGTTATTTCGCCTGCGAGCGCGACGCGCGCGGTTTGCCGCTGACGGTTACGGACAATGACGGCAAAAAGACGACTTATTCCTACGACGCCGCCGGGCGCGTGACCGCGGCCTTGCTGCCCGACGGCTTTAAAAAGCAGTTCACCTATGATCCCGCGGGCCTGATGACCTCCGCCAGGAACGGCGCGCTGGCGGCCGAGCATTACACCTACGACCCTTCGGGCCGCCTGCTAACGTCCGAATCCGAGGGGGGCGTGAACCGCCTGGAGCATTACTACTACGACGCTTCCTCCAAAACCGCTATTGCCGACGCTTTCGGCGCGAAGACCGTATTCACTTACAAGAACGAAGGCGGGCACAAGCTGACTACGGCGGTAACCGACGCGCTGGGCGGTAAAACCGCGCTTACCTACGACGCGAATTATAATATAGCCTCGGCCACGGACCAGCTTGGCCGCGCCGCCAGGTATGCGCGCAACAACAACGGCGACCCCGAAGCCATTACCGACGCGCTGGGCAATACCGCTACCATACAGTACCAGGTGAAGCTTAATTACAAAGACGTTCTCGGCGAACATACCGACTACTATTCAAGACCCGTAAAGATAACCGACGCCCTTGGCCGCAAGACCAAACTGGATTATGATAGCTACGGCAACCTGGCCAGGACCGAGGACGCGCTGGGCAACAAAACCGGCATGGCTTACGACAAAGCCGGCCACATGCTGGAGCTGCGTGACGCCATGGGGGCCACCTACAAGTACGAATACACCATGGGTTTAACCCGAAGCGTAGACCCGCTTGGCCGCGTAACAAAATACAAGCGTGACGCGGACCTGCACGTTACCCAACTTGTGGATCCGCTCGGGCGCAGCACCACTTTTACCTACGACCTCAGCGGCAACGTGACCGAGGTGCGTAATCCGGCCAATTTCGTCACTAAATTCGCATATGGCAACGGCGCGTGCCCTTCCTGCGGCGGCAGCCAGCTTTCGGCCCTTACCGACCCTAAGGGTAATACTTGGACCTTTGGTTATGATCAGTATGGCCGGCTGACCGATACTGCCAACCCGCTTGGTCAGCGCAAGGCTTACGCTTACGACAAAATGTCGCGTGTGACGGAAGTTAAAGACCCGGCGGGCAATGTCACGGCTTACACTTATGACGCGCTGAACCGGCTGACCAGGAAAGATATACAGACGCCTTCCGGCGTTCATGCCGTAACAACCTACACTTACGACGCCGTGGGCAATATGCTGTCGGCCTCCAACGGGGAAAGTTCTGTGGCTTTTGTCTACGACGCGCTGAACCGCGCCGTGGAAACCCGGCAAAGCTTCGCCGGCAAGACCTACACCATCAGCTACGCTTACGATGCAGTTGGCAACCGCACCATGATGGCCACGCCGTGGGGGAAATACAGTTACACTTACGACGTGCTGAACCGCGTGAACGCCATCACCAATCCGCAGGGCATACAAATTAACTTTAAATACGACGCCGCCGGCCGCCGCACGGGTAAGACCGTATTCGCCGCGGCCCGCAACACCGCGCCTCTCGCCGAGACCGCTTATTCCTACGACGCCGCCGGGCAGCTTTTGAGCATCACCAATAAAGCCGGCGGCAAGGTAGTGGCTTTCGATAATTACACCTACGACGCCCTGGGCAACCGCGTCAGGATAGAAGACCAGGACGGCGTAAAAGACTACACCTACGACAAGTCCAGCCGGCTGATAGTGGTTAAGCCGGTGCCTTTCAATATGGCCAATGCCGAGGCCTTTGTCTACGACCGTAACGGCAACCGCCGCTACGATCGCGGCGCCAAAGACTACAAATACGACGCCGCCAACCGCCTGCTGGAGAACACAGTCTATACTTACACCCACGACCAGCTAGGCAACCTGACCAGCCGCACCGAAATCGCCAGCAGCGCCACCATCATCTACGCCTACAATCCCGAGCAGCAACTGTTCGAAGTTGTAACGCCGAAAGATAAGCTGGAATACAAATACGACCCACTGGGCCGTCGTACCGGTCGTACAGTAAACGGCGCTACGGTCCACTATGTCTACGACGGACAGGACATAATCACGGAACTAGACGAAGCCGGAACCCCTATCAACACCTACACCAACGGCCCCGGCATAGACGAGCCTCTGGTAATGTCCAAGCCCGAAGGCAAGGCTTACTACTATCATGCCGACGCCCTGGGAAGCATAACTGCAATAACGGACGACGCTAGAAAGTTAGTGGAAACCTACACTTATAAATCCTATGGCCAAGCGACGGTAAAGGATGCTGGTGGCCAAATAAGTGCTGACTCTCAGGTTGGGAATCTGCGCATGTTCGCCGCCCGAGAATTTGAGCCAGAGCTAGGCCTCTACAATAATCGCCATCGCTATCTGGACCCGATGCGCGGTGCATTTACGCAAGAAGATCCGATCGGGTTTGAAGGTAAGGATTTAAATCTTTTTGAGTATGTGTTTTCTTCTCCGCAGAGATCCGGAGACTCGCTGGGTTTAATTACTGATGAGCAATTAGGGAATAAGGAGAACCATCTTCCGCAAAATGATAGCCCACTTTTGACCAAACAGGATATCGTTAATTGGCTTAGATCGTATGGGAAAGTGCAAATCAATTTTAATGCGGGTACTGGCGTAGTCGGAGGATCAGGCCAGCTCCAAATTACAGAGACAGGTCTTTATGGGCGTGTCGGCGGAGGATGGGGCATAGGGTGGGGAATGTCCGGTGGTCCATCTGTTTCGATAGGAAAGAATTCGGGTTGGGGTTTTTGGGTGTCGGGATCAGGGGGAAATGGTCGTGTCGGATCTTCAATATCCGGGGGGTATTCTCAAGGGGGACTCAATGGAAGCTATAGCTATGGGTGGGGAGTGGGTAATGGGGAATCAGCTGTTTTCGGCTATAAAGGCTTAATACTTGCCTTTCCACAGTCTTCCAATGTCTGCACTAAGTAATATGAATATTATGACAACTGACAGGTTCCTTTGGTCATGTTTTGCCTGCTTGGGGTTATTGATGTGTGTGGTGATACGATATCGGTATCTTTTTGATTCGTATCTAAAAAATAATCATGCGGATATATGGTGTTCGCTTTCCAGCGGGTCACGTTTCCCGATGACGGATCCTAAGACCGCCAAGGCCATTATGCATTTCTTGATCAAAAAAGAATATTTACGAGTTGATGACGCACGCCTAACGGCTATCTCAAGAAAATTAATGCTCTCGCAATTAGTATATATAACGTTTATGAGCGTGTTTTTTATTCTTGGGATTATGAAAATACGTTCTGGCAGAATTGGATAGTGGGAGTCTATGTGTCGCCACGAAGAATAGTCAATACAGCCAACCCGCTGGGTCAGGCCAAGGCCTACAATTACGACAAGATGTCCCGTGTCACCGAGATTAAGGATCCCGCCGGCAATATAACCTCTTATACCTATGATGCCCTGAACAGACTGACGAAGAAAGACATTCAGACCACGGCCGGGATACATTCAATAACGGACTATACTTATGATGCCGTTGGGAACCTTCTGAATATCGCCAATGGGGAGAGCTCGGTCAGCTATACCTACGACCAGTTGAACCGCCCTATTACGACCAGCCAGGCCTTCGCCGGCAAAACTTATCCCATAACCTATTCCTACGACGCGGTAGGGAACCGCGTCAGTATGACCACGCCGTGGGGGAAATACAGTTACACCTACGACGCGCTGAACCGCTTAACGTCCATCCTGAACCCGCAGGGCATAACCGCGGCCTTCACTTACGACGCCGTCGGCCGCCGCACCAGTAAAAAAATCTTCAAAGCCACCCCGGAGCTGCTGGCCGAGGCTGATTACACTTACGACGCCGCAGGCGAACTGTTAAGCATAACCAACAAAGCAGACAACAAGGTCGTGGCCTTTGCCAACTACGAGTACGACGCCGCCGGCAACCGGATTAAGAAAGAGGACCAGAACGGCGTAGAGAAATACCGTTACGACGCCGCCAACCGCCTTATAACCGCCGAGCCCGTCCCGTTCGACATGGCCAAGGCGGAGGGTTTTGTCTATGACAGGAACGGCAACAGAAGATTCGACCGTGGCGCGAAAGACTATAAATACGACGCCGCCAACCGTGTGCTATCTAACAGCGTCTACACCTACACGCACGACGCCAACGGCAACCTGACCAGCCGCACCGAAATAGCCAGCAGCGCCACGATAACCTACGCCTATAACCCGGAGCAACAGCTTTCCGAAGTGACCACGCCCAAGGATAACTTGGCGTACAAATACGACCCCTTAGGCCGCCGCACTGAAAAGACCGTGAACGGCATTAGCGATAGATATGTCTACGATAACGAAGATATAATCGCCATACTGGATAGCAATAGTAACCTGGCCGAAACATTCACCCACGGCCCGGGAATTGATGAGCCGCTGCTTATGACAAAAGCGGATGGGAACAATTATTATTACCATGCCGACGGGCTGGGCTCCATAGTGACTTTGACCGACGAAAAAGGCCAGGTACTCGAAACATATGCGTACAAATCTTATGGCTACGCCACTATAAAGGACCAGAAAGGTGCAATTTTTGATAAATCTAACATAAGCAACCCGTACTTTTTTACGGCTAGGGAACTCGAAGACGCGTCGGGGTTGTATTATTTGCGCCATAGATATTACGACTGGAATAGGGGGGCTTTTACACAAGAAGATCCGATTGGGTTTGTAGGGATAGATTTAAATCTATACTCATATGTGCTGGATAATCCCATATTGCTGCTTGATCCGTTTGGCTTACATGCGTTAATATTTGATGGAAAGATTTTGCAGTATTTTAATGATGAGATGCGTTTGGTTGGAACATATAACGCGACTTCTGGGGCAATAAATGTTACAGATAGAACGCTAAAAGGAAAGGGCCCCATTCCATTTGGCCTCTATCTGCTGTATCCGAGTGAGATTTCTAAGACTAATTTTATCCGGAAGTTTCTGGGGGATTGGGGGGAATATCGTGTTCCTTTGCATCCGACATCAGGAACAGATACATTTGGCCGAGGTGGTTTCTTTTTGCATGGAGGCAAACGCCCAGGATCAGCTGGATGTGTGGATGTTGGGGCGCAGGACATCGAACTATTTCCGAAGCTAATTACCCATGAATCCCCAATACTCCTTATTTCTAAATAATATGAAAACATTGCAATATGTTTTGGGTGGACTAGTAACTGAAATTGTTGGCATCGTTGCATTTGTACGATTTGCTAACACCTTCAAAAGCCTGACGCCTAAATATGCCATTATCACGCTTGTATTATGTGTTTTTGTAGGCTTAATGTTTAAAACATTACTTTTCCTTAATCGCAAAAAAATCTTAACGGCATTTGTATCCTTTTCTACTTTAAGTGTAATCGTATTGCAAGTGCTCGGCAGGTTCTTTTATTCTGGAATTCTGAAAGATATTGGGTTATTCTCTTGGGACAATTTCAACATTGTCATGTTCACGACAGCTGGAATTATACTTTCCCAGGTTATTTTCTATCTATTTGCATACTTGTTTGCAAAACTTATGAAGTGTAGTGTAAACCGCTCTAGTCGTGAGTCTTAAATACTGGCCGGTGAAAGCGGCGAACTGACCACTATAGTGAACGGGATGAAATACAGGTTGACGGTGAGGAACGAAAAAACGCTGAGTTATAAGCCCGAAGGCCAGCCGCTGGGGGCCAATGAACAACTTTATAAAGCCGATTTCGGCGGCACGGCCGCCGCGGTGGCGCTTACCTACTCTTTCGCAAATTGGTAGGATATAACTTTTGGAGCTATAGGAGAGTAAATGTCGATCTTCCAGGTTAAATCCGTTGACGAGATAATGGCCGAGTCGCACGAGCGGGGGCACAAGCTGCCGCGGGTGCTGGGGTCTTTCGACGTTACGATGATAGGCATAGGCGCCATCATCGGCGCCGGCATCTTCGCCATGCTGGGCGAGGCCGCGGTGAAGGGCGGGGCCGGGCCTTCCCTGATAATTTCGATCATCCTTACCGCTATCGCCTGCGGCTTCGCCGCGCTGTGCTACGCCGAGCTGGCCGCCATGGTGCCTATTTCCGGCAGCGCCTACACCTACGCCTACGCCACGCTGGGCGAGCTGGCGGCCTGGATCATAGGCTGGGACCTTATTCTTGAGTACGCCATAGGCAACGTGGCCGTGGCCATAAGCTGGTCCGGCTATTTCAACGATTTCCTCAAGAGCGTTTTCGGCTTCTCCGTGCCGCTGTGGCTGAGGATGGACTACCACACTTTCCTGAAGGCGGGCGGGGATATAGCCTCCGTGCCGCATATCTTCGGCTTCCCCGTGATCTGCAACCTGCTGGCTGTTTCCGTGGTGGGCCTGCTGACCTGGCTGCTGGTGTACGGCATTAAGGAAAGCACCAGGTTCAATTCCCTGATGGTGGGGATAAAGCTGCTGGTCCTGGCCGTCTTCGTGGCGGTGGGCATATATTATTTTAATCCGCATAACTGGGTGCCTTTCGCCCCGGGCGGCTGGAAGGGCATCCAGGTGGGCGCGGCGTACATCTTCTTCGCCTATATCGGCTTCGACGCGGTTTCGACGGTGGCCGAGGAAACGCGCGACCCGCAGAAGAACATGCCTATCGGCATCATCGGCTCGCTGATCATCTGCACCATCATCTACGTGCTGGTGACGGTGGCGCTTACGGGCATGATGCCTTTCACCGAGCTTAAGGACAAGATCGCCGAGCCGCTGGTGGCCGGGCTGCAGTACAACCACGCCGCCCATTGGCTGGTGGGCCTGGTGTCCCTGGGCGCGGTGGTGGCCACCACCGCCGTGCTGCTGGTGTTCCAGATGGGCCAGCCGCGCATTTTCTTCTCGATGAGCCGCGACGGGCTGCTGCCGGCTTATTTCGCCAGGGTGCACCCGGTGCACAAGACGCCCCACGTTACCACCATCTGGACCGGCATCTTTGTGGCGAGTTTCGCGTCTTTCTTCAGCCTGGATACCATGGCCGAACTGTGCAATATAGGCACGCTGTTCGCTTTCGTGGTGGTGTGCGCGGGCGTGATCATCCTGCGCGTTAAAGACCCGAAGCGCCTGCGGCCCTTCCGGGCGCCCGGCGGTTACGCCACGCCGGTGCTGGGCATAGCGTTCTGCCTGTTCTTGATGCTCGGCCTCGGCTTCATGACGTGGATGCGGTTCCTCGTCTGGCTGGCCGTCGGGCTGGTGATCTATTTCTTCTACGGGTACGAGAATTCCCGCCTGCGCACCGGCGACCTGGCTTTGAAAAAATAACTGCAGCGGCGCGGTAAAACTTCAAGGAGAACTTATGCTGGATAAAATGAAGCAGCTTTGGGAAATGAAGAGCAAGATGGACGCGATCAAGAAGGAACTGGACGCCATGATGCTGGCCAGCGAGGACAGCATGGTGAAGGTGAATATCACCGGCTCCCAGGAGATAAAGAGCGTGGAGCTTAAATGCGACCTGGCCACGGTCAGCAAGAACAAGCTGGAAGCCGCGCTGGCGGAGACCGTTAACCGCGCCGTGCGCGAGAGCCAGAAGGCGGCGGCGCAGAAGATGAGCGCACTCGGCGGCCTGCCCGGCCTGGGGATGTGAGCCGAGCCTCCCGGCGTAAAAACCCGGCTCCGGCCGGGTTTTTTATTGGCTGTATAGCCATTACCGGCTTTTGTATAATTGAGGTATGCATGAATGGGCACTGGCTGAATCCGTGATCAAGACCGTGGTGGAGCACTCCAAGGCGCAGAAGCTTAAGAAGCTGAAGGAAGCCGGGGTGCTTTTCGGCGAGCTGCAGGCCATAGACAAGGAAATTTTTACTTTCGCGCTGGACGAGCTGCGCCGCCAGTTCCCCGCGGCGAAGGACTGCAAGTTCAAGATCCTCACGGAGCCGGCGGCTTTCCGCTGCAAGGCCTGCGCGCACGAATTCCCGCTGAAAGGGCTGAAGAAGACCAAGGACGAGGCGGAGTTCATACATTTCGTGCCGGAGATGGCGCACAGCTTCCTTAAATGTCCCAAGTGCAAGAGCCCGGATTTCGAAATAGCGAAAGGCCGCGGCGTGACCATAAGTTATATAAAAGGCGACCGATGACCGCTCTAGATCCGCGCCCTTCCGTAATAGACGAACGCCTGAAAAGGGTGAAGCGCATCGTCGCCGTTACCGGGTGGAAGGGCGGCATAGGCAAGAGCGTTACCGCCTGCACCTTGGCGCTGCTGCTCGCCAAAAAAGGCTATAAGACCGGGCTGTTCGACCTGGACCTCTCCGGGGCCTCGGACCACATAATTCTCGGCGCCAAAGGGCTTTTTCCCAGGGAGGAAAAAGGCCTGGAGCCGCCCGTGTACGAGGGCGTGAAGTTCATGTCGCTGGTCTTTTTCTCGGAGAACAAGGCCGTGCCGCTGCGCGGCGCCAACGTTTCCGACGCGATAATTGAATTGCTGGCCATAACGCAGTGGGGGGAGCTGGATTTCCTGGTGCTGGACATGCCGCCCGGCATCAACGACGCCGCGCTGGACGTGATGCGCTTCGCGCGCCGGGCCGAGGTGCTGGCCGTGACCACCCCCTCGGTGATAGCCCACGACGTGCTGGAGCGCTCGCTGGCGCTTTACCGCTCGCTGAAAGCGCCGGTGCTGGGCGTGGTGGAGAACATGGCGCGCGGGGCGAAGACGAACGGTGCCGCCGCCAGCCTGGGCTTCGACCCGGGCCTGGAAGCGGCGCTGGGCCGGCCGGCGGCCCTTTTGAAGACCGCCTTCAGCCGCGACCTGGACGGCGCGCTTAAAGGTCTTAAGCTGTTGAACTAGGCCGGGCGGGAACTTAAAAGCCCCGCGCCCTTTTACGGGCGGCGGGGCTTTTCTTTCGAGGCGGAACCTTCAGGCGGCGTCGTGCTGGGCGGGGATGGAGAAAAAGAACGAGGAGCCTTTGCCCGGTTCGGATTCGAACCAGATCTTCCCGCCATAATAGTCCACGATCTTCTTGCAGGACGCCAGGCCGATGCCCGCGCCGTCCACGCCCCCGCCGTGCAGCCTGCCGAAGAGCTTGAACAGTTTCGCGCCGTACTTCTCATCTATCCCTATTCCGTTGTCCTTTACGTGGAAGGTCCAGCCGCCCGGGCCCCGCTCGGCGCCTACGCGCACCAGCGGCGGGGCGTCGCCCCTGAATTTTATCGCGTTGCTGATCAGGTTCTGCAGGAGCCGCTCGAGGTGGCCGCGGTCCGCCCGGAGGCGCGGGAGTTCGCCGCGCCGGATGACCGCTCCCGACGAAGAAATGCTGTCCTGGAGGATCGCCAGCACGTAGTCCAGGGCCTCTTCGGAGTCCACTTCTTTCAGATTCAGCGCGGCGTCGATCTTGGAGTATTCCAGCAGGTCGCGGACCAGGCTGCGCATGCGGCCCACGGCGCCGGTTATGAAGTCCGCGTGCCTTTCCGCCTCGGGGCCGAGGACGGTACGGTACTTGCTTTCCAGCAGCTGGATATAGTTAGAGATGGTGCGCAGCGGCTCCTGCAGGTCGTGCGAAGCCACGAAAGCGAAACGCTGCAGGTCCTCGTTGGAACGCGCCATTTCCGCCTCGTATTTCTTCCTGAACGTGACGTCCCGGATTATGACCACGATGCCCGAGCTGGCGCCGGCGTTGTCCTTGATGAACGAGGCGGAGACCTGGGTCTGGATCAGCGCCCCGGGCCCGGCCGCCAGCACCGCCTCGTAGTCGCGCAGTTCGCCTTTCTTGCGGAGCTGGCCCAGCCAGCCGTCGGGACCGCGGCTCTCCCACGGAAAAAGCTCCAGCACGCCCATGCCCTCCAGGCCGCCGCGGCCGAGCGAGGCCTTGGCGGCCCTGTTGGCCCTTTTAATGACGCCCTCGAGGTCCGTGACCACGAGCGCGTCCAGCATGTTGTCCACGATGGCGTCCAGGTAGTTCTTGGAGACGATGGTGCCGGAAAGGGTCCTGGACATTTCGTTGAAGCTGCGGGCCAGGTCGCCGAATTCGTCGCGCGTGTAGACCGGGATGCTGGCGCCGTAATCGCCCAGGCTGATGCGCCGGGTGCCGTCCATCAGGCGGCGGATAGGGCGCAGCGCCAGGCCGGTCAGGAAAAACGCGGTAAGCAGGATGAAGGCGTAGACCGCCGCCAGGATCACCGCGCTCTTCCTGGCGATGTCCTTTTCCGTGGCGATGGAATCTTTGAGGGGAACGTCTACCACCAGGTAGCCGAGGTTCCGGGCGGCGTCGCGCGTGCCGCGCAGGGCCAGCTCTTCAGGGGTTTCGGGCTTCCGCTCGGCGACCGGGATATAGACCGTCATGAAGCCGCCGGCGTAGTGTTCGGTTATCTCGTAGCCTTCGGCGCCCGTAAGGAACTTGCGGGAGTACGTCCCGGGCAGGCTGCGGCCCAACTGCGTCACGTCGGTATGCGCCAGGATGTTCCCGTTCGCGTCCGTAAAGCAGGCCCGCAGCGCGTTCAGGTCGGTGGACAGGGAGAAGAGGAAAGGCAGGAGTTTGTTCTCCTGCGGCCTGGCGAAGTCCGGCGAGGAGGTCTCTATCAGCCTTTTTGCTCCCGCCTCGATCCGCGCGGCGGTGTCCTTGTGCAGGGTGGTGCAGACCGCGCGGCCGGTAAGGTAGTTGATCATGAGCCCGCTCAGCAGGAGCGGGGGGAAGAGGAAAAGGAGCAGCTTGATCCGGATCTTCATTTGGCCCCCGCCGGCGCCGCGGGAAGAACTACCGGCAGGCCGCACTTTTTAATGAAGGGCTCGTTAAGCGTAAGCTCGGAGCGCTGGACGTAGATGACGGCCGGCAGCGCCTGGCCGGCAAGGGCCTTGTCGAGGGCGGCCGCGGCCGCGACCCCGGCTTCGGTGAAGTTCGGGGCGAAGGAAGCCGCCGCGCCGAGTTCCGTGAGACCTCCGGAGGGAGCGTAGAACGGCAGCCGGGTGGAACAGGAAAATTCGGCCAGGACCATCAGGGAGGTCTTGTTTATCAGGGTGGGCTCGGGGAGCAGCCAGAAAGCGTCGGCCTTGCCGGCCAGGTCCCGCAACTTGGCCGGGAATTCCTGCGGGCCCGCCAGTTCCACGGGGAAGATCTCCACGCCGCGCGCCTTGGCCGCCGCGGTCAATTCTGAAAGGTAGGGGGTCCTGGCCGGCTTGACCGTAAAGATCCCGAGCCGCTTCAGGGCGGGCTGCAGCTTCTTGTAGACCTCTATTACTTGCGTGGGCTCTGGCAGCGTGGAAATGCCGGTGAATTTCCCGCCGGCGCCGGCGGGCGCGTACCCGGGGGCCAGCAGGTAGATCACCTTTGTGCCGGCAGGGTACTCGTAGGCGGCCGCCCTTGAACCGAAAGCCACGGCGGCTTTGAGGCCGCGCGGCAGGCGCGGTTTTTCCGCCGACAGGTCGAAGGTGGAGACCGGCCGGCCCAGGGCTTTCTGGAAAGCGAGAAAAGTCTCGAAGTACAGCCCGGAGCCTTTGGCGAGCACGGCCGCCGCTTCCTGCGCGGAGCAGCCGGTCGGCGCATAGGCGCAGAGCGCCAGCAGCAGCGGCAGCGCCGTGGTTTTAAACGTGAAGAGGCGTTTCGTTCTTATGTTCATCGCAAGAGCCCGCCCGAGTTCCGGGCGCGGCTTTAAAACTTGTAAGCCAGCCTGGTCCTGACCTCTCTCGAGGAGCCCGGCAAGGGGGCGTGCCCGCCGTCATAAGGCTGGAGGAAACTGTAGCCGGAGTTGAAGATGTCGAAAACGCCCAGGTCCAGTTCCAGCCGGCCGTTCAGCAGGTCCTTGAATACGAGGTTGAGGTTGGCCAGCAGCACGTTGTCGAACCGTTTGGTCAGGCCCGCCGCGTAATAGCCGTGCCGGCCGGCGTAATAGACCGCCGACGGGTTCGCGCTGAAGCCGGGGAACAACTTCAGGCTGGAATTCAGGGCGAACTTGTCGCGGGCGAAAGCCAGCATGGTGTCGCCGCCGCCGGCGTTGTAAAAAGCCACGCCGTTGTCCGGCGCGGTGTAATAGGAATAGCTGAAGTCGCAGTAGCCCCAGTCTTTCTTGAGGCGCGCGGTGAGTTCGAACCCGTCGGTCCCGGTCCGGCCGTAATTTCCGTATTTCTGCACCGAGTTCTCTACGTAGAAAACTATAGGGTCCTTTATCCGCATGGAGTAGAGGTTGCCGGAAAGGAAGAAAGCGTCGGTGAACTTGTAGCCGGTCTCGAATTCCCCTACGGTGGTCCTTTCCGGCTTAAGGTCAGGGTTGGCGACCAGATTGTCTATGCCTGGGGCCCTGAAAGCCCGGCTGTAGATGGCTTTCATGTGAAGGCGCCCGAACACCTTGGTCCAGGCCAGCCTGGGGGAGAAGGCGGGGTCGAAGCCCTCGTTCTTGTCGTAGCGGGCCCCGGCGGAAAGCATGCCTATGGGATATTCGGAGACGCCTTCCGCGAAGACGGCGGTATTGGTGTAGGTAATGTGGTCCTTTCCGTTCTTGAAGTAATAATAGCCGGCGGGCGTAGTATTGGCCAGGACGGCCTTGTCCTGCGACATTTCCAGGCCGCCGGAAAACTTCGTCCGCTCGGAGGCGGAATATTCCGAAGTTACCGTCCCTTTGGAAAAGTAGCTGGACTTGTCCCTGGGGTAGATCACGGCGTCATAGCCGTTATAGGGCTGCTGGTAGCTGTAATTGAAGGCCGGGGTGACGGTCAGTTTTTCGCCGACGGCGAACTCGCGGTTGACTTCCGCGAAATAGGCGTTGAAATCCCTGTCCATCGGGCGCGGCAGGATGCCGGTGGCGTAACCGTCCCGCTGCGTGGTCCGGTGCAGGTCGGCTATCAGCCGCACGTTCAGCCCCTGGTTCTTGAGGCCGATGTTAAGGTTCCTGGAATGGATCTCCGAGGCGTGCTCCATGGAATAGCTGCCGCCATTGAAGTCGGTATAGCGCCGGTCGCTCCGGTTCATGTCGGCCGCGTAGAGCTGGGAGGAAAGCTCGAAATTCTCGAAAGTCCTGCCGAACGCCAGGTTCGCGCTCTTGTCGCCGTAGGTCCTGGCCATATAACCGTAGGCGAGGGCTGCTTCCGTACCGCCGATGCTCCTGGCGCTCCTCGTGGTGATCTTGATGACGCCCAGCTCGGCGAAGCCGCCGTAGACCGCGGAGCCGGGGCCGCGTATTATTTCTATCCTCTCCACCTGCTCGGGCGAGATGCGCTCCAGCTGCGCGGTGCCTAAAAAGGACTCGTTATAGCGCTGGCCGTCCACCAGCACCAGGATCTTGCCTTCGTGCGCCCAGTTGCCCCTGACCCCGAGCCCGAGGTTGCTCTCCACGTCCACGCCGAAATCCAGCCCGGGGACGAGCCGCAGCACGTCCACCAGGCTCCTGGCTCCGGAATTAATTATCTCTTCGCGGGTGATCACGGTGACGATGCCGGGGGCTTCGCGGGCGGTGAAATCCAGCCGGGAGGCCACATCGGTCTTGAGGTTGAGCGTGTCCTCGAGCGAGGCCCGCTCGAAGTCGAAGAAATCGAGGTCGCCGGTAGCTACGGCGAAAGCGGGGCTGACTGGGAGAAGGGCGAGCAGCGAGGACAGGCAGAGTCTTTTCATGCGGTTATTTGTCCCTGCCGGCGGGCCTGGCGTTCTGGCTGCCTTTCCGGTCGCGGCCGAGTTTCACTACCGAGAACCAGAACGTCTCTATCAGGCCGACCACGTTCATGAAGGAGTTGAAATCCACCGGTTTGACGATGTAACAGTTGGCGCCCTCGTCGTAGCACCTGGAGATCTCCGTCTCTTCCTCGGAAGAGGTCAGGACGATCACGGGCAGGCTTTTCAGGTTCTTGTCGGACTTTATAGCGCGCAGCACTTCGCTGCCGGATAACTTGGGGAGGTTCAGGTCCAGCAGGAGCAGGTCGGGCCTTTCGGCTTTTCTGTAGGGGGGGGCTTTCCGCAGGTATTCAAGGGCCTTCTCGCCGTCGTCCAGGACGGTCAGCTCAATGGCGAGTTTGGAAGCTGCCAGGGACTGCCTTGTCAGTTCAGCGTCCCCGGGATTGTCCTCTATCAGAAGTACCTGCAGCGGTTTCATGGGAGTATCCTTGTTCATCGGTGTAGCGCCACGGGAGATTAAAACTAATGTCACGATTATACAATAAATTTTCCGCGGGGTTCGCGCTCCCTGGCGGGGCGCCGGACGGGGCGCCTATTGTTTTGCCGCGGGCCCTTATGCCAGAATATCGGTGGATGAAAAAACACCGCGTCAGGCCCCGGCTTAAGGAAAGAGCGCGCGCTGCGGCGGCGCAAACCGCGCACTCCGACGGCGGGCTGTACCGCGTGTTCTTCGAGCAGGCCCGCGATTCGCTGCTGGTGCTGGAACTGCCGCGCGGCGGCGCGCCGCTGATCAAGGACGCCAATCCCGCGGCGCTGCTGCTCCACGGTTATTCCCGGGAAGAGCTTATCGGCAAGCCGGTTTCGGTGCTGGGCGCGTCCCTGAGCCGCGGCCGGCTGGTCCTCGAGAACAGCGGCGACAGCGCGGTTTTCGAAGTGCGCCAGAAACGCAGGGACGGGACGCCGCTTATCACGGAAGTCACGGCCCGCAACGTTAATTTCGGTTCCATGCTTTACGGCATCCTGATCGAGCGCGACGTCACGCAGCGCCGGCGCCTCGAAGAGGAAGGGCGCCAGGTGGCGGGGCGCATCATGCTGGCGCGCGAGGCGGAAAAAAAGAGGCTGGCGGCCTCCCTGCACGACGCGGTCGGCGCCATGCAGGTAGGGCTGTCCTCGGCGCTGCTGGTAGTGGCCGAAGAGGTCCGCCTGGGCGAAAGCAGGCGGGCGCTAGCCAGCCTGGAGCGGGCGGGGAGACTTCTGAAAACAATGACCGCTGGCGTTAAAGGGGCCTGCGTGGAGAGCTGGCCGCCGGCGCTGGCGGTTTCGGGCCTGGACGCGGTGCTCCGCGACCTGCTGGACGGCTTCTCCGGCCGTTCGAAGATCCGCGTGCAGGCCGATATCCGTCTTCCCGAAGACGAACGCCAGCGCGAGAACCCTCTTTCCATCGTGCTTTACCGCCTGGCCCAGGAAGCCCTGATGAACGCGGAGAAGCATTCCGGGGCGGAAAAACTCGAGTTTTCCGTAGGCAGCGAGAACGGCTGGATGAAACTCACGGTGAGCGACGACGGGCGCGGCTTCAACATGGCTAAGGCGAAGAACAAAAAGTCCAGCCTGGGGCTTAAGATCATGGCCGAGGCCGCGGCGGCCGCCGGCGGTTATTTCTCCGTATATTCAAAGCCCGGGGGCGGCACGCTGGTAAAGGCCGAATTGCCGCTGGGCCGCGGCGCGGGGGCCGCGCCATGATCATGCCCGCCCCGATCCGCGTTCTGTTGGCCGACGACCACACGGTGGTGATCGAGGGCCTTAAAGCCGTCCTTAAGAAGACGGCTCCCGATATCGTGGTCTGCGGCGAGGCCAGGGACGGCCGCCGGGCGCTGGCCCTGGCGCGCAGGTCCCAGGTGGACGTGTACGTGTTCGACATCTCCATGCCGGGGCTGAACGGGCTGGAGGCCATGGCCAGGCTGCTGCTGGAAGACGCCGACGCCAGGGTGATCATGCTGAGCATGCACGACGACCGGCCCACCGTGGAAAAAGCCCTCCGCGCCGGCGCGAAAGGCTACCTGGTGAAGGAGAGCGCGGCCGAGGAGATCGTGCGCGCGCTGCGCGTGGTCCACCGCGGGCAATACTATTTCAGCCCTTCCGTTTCCGAACTGCTGGCGGGGTCGGGGCGCCGCTCCACGCTTGCCGCGGTAAAGAAAATACGGAGTTCCGGCCTGACCGCCAAGGAGACGGACGTGGTGCGGCTCCTTGCCGAAGGGCTGGGCAACAAGCAGGTAGCCGCCAAACTGGCCATTTCCGAAAGCACCATCCACGTCCACAGGCGCAATATCGCCCGCAAGTTGGACATCCATAAACAGACCGACCTGGTCCGTTACGCCTTCCGCGAAGGCCTCGCCAAGCCGTAATAGCCATATACCATAAAAAGGGTATATAAACCCGAACCTGAAATCATGTAATCTAAACAGGGTGCGGGGTTAGCGATCTCATGGGTGGGGGCGGCCGTAATCATATACGGCTGCTCCCGCTGTATTACTCCTATGCGACCGCCAGCCAGTACGGGCGCGTTTAAATCAATTTAAACCGCGCCGGAATATACGGGCGGAAGGCGATATACGGCGGATGACACTGAACGCACTGGAACAGAGAGGAAAGCAACTGTTGAGGCAGCAGGCCCTGTGGTCGGGCCTGATGTCCCTTTTCGCCTCGCTGATCTACTTCGCGGCGGATTTCCCTTTCCCCAGGGTCATAGCCTCCATAGCCCTGGTGGCCGCGGCCGCGTATTTCGCCTATTATCTTTTCTTCGACCTGCTCTGCCGCACCTGCTACGGCCAGGCGGGGGCCGCGCTGAGCGTGCTGGGCGTAACCACGCTTACGCTGGTGGTGAACTTCACCGGCGGCATAGTTTCCCCGTTCATCTTCCTCTATTTCTGCATCCTTATCTCCGAGGCGCTGTACGGCCTGGAGAACCGGGCGACCCTGCCTGTAGCCCTTGCCGGGTACCTGCTGGTGGTGGCGGGACAGTTCACGGGGCTTATCCCTTATTTCAACCCCTGGGCGCACGATATTTACAGGAGCCCGCTCGCCGTGTTCCTTATCGCGGCGGTTACGGCGGTCTACCTGACGCTGACCAACCGCATCACCAGGCTGATCGTGACCAACCTGCGCGCCAAGCTGGAACTCGGCGCGGCGGAAAAGGAGGCCCTGCTGCGCAAGTTCTCCGAGCTGAACGCCACGGCGCAGATAGGCGTGCTGGCGCACCGCATCGCGCACGACCTGCGCGGACCGATCTCCTCGGTCTCCGGCTATATCCAGATCGAACTGCTTAAGAAGAAGACCCCCGAGGAACTCGAGACGCTCGGGGACCTGAACTCCGTGGTCAGGAACATGGAAGAATCCCTGCGGGGGATCACCCGCTTCGGCAGGACGGCGGCGGGGAACCAGGAAAAGATCCTGCTCGCGGATTTTATGGAGTCGCTGCTGGCCATAGTAGCCTACTCTCCCCAGGCGAGCGGCGTGCAGTTTAAAAAACTTTTCCCCGCAAAACTCCAGGCCGGGGCCGAAGGCTCCCGCGCCGACCTGCAGCAGGCTTATTTCAACATCATCAAGAACGCGGTGGAGGCGGTACGGGATAACCCCGGCGACAAGATCATCGAAATAGATATAAAGACGGACGGCGGCGAGGCGCGGATCTCCGTGGCCGACAACGGCCCGGGCATTCCGCCCGAGATCTTCGGCAGCCTGTTCAATAAATCCGTTACCACCAAAAAGGAAGGCACCGGGGTGGGCCTGATCATTACGAAAGCCCTGCTGGAACAGAACGCGGGCGGGATAGAGCTGAGGAACCGCGCGGAGGGCGGGCTGAGCGTGCTGACGCGGCTGCCGCTGGCCTGAGTTCGCGGGGGCGCTGCCTGGTTCACGAAGGAGATACGACTTTAATATGCCGGTTTACCTGATAACCTATACGCTCCTCTTCTGGGTCCCGGCCCTGCTTTTCATCGTTTTTTTCCTGCCGCGCCTCGACGGCGGGCTGCGCAGGTCTTTCTGGGCCGCTTCCGCCGCCATGGCCGCGGTGTCGGTGGTGATGGAGTACCTGTTCCTGAAGTTCGACGTGTGGTTCTTTTCGGAGAAGATAGACCGGCTGCTGGGAGTGTGGATAGGGGCCGCGCCGGTGGAGGAATTCGTGTTCTGGTTCGGCGCCACGCCTTTCTGCCTGGCCCTTTATCTGACGTACAGCCGCATCCTGAGGAAAAATGCCTGAAGCGGACGAACTGCTGAGCGAAGAAGACCGGAAGAAGAAGGACGCGACCGCCCAAAAAAAATGGCCGGCCAGCGTGATCCTGGCCGCGCCTTTCGCGCTGCTCCTGATCCCGCTGTACCGGGCCGCCAGGGAAAGGGTCAACTGGAAGGCCGCGCTGGCGATGATCGCCACCTTCGAGGCCGTCATGATCTGCGCCGAGCTGTTCTCGGTTTCGCGCGGCCACTGGATCTGGAACCCCAACCGCGTACTGGGGCCGATGTTCTTCGGCGTGCCGATCGAGGAGCCGCTGCTGTATTACTGGTTCCCGCCGCTTTTTGTGGTGATCCTCATGCACGCGTTCGAGGGCTATTTCGCCAAGGGGAACAAAGCTGAATGAAACTGATCATCTTCGAGGCCGCGATCTACGCCCTGGTCCCGCTCGTCTGGTTCCTGTTCAAGCGCTTCGCCGGGCGCAACGTGGCCGGCGAAATGATAGCCGGCGCCATCATCGGCTTCTTTAACGAATTCGCCACCGAGCCTCTCTGGGACTACCACTTCCGGCTCACTTACTACAAGGATATCCCCGTCGCCATCATTCTCAGCTGGGGCGTGCTGTTCGCGGTGGTGGTCTACGTTTCGGAAAAGATGTACTGTTTCGCGCGCAAGCGTAAAACCATAAAGCCGGGGGACGTGAGCATTTTTATCTTCGACCTGCTGGCGGCCGCGCTTATAGCCTTCCCGGTGGAAACGCTCGGCGTAAAATCCGGCATTTGGACTTACCGCTACGACAGGCTCAACTGGGATTGGGGGACGGTCCCGCTCTTCAACATGCCGTGGGAGGCCCTTTTCGGCTACTGCCTGCTGATGCTGATAGGCCCGAGTTTCGTGCGGGCCTGGGAAAAGACTTTCGACGAGGTGCTGCCAGGGGAGGGGGAATGACCCTCAAGGTGCTGGAGCTTATAGGGCTGCTGCAGGCCCCGCTGATGTGGTGGGTGTTCCGCAAGTACTTCAAACGGGACATGACCGGCGAGATGATAGCCAGCGCCATAGTGGGCGTGGTGTGGGAGATAGCCACCGAGCCGCTGTGGGATTATCATTTCACCCTGACTTATTACAAAGACGCCCCGGTGGCCGAACTTACGGGCTGGATGGTGATGTTCCCGCTGGTGATCCTGCTCTCCGAGAAACTGTACCGCGTCGTGCTGAAGAAGGACAAGCTGCTGCCGCACGACAAGCGGATCTTCCTGTTCGACGTGATAAGCGCCCAGGTGATCTGCCTGCCGCTGGAAGCCATAGGCGCGCGGCTCGGCGTGTGGACCTACCGGCTGGATGTCCTGGGCTGGCACTGGGGCACGATCCCTTTCTTCAACCTGCCGCTGGAGGTCCCTTTCGGCTACTCGCTTTTAATGCTGATAGCTCCCACGTTCATAAGGTACTGGCAGAAGGATTTCGAATAATATGCTGGAAAGCGGCTATCCCCTGGAAACGCGGTACGCGCGGATATACAGCAAAAAGCAGGCGCTGTACTCCGCCGTCCTGTGCCTGGCGGTTTCCTGCGGGGTCTTTTTGCTGCCGGACTTCCCTTTCGACCGCCGCATGGCCTACTTTACGCTGCTGGCCTCGTTCGTCTACGCCGGGGTGTACCTGCTCCACGACAGGCTGGCCGGGCATTACCACCAGGTGGTGACCGGGGTGAGCCTGCTGGGGCTGGTGGCGATCTCGTTCATAGTCCACCTGACGGGCGGGATAGTCTCGCCGATGATCTGCTTTTATTTCGGCATCCTGATCTCCGAGGCCGCCTACGGGGTGGCCCATTCGGTGAGCATCGTGGCCGCGGTAGTGTGCTTTCTCGGCGTGATAGCGGCGGAGGTGACGGGGCTGCTTCCGGTTTCCCCGATGGCCGCCGCGGTCTACTCCAGCCCGGTCACCGCCGCCATGATCGTTCTGGCGGTAGCCTCGCTGATGGCTATAACCGGGCATATCGGCAGGATCATCATCCGCCAGCTAAGGCAGGACCTGGAGGACGAGAACCGGGAAAAACACCTTATTATGCACAAGTTCAGCGAGCTCGAGGCGCATTCGCAGATAGGCCTGCTGGCGCACCGGATAGTGCACGACCTGCGCGGGCCGATAGCCTCGATCTCCGGCTATATCCAGATCGAGGCCCTTAAGGACAAGCCGCAGGAAGAAAAAGAAATGCTCAACGACCTTAACGACACGGTGATGGGGATGTCCGAGTCGCTTTCCAATATAACCCGGTTCGGCAAGATGTCCTCCGGTAGCGCCGAGAAGATCCCGCTGGCGGATTTCATCAGGAACCTGGTAGCCATCGCCTCTTTTTCTCCCCAGGCGAAGGGGGTCAGGTTCGTGAAACTTTACCCCGACACGCTGCCTGTCAGCGTAAACGCCTCCAGGCAGGACCTGCAGCAGGTCTATTTCAACCTTATCAAGAACGCGGTGGAAGCGCTGCGGGACAATTCCGACGGCAAGGTGGTGGAGATAGGGATAGCCAAAGAGGGAAAGGACGTGGTGGTGACCGTGTCCGACAACGGCCCGGGCATGCCGGAGGAAATACTGAAGACTATCTTCAGGAAATCCATTACCACCAAGAAGGACGGCACGGGCGTGGGGCTGTTCATCGCCAAGGACCTGCTGGCCAGGAACAACGGCGACATAGAACTGCACAACCGCGCGGAAGGCGGGCTGAAGGTAATTACCCGCCTTTCGGCCGCCTGAATTTGAGTATCGGCAGTTCCGGGGCAGTTTTCCGGAATATCTTGCATCAAGTGGAGGAACTGTGAAAATAGCATCATGTCGGCGCGGCCTGTGCATAGCAGCGGCGGGATTGCTCCTGGGCGGTGTCTTAGGCGTTCGGGCTTTCGCTTCGGGTTACGAGTTCGACGGCGTGGGCGCCCGGTCGGTGGCCCGCGGCGGCGCGGTTATAGCCGACGTGAACGACTGGACGGCCATATACTGGAACCCGGCCGGCCTGGTGAACGCGGCGTCCAAAGAAGCGGGCCTGGAACTGCGGGCAGGCAAGATGTACACCAAGGACGGGAATTCCTTCAACGTGCTGGGGATGAACCCTTTCGACAAGACCCGCGTGACTTCCGGTTTCGTGCTCGGTTCGCTGGGCGTGGTGATCCCGCTCGACGCCGATAACGCCATAGCCGCGGGCGCTTACTCGCCGCTGCTGCAGGGAGCGGATTTCAAGGATACCGCCCCGGCCGACCTGTTCGTGAACGCCCTCGATTATAAGAGCAACGTGCTTACCGGGGTGTTCAACGTGTCTTACTCCAGGCGCCTGGACGAGAAGTTCACCGCCGGGCTGGGCGTTAACGCCATCTACGGCTCCCTTACTTCGGATTCTACGATCAACTGGGGGCCGGGCCTGGTTCTTATCCCCGGCATGGCCGCCATGGCTAACACGACCCAGAAGAATAAATCCGACGCCAACGGTTACGGCTTCGAGGGCGTGGGCGGCCTGGACTACAAGATCAACGACGCCTGGAAGGCAGGTTTTGTAGTGCGCACCGGCGCCCGGATAGTTCTGAAGGGCGACGAAAAGGTTTATGTGAACGGAGCTTTCGCGCAAAAGAGCGACTTCGAATACCCGGTGCACCACCCCGCCACTTCGGGCTTGGGTGTGGCCTGGCAGGCCAGCCAGGACCTGAAAGTTACCTGCGATATCGCCCAGGCCTGGTGGAAAGGCTTCTCCAGCGCCCGGACCTACGATACCCCGGGCGGCCTGCTGAACAGCAACGGGAATACCTACCACTGGCTCAATTCCACCAAGTTCAGGCTCGGCGCTCTCAAAAAGCTGAGCGATAAATACGAAGTGATGGGCGGCTACGCCTTCGACACCTGGGCCATCGACCGGCACAGCATCGACTTCTCCACAGCCATCGACGTGCCGATGCACCGCTTCTCCGCCGCCGTCACCCGCAAGTGGGCGGCCGTGGACGCCACGCTGGGGGCGCTGGCCGGCTCCGGCAGGCGCACCGCCGCCGGGGTGGACTATTCCCTCAAAGGCTGGTATGTGATGGGCGAGGTGAAGTACAGGTTTTAAAAATAGTAAGATAGTAAAGTAGCGCAGAAGGAACGGGGTGCGAATCCCCGGCTGCCCCGCAACGGTGATGCCCAACGGCTAAGCCCGGTCTACTGCGAACCCCGGAGCCTGGCTCCGGGGCGTCCGAGGGGAAAGCGTAAAAAAGCTCGACCTTTCGGCCGGGCTTTTTTATTTTATGAAAAAAAACAACAACTGCTTCTTTGTGCTCTGCGCGGCGGCCCTGTGCTTTTGCGCTTTTAGCGGTTCCGCGCGGGCAGAGCGGGTGGTTTCCCTGATGCCTTCCTATACCGAAATAATCTACGAACTTGGCGCCGGCGGGGACCTGGTCGGCGTCACTAACTTTTGCAACTGGCCGCCAGCAGCCCTGAAGGTGGAGAAGACCGGCGACTACCTGCGCCCCAACGTGGAAAAGATCTACTCGCTGAAGCCCGACGTAGTGTTCGCCGGGGCCTGGGCGGCGGAGAACTCCTCGAAGCAGCTTTCCGGCATGGGTATCAAGGTGGTGCAGCTGCCGGAGGAAAAGAAGATAGCGGATATCTTTACGACCATACGCCTGATAGCCGCCGAGCTGGGGCGCAAGGCCCGGGGCGGGAAGCTGATAAAGGAACTTTCCGCGTCCGCCGGGGCCGCGCTGCCCGCCGGCCGTAAAAAAGTCTATCTCGAAGTGGACAGCGGCGGCTGGACTACGGGCGGGGATTCCTTCCTTTCGGACGCGCTCGCGCTGGCCGGCGGCAAAAATATCTTCGGCGGCGAAAAGAAAGGTTATTTCCAGGCTTCCTGGGAAGAGGTGCTGCTGCTGGACCCGGAAGCCGTGATCCTGCTCTCCGGCACGAAAGAAGAGTTCCTGGCCAGGCCCATGGCGAAAGGCCTTGCCGCCGTTAAGAACGGGCTGATCATAACCTCCCTTGACCGGGATGCTTTTTCAAGGCCCGGACCGCGCATTTTCGGCGAGATAAAAAAACTCCGCGGCCTGTTGTATGGAAAAAAGTAAAGCCCTGCTGCTGCTGGCCGCGCTCGCCGCCGCCTGCCTGTTCTCGCTGGCGGCAGGGCCCGCCGGCTGGTCCAATTACGACGTGATCGTGAACCTGCGCCTGCCGCGCACGCTGGCGGCGCTGGCCCTGGGCGCGGGGCTCGGGCTTTCGGGCGCGCTGTTCCAGGGCGTGCTTAAGAACCCGCTCAGCGATCCTTATATCCTCGGCACCTCCTCCGGGGCCACGGCCGCCGCGGTGTTCTGTCTGCTGGCAGGTATAGGCAGGGATTCGGCGTTCTTCTACCTTTCTATTTTTGCCGGCGCTTTCGGCGCCACCTTCCTTTCCTACTGGCTGGCTAGGCTGGCCGGGCGGCTGTCCGACACCGCGCTGGTGCTGGCCGGGGTGGCCGTAAGCGCTTTTCTTTCCGCGTTGGTAATGCTGACGCTCAGCGTGGCGCGGGAACGCTCCTTCTCCCTTTTCTACTTCGTGCTGGGCGGCCTTTACTCCACGCAGCCAGCCCCGCTGCTTATCTCTTCCTTAATAATAGCGTGCGCCGGCGGCTTTGCCATGGCGCGCTGGCGGGCGCTGGACGCCATGGCCCTGGGGGAGGAGAAGGCCTATCACCTGGGGGTCAGCCCCGGGCGCGAAAGGGCGATCTTCTTCGTGCTGGCCTGCGCCGCTGCTTCCGCGGCTGTGGCCATAGGGGGGACGATCGGGTTTGTAGGCCTGATGACGCCGCATATCGTGCGCCTGCTCACCAGGCCGTCGGCCAGG
Source organism: bacterium (assembly GCA_021811185.1). Taxonomy (GTDB): domain Bacteria; phylum Elusimicrobiota; class Elusimicrobia; order Elusimicrobiales; family UBA9959; genus UBA9959. The sequence continues at coordinate 43,571 of JAJZPL010000002.1, forward strand.
ACGCTGGTGCCGGCTTCGGCTATAGGCGGGGCGGCGCTGCTGGCCTCGGCCGACGCGCTGGGGCGCTCGGTCTTCTCGCCGGCGGAGATCCCCGCCGGGGTTATCATGGCCCTGGCCGGGGCGCCGTTCTTCATGTGGCTGCTCTGGCGCCGGGCGGGGGGGAAGGCATGACGCCGCTCCTCAAGGTTTCCGGGCTGACTTTCTCTTACGGCGCGGCGCCGCTGATAAAGGACCTCTCGTTCGAGCTCCGGCGCGGGGATTTTATGTGCGTGCTGGGGCCCAACGGCTCGGGCAAGTCCACGCTGCTTAAACTGCTTACGGGTTTTATAAAACCCGGGGCCGGGACGGCGAGCATGGGCGGAGAGGAGGCGGGCCGCCTGCCCGCGGGGAAACTGGCGCGGCTGGCGGCGTATGTGCCCAGCGAAACTTCCACGCCTTACGATTTTACCGTGCGGGAAACCGTGCTGCTGGGCCGCACAGCCCTTGCGGGGCTCTGGCGCGGCTATACCGGCGAAGATGTCTCCTCGGCTGAACTGGCCATGCGGGAAGCCGGCATAGCCGGGCTCGCCGGGCGCTCGGTGAACGAACTTTCCACCGGCGAGAGGCAGCTGGTCTTTATAGCCCAGGCGCTGGCGCAGGAGGCCAAAATACTGCTGCTGGACGAGCCTACTTCCCACCTGGACTTAAGGTATAAGGCGGATATCATGGCGCTGCTGGCCGGCCTGGCGCGGCGCGGGCTGGCCGTGCTGGCGGTGCTGCACGAGCCGGCGCTGGCCCGCCTGGGCTGCGGCAAGGCGCTTCTGCTCGGGCGCGGCGGTACATACACCTGCGGCCCGGCCGGTGAAATGCTTTCCGCACGCAGCCTGGCGGCTGTTTACAACCTCCCCGAAGATTCCCCGCTGCTCCCCAAATAAAAGGGGACAGGCTACTTTATTAAAGTAGCCTGTCCCCTTTGTTTGTAACTTTTATCTGGCTTCGGCGGTTTCCTTAAGCTGGCCGAGGGCGGCCAGGTCGGCGCTTTCGAAGGCGCGTTCTTCCATATTGAATTTGGGAACCGCTGTCGAGATAACGTCCCCGAACTGGGGCTGGCCGTCCAGCAGCAGTTCCATGCCTTTGGCCGGGGCCGGGATGGTGAGGGTCTGCGTGCCGCCGAGCGTGGTGAAGACCTGCGCGCCGGCGGCGCGGAGGCGGTCGAGCGCTTCTTTGTGGGGGTGGCCGTATACGTTGTCTTTGCCTGCCGAGATTATGGCCACTTTGGGCTGCACGCGGGCCAGGAACCGGGCGGAAGTGGAAGTGCGGGCTCCGTGGTGGCCTACTTTTATATATGTGGAATTAAGCCCGGACCTGTAGATGCGCATCATCGCGGTCTCTATGGTGGCTTCGGCGTCGCCCATCAGCAGGATGCCGTGGCCGTTGTAGTAGACCCTGAGGACCAGCGAGCAGTTGTTGGTCTCGTCGTTGTCGTGCATCTGCACGGCTTCGGTGCAGGAACTCAGCACTTTCACCGTTACGTTGCTGTCCCATTTGAGCTCGCTGCCGGGCTCGGGGTAAAGGGTTCTGCAGCCGGGTTCGGCCTTGGCCAGGTCGCGCAGGTTGTTGTCGCCCTGGGCGTCCACGTTCTCGGCGCGGGTGTCGTAGTAGTTCTTTACGTCGAAAGAGTTGAAGACTTTCTTCAGGCCGCGGTAATGGTCGCTGTGGGGGTGGGTGAGCACCACGCGGTCCAGCTTGGTGACGCCTTTTTCCTTTAGAAACTGGTAGACCGGCTCCCCTGAAGGGCCGCCGTCGATCAGCGCGTTGGTGCCGTTTGGGAATTCCAGATAAATGGCGTCGCCCTGCCCTACGTTTATGAAGTAGGCGTTGAGCTGAGCCCCGGCGTTGGAAGCCGCGAAGAGGAGGAAGGCCGTGCAGGCAACCGCTATTTTCATGATGTCTCCGTAACCGCTGTCTTTCCCGCAGAATATTGTACGGCGCGCGCCGTCGCTTGACCAGCGTCAAAGGGCCCCCGCGGGCCTGGGCCTTTAGGCCGGGGCCGGGCTGGGAAAAGAGCCGGGAAAAGGCGCCTTTTATTTTTCCCGGACCTTGCAAATTTGATATGATGTTTTCGTAGGGTAATGGGGGATGAATACCGTTATTATTGTTGCGAACCGGCCTCGCCCCCGGTCTTCCCAGGGAAATAATTCTTGTAGCGGAAGGAGAAAGTATGACTTCGTCAGGGCAGATAAAAAATGGTAATACCGCGCCCGGAGATGAGAGCAGGGCGCTGCCGGAAAGCTACGGCACTACCGAGGCGGCGCTGCTGCCCCGCGATCCCAACTGGATGTTCATCTACTGGGAAATAACCGACAATTCCAAAAAGAACCTCGCCAAACAGCACGGCGCCGATATCTTCCAGAAAGGCCGCCAGGTCATAAGGGTGTACGACGTTACCGGGGGGGAAGCCTCCAAGTACTTCGACATCCCCGTGATGATGGACGCCAAGAGCTGGTACGTGAACGTGCAGGACAGCGGCCGCGCCTACTGCTGCGAGGTCGGCCTGGTGCTGCCCGACGGCACTTTCATAGGCATAGTAAAGACCAACACCGTAACCCTCCCCGGCGGGCGCGTCTCGGACGTGACCGACGAGAAGTGGATGGCCGTCACCGCCGATTTCGACAAGCTGCTGCAGCTTTCCGGCGTGGAATACATCGGCAAGGGCTCGGGCGAGGTCGCCAAGTCCCTGGCCCAGCGCTGGGAGATGCTGCGCGCCGTGTTCAGCCGCGCCTCGTCGTGGGGCGTCTCCTCCATGTCCTCGCAGAACCTGCAGAAGCCCGAGCTGGCCAAAAAGTTCTGGCTGGTGGCGGACTGCGAACTTATCCTTTACGGCGCCACCGAACCCGACGCCTTCGTGACCGTCTCCGGCCGCAAGGTGAACCTTAATCCGGACGGCACTTTCTCCATGCGCTTCGCGCTGCCGGACGGCGTGATGGATCTGCCCATCAAGGCGCTCTCCAAGGACGAGACCGATTCCAGGGAGATTGATATAAAAGTAACCAGGGCTACACACACCGATGGCAAATAAAGAAAAAGGCTACCTCGCTTTAGTACTGCACGCCCACCTTCCGTTCATAAGGCACCCGGAGTACGAGGACTTCCTGGAGGAAGACTGGTTCTTCGAAGCCATGTGCGAGACCTACATTCCGCTGCTGGACGTTTACGAACGGCTGACGGCGGAAGGCACGGATTTCCGCGTGACCATGTCCATTACCCCGCCGCTGTGCAATATGATGGCGGACGAGCTGCTGCGCGAGCGCTTCCGCCGCTACTACAGCCTCAGGCTGGAGCTGGCCGAGAAGGAAGTTATCCGCAACCGCAACACCGGCTTCTACGAAGTGGCCAAGATGTACGAGACCAAGTTCCGCCGCATCCGGGAGCTTTACGAGGATTATTACCACGGCAGGATCCTCGACGGCTTCAAGAAGTTCCAGGACATGGGCAAGCTCGAGATCATCACCTGCGGCGCCACCCACGGCTTCCTGCCGCTGGAGCTCCGCAAGGAGGCCGTGCACGCCCAGATCAAGCTGGCCGCCGACGACTACCGCAAGCATTTCGGGCGCGGGCCCCGCGGCATCTGGCTGGCCGAGTGCGCCTACAACCCCGGCGACGACGTGTTCCTGAAGGCGCAGGGCATCCGCTTCTTCTTCCTGGAGACGCACGGCATCATTTACGGCAGCCCGCGGCCCCGCTACGGCGTGTACGCCCCGGTGTACTGCCCTTCCGGCGTGGCCGCCTTCGGCCGCGACATGGAGAGCGCCCAGCAGGTGTGGAGCGCCGAGACCGGCTACCCGGGCGACCACCGCTACCGCGAGTTCTACCGCGACCTGGGCTACGACCTGGAATACGATTACGTGAAGCCGTACCTGCACCAGGACGGCGTGCGCCGCAACATAGGCATGAAGTACTGCAAGATCACCGGCAAGGTGCAGCTGAACGAGAAGGCGCCGTATAACCCCGCGGAAGCGCGCGAGATGGCCGCCAGCCACGCCGGCAACTTCATGTTCAACCGCGAGCGCCAGATCGAGCACCTGAACCACTTCCTGGGCAAGAAACCTATAGTGGTTTCGATGTACGACGCCGAGCTGTACGGCCACTGGTGGTACGAGGGCGTGGACTTCCTGGAATTCCTCTTCAAGAAGATGCACTACGACCAGAAGACCATAAAGATGGTGACCCCGAGCGAATACCTTTCCTTCCACCCGGACAACCAGGTGGTGCAGCCCTCCATGTCGACGTGGGGCGACAAGGGCTACAACGAGGTCTGGCTGAACGGCACCAACGACTGGATGTACCGCCACCTGCACAAGCAGGTGGACCGCATGGTGGAACTGGCCAATAAATTCCCGCACGCCGACGGCACGCTCAGGAGCGCGCTGAACCAGTGCGCGCGCGAGGTGGTGCTGGGGATGTCCTCGGACTGGGCCTTCCTGATGACGGTGGGCACGGCCAAGAGTTATTCTACCAAGCGCTTCGTGGCGCATACGCACCGCTTCAACGGCCTGTACGAGCAGATCATGGGCAACCGGCTGGAAGAGGCGTGGCTGAAGGACCTCGAGTGGAGGGACAATATCTTCCCCGAGATGAATTACCGGGTTTTCTCCACCGAAGAGATGGAGAAGGCCGCCAGGAGTTAGTTCGGCCGCATGCAGTAAAGGAAAAAGCCCGGAAACTTTCCGGGCTTTTTCTTTGGCCGTTTTAAGGCTATTTGCTCAGCGCCATTTCCTCCAGGCGGCTGTTGAACCTTTCTATAATGATGCCCGACGCCGCGTAAAGGTCCTTGAGCCTGGCGGCGGCTTCGCCGTGAAGGCCCGCCGTGCCGGAGCGCTCGAACAGGTCCATCAGGCAGTTCTGCAGGTGGAACACCAGGTCCTGGGCGCCCAGGTCCCTGGCGGCCTCGAGCAGGTGCAGCAGGCTGGCGAGGTGCGCTTCGGTAGGGGCCCCGAGCGCGGCCGTGCCCGTTTTCATGGCCAGGGCCGCCGCCGCTTCGGGGGAGGGGTCGAACCCCGTTTCCAGCCCGGCGGCTTTAAGCCTGGCGGCCAGCGCGGCGAGCTTGGCGATATCCGCGCCGGCGGCGGTATGCGCGGCGGTGGAAAAAACTATTTCCGCCGCCTGCCGGGCGTAGCCCGCGGCCTGCGCGCGCAGCGGCGCCCAGGAGGCCAGGGCCCGGCCGGGCAGGCGGGCCAGCAGGTAAAGATAATCCTCCAAGATCTTGAAAATGGCCGGGGCATGGTTGTGCCGGGCTGAATCGGCCAGCATCCAGGCGTAAAGGGTCCGCTCTTCCCAGGAGAAATCCTCGAAGACGACGCGGGCCATGCCGGGTTCGCTCTCGAGGGCGGCCTGTATTCCGGCCGGGCTTCCCAACTCGAACAGTTCCTTCAGCCTCGCCGCCCCTCCGTTCCCGGAGAAGAACATCGCCGGGAATTCCTCGTCGCGGCGCAGATAGCAGAAAGCCAGCGGGGCCGCGCCGTCCGGCCCGGGGGCGGAGACTTTCCCGCGCAGGCAGAGCACGCCGTCGCGGTTCATCCGTTCTTCTATGGTTACGTGGCCGCCCACGCCGCAGCATTCCTCGCCGTCGAGCATCGCCTCGGCTATCATCAGCGCCGCGGCCTTCTGGCGCGCCAGCTGGTTCTCGGCCAGCAGCTTGTCGTAGATGTGCAGCCCGTTGCCCGCGTCCTGGTAATTGGAGTGGGCCATTTCAAGCAGCGCCAGGAAGGCCTTCTCGGCGTTCTCGAAGCCAAGGTCGCGCAGGGTTTCCGCGGCGCGCGCGGCGTAGCGCAGGTTCTGCACCGCCTCGATGCGCGAGATGTCGGAGAAGAACCAGCCGCAGCTGGTGAACATGAACATGGCGTGCTTCTGCATCTCAAGCAGTTCCACGGCCCGGGCCCGCTCCTTCGGGCCCAGCTCATGCGAGGCATGGCGGGCGAAGAAGGCGTCGGCGGCCTCGCGCGAGCGGTCCAGCAGCAGCGAGGCGTAGTCGTTGCGGGCGTCCCAGGGGGCGCGGAAGAACTTGGCGGCTTCGGCGGAATAAATATCCGCCGCGGCGTCCCTCAGGCTGTTCAGCGCCGCCCTGAACGGCAGGCGCCAGTTCAGGTTGAAGCTGTCCTCGCGGCCGCAGTCGCAGCCGCCCTTCCAGCGCCGCACGCCGTGCGCGCAGCTCCAGGCGGTGCCTTCCCCGTCGGGGCCCGGCTTTATGGCCACCTCGTGGCGGGGGGGATTGGCCGCCAGGTACTGGCCGAAATTCACGGTCTCGATGCCGCGCTTCTTCAGCTCGTGCAGGAAAGCGTGGGCCAGGGTCATGTCGCCGAACTTGTGGTGGTGGCCGAAGGTCTCGCCGTCCACCGCCATGCTGACCAGCTGCGGCCCGTGGTTGCCGTGCCGGTAGCAGGCCTCCACGCGGTCGGCGAAAACGCCGGAATTCCGCGTGAGGTCCTCGAAGGCCGCGGCTTTGGAGAGCGGGCCGTCGTAGAAGAACACGGCGAGGCTCCTGTTCCTGGCGCGGGTGCCGTCGGGCAGCGTGTCGTGCCAGGCGTAAGGGCGGGTGGTGTCGAAATTGCCGGACGAGGCGTCGTCCCAGGCGGGGGAGTCCTCCCGGCGGATCCTGGCGGCCTGGTAAGGGGAAAGGATCACGTACTTCATGCCCAGGTCCACCATCAGGCGCAGGGTGTCGTCGGAGGCTGCGGTCTCCGGCAGCCACATGGACTCGGGCTTGAAGCCGTAACGGTATTCGAAGTCCTTGATGCCCCAGAGGGCCTGGGTGAGCTGGTCCTGGAACGAGGCCAGCGGCATGATAAGGTGGTTATAAGCCTGGGCGATGGCGTTGGAGTGGCCCGTCTTCTCGCGCGAGTCGCGACCGGCCTGGATGATCTTCTGATAATAGAAGGGGTAATTCTTTTCCAGCCAGGAGAACAGCGTGGGCCCGAAGTTGAAATTCAGGTGCTGGTAGTTGTTCGCCAGTTCAAGCACGCGGCCGGAAGAATCGTTGATGCGCGCGCAGGCGTTGGGCAGGTAGCACTCCCGGGCTATGCGGGAGTTCCAGTCGTGGAAGGGCCAGGCGGAGGGCTGCGGGTCTATCTTGCCGGTCCACGGGTTCTCCCGCGGGGGCTGGTAAAAATGCGCGTGCAGCGCGAAAAACCTGGGGTAAGAACCATGGTGCTTTTCCATATTTATAATTATAGCCCTTTTTTGCCTTTCGAAGAATTACCCGAAAAGGTTATCCGCAGTTGCGATGCTTGGCCGTAGGATGCGTATAGCGCTTGGCCGCCTGATACGCATAGCGTCTGTAGCGGCATGGCCATTGGCCTATTACGGCACAGGCATAGCCTTGGCCGCTTGATGAGCATAGCTCCTGATGCGGCACCGCCATAGGCTTGCCAACCGGGGCCGTATTTGATAAAAAATATTATAAGGGCAGGCTACAGTTCAAGGCCCTCCGCTTTTTCCGCTTATAAGGCATAAAGGACAGGTGCGCTGATGAAAAGGAAAACAGAGGTCGCGGTAATTGGTTCGGGCGTGTGGGGTTCCGCCCTGGCCGACCTGCTCGCCAGGAAGGGCTACCGCGTGCTGGCCTGGGAATACAACAAGGCCACCGCCCGCAGCCTGAACAAGAAAAGGACCCACCCGGCCCTTCCCGGCTTTACCCTCAACCCGGGAGTAAAGGTTTTTACGGAGCTTGAAAAAGTCGTGAACAAGCCCGACCTGCTGCTGATGGCCGTGGATTCCAGCCACGTGCGCGGCCTGGCGCGCAGCCTTAACGTCCTGCTGGCCGGCAAGCCCCTGCCGCCGATCATAGCCGTTTCCAAGGGAATCGAGGCCGGCACGCTCAAGACGGTGTGCGAGATCATGGAAGGTGAGATCCCGCGGGCCCGCAACCGTACGATGATCATGACCGGCCCCAGCTTCGCGGTGGAAGTGGCCGCCGGCGCGCCTACCAAGGTGGTGCTGGCCGGCAAGGACCCCGCGCTGCTGAAAAAAGCCGCGGCGTTCATGGAGGGCGGCCCGCTCAAGCTGGAACTTTCCGACGACAGGCTGGGCGCCGAGCTTGGCGGGTCCTTAAAGAACGTTTACGCCATCGGCAGCGGGATCATAGACGGCCTGTCCAAGGCGGCCAAGAACAGCGAGGCGGCGTTCCTGATAGAGAGCGCTTCCGAACTGCGCCGCATCATCACCGCGCTGGGAGGCCGCAGCCATACCGCCTGGGGCCTTAGCGGCATGGGCGACCTGCTGCTTACCGCCACGTCGGCCAAGTCGCGCAACTTCAGTTTCGGGCGCGAGATCGGCCACGGCCTTAAGCCGGCCGAGGCCCACAAGAAGATCCGGACCGTGGTAGAAGGCGTGGAAGCGCTTAAGAATGCCAAGGCGCTCTGCGCGAAGCACGGCATAAAGACCCCGGTGATAAACTGCATCTGGAAGATCATCTACCAGGACCACAGCCCGGTCTCCATCCTGGAAGCCGCCGGCTTCAGGAAGAAGACCGGACCCGGCAGGTAAGCCGCGGCCGCGTAAAAAAAGGGACCGCCGGTTCGGGGCGGTCCCTTTTTTTGCGTCCCGGTCCTTATTTCCGCGGGGAAACCAGGAGCAGGCGGGAGAGTTCCACTTCGCAGGCCTGGGCGTTAGCCAGCTTCAGCTGGGCGAGCGGCCTGTTCTCGAGCAAAGCCGGGAGGAAAGCGTTGACGACGGCCTTCGGGCACGCCGCCGAGAGGCGCTTGAGCAGTTGGCGGAAATTCACCAGGCTGGAATGCGAGCGGCCTGGGCCCAGCGGGGAGAAATCCAGGTTTTCCGGGGCCAGCGACAGGCGCAGGATCCCGTCCGCGGTAAGAAGGTCCGCCCTGAAATAGGTTTCCCTGGACCCGGTTTCGGTGACCGGGGCGAAAGGGGGGTCCCCGGCAAGGGTCATGATCTTTTCGAAAATAGCGTCTTTTTTTATGGCGTCCAGGCTGAGCGGAGGCACCGGGGCGTCGAAAGCGGCCGCCGTTAAAAAAGCGACCGCGCCGAACTCCGCGGTGTGGATAGCGCCGCCGGCCTCGAAGGAGAAGCCTGTGCCGCCGAGTTCCAGCCTGGAAACCGTTAACGCGGGCGGGGGCGCCGGGACGTCCGTTTCCGCGGCGAGGACGGTCTCGAAGCCGGCGGCCAGCGCCGCCGCCTTCAGCTGCTTCGCTTCCTCCAGCCCCAGGCCGCGGCCGAGGAAGCCCGGCTGGGCTCGCAGGAAGGCCCGGGCTGAATCCTTAGTGTAGCCCTTTGTCCCGGCGAGGAAGGCCGCCGGGGCCAGAGGCTCCGCGGAGATGTCTTTAAGCGCTGCGGCATACAGGGTCACGGGGGTCATTATTTTTTCAGGGACATTATTTCCAGGATGATCCTGTCCACTTTGTCCATGCCCAGGCTGGAGATGCGGGCGATGTTCTTTATGGTGGCTTCCGCGGTGGCGCCGACGAAGCCTTCCGATTCTGTTATGCCCTCGCCGTTGGAGGCCATCCAGGCCGCCCGGATGGCGGAGTCCGCGGAGGAGGCCACTTTAAGCGCGCAGCCGCTCTTGGCCCCGTCGCAAAGCATGCCGCCGATGTCGCTGATCACGGTGTTGACGGCGAGCGTGGCTTTCTTCACGTCGGCCCCGTCGCGCTGCCAGACCACCGCCACCGAGGCGCCCACGCCGGCCGCAACCGCGCAGCCGCAGATGGGGGCGAGCTCGCCGGTGAAAACCTTGATGTACGAGTTGACCAGGTGCGAGAGCGCGATGCTTTTAAGGATGCGCTGCTCGGGCACGCCGAAGGCCTTGCCCACCAGCCACGGCACCAGCACGGCCACTACGCCCTGGTTGCCGGACTCGCCGCTGGACATCACCGGGATGGGCGCGCCGGCCATGCGGGCGTCGGTAGCGGCCGCGGCGGTCAGCTTGGCGCCGGAAAGTATGTCGCGCTTCAGGTAGCCCTTTTTTATAAGGTCCTCGATGTAGTACCCGACCTTCTTCAGCTTGAGCCCCTCGCGGGCCGCGGCCAGGTTCATGTCCACGCCTTTCTTTATGTAGGCCAGTTCCTCCGGCGTTACTTTTTCGGCTTCGCGGAACAGGTCGCGGAAGGAAGCTTTCTTCAGCGCCTCTTTGTAGGGCAGGCGGGTCTTGCCGCCGGCGCCGCCGGAGCGCTTGAGGACCTTGCCGTTGAGCTTGAGCAGCGCCACCTGGTTGTGGCTGCCTATCAGCACGCAGAGCGCGGTCTCGCGCCCGGCTTTTACCTCCGCCGAAATATAGATGCCGCGCCGCTTGTAATCCACGGCGATCTTCGTCCGGCCCGAGCTGACCAGCGCCGAGGCTTCTTTTAGTCTGGCGGCGGGCAGCCCTTTAAACAGTTCCGCGCCGAGTTCCGGCTTGCGGGCCACCGAGCCTATGGCGGCAGCCAGCAGGTTTCCTTTTTTTCCTTTTGTATTCGGGATGGCCACGGCCAGGCCGTTCTTGTAGGTGCCTGGGTCCGTTTTCACCAGCACGGCGGTGGTGCGCCCTTTGAGCAGCCTGGCGGCGGTAGCCGCGGCAAAAGCCACGGCCACCGGCTCGGTGCAGCCCATGGCGGGGTAAACTTCGTGTTTCAGGACTTCTTTAAGGAGGTTTTTCATTATTGTGTTTTAGAACGAGAACTTTTTAGCCCGGGCCCAGACGGTGAGCGCGGCGCCGGCGAGCAGCGCGCCGCAGGCGCCCACCAGGAACGGCGCGGCGGGGGAGACTTTGTCCCACAGGAAGCCGGCCAGCGCGCTGGCGGCGAAGGTCAGGAAGCCCAGCGCGCCCTGGAAGTAGCCCATCGCCGAGGCGCGGTTCTCCGCCGTGCTCAGGTGCGAGATCACGGCCTTGGAAATGCCCTCGTTGAACGCGCCGTAAAAACCGTACAGGGCGAACAGCGCCCAGACCATCCAGCCTTTGGTGGCCGTGGCGAAGCCCACATAGACCGCGGCGAAGACGAGGAAGCCGAACACCATGGTGTTGATCTTGCCCAGCTTGTCCGACAGCCAGCCGGCCGGAGTGGCGAGCGCGGCGTAGACCAGGTTATAGCCGGTATAGGCCAGGATCACGTGGGTGAGCGTGAAGCCCATCGTCTTGGCCTTCATGATAAGGAACACGTCGCTGGAATTGCCCAGCGCGAAGACGGCGTAGAGGGCCACGAACTTTTTGAAATCGGCGCTCATCGGCGCGGCGGCGGGAGCGCCCGGCGCGGCCGGCGGGGCCGCCACCTCTTTCACAAAATAGACCAGCACCAGCACGCCCAGCGCCGCGGGGATGAAGGCCGTGATGAAGATCAGCCGGTAATCGGGTTTGGCCGCGCCCATGTACTCTATCATGGCCAGCGCGGTCAGCGGGCCTATGGCCGCGCCCAGCGTGTCCATGGCGCGGTGGAAGCCGAAGGCCTTGCCCCAGTTCGCCTTGTCCGTGGACCCGGCGATCAGCGCGTCGCGCGCCGAGGTGCGCATGCCCTTGCCCAGGCGGTCGATGAAGCGGGAGAACAGCACGAAATGCCAGGTGGAAGCCAGGGCCAGGAGCGGCTTGGCGAAGGCGGAAAGCGAGTAGCCCGCTATCACAAAAGGCTTGCGCGCGCCGGCCCTGTCCGAAAGGCGGCCGCCCAGGATCTTCACGAAGCTCGCCGTGGCTTCGGCCAGGCCCTCGATCATGCCCACTATCTGCATGGGCGCGCCCAGTACCGAAGTGAGGAAGATCGGCACGATAGGGTAGAGCATTTCGCTCGAGATGTCCGTAAGGCCGCTTACGACGCCCAGGAAGGTGACGTTGCGGGTAAGGCCCTGCTTCATGTCCCTGAAGAAACCCATGGTGTATCCTTTTTTACGCTCCGCTAAATTATAGGAATCTTAAGCCCAGGTTTAAAAGCGCGGAGAAGAGCAGCGCCGCCGAGAAATTCATGGCGAACACCTTGGCCGCGTCCCTGGCGCCGAGCTCGCGCAGGGTCACCATGAAGCCGCCCAGGCAGGGCAGGTACAGGCTCAGGAAGACGCTGGCCACCACCAGGGAACCGGCGGGCAGGTTGAAGGGGACGAGCATGGCGATGGAGATATCCTTCCGGAGGAAGCCCAGCACCATCACCGAAACCGTCGAGCCGGGCAGGCCGAGCAGGCCGGTTACCGCGGGGCCGAAAATAACGGAGAGTTCGCGGAGCAGCCCGCTCATGTCCATCAGCCCGATCACCAGCACGCCCAGCACTATCATCGGCACGGCTTCGGTCAGGAAGTCCTTTACGCGGAAATACAGCTTTTTCGCCAGCATCGGGGCGCAGGGCGTCTGGTAGGGGGGGATCTCCAGGAACAGTTCGGGGGTCTCGCCTTTGAGCATGCGGCCTAGCGCGAGCGAGCTGGCTATGCCGGCCGCGGCGACGGCGGCGAATACGGCCAGCGTGTACTTCAGCGGGTACGGCGAGAGGATGCTGAAGATCATGGCCGTCTGCGGCATGCACGGGGCCAGCCCGAGCGTGAGCGCGGTGGCTATCACGCGCTCGCGCCTGGTCTCCAGCACGCGCACGGCCAGGATGGCCGGCACCTTGCAGCCCAGCCCGAGCATCAAAGGGACGGTGCCGTAGCCGTGCAGGCCAAGGCGGTGCATGTAGTCGTCCAGCAGCATGGCCAGGCGCGGCAGGTAGCCCACGTCCTCCAGCAGGCCCAGCGCGGCGTAGAAGGAAACTATATAAGGCAGCACCGTGACGAACGGGACGTAGAGCCCGGTGGTGAGCAGGCCGAAGGACTGCATCGGTTCGGGCGTGAGGCCCAGCAGCAGGACTTTAAGGAAGCTCCCGTCGGCCAGGCCCGAGAGCGCGCTTTTTACCAGCGGCAGCCAGGCATGGACGCGGAGGGGGTCCAGTACGTAATTTATAAGGCCTTCCCCTACGAAGCGTATGGCCCAGAACACCGCCGCCATGGTCAAGGCCGCGAAAGGCAGGCCGGTGGACGGGCGCGAGGTGATGTCCTCCAGTTTTTCGAGGAGGGACGGGTGCTTATGCTCTATCTTCTGGCACTCGGCGGAAATGCGGCCGATGAGCTTCCACTTCTCGTCGGGGCCCGCGGGCACCGCGGCCGGGACCGGCAGCCGCCCCGCGTTGAAATCCTCGACGGCGGCCTTCAGCCCCGCCAGGCCTTCGCCCGTGGTGGCCACGAAGGGGACCACCCGGATGCCCAGCAGTTTCTCCAGGGCGGCCCCGTCTATGGTGACGCCCCTGCGCCGGGCGATGTCCCACTTGTTCAGCAGGATCACCAGCGGCGAGCCCAGGCCGGCCAGCTCCAGGGTGTAGAAAAGATTGCGCTCCAGGTTGGTGGCGTCCACCACGTTGAAGATCAGCGCCCGTTCTTCTTCTTTTAATATTCTAGCTGCCACTTCCTCGGCCTTGTTGGTGGGCTCGTGGCTGTAGGCCCCGGGCACGTCCACCACGGAGAACCTTTCCCCGGCCAGCAGCGTCCAGCCCGAAGTGTAGCCCACCGTGGTGCCGGGGTAGTTGGAGGAGATCACCTCCAGGCCGGTCAGGCGGGAGAAGACCACGCTTTTGCCGACGTTGGGGTTGCCGGCCAGCAGGATGGCGCGCGAGCGCACCTTAACGCTGACGCCGGAGGCCATGCCGCGGCCTATGGCCACCTTGGTCCCCATAACCTCCACCAGCACCGGGCCCCCGGCCTTTTCGGGCGAGCGCTTTACGATCTGGCGGCCGGGGAAGATGCCCATGGCCTTGAGCCTGGCCGAGGCCTGCGCGCCGTCCCCGGCGGCCAGCACGTAGCCGCTCTCGTTCTCGCGCATGGAAAGCAGGGTCAGCTGCGGGTTGGTCTTCATAGCCGGGCTCCTTCGCGCATGGCCGCGCGGGCCGCGGCCAGAGAGCGGGCGCGCGCGGGAGCTTTAAGGAAGGCCGCCAGCGCCGCCATGCGCCCGATGGCGCCGGGACTGAGCGCGTGCTCCGCCAGGCAGGCGTCGTGTTCCGCCCGGGGCGCGTCCATTCCGAGGATGGAGATAAAGAAATCTTTCAGCGCGGAATGCCTGCCCGCGATCAGGGCCCCGGCCTTGAGCCCGGCGGGGGAAAGGCGGATGTAGCCGTAGGGTTCCTGCTCCAGGAGGCCGCGGGCCGCCAGCGCCTTGACCGCCGAGCTGACCGAGGGCTTGGAAACCCTGAGCAGCGCGCTTACGCGGCTGGCGCGGGCGAAGCCGTCGCGGCGGCTAAGCGTGTAGACCGCCTCCAGGTAGTCCTCGAGGCTGCGGGAAAGCGGTTTCATAAAGGTAGCCTTTTATAACAAAGTTAGTCTTGACTAACTATATCATAAAAAAAGGCCGGGCGCAAGGGCCCGGCTTCCCGCGCGGGCCCCTTACCCGGGGCAGCCGCCCCTGAAGCAGGGCAGCCGGAGCAGGGACGGGAATTGCTGCCAGATCAGGTAGATGCCGCCGGCGCAGGCGGCCGCCAGGACGAGCGAAAGGACCATGCTGATGAGCGGGTGCTTCTGGATAAAGTCCCAGTAGGCTTTCAGCGCCGCCGCCAGGGCCTTGCGGGGGGTCACTTGGCCTCCAGCGGTTCCGTCAGGTTCCTGAGCATCACGCTCAGGTCCAGCTCCCCGTAGCCGCAATCGTTGGATCTCGCCATAAGTTTTTCCGCCGCGGCGGTCACCGGCAGTTCCAGGTTCTTTTTGGCGGCCTCGGCCAGCATGAAGCGGGCGTCCTTCAGCATATGCCTTAGCGGGAAGGCCGGTGCGTATTCTTTTTTCAGGACGTTGTTCTTTTTTAGGGCGAAGTAGCCGCAGTTGAGCGCGGGGTTCTCGGCCAGGGTGTCGAAGATGAGGGACGGGGCTATGCCCTGCGCCTCGGCCAGGGCGGCCGCTTCGGTAATGGCGGTGGTCAACTGCGCCACCACCAAGTTGACGCAGAGCTTGAGCGCGGTCCCGGCGGGCGCGGGCCCGGCGTAGATCACCGAGCGGCCCATGGCCTTGAAGACGGGGGACAGTTTTTCCAGCGCCGCCTTGTCGCCGCCGGCGAGGATCACCAGCTGCGCCTGTTCCGCCGCGCCTTTGGACCCGGAGACGGGGCAGTCGAGGAAGTTGACGCCGGCGATGAAGCATTTCTTGGCCAGCGCCGCGGTATAGTCGGGGGAAATGGTGCTCATGTTTATGAGGGTGTTGCCGCCCATGAAGGCCGACAGCACGCCTTCCGGTCCTTCCAGCACGGAGTCCATGGCGGCGGGGTCGGCCACCATGGTGATAATCGTGTCGCTCAGCTTGGCCAGCGCCCGGGGCGTGGAGGCCACCTGGCAGCCTTTGTCCGCGAACTCCATGGTGCGTTCGCGCGTGCGGTTGTAGACAGATACCTGGAAGCCGGCCTTCAGCAGGTTGGCCGCCATGGCGCGGCCCATGATGCCGAGGCCGATGAAACCGATGCGTGGGGGGATGCTCATAAAAGTCTCCTTCAAAAAAGGCGTCAGGAACAAAATAGCAAATCTGCCGGTTAAAATCTCAGGCTGGCCGTTTCTTTCTCTGTCAGTACGCGCCACCGCCCGGGCTCGAGCCCTTCGGTAGTGAGCGGGCCTATGGCCCGGCGCAGCAGCCGCAGCACCGGGAAGCCTACGCCGGCGAGCATCCGGCGCACCTGCCGGTTGCGCCCTTCCCTGAGCACCAGCTCGGCCCAGGAGGTGGGCACGGTCTTCCTGAAGCGGATGGGCGGGTCCCGGGGGGGCAGGCCCGGGTCCGGCAGGGCGCGGGCGCCGCAGGGCAGCGCGGGCCCGTCGTTGAGCGTTACGCCGCGGCGCAGTTTCTTAAGCGCTTCCTCGTCTATTTCCTTTTCCACCTGTGCCCAGTAGGTCTTGGGCGTTTTATGGCGCGGGTCGGAGATATAAGCCTGCAGCGCGCCGTCCGAGGTCAAGAGCAGCAGGCCTTCGCTGTCCTGGTCCAGGCGGCCGGCCGGGTAGACGCCGGCGGGGAAACCGAATTCCGCCAGGCTCCGGTGGCCGTGCTCGGGGGTGAACTGCGAAAGGACGCCGTAAGGCTTGTTGAAAATTATCGTGGGCATATACCGGCGGGCTACTAAAGACCGCTCCTAAATGTTATTATATTTTATCATGAGTTACACCTTCATCGATAAACAGGCGGAATTTAACGAGCTGGCCGCCAAGCTGGCCAAGCATAAATATATTTCCATCGACACCGAGTCCAACAGCCTCTACGTTTACAAAGAGAAGTTCTGCCTGATGCAGCTTTCGAGCGAGCATATCAACGCCGTGGTGGATACCCTGGCGGTGGACATAAAGCCGCTGCTACCCGTGTTCGCCGACCCGGCGGTGGAGAAGATCTTCCACTCCGCGGATTCGGACATCCGGGTGTTCAAGGCCGCGATGCCCTGCACCTTCGTCAACATCTTCGACGTGATGGTGGCCGCCAAGTACCTGGGGATCATCAAGTGCGGGCTCGACAACATGGTGAAGGAATTCTTCAAGGTGGAACTGAACAAGAAGTTCCAGAAGGCCGACTGGGGCCGGCGCCCGCTCTCCAAAGAGATGCTGGACTACGCCAGCTGCGATACCATCTACCTGAAAAAGCTGCGCGACCTGCTGTCCGTGGAACTGGAGAAGAAAGGCAGGCTCGAAGAGGTCACCGGGCAGTTCGCCCAGATCTGCAAGATCGAGCCCACGCCGATGCGCTTCGACGAGAGCGGCTTCCTTACGCTGAAAGGCGCCCGGCAGCTGAACGGCCGCGGGCTGGCCGTGCTGCGCGAACTGTACCTGGCCCGCGAGGTGGCCGCCATAAAGCGGGACGCCCCGTCGTTCAAGATCATCAGCGCGGACCTGATGCTGCGCCTGTCGGTGGCGCCCAGGGAAGGCCTGCATAACCTGTCTATTTTCAAAGGCGTCAGCGGCTACGTGCTGGCCAACCACGGCGGCTGGATCCGGGAAGCCCTGCAGAAAGGCCTGAAGGCCCCCGAATATACCGTGCCGCGGCGCGAGATCTCGCGCGAGAAGCGCGCTTATTTCGAAACGGTGAAGAACCGTTTTCACGACCTTAAAATGTGGCGCAAGGAAATGGCCGTAAGGCGCAACATGCTGCCCGAGGCCATCCTTGGCAACGACGTGCTGGAGCGCCTGGCGCTTTCCCAGCCGCGCACGCTAGACGACCTTAAGGATATCAAGGGGCTGGGCGCGGAGAAAGCCTCGCTGTACGGCCCGGAGATCCTGGATTTCATCAAGAAGCACCACCTCAAGGGGTAGGCGCTTTTACAGAAGTTTCTTGATGAGGTCCTGGCGGTTTATCTCGCGCAGGGCCTTGATGATGAGGGGTTTGTTCTCGGGTTTATAGTACTGGAGGAGCGCCCGCTGCATGCGGCGCTCCGTTTCTTTTTTGGGGACGTAGACCGGCGCCAGCGTGAACGGGTCCAGGCCGGTGAAATAGATGGACGTGGCCAGCTCCATGGGCGCGGGGAGGAAGTCGTTTATCTGCTGCGGGCGGATGTGCCGCTCCTTCAGGAACACGCCGAGCTCCGCCATGTCCTCGATGGTCGAGCCGGGGTGCGCCGAGATGAAGTAGAGCACCAGGTACTGCTCCTTGCCCGCCTTCTTCGATTCCGCTAAAAATTTGTCCGCGAATTCCTTGAACACTTCCACCGGCGGTTTCTTCATCACCGCGAGCACCTTGGGTGAAATATGTTCCGGCGCCACTTTGAGCAGCCCGCCGGTGTGGAAGCGCGCTATCTCGGAGATATACTCGCCGCATTTCAGCGCGAGGTCCATCCTTATCCCGCTGGCCACGAAGGCCTTCTTCAGCCCCTTGATGGCGCGCACGCCGCGCATCAGCGCCAGCAGCGGCTTATAGTCGGTGTTCAGGTTGGGGCAGATGACCGGGTGCAGGCAGGAGAGCTTGCGGCAGGCGCGGCAGACGTTCATGTCCTTGCCGCCCATCGCGTACATGTTGGCCGACGGCGCGCCCAGGTCCGAGATGTTGCCCGGGTGGCGGGGGGTCTTCAGCAGCTCTTCGGCTTCCTTCTCCACGGAGGCGGCGGAGCGGGTCTGGATGAAGCGGCCCTGGTGCAGCGTGAGCGAGCAGAAGGCGCAGCCGCCGAAGCAGCCGCGGTGGATCACGATGGAATCTTTGATGGTCTCCAGCGCGGGGATGGGTTCTTTGTACGACGGGTGCGCCAGTTTCCTGAAAGGGAGCCCGTAGATAAAGTCCATCTCTTCGGTGGAGAGCGGCAGGGCGGGGGGATTCTGCACCACGGCTTTGCCCTCGCTCTTCTGCACCAGCGGGCGGGCGTTGAAAGGGTTGGACTCCTCGTAAATTATGCGGGTGGCGGCGGAGAACTTCACGCGGTCGCCGGCCACTTCGCCTGCGGTGGGGAGCTCTATGGCGCCGGGGACCTTCAGCTCGGCCGCTTCTTTGGCGCCCAGCGGGTAGGCCGTGCCGCGGATGTCGCGCATGTCCTTTATCATTTCCCCGGCCTTGAGGCGCGCGGTGATCTCGCGCAGCTGCCGCTCGCCCATGCCGTAGACCAGCAGGTCGGCCTTGGAGTCCAGCAGCACGCTCTTGCGGACCTTGTCGGACCAGTAATCGTAATGGGCGAAGCGCCGCATGGTGGCCTCGATGCCGCCTATTATTATCGGTACTTCGGGGTAGGCTTCGCGCGCGCGCTGGGAATAGATGATGGTGGCGCGGTCGGGGCGCAGGCCGGGGCGGGCGCCTGGGGAGAAATCGTCGGTGGACCGGATCTTCCTGTTGTGGGTGTACTTGTTGATCATCGAGTCCATGTTGCCGGCGGAAACGCCGAAGAACAGGCGTGGCTTGCCGAACATTCTGAAATCGGCGCAGTTGTCCCACCGGGGCTGCGCCAGGATGGCCACGCGCAGGCCTTCGGACTCGAGCAGGCGGCCCACCAGCGCCATGGCGAAGGAGGGGTGGTCTACGTAGGCGTCGCCGGTCACAAAGACCACGTCCACCGCGTCCCAGCCGCGCTTTTTAACCTCTTCGGGGGTAATGGGCAGAAAATCCATGCATAAATGATAGCAAATAGCCGGAAAAGCGTGGACTGTAGCCTGGGTTACAGGCTCCGCTTGGGCGGTTTATCCATATTATTATTTAGTAAAATATTTACATAGGGGCTTATATGCCATTTTCAAGGAGACCACGATGAAGAAACTCATGCTTTCCGTATGTTTGCTGCCGCTGCTGGCCGCCGGCGCCAAGGCCGACCCGTTTTCCGATTTCAAGAAGATAACCACGGACGCCTATATTAAGCCTTTCGCCGCCGACCTGGGCGGCCTTATCGGCGCCAACGACTTCAACTCCGGGCGTTCCATAGGCTTCCCCGGTTTCGAGGCCGGCATCGACGCCGCGATCCAGGCCAAGCCCTCTAGCGACAACCGCATTCTGCGCGACGCCAAGGTCAACGCTTTCGGCCTGCCCATGGCGCACGCCGGCGCGGCGCTGCCGCTGGTGGGGGCCGACGTCATGGTCCGCGGGGTAGGCTATTCCGGTTTCTCGATCATCGGCGGCGGCCTGCGCGTGCCGGTGCTTAAGAGCGGGACCCTTACCAAGTTCATCCCCGACGTTTCCGTTTCCGCCTATTACGACGTGATAAATTACGATTATTTCAAAGGCACCCACCTGTCGCTTGACGCCGCGGCCTCTTTCGACATCCCGGTCATAAAGCCCTATGTCGGCGTAGGCCTGGACAGGACCAGGCTGGAAGTTAAGGGCCTCTCCGGCGCCTCGGCCGCGCTTAACGGCACTGCCGGTACCATCTCCAAGCCCCGCTACACCATAGGCGTGCGCCTTTCGCCCATGCCGCTGCTTTACGTGTACGGCGCGTACAATATCCTGCACGGCCAGACCGGCTACTCCGTAGGCGCCGGGCTCAAGTTTTAGCACACCGCGGAGATCGGAAAATAAAAGTCAAAAAGCGATCGGGAAGGCCTGACTTTTTAACGTTTATTTTTTAATATCCGCCATATTACCATGGAGGAATAATGGACACCAATACCCAGAACACCGAAAGTCACAGGCTTGCTGAGATGGCCGAGCATTACGGCGCCAACAATTACCACCCGCTCCCGATAGTCATCAACACCGCCAAAGGCGTGTGGGTGAAGGACCCCGAAGGCAACAAGTACATGGACATGCTCAGCGCTTACTCGGCGCTGAACCACGGGCACCGGCATCCCCGCATCATCAAGGCCCTCGTCGGGCAGGCGAAGAAGGTTACGCTGACCTCGCGCGCTTTCAACAACGACCAGATAGGGCCGTTCTTCAAAGAGCTGTGCGAATTTACCGGCTACGAGATGGTGCTGCCCATGAACACCGGCGCCGAAGCGGTGGAGACCGCCCTTAAGGCCGTGCGCAAGTGGGGCTACAAGGTGAAGGGCGTGCAGGCCGACAAGGCCGAGATCATCTGCGTCACCAACAACTTCCACGGCCGCACCATCAGCATCGTGGCCATGTCCACCGAGCCCCAGTACAAGGACGGCTTCGGCCCCTTCACCCCCGGCTTCAAAGTGGTGGGCTACGGCAACATCGAAGAGCTGAAAGCCGCCATCAACCCTAACACGGTGGCGTTCCTGGTGGAGCCCATCCAGGGCGAGGCCGGCATCATCGTGCCGCCGGCGGGCTACCTTAAGGCCGCCTACGACCTGTGCAAGGCCAATAACGTGCTGTTCGTGGCCGACGAGATCCAGACCGGCTTCGGCCGCACCGGGCGTAAGTTCGCGTGCGATTACGAGAACGTGAAGCCCGACATGATCATCATGGGCAAGGCCCTCGGCGGCGGCGTAATGCCGATGTCCGCGGTGGCCGCGTCCAAAGCCATCCTTGGCGTGTTCAACCCCGGCGACCACGGCAGCACCTTCGGCGGCAACCCGCTGGCCTGCGCCGTGGCCCGCGAGGCCCTCAAGGTTCTCGCCGAGGAAAAACTCGTCGAGAAATCCTTCGAGATGGGCGCCTACTTCATGGAGAAGCTGCGCTCCATCAAGGGCCCGCACATCAAGCAGGTGCGCGGCAAAGGCCTGCTGATCGGCCTGGAGCTGGACTGCGCCGCCCGCCCGTACTGCGAGCAGCTGATGGCGCTGGGCCTGCTGGCCAAGGAAACCCACGACCACGTGATCCGCTTCGCCCCGCCGCTCATCATCACGAAGAAAGAGATAGACTGGGCCTTCAAGCGCATTAAGAAAGTGCTGTCCAAGTAAACTCGGTTCGGAGCCCCGTCAGCCGGTAAGCCGCGCTGGCGGGGCTTTTTTTAACCGGATGCCCCCAAAAGAAAAAAACTCCAGCTGGCTTTACTTCCAGGTAGTCTTCGCCGCCGCGGTGTGGGGGGGCGCTTATCCTTTTACCAAGTACCTGGGCACCGAACTGTCGCTGCTCTCCATCGTAACTTTCCGCGCGCTCATAGGAACGCTCGCGCTGCTCTTCCTGAGCGGCTCCGGGCTGCGCCCCTCAGATTTCAAGGCCGGGCATCTCTGGAAGCTCCTCGTACTGTCCGTGCTCGGGATCTCCAGCCAGCAGTACCTGCAGGCCTACGCGCTGAAGTACACGCTGTCCTCTCACGCCGGCTGGCTGATAGCATCCACGCCCATCATGGTGGCGGGCCTGATGGCCGCGCTCGGCGAGCGCATCGGCCCCTTTAAGATAGCGGCTTTCCTGCTGGGCTTCGCCGGCACTATCCTGGTGGTCCTCTCCAAAGCCGGCGGCGCGGCCTTAACGCTGCCTTCCACTAAAGGGGACCTGGTGTTCCTTCTCACGGCGGCTTCCTGGGCGGTCTACGTCATTCTCACCAAGAAATGGCTGACCTCCTGGCGGCAGGCCAAGGTGACCACGCTGACCATGCTGGCGGCGCTGGCTACGCTGCTGCCGCCGTGGTTCGCCGCCGGAGGGCCCGCCGAGTTCGCGGCCCTCACCCCGCGCGCCTGGGCGAGCCTCGCGTACCTCAGCGTGCTTTCCTCGGCGCTGGCCTACCTGTTCTGGAACAACGCGGTGGAAGGCCTGGGGCCGGTGAAAACCTCCTATTTCATTTACCTGGAACCTTTCGCCACGCTGCTCTCCGCCTACCTGTTCCTGGGCGAGAAGGCCGCGGCCCCGGCCTTCGCCGGCGGGGTGCTGATCATGGCGGGGGTTTACCTGGTAGGACGTAAAGAGACCCGGACTAAAATCTTAAAAGGTGCGTCTTCCAATGCCTGACTATTCCGCGCTTAAAGAAAAATTCGGCGGCTACTGTTTTTTTGACGAGCCCGCTTCGGGCTTTACCACCTACCGCGCCGGCGGCCGGGCCGAGGCGCTGGTTAAGCCCGCGACCCCGGAAGAAATGCTCTGGCTGGCGGGCTGGTGCCGGGAGAACGGCGCGCCTCTTACGGTGCTGGGCCGCGGGTCCAACGTGCTGGTGAGCGACCGGGGCCTGCCCGGCGTGACCGCGCTGACAGAGCGCCTGTCCGCTATGGCGCTGACGGGCCGCACTATAACCGCGCAGGCCGGCGTGCTGTGGGACGACCTGGCCAGGCTTTCCGCCGAAAGCGGCCTGGCGGGTTTCGAGAAAGCCTCCGGTATTCCCGGCTCCGTAGGCGGCGCCGTGCGCATGAACGCCGGGGCTTTCGGCCAGGAAACGTTCGACCGGCTCGTTTCGATAGAAGCTTTCGACCGGGGAGGGCGGGAGGTCAGGCTTGAGAAAAAGAACATGTCCTACGGCTACCGGCGCGTGGACGGGCTCGACGGGCTTACCATAGTGTCCGCCAGTTTCGAGTTCGAGCCCGGAAATACTGGCGTGCTGCTGCAGGACAGGTCCTGCGTGCTGGCCGCCCGCGAAACTAAGCAGCCGCTGGAATACCCGTCGGCGGGCAGCGTGTTCAAGCGTCCGCAGGGGGATTATGCCTCCCGCCTGATAGACGCGGCCGGGCTGAAGGGGTTCAAGGTGGGCGGGGCGGAAGTCTCCGCCAAGCACGCCGGGTTCATCGTGAATTCCGGCGGGGCCACGGCGGCCGAGATCTACGCCTTGATGGGCGAGGTGCGCGCCAGGGTCAAGGCCAGATCCGGCGTGGAACTGGAACTGGAGCAGATACTCCTGGGGGAGTTCAACTAAGCGCGAGGGGGAAAAATGAAATTACTGCTTTCCATACTGTTATTCCCGTGCCTGGCCTCGGCCGCGCCGGGCGGGCTGGCCACAGCGGACCAGCTTTTCGCGAAGAACCTTTACCAGGACGCCCTTACCGCTTACGGCAAGGCCGCCGCGCTGCCCGGCGAGGAGGGGCTGAAGGCGCAGTACCGCTCCGCCGAATGCGAAGCGCTGCTTTACCGCTTCGGCGAAGCCGCCCAGCGCCTGAACGCCCTGAAGCTCCCCGCCGACCCGCTCTGGCAGGGCAGGCTGCTGCTGCTCCGCGCGGAGACCGGCCGGCGCTTCCTGGCCCAGTACGGCTACTCCCTGCCAGCCGACGAGCAGCGGGGCACCGCGGACGTTACCAAACTTACCCGGGCGCAGTGGCAGCGCCGCATAGAGGCCGACTATAACTCGCTCTGGCCGCTCAGGGGGGAGCTGCTTAAGGAGCGCCTCGAGAACGAAGCCTATTTTGTGGAGCTCAAAGGCGCCGAGCTGGCTTATACTCCCACGCTCTGGGATTTCGCCGTGCTGCGCTGGACCAATTACCTGCTGGGCGAGTCCGCCGCGGGCGGCGCCTTGCCCGACGGCCTCCCTTTAGCCGCGCCCGGCTACAAGGCCGATTACAATTCCCAGGCCCCGGCGGCGCTGAAAGCCGCGGCTATCTTCGAGGACGCGGCTTCCATCAGTTCCGCGGCCATGGACTTCGCCCGCGAATACTGGCGCCTGCAGCGCCTGCTGATCCCTTTGGAGCACGGTGACCGCGTCTCCGTAGCCGACGGCGCCAGGCTGCGCGAGACCGCGCTGGCCACGCTTAAGCAATGGGCCGTTTCCTTTAAGACCCCTCTGGCCAGGAGCTGGGCCGGCTACCAGGCCGCCCTGCTGCTCCAGGGGAAACGGGATTTCAAGGGAGTAGCGGAGACCTGCAGAACGGCGGAGGGCGAAGCCGCCAAGTCCAGGCCCGCCGGGCTCTGCGCCGCCATGCGCGCGGAGATCGAGCTGCCGCGCCTGGAACTTTACGGCTCCTTCGCGCCGCCTCCCGGCCTGAAAAGCCTTAAGATCAACGCCCGCAACCTGCCCGCGGTGTATTTCCGCGCTTACAAGACCACGCCGGAAGAACTGGCCGCCCTCGGCAGGTCCGGCGAACAGGGCCTGGGCAGGCTTAAGTACCTGCAGGAGGATTCCGTAAAGTATTTCCTGCGGAGGAAAGCTGACCTGGAGTGGCAGGCGAAGATAGCTTACCCCGGCCCTTACCAGTACAAAGACCAGGAGATAGCGCCCCCGGCCTTCAAGAAAGGCATCTACGTGGTGCTGGCCTCCGGAGACAGCGGCTTCGAGGACGGCTCCTCGCTGATGAAGGCCGTGACGCTGAACATCACCGACATCTTCCTGCTCGGCACCGGCGGCATCGCCGGCGACCCCGAAGCCTTTCTCTACGACCCGGCCGACCCTTCGCGCCAGGCTGGCGGGGACCTGTTCCGGCTTTACGCCGTGAACGCCCTGACCGGGCGGCCGCTGGCCGGCGCCGGCATAGAGGCCTGGTTCAACCGCTCCTACGGCAGCTGGGAAATGGTACGGCTCAAGACCGGCCCCGACGGCGTGGCCGCCTTCGGCCGGCCTTTTAAGATTTCCTACCCGTCGAACGAATACTTCTCGCTGGACCCGCTGCTCAGCCGCGGGGGGGCTTACGCCTACTGGAACTCCTACGCCTCCGCCGGGCTCGACGTGCCGCAGCCCGTCAATATCTTCCTGGAGACGGACCGGCCGGTTTACCGGCCCGGCCAGGAAGTTAAGTTCAAGGCTACGGCCCTTATCCGCGAGCCGCGCGGCTTCAGGGTTTACGACGGGAAGGCCCAGCTCAAGATAACCGCGCGCGACGCCAACTGGCAGGAGGTCTATACCAAGACCCTGCCCGTTACCGGGCTCGGCAGCGCGGCAGGAGCGTTCACCATCCCGGCCGGCCGCCTGCTGGGCCAATACTCGGTTTCCGCGGAGCTGGCGGACTACGGTTATAATTTCAGCGGCTCCGCCAGTTTCGGGGTGGAGGAGTACAAGCGCCCCGAATTCGAAGTGAAGCTGGACGCGGCCGCCAGGCCCTGGCGCTACGGCGGCAAGGCCGAGGTGTCCGGAGCGGTGAAGTATTACTTCGGCTCGCCTGTGCCCGGAGCGGCGGTGAAGTACCGCGTGACGCGTTCCCGCTATATCCCCTGGTACTGCTGGTACTGGGGCTGGTTCTACGGGGCCTCGGGTTCCGTGGAAGTGGCCTCCGGCGAGACGAAAACCGGCGACGACGGGCGCTTTACTTTTACTTTCACGCCCGAAGCCGAGAGCGACACTTACAAGGATTACCCGTCCTCTTATTATGTTACCGCGGACGCCCGCGACGCCGGCGGCCGCACCATAACCGATTCCCGCTCTTACCGCGCCGGCTCCAAGGCGTACATGTTCGATATCACGCCCGAAGCGGGTTTCTTTACGCCGGAGAAGCCGGCGGAGCTTAAGGCCCGGTTGATGGACCTGAACGATACGCCCCAGGACGGCTCGGCGGAGTATTCGCTCTATAAACTGGAGAAGGCCCCCGCGGGCGATTCCGGGCAGGGCCAGTGGGGCTCTTTCGGGCGCAATCCTTCGCTGGAGCAGGCCTTCAGCCAGGTGCCCGACGGCCCTAAGGCCGACGGCGGCACCGTGGCCTTCTCCAGGGACGCGGCGGCCGCGCTTAAACTCAAGGCGCTGCAGCCCGGCGTGTACCGGCTGTGGCTTAAGGCCAAAGACCCCTGGGGCGGCCAGAGCGAATCCCAGCTTGTTTTGGTTTCCGCCTCGGCTGCCGCCGGGCGCAACGCCGCGGTCAAGCTGCCGCCGGTGGCGCTGTTCGAACATGCTTCCTACCAGCCCGGCGAGACCGCAAGAGTACTGATGGGAGCTTCCGCGCTGAAAGGCGTTAAATACGCCGAGGTGATGGCCGGCAGCTTCGTGCTGGCCCGCGAGACCCTTAACGAAGGAGGGCTTTCGCTCTTCAGCGTGAAAGTCGGGCGCGAACACCGCGGCGGTTTCGGCCTGCGCTGGTTCGGCGCCGGCGATTTCAAGGTTTACTCGGCCATGGCCGAGGCCGACGTGCCCAGGAAGGACAAGGAGATCTCGCTCTCCCTGGACTACGACAAGGCGCTGGCGCCCGGCCAGAAAGTTTTCTGGAAGCTCCGCGCCAAAGACAGGGCCGGCAAGCCGGTTTCCGGCGAGGCGCTGGTAAAGGTGTTCGACCGCTCGCTGGAATATTACGGCAGCGACGCCGGCTTCTGGGGGGATTCGCTTTATCCGGCGCGGCCTTCCGGGGGCGCGGGGCAGGGCTCCCTGTTCGATCCCTATACTCTAACTCTGCCGATAAGGACCGGGCTGATCCAGCGCATGCTGGAGGCTTTCCGCGGCGCGATCGCCGAAGAAAAGATGGCGTCTCTCAGGATAGCCTCCTCGGGGTTCGGCGGGCGGAAATTCCGTTCTGCCGCCAAGGGCATCGCTTTCGACGAAGAAGGCGGCAACCAGATGCTGGCCATGGACGCCTCCAGCATGCCGGCTCCGGCGGCCGCTTCTCTGGCCGGCTCGGCGGAAATGAACGCCCGGGAAAGTGCGGCTTCGCCCGGCGGCGCGAGGGCCTTTGCGAAAAGCAAAAAAGAAGACGCCTCTCCACAGCCCGAGGTTAAGGTCCGCACGGACTTTTCCGAGACGGCCTATTATAACCCGCAGTTAAAGGTCTTCAAGGGCGAGGGCGCTTTCTCTTTCCGCATTCCCGAGCGCCTTACTTCGTGGAAGATCTCTTCCTACCTGGTAACGCGCGACGTGCGGCGCGGCTCTTTCAGCGCCGAAACCGTCACCAAGAAGGACCTGATGGTGCGCCTGGACTTACCGCGCTTCTTCCGCGAGGGAGACGTTTCCCGGCTGACCGCCGTGGTGACCAACGACACCAAGGGCGAGCTGGCGGGCGACGTGGCGCTTTCCGTAACGCGCGGCGGCGCGGACGCGGCGGGCGACTTCGGTATCAAGGACCTTTCGCGGCCTTTCTCGGTGAAGGGGAACGGCACGGTGTCCCTGTACTGGGACATAACCGCGCCGCGCGGCACGGCTGCCTACAAGGTGCGCGCCGTGGCCCGCTCAGGCCGGCTGGCCGACGCGCAGGAGAACGACCTGCCGGTGCTGCCTTCGCGCGAGCGCCTGATAGCCTCGGCCGTGGCCGCGCTCGACGGCGATTCCTCCAAGACTTTCAGCCTGCCCGAACTGGAAAAGGCGGACCCCAGCCGCGAGGTGGAAGCCCTGCATCTGGAGATCCAGCCGCAGCTGATCCTGACCGTGCTGAACAGCCTGCCGTTCCTGGTGCACTACCCTTACGAGTGCACCGAGCAGCTGCTGAACCGCTACGTGCCGCTGGCGATCACCAACAGCTTCTACCGCAAGTACCCGCAGCTGCGCGCCTCGGTGGCGAAGATCCCCAAGCGCGACGCGCTTACCCCGGCGTGGGAGCGTGATAACCCGGTGCGCCTGATGAGCCTGATGGAAAGCCCGTGGGAAGAGCAGTCCAAGGGGCGGAAGTCCTACTGGCCCGTGACGGATATGCTGGATCCCAAGGTGGTGGCCGCCGAGAAAGAGGACGCCTTCTACAAACTGAAGGCGTACCAGAACTCCGACGGTTCCTTCCCGTGGTTCCCGGGCGGGCATGCCAGCCTTTATATGACGCTGTACGCGCTGGAGGGGTTTGCCGAGGCCTCGCGCTACGGCGTGGACGTGCCGCAGGACATGGCCAGGCGGGCGCTGGCCTACGTGCTGGCGGAGATCCCCGCGCATTTGAAGGCGGAGGAAGAGCAGACTTCGCTGGTGCTTTACGCGGCCTACGTGGTTACGTCCTTCCCGGCCTCCTGGCCGGAGAGCAAGACGGCGCTGACTTACGCCAAGGCCTGGGCTGATTATGCCGACAAGCACGCCAACGCCATGACGCCTTTCGGCAAGGCCTACGCGGCCTACGTTTACCTGCGCCTGGGCGAAAAGGACAAGGCGGAGAGCTACCTGGACCGCGCCATGGACGGGGCCCGCTCCGACGACATCGCCGGGGTTTACTGGGCGCCGGAGAAACTCTCGTGGCTGTGGTACAACGACACGGTGGAGAAGCACGCCTTCATCCTGCGCACGCTGCTGGCGGTGCGCCCCAAGGACCCGAAGATAGCGGGCA
Organism: bacterium; assembly: GCA_021811185.1. GTDB lineage: Bacteria > Elusimicrobiota > Elusimicrobia > Elusimicrobiales > UBA9959 > UBA9959. Next base: position 71,860 of record JAJZPL010000002.1, read on the forward strand.
TGGTGCGCTGGCTGCTGTTCAACCGCAAGGCCAACGAGTGGAAGTCCACCAAGGCCTCGGCCGCGGCCATCTACTCGCTGCTTGACGTGATGAAGAGCAAGGGTGCGCTGGACAAGCCGGAGACCTACTCGGTGAAGTGGGGCGGCCTCTCCGAGACTGAAGAACTGCAGCCTTTCGACTGGGTGGCGGCGCCGCTGCGCTGGTCCAAGTACGGCAAGGAAATTACGCCGAAGGACTTTACTCCCCGTGTGGAGAAGAAGGGCCCCGGGCTGGCCTTCGCGTCTTTCAGCGGTATTTATACTACCGACAAGACGGCGGAGGAATCCCCGGCGGGCATAATGAACGTGTCGCGCCAGTATTTCCTGCGGAGCAAGGAGGGGGACGTGTATACGCTGAAACCCCTGTCTTCCGGAGATACCGTGGCGGTGGGCGACGAGATCGAGGTGCGCCTGACGGTGAATACCCGCAGCCAGTTCGAGTACGTGCAGATCAGGGACCCGAAGGCGGCGGGCTTCGAGGCGGAGGAACTGAACAGCGGGTGGAAGTGGGACCAGCTGGGCCGCTACGAGGAGCCCAGGGATTCGCTGACGAACTTCTTCGTGGAGTGGCTGCCGCACGGCGAGTATACGCTTAAGTACCGCCTGCGCCCCACCACGCCCGGCGCTTACAAACTGGGCGCGGCGGTGATGCAGTCCATGTACGCCCCGGAATTCGCGGCGCACTCGGCCGGCATGACGATCAACGTGAGGTAAGAACCGCGGGAAGCGAAGTCGGGCTTGTCGAGGGTATGGGTTTGTCGGGCACGCTATCCCTCCGGGATCGTATTTCACCGGTATGTTAGAACTTTCGGAAGACGAAGGTGTTGTTATTGGAGCCGAACGAGAGGAGTTTGAAGAGCAGGTAGAAGACCAGGGCGCCTAGCAGCATGAGCGGGATGCCTATGATGGCGCCGATGAGGGTGGAGGTGAGCAGGGCGCCGGCGATGATGAGGCCGATGCCAAGCAGCGCCAGGCCGGCCGCCAGGCGCATCTTAAGGCGGGCAAGCAGGCCGGGCGCCTGGGGGGGAGGGGCGCTGAAACGGGGCTCCTCGCGGCGCGGGCCGCCGCCGGGGCTAATAAGCTCCGGTTCGACGCACTCTTCGCTTACGGCAAGTCTCTTGTCGGCCATGGATAGATTATATAAAAACGCGCAATAAATCGGTCATATTCCGCATTTATAATATAATTGGTCTTAACCGGAGATAAGCATGAAAAACGTTCGTTCGTCGGTATTCGCGGCCGCGGTCCTGGCCGTCCTGGCTTTTTGCCCGCCCTCTTTCGCCGGGGACGAGGAACAGGTCAACGCCCTGCTGGTCGTGCCTACGGCGGAAATGGCTTTCGACCATAAATTCCAGGATTTCCTGGCCAAGAACGGCGCCAAGCTGCTGAAGTCCTACCCGCCCAGCGTGTTCGAAGGCTATATCCCCCAGGACCTGGACAAGGAACTGGGCGAGCTTTACGGCGTGCTGGTCTACCGCGAAAGGGTGGACGACTGGGGTTCTTTCGCCAGGTACGGCGAGCAGGCCGTCTTCGCGGTGAATACCTGGAACAAGCGTTTCGTGGAAGACCCTCCCGAGGCGCCGCTGGTGGTGAGCCTGAGCGTCCTTAAAGGCGGCCGCAAAGGCGCGGCCATCGACCTGAACTGGAACGAGGTAATGAAAGCTGTTTCTTACCGGCTGCAGATCAGCACCGAAGAGTCTTTCGGCTCCTTGAACCTTGAGACCGAACTCGCGCGCAACAGGTACCGGCTCTACCCTGTCTTCTGGGACGACGGGGTTTACTACTGGCGCGTCTCCGGCACTACGACCTTGAATAACGGGGAGACCAGGGAGGGGGCGTTCTCCGCTCCAGGCTCCTTCGCTATCTCCAAGAAAGAACGCCCGGCGGCCCAGGCCCTGCCCGCCGCGCCTGGGGTCCCCGCCAGGGCCAGGTTCGCAGGCAAGCCGCTTTCCTGGAACCCCAACAAGGCCAAGTACTTCCGCCTGCAGCTTTCCGCTACCAGGGATTTTTCCGCCCCGCTGGCCGACGTTTTCACCGACACCTGCACGTATAAGGCTTCCGAACTGCCTGTAAAGAACGGCAAAGCGTATTTCATGCGGGTGAGGGGGGCCGACACTTTCGGCCCCGGCGAATGGTCCAATATTTCGGAGATAACGGTGGAGCCGCGCCCCGCCCGCAGGAGGGCCCGCCGCTAAGACGCTTGCGGATACGGAAAGTTAACCAGCCTATATGAACTACACCGCCGCCACGCCTTTCAAATACTCCATCGCGCTTCTTGCCGCCTTCTGCTTGTGCGGTAATTTGTATGCGGCGTCTTCCTCACGTATCAATCCGGCCTTTTTAAACTATGTCGCTCCGTCCACTTCTACCGTTTCATCTTTTCGCGTAACGTCCGCCGGTTCTGCTCCGGGTGTGAGCGTTCATACTATGGGTTGGCGCCCTTCCCCGGTGGATATGTCCCACCTGGCAGGTAGCGATGTCTCTTCACTTATAACCGGCCGGACGCGGGTTTCTTCTTTGGGCGCGCCGGCGGCTTACGCGGCCTCATACGACCTTAGGACTACCGGTAAACTTACGCCGATACGCGACCAGGATCCATATGGTGATTGCTGGGCTTTCGCCACCTACGCCTCTATGGAGTCTAACCTCCTGCCGGGCGAAACCTGGGATTTTTCCGAAAACAACATGGCGATGAACAGCGGCTTCGATTGGACTATAAATGACGGAGGCAATACCACCCTTTCCTCCGCCTACCTGGCCCGCTGGGGCGGGCCCGTAAGCCAGGCCGACGATCCCAACGACGGCGTTCTGAGGACGGGGCTTACCGTGCGCAAGCATACGCAGGAAATGGCCTGGCTGCCCCAGCCCGCCGTGGTGAACGAGACCGCCTTTAAGGATAACGTGAAAGCCGCGATCACTACTTACGGCGCCGTCTACACAAGTATCTATTCCGACGTTAACGCTTTCAAGAATAATTATACTTCGTACTACAACACCCATTGTACCGGCCCGTACGGCGCCGGCGGCACCTGTACCTGCACCGCCGCCTCCTGCGGCGGGCACGCCATAGCTTTGGTGGGCTGGAACGACGCGTACGCGGCCTCCAATTTCGCCACTATCCCTCCCGGCCCCGGCGCCTTTATCGCCAGGAACAGCTGGGGCACCGGCGTGGGTGAAGCCGGCTATTTCTATATCTCCTATTGGGACACCTCGCTGGGCGGGGATAACGCCGTGTTCTACGCTCCGCAGGCTGTTTCCAATTACACCGACGTTTATGATTATGACAAACTGGGATTTACCTATGACCTGGGCAACTCGGACGCGGGCGGGGCGGACAGCACTACGGAGTGGATGTCCAATATCTTTACGGCCTCCGGCCCCGGGTTTATAAAAGCCGCCGGGTTCTACACCACCGACATCAACGCCGGCTACACCATCTACGTTTATACCGGCGTGACGGCGGGCAGCCCGCGCACCGGGACTCTCGCTTATACCGGCAGCGGCACTATGGCCATGTCCGGCTACCACACTGTCACGTTGGGCACTCCCGTTGCCGTCTCGGCGGGGCAAAGATTCTCCGTGGTTGTCAGGCTCACCAATCCGTCCTATTTATTCCCGGTTGCCGTGGAAAAACCCATAGCCGGGTTCAGTTCTCTGGCTACGGCCTCGGCGGGGCAGAGCTATTTCAGTTCCAACGGTACGGTGTGGTCGGATATGACCAGCCTCTGGTCAAACACTAACGTCTGCCTGAAAGCCTATGCTTACACGGATTCCACGCCGCCGGCCGCCATCGCCGCCGTGAACGACGGCAGCGGCGCGGATATTTCTAAAACGGGTTCCGCTTCGGAGCTTTCGGCCAACTGGACCGCCTCGTCGGACGCCGAGTCCGGGATAGCCTCGTATTTATACGCCATAGGGACGGCCGTCAACGATACCAGCGTGACCGGGGGCTGGCTGGACAACGGACTTTCCCTGACGGTCACTAAAACGGGGCTTAGCCTTACCGACGGGCAGACTTACTATTTCGGCGTCCAGGCGAAGAACGGGGTAGGGCTGACCTCCGCGCCTAAATGGTCCAACGGGCAGGTAGTGGATATAAGCTTCCCTACCGACATCCCCTACGTGCTCGACGGCATGGGCGCCGATACGGACTATGTGTCTTCCCTTGATTCTCTTTCGGCTAACTGGGGCGCCTCTTCTTTCCCCGCTGGGACCATCGACCATTACTACTACGCCATAGGAACAACGCCCGGCGGGCAGCAGACCCTGGCCTGGACCGACCTGGGCCCGGCGGTTTACAGCGTTACTAAGACCGGGCTGCCCCCGCTTACCCCGGGCCAGGCGTACTATTTCTCGGTAAAGGCCCAGAACAATATGGGGAACTACTCGAATACGGCCGTTTCCGACGGGCAGACCGTGGACATCAGCAGCCCGACCGCGAGTATCGCCGTAAACGGCCCTGTTCCGGTCCCTAACGGGGCCTTCTCCGTAGATCTTACCGTGACCGAAGCCGGCGCCCTCGCTTCCGTTCCGTCCCTTTCGTTCACGGCTCCGGACGGCTCGCTGGTACCGCTTACCGTGACCGGCGGCGGCAACGACTGGGTGGCCAGCGGCTTTATCGAGTCCTATTACTCCACCGGTACCGCGACGTTCCATTTCTCGGCACAGGACGGCGCCGGCAATACAGGGTCGGTCATCAACTCAGGCGGCACCTTCCTCATGGACCAGTCCGTTTCCGGAATAACCGGCGGCACTGTGCGCAATTCCGACGGGGACAGCGTGGTTATACCGGCCGGGGCTTCAGGTTCCACGCTCTACGTGACCATTTCAACGCTGCCGGTTTCGCGGGAGGCTGCCGCCGACGCTTCGTCTTATGACTCCATCAAGATCCGCTCCGTAGACCTTTCGCGGGAGTTCAAGGCGCATAACGCCGCCGGGGCGCCGATCACAGATTTCTCCCTGCACCCGGTCACTATAACGCTGGCCTATCCTGACGCCAATAATGACGGCCGGATAGACGGGGATTTCATCAAAGAGGATCTGGCCTGGCTTTATTATATGGACGAAGCGGCGGGCAAGTGGACGCCGCTGCCGGGCGTGGTAAGGCATCCCGCCGGGAATACCCTTTCCGCCGAAGTGCCGCATTTCTCGGTCTACTCGGTGCGGGTATCGGCCGCTTCGGACCAGGGGCTGGCCGGCCTTAAAGCCTATCCCAACCCGTGCGACCTGCGCAAGGTTTCCGCCGGGCTTGTGATCGCCGGGATCCCCGTGGACGCCGTTTCGCCCGCCGTTTATATCTACAACGAGGCGGGGGAACTGGTGCGGACGCTTCTGCCCGGCGACGGGATAGACGGCCTGAATACCGCCCACTGGGACGGGAAGACCAAAGGCGGGGCGAAGGCCGCGAGCGGCCTCTACATATACCTGGTGAGGACCTCGAATTACGGCAAGGGCAGCGGGAAGTTCTTTATTGTCTGGTGATATGAGAAAACTACGGGCCGCCATACTTCTTCTGTGCTTATGCGCGCCGCAGCTGCGGGCGGGAACCGGTACCACCGCGCTCCCGTTCCTGAAGCTGGACCAGGGCGCGCGCCCGGCGGCCATGGGCGGGGCTTACTGCGCCGCCGGCGACGACGCCTGGTCGGTATTTTACAACCCGGCCGGCGCCGCGCTGGCGCAAAAGCAGGAAATAGCCCTGGCCCATAACGAATGGCTGCAGGGCATGCGCAACGAAAGCGCGGTCTATGAAGGCCCTTACGGTCCGGACGCCACCATCTTCGCCGGCCTGAACGCGCTGTTCAGCGGCGCCATGGACAAATTGGACGTCACCGGCGCCGGGATCGGGTCGTTCTCGTCGCAGGAGGGCGCCCTGAGCCTGGGCGCGGCCGCCGCGCTGGGCGGCGGTTATTACGGCGGCGCGGCGCTTAAAGGCCTTTACCAGCGGACCACCGTGGGCAGCGCCTATGCCTGGGCCGGCGACGCGGGGCTTTTAAGAGTAGAGGGGGACTGGCGTTTCGGCCTTTCCGCCGCCAACTTCGGCACTAAAATGAAACTCGGTTCCACCGGTTTTTCACTCCCGCTAATGCTCCGGGCCGGCGTAGCCTGGAATTACCTGGAACGGCTCACTATCACCGCGGACGGGGTTAAGGCCGGCGAGAGCGCCGCCGCACCGGCCGTGGGCGCGGAGGGGGAGATCCCCACCGGTCCCGACGGCGCTTTTTACCTGCGGGCGGGCTATACGGGCGGCCGCAGCCGCTTCACCGGCTCCGGCGTTACCGCGGGCCTGGGTTTAAGGAACGGGGACCTGCGCGTGGATTACGCTTTCGCGCCTTACGGCGAGCTGGGCGACGCGCACCGCATAACCATAGCCGTGCGCTTCGGAGGGGAAAGACAGAAGGCGCAGAAGCGGCACTACTACGCGCCCCGGCGGAAAGCGGTCAAGAACGCGCCCGCTCCCGGCAGCTCCGGGCCGGCTAAGGCTAAAACCGCACCGGCCAGGAAGAAGGCCGGCGCTGCCAAGAACGGAGACGATAAAAGCGTTTACTTTATGTGGTGATCCCGGGCGGGCGGTTTTTAATTGCCGCAGATGAAGTGCCAGTAGGGAAGCTGCTCCGAGATGGTCACTTCCCTGAAGGTGTCTTTTAAACCCGCTATTTCCTTCCTGCTGTAGCGGTGTTCTATCCTCGTGAAAAACCGGTCATAGACGTCCTGTTTTATCCGCTTTACGGTTTTATCGTGGTAGAAATCGTAGAGCGGAACGTATTTTCCCAGTTTAAAAAGCTGCATGAACATACCCGCGCCGATGAGCGGCAGGTAGACCAGCCACGTTATGGCCCCGGTCAGGACCGAGCGGGCCCATTCGCTCTTTATCGCCGAGAGCGCGCTCCGCACCAGCGTTACCCCGGCCAGGATGGCGCGCCAGATATAAGGGCGGTTGTCCAGGCTGTAGTAGAGGAAGATCAGCAGCTTTTTAGAGTACTTCGCGAGCGCGCGCACCTCGTCGAGCGCGTCGGTGGGCAGGTGGTGCAGCACGCCCAGCGAGAAGACCAGGTCCGCGAAATTCGCGCGGAAAGGCAGTTCCTTGATGTCGCCCATGAAGAACAGGCAGTTATTGGCGCCCGCCAGGTTCCTCCTGGCCACGAAGATGGCTTCCGAGAAATCCAGCAGCACCAGCTCCCTGGCCTTGTCCTTAAGGAAATAGCTCCAGCGCCCTATGCCGCAGCCAAGGTCGCAGACCCTGGCCTGCGCCAGCTTGCCGGTATCCACCAGGTCGAAGTAAAGCTTGAACTCGTCCTCGTGCCCGGGGAGGATCTCCGGGTATTTCTGCCATTCCTGCCCGAAGGTGAACTGGATGTCGCCGGCGAAAGCGCCGCCGGCCGCGGCCGCGCCGGATACCGTGGCGGTGACCCGCTCTTTAAGCCCTTCGGGCCAGCGTTCGGGCTGCAGCAGGATGATGACGTCGTCCACCACAGGGTAGGCCCTGCCGTCCGCTATTACGCGGTCCGCTTCTACCCGGACCTCGGCGGCGCCGAACACGTCGCGGAGCGAGGCGGTCTTGTCCAGGTAGTACGGTTTTTTTTCTTCAGGCATTTTGGGCCAGCCTTTCGTATAGTTCTTCCACGCCGGAGACCATTCTTTTTATCGAGAAGATCTCCAAAGCCTTTTTTCTGCCGGCTTCGCCCATGGCCTTCATCCCGGCGGGGTCTTTAAGGACGTAAGCGAGGGCCGCGGCCAGCGCGGCGTGGTCTTCTTTGGGGGCGAGCTTGCCGGTTACGGAGTCCGTGACCGCTTCGGCGTTGCCGCCCACGCCGCAGGCCACTACCGGCAGCCCGGCCGCCATGGCCTCCAGGATGGAGTTGGAAAACCCTTCCTGCCTTGACGGATGGACGAAGAGGTCCGCGGCGCGCAGAAAATCCGCCGGGTTGTCTTTTACGCCCAGGAACCGGAGGTTCCCGGCTACGCCGAGTTCCGCGGCCAGTTCTTTCGACGCGGCCATGTTCCCGGCGTCGCGTCCGATGAGAAGGTATATTAATTCGGGAAAGTCCTTCCTAAGGACGGCCGCGGCCCTGATCAGTTCCTCGTGACCTTTGTAGGCGAAAAAATTAGAGACGCACACGGCCAGCACGGCGGTCTCCGGCAGGCCTTCCTTTTTCCGGAATTCCTTTACCTGCGCCGCGTCCCAGCGGGCGGGCAGCTCCACCCCGTTATAGATCACCTCTATCTTGCCGCCGGCGAAAGACTCGGTCTTCAGCACTTCGTCCTTCACGGCGAGAGAGTTGGCGAGGATCACGTCGGAGAGCAGGTTCCCCAAAGATTCCAGGCGGCGCAGGAAATGGTGCCCTTTCTTGTAGTTGGCCAGGGAGCGCTTGCTTACGAGCACGCGGGGGACCCCGGCCAGCCTGCCGGTGATGGGGCCAAGGGCGTTGGCCGCGGGCAGGTAGGCGTGCACGAACCGCGGGGCCTGCTCTTTGAGCAGGGCGGTCATGCCGCGGATGGTGCGCAGGTGCACCAGGGGGTTCTTCGGGGGGGACTTCCTGGCGCGGTAATTATCCCCGCCGAACACGAAGACCGGCAGCAGGGCCGCGAAAGAGTCGTACAGCGCCCCTCCGCCCGCGGTGGTTATGAGGATGGGGGAGAACCGGCTCCTGTCCAGGTTCCTGACGAGCGACAAAAGATGCTTTTCCGTGCCGCCCACTTCGATGTTGGGGATTACGTAAGCGATCTTTATCATTGTCTATCGGCGCCGTTACAGCAGGAACCCGGCTATGGCCGCGGACATGAAGCAGGCCAGGCTGCCGCCCAGCACCGCCAGCATGCCGAGGCGCGCTATGTCGTGGCGCCGGCTGGGGGCCAGGGCGCCCAGGCCGCCTATCTGGATGGCGATGGAAAGGAAGTTGGAGAAGCCGGCCAGCGCGTGCGTGGCTATGATCAGCGAGCGCTGGCTGATAACCCCGGGGTTATCCTTGAGGAAGTTCGACATGTTCATGTAGGCGACGAACTCGTTCAGCACGGTCTTCTGGCCTATCCAGTTGCCCACCTGCGAGGCCTCGCTCATAGGCACGCCCATGATCCAGGCCAGCGGGGTGAACACCCAGCCGAAGATCTTCTCGAGCGAAAGCTGCGGGTAATGCGCGAACCCGCCGGCGTAGCCCACGATGTAGTTGAGCATGGCGAGCAGCGCCATGAACGCCAGCAGGCAGCCGCCGACGTTGAGGGCCATCTGCAGGCCGGTGGTGGCGCCGTTGGCCGCCGCGTCTATCACGTTCTTGTCGGGGAGCTCCAGCTTCATCTCGAGCTTGCCGCTGGTGCGCGGTTCGCCTGTCTCGGGGATCAGCAGCTTGGCGATGACGAGCGAGCCGGTGGCCGACATGATGCAGGCGGCCAGGATGTGCCCGCCCGCGCCGGGGATGTAGGGCATCAGCATGCCGGCGTAAGTCGCCATAACGCCGCCGGCCATGGTGCCCATGCCGGCTACCATCACCACGAAGAGCTCGGACTCGGTCAGGCTTTCCATGTACGGGCGGATAGCGAGGGGGGCTTCGGTCTGGCCCACAAAGATGTTGGCGCTGGCCACCAGCGACTCGGCGCCCGATGTGTTCATGACGCGCTTCATGATGCGTGCGAAGAACAGGACTATCTTCTGCATGATGCCGAGGTAGTAGAGCACCGACATCAGCGAGGAGAAGAAGATGATGGTGGGCAGCACCTGGAAGGCGAACACGAAGCCTATGGACGGGTTGTCGATCAGGCCGCCGAAAACGAACTTGGCCCCCTCGTTGGTGAAGGAGAGCAGTTTTACGATGATGGTGTTGAGGAAGAAGAAGAATTTCTGCCCGGCGGGGACTTTCATCACCAGCACGGCAAAAACTATCTGCAGGACGGTGCCGCCGAGCACGGCCTTGTAGTTGACGGCTTTCTTGTTCCTGCTGAAGAGCCAGGCGATGGCGAGTATGGCGAACATCCCGAAAAAGCTTACGAGTCTCATTGTTCTCTCCTTACGAAGCTGCTTAAGGATAAAGTTTAGTTAATTTAGGGGACGGCCCTCAATAGATGCCGCGCACTTTGCCGGTTACTTCGGCGACGGGCAGCAGCAGCGGCGGCCGGCCGGTGGCGGGGTCCACCCAGGAGGCGGAATCGTTGGAGTTGTCGCGGTTGTCGCCCAGAAGAAAGAGCTTCCCCGGAGGCACGGTGACCGGCGGCATGGTGTCGCCCTTTAGGTTTTCCCCGGCGCGCTCGTACCAGGCGTAGGATTCCAGCTGCGGCTCGCCGTTGAGGTACACTTTCTTCTCGCGGAGCTCCACGGTGTCGCCGCCCACGGCTATCACCCTTTTTACGGATTCGTGCTCCTCGCCCACGGGGGAGCGGAAGGAGATTATTTCGCCGCGGGCCGGCGGGCGGAAGCGGAAAGTAAGTTTGTCGAGGATGAGGTGGGTCCCTTTGTTCAGGGTGGGGGCCATGGAATCGCTGGCTATGTAGATGGGTTCCGCTACCCAGCGCCTGCAGGCCAGTACGGCCGCTATCGTCAAAATTATTATCAGAGTGGTTCTTAATGGTTTCATGGTTTAGGGCATAGCCACAGGCAGTTTGCCTGTGGGGATGAGCTGGCCGGAGAGCGCCTCCCCGGCGGCGGCCATGGACGGGGCGGTCATCCCGTACAGGGCCAGTTCGACCGCGGCCCGGGGATAGGCGGGCAGGTCGTAAGGGTTCATCAGGCTGAGGAGCACGGCAGGCTTGCCGGTGGCCAGCAGGGATTCCAGCGCTTCGCGCTGGCTGGCGTTCTGCGCCCCTGTCCACTGGAAACTCCCCAGCACCAGGATGTCCGCGCCGGCCGCGGCGCGGGCGATGTCCCTGAGCTCGCCGGGCTTAACGCTGATATCGAAAAAATAGTGGCTGGCCTGGTAGCCGTTGTCGAGCAGGGTTTTGTACAACGAAATGGCGTTCTGGGCGAAGCGCTGGGGGGCGAAGATGATCACGGCGATCTTCTTGTCCTTCGGCAGCGGGAGCAGGCCGGAGTCCTTTACCAGCGTTAGTCCGCTTCTGGAAAGGCTCTGCGTTATTTCCAGGTAGGCTTTGTCGAAGGGGGACGGCGGCTCGGGCGGCGAGAAAAGCCCGGCGGCGCGCTTGGCCGCCAGCACCTTGTTGTAGGCGTCGTCCAGGCGGGCCCCGCTGATGGCGCCCGAGCGCACCTGCGCGGCGATCTCCTTTACGGCCGCCCGGAAATCCCCTTTGCCTATGAGCAGCACGTCGGCGCCGGCCTTGAGCGCGGCGGCGGCGGCTTTACGGATGGGCATGCGGGAGGTGATGGCGGCCATGTCCAGGCTGTCGGTGACGACCAGCCCTTTGAAACCAAGGTCCTGCTTGAGCAGGCCGAAGAGGATCTCTTTGGAGAGCGTGGCCGGGTTTTTCCGGTCCAACGCGGGGTAGAGGATATGCGCGGTCATTATGGCCGGCACGCCGAGCGCTATGGCGCGCCTGAAGGGGATAAGATGGGTGGCCTGCAGCTCCGTGGAAGAGATGGAGATCTCGGGCATGGTCTTGTGCGAGTCCTGCGAGGCCGCGCCGTGGCCCGGGAAATGTTTTGCCACCGCTATAACGCCCGCGGCCTTGAGCCCGTTGATGATGGCCCCGCCCAGGCGGGCGGCTTCGGCGGGGTCCGAGCCCAGCGAGCGGATGCCTATGATGGGGTTCTTCGGGTTGGTGTTAACGTCCAGCACCGGGCCGAAGGCCATGTTGATGCCGGCGCGCTTCATCTCTTTGCCGGCCAGGTAGAACAGCGTGGCGGTATTGTTCTCGTCGCGCGCCGCGCCCAGCATCATGTTGGTGGGGAGTTCCAGCAGACCGAGCGTGGTGGGCACGTAGACGCTGCCGCCTTCGTAGTCCACGGCGATAAAGAGCGGGGTCTTTTCTTTAGACGAGGCGGCCGCGGCCTGCAGGGTGTCGGTAACGCGCCGGGTTTCCTCCAGCGAGTACGAGCCCCACTGCAGCTGCACGCAGCCCAGTCCGGCCCTGGCGGCGGCGGTGGCCGACGAGATGTCCGCGGCCTCCGCGGAGACCACAAGCAGCTGGGCCGCCTTCTCCTCGATGGAGGGGGCGGCCCGGAGCGGCAGGGCCGGCGCGAGCAGGAGCAGCAGAACGGTGAGCCGGCTTGTTTTCATTTTCCTGAATAGAGTTACTTGGCGAACTTGTAGCCCCGCATGGCGGCCTGCTTGCGGATGGTGTCGATCATCGCCTTGTCCAGAGTATTGGCGCCGGAGGCGTTCTTCTTTTCTTCGGAGGCTATGTAGGCCTTGCGCTCGGCCTGCAGGCGGATGATCTCTTCCTTTATTTTTTTGCGCTCGGCCAGTTTGCCGTCGATGTATTTGTTCAGTTCCTTCTTGTCCATCTTCTTGAGGTCTTCGGGGAGCTGGTCGGTCTTTATATCCTCGCGCTTGAGGGAGCCGCTCTCCACGGCGGACACCACGTCCCAGGAGGCGTCCGAGGCGGCCTGCGCGGGGGCCGCAGCCTGGTAGCTGGCGCGCTCCGCGGCGAAGGAGACGCCCTTGGAGGCTGACATCGTGTCCATCTCTTTTTTTGCGGCCATCTTGCTCCGCCCGTAAGCGCCGCGAGCCACGTAAGTGTCGTTTAGTTTGCCGCTGAGCTGCGCTATCTGGTCGTCCTGGGGGGCGGCCACGGTGTAGGTCCGCACGCCCTGGTCGATGTTGGCGTAGTCGCCGTCGGCCAGGTCCGCGCCGGTCTTCCACTGCTCGGCCAGGCCCTGCTGACGGGAACCGCAGAAGATGGTGTTGACGAAAATATTCTTGGCCTTGGCCGCGGAGACCGCCTCCTGGAAGGGGACCGGGCCCTGGGTGAAGGGCTCGTTGCCGGCTATGAAGATGGCCTTGTACACGTCGGACTTGGGGCTCCACTTGAGGCCGTTCACGGCGTCCTTTATGACTTCGCCGCAGTACTCGTCGCCGCCGTTGGTCTTAAGCGCGAACAGTTCCTTGGCCACACTGTCCATGTCGGCGGTAAAGGGGAGCACCTGGCGGATCCAGCCGCTCTCTTTTGACAGGGAGGAGTTGCCGTACTCGTACAGCGCCACTTCGATGGCGGGCCTGGAGCCGCTTTTCTCGGCGGAAACGAGTTCGTTGACTATCTTCCAGACCTGGGCGCGGGCCTGGTTGATAAGGCCGTCCATGGAGTTGGAAGTGTCGAGCAGGATGGCCACCTGTACCAGCGGCTTGGCTCCGTAATCCTGGACGGGCGTAACGGCGACCGGGGCTGAGTCTTTCCAGGTCTTATCTATTATCGCGGAAGCCGCGCAGAGGATCTTGCCGGTCTCGGTTTCCACGACGCGGGCGTTCACCTCGGTCCGTTCGTCCTTCAGGTCGTTAAGGGTGCCGGTCACTACGGCGTCCGCGCCCAGCAGTTTGCCGAGCTTCTTAACGGTCTCCTCGTCCATGGCGCCCGAGGCCTGGAGGTTAAGCTCCTCCATCACCTTCTTCATCAGGCCCCGTTCGATAAGGGTGATCTTCCTGTTCTGGGCGAGCAGGGTGGTAAGGCGTTCCTGCACCACTACGGGGCCTTCGGAGGCTTTTCCGCTGGTATAGCCGAATGCCAGCACGGCCAGCTTGATCTCCGGGCGGTCCTTTATGCCGTCCGAAAGCGTGCCGGCCAGGCCGGAAAGCTCCTGCGCGGCGGGGGACTCCTTCTTTTGCGCCTGCGGGGGCGCCGCGGCGTAAACACAGGCGGATGGAGCGATGAGCATGGCCAGCAAGATATTTTTTATCATAGGAACACCCCCGGAAAGTATAATTCCAACGAAAATTAGAATACAAAATATTGAGAGCAGTATAAATAAACACGCAAGAGGCGCCGGAGAAATAGAAGGAAGCAGGAGTTCTGCCGGTACGCTTCCGTACTTTTTCCGGTAGGCCCAAAGGCCCTTGCGGTGCCCGGAGTCTTATGTTAAACTGAATTAGGCAGGTTTGTAAAAGGGTTACTGGAGGCTTACTTATGAAGTGTGTCGATTCCATTAAAAAAAAGAATTTCAAGAACGGCAGGGCTACCCAGATAGATTGACGGTTCATTGATCTTTCCGGTGTTCTCTGATAGCTGCGAACGGCGGTTCCCGTCGGGGGTGTTTTTTTGTCCCAGTATAATCTCCTTCCCGCATGAAAGTTCTCCTTATTAACCCGATATTCACGCGATTTCGGCGTGAATTGGATTTTCCTCTTAACCTCATTTATCTCGCTTCAGGATTGAAGCAATCCCCTGTCGGTGTTTCCGCGGTTCCTCTGGACCTGACCTTTGAGTATTTATCCGGGAAATCGAAGGCGGCGTCTCTGTCTCGTGCCCAGGAATTGTACGTCGAAAGGGCGTGGCTGGAAAAAGGCCCGTTCGATCTAGTCGGGATCGGCGGCCTTTGCGATAATTTTCACCTTTCGGTCAGGCTTGCGGAATTCGTGAAAATGAGGTTTTCCGTGCCGGTCGTAATGGGGGGGCCGCACGCCACATTTGTGGCGAAGGAACTGCTGGCGGCTTTCCCGTTCATGGATTTCGTGATCTCAAACGACGGGTCCTATCCTCTTTCCAAGCTTTGCGAAGCGCTTAGGGCGGAGTCGTTCGGGAAGGTGCCTGCTTTGACCTATCGCAGCCGGGAAACCGGCGGGATAATTCAGAACCCGCGCACGGAGGGAGTTCAGAGCATAATGAACATCCGTCCGGATTACGATCTCCTGCCGCTGGCTGAGTACCTGAAGATCAATCCGGAAAGCTCTATCCCGGTACTTGCCGGGTCTGGTTGTCCGTTCCAGTGCACCTATTGCTCCACGTCGCTGATGTGGGACCGGCGGTACAAGGTGCTGTCCGCCGAAGCGATAAGGGACCAGATCTTGAGTTTAAAAAGAAGGTTCCCGGGCGCGCGCTTTTCCCTGGTTCACGACAACTTGCTGTTCAGCAAGGATTTTGCGGGCCGGCTTTGTAAGGAACTGAGGAAGACCGGGGCTAAGTGGGGCTGCAGCAGCCGGCTGGAACATGTGGCCGGCGATAACAGCTTAATGAAAAACCTCGCAGCTTCCGGCTGCGAGGTTATCTTTGTGGGGATAGAGACAGGAGCCCCGCGGATGCAGCGGCTGACTGGTAAGAACATCGATATTTCCAGGGTCGTTCCTTTCGCACAGGACCTTGTGCGGCATGGGCTCAGCGCCGTCTTCTCTTTCATCGTGGGTTTTCCGGAAGAAACCGACGCCGACAGGGACAAAACCTTGCGGCTGGCCTTTTATTTAAGGGTGCTTCAGGCGGAGCGTGTTAACATAAACCATCTTTTTCCTCTGCCCGGCACGGCGGTGGCCGCCAAGAATCCGGTATATCCTCTGAAGGCGGCCTCCTACCGTCCGCCGCAGCTGGCGGCCGATAAAAAGACCCGGGAACTCGTTTTTGCCAATCCGTATATTTTCAGGTCATTCTGGTCTTTCGCGGACCGGCCGGGGAACACGGGGTTGCCGCCGGCTGCCACAGAGGCATTGCATACTTACGGAGTGGAGCACTACCGCTCCTTTAATTATCTCTTTTCCCGCGCCGGCGTCCGCCCCGGCGCGCTTTTCGGGATATTGGGAAAGAAAGGGCCGGAGCGCGGGATCGTGAAAAAGATCTCGGCGCTGGCCGGGCCGCCCCATGGGCGGGTATTCTCTGAACTGTTCCGATATGAATCCCGCCTGATGAAGATGGTAGAGAACCGGGGAACGCTTCCGCCCTCAGGAGCCCGGCGGCGGTACGACGAAGGATCTAAATATTCCCTGTCTTCTAAGGTCGGTCTCTTTAAAAGCCCTCTGCCTCTGCCGTCTTATCTGGAACCGGAGCCGCCCGGCTCGCCGTCCGCCCGGGCCGCGCGCACAACATTCTTGTGCCTTATCGACATTGGTAAGAAGATCGACGCCTATGAAATACACGAGGAACTTTTTCGCGCGCTCGGTAAAATGAGCGGCAAAGGCGCCAGGCCGCGGGACCTGGTTCCTTCCGTCCGGGGAGCGGAAGCCCGCAGCATCGTCCGGCAGTCTTTAAAGAAGATCTTCGAAATGGGGGTCCTGTCGGATGTATAAGAGATTAGCCCTTCTGGTTCTCGCCTGCCTGGCCGCGGGCCCGGCCTTGGCGGCGCCGCCGTCCGCCAGTTATTACCGGCGGGTGCTGTACGCCAAGCCGGAGTATTTCGACCCGATCCTGACCGGCTCCGGCAGCGAGCTCCAGGTCATAAGGCAATTGTTCGACCAGCTGGTCACATACGACAAGGATTTCAGATGGAAGCCTGTGCTCGCCTCCGCCTGGACGGTCTCCGATTCAGGACGGGTTTACACGTTCAAGATCAGGAAAGGCGTTAAATTCTCCGATGGAAAAACATTAACGGCCGAAGATGTGGCTTTCTCCATTAAGCGGGCGGTAAAGGAGCCTGCCTCCAGATATTTCGGGGATTTCTATAAAGTACGGGGTGCGCGCGAATACAGAGAGGGGAAGGCGAAAGACATTTCTGGCCTGAGGATAGTGAACGGCGACCTTGTTATAGAATCCACGAGCGGGAACCCGTATCTCCTTTCCATTCTCGCCTCACCGGCTGGCGCGGTCATACGCAGCGGTTACGTTACCGATCCCAAAAACACCAGGATCCCGGTGGGCACAGGGCCTTTTGTGCTGAAATGCGTGAACGATAAAGAGGTGTTGCTCGAGGCGAATAAGAGCTATTTCCTCGGGCCGCCCGCGCTGCCGGGGATAGTGTATTACATGTACGATAAAAAAGGAGACGTCTACCGCGACTTCCTGGCGAAAAAGCTGGACGATATCGCGCCGTACAACCTGCCGCCCGGCTCGGACCGTTCCGGGTTGAAACGGATCTTTACCAACGGCGTAATAACTTTCTTCGTCGTGCTTAATCCGGCCGCTCCGACGCTGTCGAACAAGTACGTGCGCCAGGCCCTGGCCCAGGCGGTGGATTTCGACGCGGTCCTTTCAAAGATGAAGACGGAGTACCCGATGCTCACGCGGTCCAGGTCGTATATCCCGCGGGGACGGCTCGGGTATGACGCGGCGTTCTCCGGCATACCGTACGATCCCGAGAAGGCCAGACAGCTGATCCGGAAAGCGGGGTACAAGGACTTCAGCGCCGTCCCGCCCGTGAGTTTCCAATTTACCGGACATGTCCCATACAGTAAGGAGATAGCCGAAGGGATGCGCGAGTATTATTCCAGGATCGGGCTCCGGTTCGAGCCCAAAACCGTATCGGCCGCGGAATCCTCGGCGAACGTAGCCGGCGGGAACTGGCAAATGGGGATCATAGGCTGGGATACGCTGTATACCGACAGTTATTTTTTACTCGAGCCTTTCCATTCCGGTTCGCAGGCAAAATGGCTTCAACGCAAGGACGCCAGGCTGGACGAACTGATAAACAAATGCGAGACGGAAATGAATCCCGCGGTAAGGCTTGGCCTGTTCCGCCGCATCAACGAACTACTGGTCGGCGACGCCCACGTCATTCCGCTGTATTCCGGGGATATGTTCGACGGCTCTTTCCAGGAGTGGGTGGAGGGGGTCCAGTATCCGAATACGGCGTTTTTCGACCTGGCCATGTATCAGGTCCGCATAAATCCGGCTTTAGCGGGGCGGCGGCCGCCAAGGGATTGCGCTTGTGAAAATTAACGGGAAGATACTGGATAAATGGGCCTCTATTCTCCTCGGCCACTCGTTAGGGGGAATATCCCCGGCCGATACGGTCATGATAAAGGGCGAGGCCGTCGCTTGGCCCCTTATTTCCGTCCTGCAGGAGAAAATACTTAAAGCGGGAGCCATGGCGGACGTGTTTATTGTTCCGCCGGACAACGAGCGCGGTAAGGCATGGGGGGCGACCGCGGCGCGCATCCTGCGGCCGGACCGGTTTAAAAGCGTGCCCGCGTGGCAAAAGTTGCGGCATGAGAGCTTTACGAAGCATATCGAAATACTCGGAATGGGCTCCCCGGAATTAACGCGGGGAGTTTACGGCCCGTCGATGCGCAAGATAGACCTGCTGAACTCCGAGCTGCTGAAGATACGCAGGGCGAAACCGTGGGTGCTTACGCTGTTCCCCACGCCGGCCTTTGCCGGCATCGAGGGGCTGTCTTTTTCCGTATATACGGACGTCCTGCTCAAGGCGTCCACACAGGATCCCCGGGTATTGAACAGCCGCGCGGCCCGGCTTGCGCGCCTGCTCGGCGAGACGCAAAAACTCCGGGTGATAACCCGGAACCCGAAGGCACGCGAAGATTATGAGCTGCGTATCAGCCTGGCCGAGAGTATAATGCTCAACGACACGGAAGCGGGTTATCACAATATCCCGTGCGGCGAGGTTTTTACCAGCCCCGACGCCTCCAGCGTAGAAGGGCAGATCTTCCTGGATATGCCGATCTCGATGCAGGGGGATGTGATACAGGGCGTCTATCTTAAATTCGCCGCGGGAAAGGTGGTTTCGTTCCGCGCCGTGAAAGGTTTTCGCAGGCTGGCGCATATAATCGGGACGGACAGCGGTTCCAGAAGGCTGGGCGAGGTGGCTTTCGGCCTTAACCCCTCGCTCACGGTTCCGCTGATGCATCCGCTCTTTTGCGAGAAGACCGCGGGCACTATGCATTTTGCGCTGGGGAACTGCTTTCCCGACGGGTTTTCCAAAAAACCGGACTCCAAAAAGGGCGCCGCCCGGTTCTGCGCCCTGCTGGGGTCCGGAGTCGCCAACGCATCCTCGCAGCATACCGACCTGGTAGTATCTTTCCGCAAGGGCGGCGCCGGGCGGGCCGTCTTTCTGGATGACCGGCGGCTGGAGCTGCGCGACGGGAATTGGGCTCCCGGTTCCTGAACCCTCCCGGGACCGGCGCGGAAGCTGCGGCAGATAAAAAATGAAAACGAACCTTAAGATGATCCTGCTGGTGGTGGGCATGAGCCTGGCCATGTTCCTTGGGATCTTCGCTTTTCACGCGTACAGGTTCGAGCACAGCTACAAGCGCGAGTTCCTGCTGGAAAAGAAGGGCTTTGGCGAACAAGTATCCGGCATCGCCCTGACCGGGCTGCAGACTTCCAATTTCTTCGAGCTTTCTCGCCTGGCCACCGGGCTTTTCAGGGCGGATTCGATGTTGTACCTGGCTGTCTTGGACGATGCCGGGCAGGAGGTGCATTTATGTACCGAGAGCGATATCGGAAAGATAGAGGAGTTCCGTAAAAAATTTACCGCTGACGTTATCCAGGAAAAATTGAGTTTTGACGGAAAAAGCGTTGCCGTCGTGCGTTCGGAGGTGCGGGACGACACAGGGAAGCTTTGGGGCACGGTGGAGATCGCATATTACTGGGATTCAGCGTACCGGATCTTCCTGGACCAGCTGGTAAGCGTATTTGTTTTTTGCGTTATTTTTATCCCCGTCTGGAGCGCGATCCTGCTTTATAATACCAGGGCGCTCCTGCGTCCGCTGGACCAATTTGTAACGAATCTCAGGGAAATAGAGGCGGAGTGGCCTATTCCCGTAGGGGATTTTAATTCGCGCCTGGTCCCGGCTAAGGCCAATTCTGAGGTCAAGGTGCTGCTGGACGTACTGCGCACCTCCCTGGTAAAACTTATCGCGGCGCAGGAAGCTCACGAGAAGGAAGCGAAGTTCTCGGCCCTGGGGAAACAGGCCGCGCAGGTGGCGCACGATATCCGCTCCCCGCTGGCCGCGATGGATTCCATTACCAGGGACACCGCGCATCTGCCCGAGGAAAAACGCGTTATTCTCCGCAGCGCCGTCGGCCGTATCCGGGACATCGCGAACGACCTGATAGAAAAGAACCGGCAGTTGCCGGCGGCCGCCGCCGCCGGGGCCTCGTCCGAACCTCCTTCCGCCCAGCTGCTTTCGGCTCTTATCGAGTCCATCGTCACCGAGAAGCGCCTCCAGTTCCGCTCGAAGATCGGGGTGGAGATTGACGCCAGGCTTGAAAAAGATTCCTATGGGCTGTTCGCCAGGATAAACCCCGGCGAATTCAAGAGGGTGTTGTCCAATATCCTTAACAACGCCGTAGAAGCTTTGGAGAAGACCGGGTCCGTGATAATCCGGATGGCGCCTGCGGGCGGCGGCATCTCCATCACCGTTAAAGACAATGGCAAAGGTATTCCGGAGAAGATCCTGGCCCGGCTTGGCCGGCGCGGCGAAACGCACGGGAAAGCCGGCGGGTCCGGGCTCGGGCTTTACCATGCCAGGACCGCGGCGGAGGCTTGGGGGGGGGCCTTGTTGATAAGTTCCGAGGCCGGCCGCGGGACGGTAGTAGAGTTAAAAGTTCCCAGGGCCGATATCCCCGGCTGGTTCCTGCCGAAGCTGGAGCTCGCTCCTGGAGAGCAGGTTGTGGTGCTCGACGACGACACTAGTATCCACCAGGTGTGGCAGGGCCGTTTCGACTCCCTCCGCGCCGGCGAGAAGGGCGTCGGGCTGCTGCATTTCTCTACCCCTGCCGAGTTCCGCGCCTGGGTGACCGGCAATCCGCCGGTTTCCGGAAAAGCCCTTTATCTGCTGGATTATGAACTGTTCGGATACACTGAAACGGGATTAAGCCTGGCCGAAGAGCTTCAGCTTGGCCCCCGCTCCGTCCTGGTGACCAGCCGGTACGAGGAGAAACAGCTCCTGGAGCACTGCGTCCGGCTGAAAATGCGGCTGATGCCGAAGGGCCTGGCGGGGCTTATCCCGATCGGCATCGGGGAAGGCTCCCCGGCCGAAGGCGGGGCGGCCGCCGCGCCGGCATCCGTCGTGCTTATTGACGACGATATGCTGGTGCATATGAACTGGAAGCTGGCCGCCAAGGCCGCCGGCATTGGCTTAACGGCCTTTACCGATCCGGCGCTTTTTTCCGCCAATATCGGGACTTTCTCCAAGGAGACGCCGCTGTATATAGATTCCGAACTGGGCGGCGGCGTGGAAGGGGAAGAGATCGCCAAAGATCTGCGCGGCAAAGGCTTTTTTAATATTACCATGACTACCGGGCATGACCACGAAAAATTCGCTCATCTTACCTGGCTGAAGGTTATCGGGAAAGAGCCGCCTTTCGGCGGCGAGCGCTAGACGGCCGCGGGGCCGGGGTCGCGTACGGATGAGAGGCATCAGGTCAGGCAGAAATGCCGAAAGGGGAGTTCCATGAAGAAAGACGCTTTAAAACTCGTGTTCGTCCTGGCGATCGCCGCTCTTCCGGGCTGCGGCAAGAAGCAGGACGCCGCCTACGCGCAGTCGGCTGTAGTAATGGGTGTGCAGGCCCAGGTTAAGGTCTACGGGGCCGACGCCGCCGCCGGTAAGCCCATCGCCGACGCCATCCTGGCCGAATTCAGGCGCGTCGACGGCGAATTCAGCTTTACCGAGCCTTACAGCCAGACCTCCCTGGTCAACAAGAAAGCCGCCGCCGGATGGGTGAAGGTGGACGACGAGTTCCTGCGCCTGCTCGGACTTTCGCTGAGTTACTACCAGCTTACCGGGGGGGCTTTCGACATCACTTTCGCGCCGCTCTGGCCCATCTGGAAGGAGGCCGCCTCCAGCCGCAAGATGCCGGCCAAAGAGGAGATCGCCCGCGCGCTGGAGAACATGGGTTCCAACAACGTGCAGGTGGACGCGGCCCGGAAGATGGTGCATTTCCTGAAGCCCGTGCAGATCAACATGGGCGGGATCCTGCGCGGCTACAGCTTCGTGCGGGTCTACGGCATCCTGAAGCAGCTGCCCCCGGCCTACCCCGTAGAGGTGCGCCTGGGGGGGAACATGCTGGCCTACGGCAAAAGGCCCTGGAAGTACGAGGTGGCCGACCCCTTCCACGAAGATAAGACTTTCGGCACCATCTCTTTCGACCAGGGCGTGGTGATGTCCTCCTCGGGGCGCGAGCGTTTCGTGCAGATAGAGGGCAAACTTTATTCCCACATCCTCGACCTTAAGACCGGTTACCCGCTGGAAAACTTCTCCAACCTCATCGTCTACTTCCCGCGCATGGAGAACGAGAACTACCTGGCCTCCGCCATGCTGGCCGTAATGGGAAAGGAGAAGGCCTTCAGCCTGTTGTCCAGGATGAAAGGCTCCACGGCCGTCTGGATAGACGGGCAGGGCAGGGAGAGCGTGCTGGCCACCCCCACGAGCACCGCGAAGTGGGAAAGAAAGAAAAGCTTTTTCTAGGCTGTGCAAAAAAAGGGGACAGGCTACTTTATTTTAAATAAAGTAGCCTGTCCCCTTTTTAGTTATCTTATCTCTTCGAACTCGCCTTTGGCCTTGTTCTTGCGCACGTTGTCCCAGTTGAAGTACCTGCCGTTCATGGCGATGTAAACGCCCGGGGGCAGGACCTGCGCGAACGAGAGCGCCGAGCCGAGGTTGAACATCCCGTCGGAGGAGCCGAACTTGTAGGGGATCATGGCGCCGGTGAGCACCACGGTCTTGTCCTTCACTTTCGGCCCGAGCACGGCCGCGGTCTCCGGCATGGTGTCGGTGCCGTGCGTGATGACGATGCGCTTCTCGGCGCAGGCCAGGCATTCCGCCAGGACCTTCGCGCGGTGCGGCGCCTTCATGAAGAGGCTGTCGATCATCATCAGGGTCTTCACTTTTACCGGCACGCGCGAGCGCCCCAGCTTGAGCATCTCCTGCAGGTGGGTCTCCCGGAAGAACAGCTCGCCGTTAAGCTCGTTGTACTCCTTGTCGAAAGTCCCGCCGGTGATGAGCAGTTTTATCGTCATCGTTTATTTCCTGCCGTCCTGCAGGAAGGCCAGGTAGCCCTTGTAGGCCATGTAGATGTCCAGCTTGCCGGCCAGTTCCATCGGGGCGTGCATCGAGAACAGGCCTACGCCGCAGTCCACTACTTTCATGCCGTAGCGGGCCATCAGGTAGGAGATCGTGCCGGCGCCGCCCTGGTCCACCTTGCCGAGTTCGCCGGTTTGCCAGAGCACGCCGTTCTTGTCGAAGATGCGGCGGATATGCGCCAGGAATTCGGCGCTGGCGTCTGAAGAACCGGACTTCCCGCGCGCTCCGGTGAATTTAGTGACGCAGACGCCGTGGTTGACGATGGCGGAGTTCTTCTTGTCGAAGAACCCGGGGAACATTGGGTCGAACAGCGCGTTGACGTCGGCCGAAAGCATCCACGAATTGCTGAGCGCGCGTTTGAGCGCGAGTTCGCTGTATGCGTTCGTAGTGAGGTTAAGCAGTTCCGAGGCCGCGTTCTCGAAGAAGTTCGAGGCCATACCGGTGGAACCGACGGAGCCGATTTCTTCCTTGTCGCAGAGCAGTACGCAGGACGTATATTCCGGCACGCCCTTAAGGTCTAGCAGCGCTTTGAGCCCGGTGTAGGCGCAGACGCGGTCGTCGTGGCCGTAGGAGAGGATCATTGACCGGTCCAGGCCAGCTTCGCGGGGCTTGCCCGCGGGCACCATTTCGAGTTCGGCCGAAAGGAAATCCTCTTCGTTTATGCCGTATTTCGCGTGCAGCAGCTTGAGGATGTTGTACTTGAATTTTTCCTTGCGGTCTTTCTCGTCAGCCGGCACAGAGCCGAACACCACATCCAGGCCTTCTCCCGGGATGGCCTCGCCCAGCGGCTTCTTGGCCTGGTCCGCGGCTATGTGCGGCAGCAGGTCGGTTATGCAGAACACGGGGTCCGAGGGGTCCTCGCCAATGCTGACCTTGACCTTTCTGCCGTCGGACTTTACGAACACGCCGTGCAGCGCCAGCGGGATCGTTACCCATTGGTATTTCCGGATGCTGCCGTAATAATGGGTGTCCAGCAGGGCCAGGTCGCCGTTCTCGTAGAGCGGGTTCTGTTTTATATCTATGCGGGGGGCGTCGGTGTGGCCGCCCACGATGTGCATGCCGGCTTCCAGCGGTTTTTTGCCGACCACAATGGCCATCAGCGTCTTGCCTTCGCAGGACTTGTAAACCTTGTCGCCGGGGTTCAGGCGGATGTTCTCTTTCTCGTGCTTCGCCATGTCCGAGAAACCGGCGGCTTCCAGCAGCAGCACGGCCTCGTCATGGGCCTCGCGCTCGGTCTTGGCCTTGCCTATGAAATCCATGTACATCTTGTTGAGCTCGTCGGAGCGTTTCAGGTCGGCGGGAGAGATCTTCTCATAGCCGTTCTTGTTGGTGAAAGAGAGGTCCTGCTGCTTGCCGGTCTTTTTCGCGGGTTTAGTTTTCATTGCTGCCTCCTGTGGCGGTTTTGCTGGAAATTCTATTTATATATTAGCATAATCTTTTTGCTATTATAGTACTACCGAATCAACATGAATTCCGACGGCTACTCCAAAAAAGTCCTAACCCTCATCTTCTGCCTCAGCCTTTTTAACTATATAGACCGCCAGGTCCTTTACGCGGTCTTCCCGCTTATAAAAACGGACCTGCGCCTGAGCGATTCCGAGCTGGGCTTCCTGGCCTCCTCGTTCATGATCGTCTATATGTGCTTCGCCCCTTTCACAGGGTACCTGGGCGACAGGATACGCCGGCCGCTCATCCTGGGCGTAAGCGCCATTTTCTGGAGCATCTCCACGGTCTTCAGCGGCATCGCGAAGACCTACGGCCAGCTGATCTTCGCCCGCTCGGCGGTAGGCATAGGCGAGGCGGGTTACGCCACCGTCTCCCCGTCTTTCCTGGCGGAGTGGTTCCCGGTGGAAAAGCGGGCCAGGGTGATGGCCCTTTACGCGCTGGCCATCCCGGCCGGCAGCGCCGTGGGCTACCTGCTGGGCGGCTACCTGGGCCAGCGATTCGGCTGGCGTAACGCCTTTTATATAGTGGCCGTGCCGGGGATGCTGCTGGGCGTGACCTCGTTCTTCCTGAAAGAAACTCCGGAAAAGAAGGAGCGCTCGGAGCATATCCCGCTGAAGGGCTACCTTGCGCTTTTTAAGAACCGCACCTACCTGCTGATCAGCCTCTCGCAGGCCATCGGCACTTTCTCCATAGGCGGGCTGGCCGCCTGGATGCCTTCCTATTTCGTGCGCGCCTTCGGGCTGTCCGTGGCCAGGGCCGGCTTCCTTTTCGGCGCGGTTACGGTGACGGCGGGCATCGCCGGCAGTTTCGCCGGGGGCTGGGCGGCCGACTGGCTGCACAAGCGCACCAGACGCGCCTACTTCATAGTGGGCTACCTTAGTTTCTTCATCAGTATCCCGTTCGGGGTACTGGCCGTGCTTACCTCGAACCTGAACCTGGCGCTCGCCATGGTCTTCCTGTCCGAGTTCTTCATCTTCGCCTATTCCGGGCCTTACCACGCCGCTATCGTCGAGACCGTGCCGGTCACCATGCGCTCCATGGCCTTCGCGCTGAACATCTTCATCATCCACGCGCTGGGCGACGCGGTCTCGCCTTTCCTGCTGGGCATCGTTTCGGACGCCGCCGGCCTGCAGGTGGCCATCTTCCTCGCCATGATCTACCTGCTGCTGGGCGGAGTAACCTCCATCCTGGCGGGGGAAACTTACAAGAAGGATTTCCATATCGCATGAAAGACCTATTCGAAGTGGTAAAAGAGACCCCGGAACTGCTGGTGATCAACAAGCCTTCGGGCCTGCTCACCATGCCCGCGCGCGGCGACCTGGCCAAGGAGAAGCACCTGGTGGGCCTGCTGCACCAGAAGTTCGGCAAGGTCTACGTGACCCACCGCCTCGACCGCGACGCCAGCGGCCTGATCATTTTCGCGCGCACCGCCGCGGCGCACCGCTACTACTCCGGGCTCTTCGAGACCCGCGAGGTGGAGAAGCACTACCTGGTGGTGGTGGAGGGAAAGATAGAGGAGCGGCGGGGCGAGATAGACAAGCCGCTGAAAGAGCGGGGCTCCGGGCGCATGTCCGTAGTGTTCGACGGTAAAAAGTCGCTCACCAGGTATTCCGTGATCGAAAAGCTGAAAGCCTCCACGATCCTGGACGTTTCCATAGTGACCGGCAGGCGGCACCAGATCCGGGCGCATATGTATTCCATCGAGCACCCGGTGCTTGGCGACAGGCTTTACGGCGACGCCGTGAAGCAGGCCAGGTACCCGCGGCTGATGCTGCATTCCTGGAAGCTCAAGTTTAAGGATATGGGCGGCAAGACCCTGTCCTTCGAAGTGTATCCGCCTAAGGATTTCATGGGCGTGCTGAAAGTGCTCTGAAATAATATAGAATCCGGGTATGCGCCGTTGACCAAGGCATCTTCGCGGTGCCTTGTTCTTTTATGAAACTCAGGGGTTCCGGGGGCATCTGATTATGCGGTACAGGGAGGGGTTATGATAACCAAGAACGTCGGCAATGCGGACAGGATCATAAGGATCGTAGTCGGCCTGGCTTTATTTTTCGCGGCCTACAGCACCGGCGGCGCCGCCGCCATCGTGCTGGCTATAGCCGGGGTGATAGCGCTGGCCACGGGGCTTATAGGCTGGTGCGGCCTGTATACCCTGCTGGGCATAAACACCTGCAAGATAGACAAGCCCTAGCCTTACCTGGCGGACAGTTGCAATTCCGCCGAACTCTCGACTCCCCCGGAGAGGAAGGTTATTCCGACCTTCTGCCCGGGGGAGAGTTTTTTTAGCGCCTCGGAATAGGCCTTCAGCCCGTCCACCGGTTCCCCGTTAACCGCTATGATAACGTCGCCGGCCCTGAAGGCGGTGGCCGCCAGCGGCGAGCCCGGGGTTACGTCCTGGGCGCGCACGCCTTTCCCTTCGAACGTGAAATCCGGCACCAGGCCCGTGGAAACTTTGCGCGCGGGCCCCGCGGCCTTCACCGCGCCCGCCGCGCCGGAAGGGCGGGTGAGGAAGTCGGAATCGCCGGCCAGGTAATCTATGATCTCGCGCGCGAATTCGGCCTGTTTTACGATGCCGGCCGCGTCTATCTTCTCCGCCGTGTCGGTGGGCTTGTGGTAGTCCGCCTTGGGGCCGCTGAAGAACTGCACCGCCGGCACGCCTTTCTCTATGAAGGAAACCTGGTCGCTGGAATCCAGGTCCTCCTTTACCAGGTCGTAGTCCGCGCCGGTGACGAAACCTGCCCCGCGGAAAATATGCACCCATTTATCCGACGAGTTAGCCCCCAGCACCAGGACCTTGCCGCTCCCCAGGCGGCCGACCGTGTCGAAGTTCAAGGCGGCGTCCATCTTCTCCGCTGCACCTGCCGGCAGCCCCGTCATGAAAGCCCTTGAGCCCGCCAGCCCGGCCTCTTCCCCGTCGAAAGCGGCGAATATTATGGAGCGCGGGGCGGGGTGTTTGCCGTAATAGCGCGCCAGTTCCAGCAGCAGCGCCACGCCCGAGGCGTTGTCGTCCGCGCCCGGGTAGACCGCCCCGTTAGCGGCCGGCAGGTGGTCGTAATGCGCGCTCAATACCACGGTTTCTTCTTTTTTCGAAACTCCGGGCAGAATGCCCAGCACGTTGGCCAACCCTGGTTTGTTCTGCTCCGCGGTGAAGTCCTTTCCGTTAAAAGGTTTAAGCCCCGCTTTTTTAAATTCAGAAACTATATACGCGGCGGCTTTCTCATGGCCGCG
The DNA here is from genome assembly GCA_021811185.1 of bacterium. GTDB lineage: Bacteria > Elusimicrobiota > Elusimicrobia > Elusimicrobiales > UBA9959 > UBA9959. The sequence goes on from JAJZPL010000002.1 coordinate 99,344, forward strand.
CGATCCCGGGCTCCTGCCTCCGGGCAGAGCGGCCAGGAACTCCACGGTGTCCTTTATCCGGTCTTTCGAGAAGGCCGAGGGCGGTTCGGCCAGCGCCGTTCTCGGGTGAGGGTTCGGAGTTACATCCCCTCCGCCGGGAAGGTCGCGGGCCAGGGGGGAGGCCGATATCTCCCACAGCCCGGCGGCGAGGGAATTCATCCCGCGGTCGAAAACGAGCCAGGAGTATTTGCCGTAATGCGGCAGTTTTACGGCCAGCAGCGGCAGCTTATCCGGGCTGCCCGAGATTACCAGCCCGGCGGAGAGGCCGGCGAAGACAAAAGTGTTCCCTTCGCGCGGGAAGCGGCGGTTGCCTATGGTTACGGTGTCCGTCGAGAAGCGCGCGCCGTAGACTTCCAGGTCCTTTTCCAGGCCCGGGGCCAGCCTGTTCTCCGAGCCAAGCACCCAGTAAGCGCCGCCGGAAGGCGCCGTGCCGGTGTCGGAGAGAACTGCCGGCAGGTTCTCTTTGTCCTTGGTCCAGGCGCCGGCCAGGGCGCGCCAGGGCGCGGCGGCGCCGCCGGGGGGGAGGACCAGGCCCGGGGTCTTCGCGCCCAGCAGGCGGGAAAGGGTGGGGGGAGTTTCACCCGGGTCGAGCTTCCGGAACACGTCGAAGTCCGGGTCTATCTCCAGCCGCTCGGGGCGGACCGGGGAGGTGTAGGTGTAAGTCTCTTCCCTGGAATCCATGGCCAGCATCTTGACGCGTGGCTGGCCGAGGCCCTTTATGTAGATGGACGCCGGCACCTGCAGCGCGTAGGCCGGGCCGTCCTGCTTCTGTACCAGGGTGAACTGCAGGTCGTAGCCTTCCAGCCCCGGGCCCAGCTTCACGTCCTTCAGCTCCAGCTCGGGCGCGCCCGCGCGTTCCGTCCACTGTGCGAAGAAGTCTTTGAGCCGCCCGGCCCCGGTGAATTTTTCGAAAGAAGCCCGCAGGTCCGCGTACGAGGCGTACTTGAACTTGTTCGTCGCGTAAAAATCCCTCAGCGCTTTCCTGAAATTGTCGTCGCCGACCAGGTTCCTGAGCATGTGGAACATCATAAGGGCTTTGCCGTAGCCCACCGCTTCGGAGGCGGAGGAGTGCCGCGAGCGGAAGGCGGTCAGCGGGAAATCCTTGCCGGCCGAGACGTAGTCCGCGTACTTCTGCAGCGTGGTCATGCGGTACTCGCGCCCTTTGCCGCGGTATTCGGCTATAAGGTAGTCGGCCAGGTAGGCTGTGAGGCCTTCGGACCAGTTGCCTTTTTCATAATCCACGAACACGCCGTTGCCCCACCAGTTGTGCAGGATCTCGTGCGGGTAGGAAGAGTTCAGGATGAAAGGCAGGCGCAGTACCTGCGGCCCGAGCAGCGTGAACGACGGGAGGCCGTAGCCGGTATCCCAGAAATTCTCTACCAGCGCGAACTTGCCGTAGGGATAAGGGCCTATCAGGTCCGAATACATCTTGATATACTTCGTGTCGGCTTCCAGGTATTTGGAGGCAAGCGCCTCGTCGGGCGAGCGCAGGAAAACGTAATACGTCCGCGGGCCGTCCTTGACGGAGTATTCGGAGTATTTGCCGCAGGTCAGGGTTATCTCGTCCTGGGGGACCCTGGTATCCCAGACCGTCCGGTTCGTCCCGTCCCCGGTCTTGCGGCTGACCCTGTCGCCGCCCGCCACGGTGTCGTACGGGGCCGGGAGCGCGGTCCGCAGCCGGAATGTGACCAGCGCGCCGGCCGTGAAGGGGTACCAGCCGGAGGACCCCGCCAGGTAGCAGCCGTCGGCGGAGATGATGCCGGGTGTTTCGGAGAAGGAGCGCGAATATTCCTCGGCCTGTTCGCCCAGCGGGTGCGCTATTACGCCGGCATACTTAAGCCTGAAAGACCGGAAGGCTTTGGGGGAGGCCAGCCGGTAGGTTTCCATCGGCGCGGAGTCCGAAGAGAAATTGATGCCGTAGGCCGCCCCGGCCTTTTCCGCGGTAAGCGTTTCCAGCGTCCCGCCGGCGGCCGCGGGGTTGAGCCCCTGGTGCAGGGAGAAGACGTAGTAGGTCGCCGGGGCCGGCAGCGTAACGGTGTCTTCCGCTTCCAGCCGCCCGGTGCCCGGGAAAATATCGATTTTCAAATTATGATCCACCGGCCCGGCCTGGGCCGTCCCCGCCGCCAGCATAAAGAATGAAAAGATTGTTTTTAACATATGTCCCCGCCGTTTTGAAAAAATATTACAATATAGTACAACTTTTAAAACGGGCAGTCAGAGGACGCCCGCGCAGGCACTGGAGAACATATGAAACAAGGGACGAAGACCGCGCTGCTGCTGGTGATAGACGCCATGGGCCTTTCTACGCTGGAATACCTGCTCTCCAAATATCCCGGCAAGGTGAACCTGCCGAACCTCTCCCGGCTGGGCCTGGGCGGCATCGTCGCGCCGGAGTTTAAAAAGCGCTTCCCGGTAAAAGCCTCCGGCAAGGCTTACGCCGCGGGCGTCTCGCAGGTGTCCGCCACCGCCGACAGCCTGGTGGGCCACCGCGAGATGATGGGCGTGATCGACCACCGCACCTACGACCTGTTCAACGACGGGTTCAGCAAGGAGTACCTGGCCGAGCTGGAGCGCCGCATCGGCCGCAAGACCTTCTTCAACAAGATGGCGGGCGGCCTGGAGGCCATAGAGCTGAACGCCGCGGAGCACGAACGCACGGGCTCGCCCATCGTCTACGCCAGCAAGTGCGACCCTCTGATCCAGCTGGCCATGAACGAGGATATCATCCCTGTGCCCGAGCAGCACAAGATCGCCGACATCGCCTTCTCGCTCGGCCGCGAGATGGGCATCCCGATAACCCGCGCCATCGCGCGCTCCTATATAAGGAACAAGCAGGGCGAGATCATCCGCACCTCCAACCGGCACGACGCCGTGCTGCCTATCGGCCAGGATACCCTGGTGGACATTCTTCACAGGAACGCGGTCTGGACCGTGGCCGTGGGCAAGACCAGCGACCTGGTGAACACGTCGTATCACGCCAAGGTAAAGCTCAACAAGGAGATCTTCATCGATCCTTCGCTGAAGCTGCGCTTCGTGCACGCCAAGAAAAAGGACACCAACCCTTTCTCCATCCAGGGCACTATCAACGCGCTGCAGGCGGCGCACGCCGTGTACCGCCCCAAGGGCACGTTCATCTTCACGAACCTCGTCGACACCGACAGCGTATACGGCCACACCCGCGATATCGAGGGCGGGCTGAAGTCGCTGGAGGAGATAGACCGGACGCTGCCGCTGATCGAAAAGAACCTGGCCAAGGGCGACCTGCTGGGCATCACGGCTGACCACGGCATGCTGCACCGCGAGGACTACGGCTACCATAACAACGAGCCGCTGCCTTTCATCGCTTACCGCAAAGGCTGCGACAGGAAGCTCGGCGGGCTTAAGACCGGGCAGATGAAAGGGCTGGCCGACATCGGGAACGTGTTCGCGCAGTTCTTCGGCTTGCAGGGGGAATACAAGAAGATCGTTAAGCTGTAACTGGCTGGACTGGAAATAAAAAAAGGGGACAGGCTACTTTATCAAATAAAGTAGCCTGTCCCCTTTTTGGCTTATTTGGCGGCGGCCACGGCCTGCGGGAAAACAGGCGCTACGAAAGAGGGGTCCACGAAAGCCCGGTAGGACTGGGGCGTGAGGGCGTCCCAGGTATACCTGTTGCCGGCGTTCCAGAGCACCCAGCTCTCAAGGTAGTTAAGGTGCGCCGCCGTGAGCTGCGCGCGGACCTGCGCCGGGCCGTATTTCGGGACGCCGAGGTTGAAGTCCTGCAGGTAAGGGCGCAGCTTGGCGTAATTGGGGCCAAGTTTCACCATGGCGTCCTTCAGGCCCCGGTTGATCACCTTGTAGGGCTCGGCGTTGGGGCTCTTCAGGCCGTATTCGCCCGGGTAGTAGTGGGAAGGGTACATCATGGGGTAGACGTAGTCGGCGCCTGACGCCAGCGTGGCTATATCCTGGCCGATGCCCATGTCGTCCTTAACCGTGGTGGTCAGGCCGAACACGTCGGCCGAGATCTTAACGTTGTAGGGCGCCAGGCGCTTGCGCGCGTAGTCCAGGAAATCCTTCAAATTGCTCGTGGCCGTCTGGCGGTTATGCGGCTTGGAGTAGCGGCAGAGCGCCGTGTTGCCCTCGGACGGGTAGCGCAGGTAGTCGAACTGGATCGAGTCGACGCCCAGCTTGGCGGCCAGTTCCGCGATGTCCAGGTTATAGTCCCACACTTCATGATTGTATGGGTCCACCCAGGTGGCGCCGTTGCGGCTGCGCCAGAGGTCGCCGGAGGGAGTGCGCACGGCGAGGTCCTTGCGGACCTTCGGCAGCACCTTGTCCTTGAACATGACGATGCGCGCGATGGTATAGATATGCGCGTCCTTGAAATCCTTGACCATGCCGGCCGGGTCGGTGATGGCCGACTCATGGGAACCCCATTTTACGGCTTTCTCCACGCCGGGGATATAAACTTTCCCGTCGGTCTCTTTGAGGGCGATGACTACCGCGTTGAGGACGGTGCCGGACATCTTCCGGATGATCTCGCGCCTGCTCCTGGCCGAGCCTGCGCCCCAGCAGGTGAGGTGGATGCCGCGGATCTGGTGCTGGGCCAGCACCAGTTCGTGCAGGGTAGTCGTGGAAATAGCGGCCTTAACGGTTTCGGTCGCCGCCTTTACGGTATCCGTGGCCGCCTGCGTAACCGCCGGTTTGGCCGACGTGCCGGCATGGTGCCTGGGGGCCGTTTTCGCGTGGTGGGTGCCGGCGGAAGCGGGGAGGGCGGAAGCGAGAAGTAAAAAAAGCGCTGTATGAAGCATATGGATATATTTTACAATTTAGGCGCAGTGCTACGGAGAATTTTATTCGCGGTCCGCTGTCGGGGGTTTTATGAAGCTTTTGAAAATATTATCGCTGGGGGCCATGATCATGCCGCAGAGCCTTTTCGCCTCGGATACTCTGGTTATACATTACAGCCGCTTGGGCGGCGATTACTTCGGCTGGAACCTGTGGACCTGGAACGAGTCCGACAGGAAGCCGGGCTTTGACCTGGCCCAGTCCGGTTCGGACGCCTACGGGGCCGTTTACCGCCTGGATCTTTCCTCTTCGGGCTTCGCCGGGGCCAAGGCCGGGTTCCTGCCGCGCAAGGGGAACTGGGCCGAGAAGGACTCGCCCGACCGCTTTATTAATTCCGTAAAAGGCGGCGATGTTTTTATTCAGGAGGGGGACGGCGCGGTCTACGCGGCGCCGCCCGTGATCTCCACCGCCGTCACCGGGGCCTGGCTGGACGGCGACGGCGTGGTGCGCGCGGCTTTTAACCGCCCTGTGGACCGGGCCTTCGTCGACAGGCAGGGGTTCTACCTTACGCGCGGCGAGTCGGCTTTCCAGCCGGTGCGCGGCGATACCGCCGGCGGGGCGGCTTATTCCCGCGCGGCCCTGCTTACCTTCGACAGCCTCGGCAACCCGGATTACCGGGCGCTCAACGCCGGCAAGTACCTGCTGCATTCCCGCGATTTCAAGCCTTTCCCGCTGGAACTCGGCAAAGCCGTTTACGGCGAGGATTTTAACCCGCGCCTGCCCCTGGGCCTGCTCGAGGAAAGCGGCGCTTCGGTCGTCCGTATCTTCGCGCCCAAGGCTGTCAGTGCCGAAGTCCTGCTGTACGACCGGCCCGGCGCCAAGCCCGAGGTATACCCGATGACCTACCGCGACCGCGGCGTCTGGGAGAAGAATTTCGGGCGCGCGCTCACCGGCGGCTACTACCGCCTGCGCACCGTGCAGGGCGGCAAGACCTACGAGGGGCTGGACCCCTACGCGCGCTGCGTTACCGGCGACGCCGGGCTGGCCCAGATCGCCAGGGACACTACGACCGTTGCCCCCGGGCCTTCTTTCGACCTGTCCGAGACCGTGCTCTACGAGGTGCACCTGCGCGACCTCACCTCCGACCCCTTTTCCGGCGTGAAGCACCCGCGCGGCTACCTGGGCGCGGCCGAGACCGGCACCCGCCACCCGAAGTTCCCGGAGATCATGACCGGGCTGGACCATATCGCCGAGCTCGGCGTGAACGCGGTGCATATCCTGCCGTTCCAGGACTTCGAGAACGGCGACAGCACCAGCGCCTACAACTGGGGCTATATGCCGGTGAACTTCAATTCGCCGGAAGGCGCTTACGCCTCCAGCCCCGCGGACCTTTCCCGGGTGCGCGAGGCAAAACTGATGATCGACGCTTTCCACAAGAAGGGCCTGAAGGTGATCATGGACGTGGTCTACAACCACACGGCCGAGACCAAAACGCGGATCTACAACTTCAACGCCCTGGCCAAAGACTACTACTACCGCGCCAATCCCGACGGGACCTATTCCAACGGCTCCGGCTGCGGCAACGAGTTCATGACCGAGGCGCCGGCGGCCCGCCGCTTCCTGCTGGACAGCCTGCTCTACTGGGTGCGCGAGTACAAAGTGGACGGGTTTCGCTTCGACCTGATGGGCCTGATAGACACCGACACCGCGGCCGAAGTGGCGCGGGTGCTGCGGCAGGAGAAGCCGGACATCATCGTCTACGGCGAGCCCTGGACCGCCGGGGCCAGCCCCGTGCACGGCGTGAAAAAAGGCAGCCAGCGCTCCAAGGGTTACTCGGTCTTCAACGACAACTTTCGCGACGCTATCAAGGGCAGCGTGTTCTCGCTGGCCGACCTGGGCTACGTGGAGGCCGCCCGCAACCGCGACGCCGTGATGCGCGGCATCCGCGGCTCGGTGGACGACTTCACCGACGGCCCGCTGGAGACGCTGAACTACGTCTCCTGCCACGACAACCACACGCTGTGGGACCGCATCGACCTCTCGGTGAAGGACGAGCCGCTGGCCAACAAGGTGGCCATGGACAAGCTGGCCAACGCGCTGGTGCTGACCTCGCAGGGCGTGCCGTTCCTGCACGCCGGCGAGGAGTTCCTGCGCACCAAGAAGGGCGAGGAGAATTCCTACAACCTGCCTGACGAGATCAACCGCCTGGACTGGACCCGCAAAAAAGAGAACATGCCGGTCTTCGAATACTACCGCGACCTGATAGCGATGCGCAAAGCCCACCCTGTCTTCCGCATGTCCACGGCGGCCGAGGTCAGGGAGAATCTCAAGTTCTACGAAGAACTGGGGCTGAAGGTGGAGCCGCCGGCCATCGCCTACATGCTGTACGGCAGCCGCGAAAAGGACAACTGGAACCGCGTGCTGGTGCTGGTGAACCCGCTGAAGACCGCGCTTAAGTTCGCCCTGCCCCAGGGCTCCTGGCTTACCGCCTTCGACGAGAAAGGGCTGGTGAAAGAGCCGGGCGCGCCGCATACGGGTTCTTACGAGGCGCCGCCGCTGTCCCTTACGGTGCTGAGACTTTAGACCCAGGACGCGCCGGGCCTAAAGCCTCTAGTGCCCGGCCCGGGTTTCAGGTAGAATATTTTAGCAGTCCATATACGCAGGAGGGTTCGATGAAAAAAATTCTATTGGCTCTGGTCATGGTCTCTTCGGCTTCGGCCGCTTACTCCTCGGATTTCAACCTTGAAACTATAAAAGCCGCCGACCTCGGCGTAAAGACCGAGGCCGCGGAAGTTCCCGCGCCCGCCGCCCCCGCCAGGGACGCCGCGCAGGACCAGCTGGCCAGGTACCAGCAGGTAGTCAACGAACTTAACGCGGTCCGCAACGACCTTACCTGGGTAAGGAGCGACCTGGATAACATGGAGATCCGCGTCAGAAGGGCTATCCAGCTTAACGGCCCCGACCTCTTCATTCAGTCCGATATCCGCCGCATGAGCATGGATATGTCCCGCCGTTTCGACAATATGCAGCGCGCGGCCATGGACGTGAGAGGCCTGCTCGCTTCCGCCGTAAAATCCGCCGAACTTAATAAAGCGGCGCGCGACATGGACTGGGCGGCCAGTGACATTCTCCGCGACGTCTGGCCTACGCTCGAGAATTCGGCGCAGCGCCTGGAATCCGCTATCCGCTCCGGCAGGCCCGAGATCGTGGGTTACGACTCACAGTGGGCCGCCATGGACATCTCGCGCTTCAGCCGCCAGTTGAGCGACCAGGCCCGCAACGCTTCTTTCGACACGCGGACCCTGGTTTCCCAGACCCAGCCTTAAAACGACCGGTGCGGCTTAGCGCCGCCCATAAAGCGGGACCATAGGGTCCCGCTTTTTTGTTTGCTAGAATTAATGAACTAATCAGGCCGCCCCGGCTACTAAAGAACGGAGGGCGCCGCGACTATATGGAAAACAGCAGCGACGAAGAACTTATCCGGGCGGCGGGGCGGGGGGAGGGCCCCGCCCTGGGGGAACTCGTCCGGCGCTACCAGGACCGGGTCCTGAGTTTTATGGCCTGGAACTTTTCGCTGCCGGCCGAAGAAGCGCTTGATATGACGCAGGAGGTGTTCCTGGCGGTCTGGAAGAGCGCGGGCTCGTACCGGGGAGAGTCCCTGTTCCGCACCTGGCTTTTTTCGGTGGCGAGGAACGTGGGATTGAGTTATTTCCGCCATTACCTGGCCAAGAAGACGGAGAGCGCCGGGCTGCTGTTCGGCGACGAGGAATTCGAGAACATCCCGGACGCCGCGCCCGGCCTGCTGGAGGGGCTGGAGACCGGGGAGCGCGCTGCTTTCGTCCGCGCTTCGGTGGAGAAGCTGCCGGGCAAGCTGAAGGCGGCGCTGCTGCTGCGTGAGTGGGAAGGCCTGCCTTACGAGGACATCGCCGTGGTGCTGGGCGTGCCGGTGGGGACCGTGCGCTCCAGGCTGCATAACGCCCATGCCAGGCTTTTCAAACTGCTGAGGGAGAGGATATGAACTGCGATGCTGAAATGAGAACGCGCGTAGCCGCGCTGGCCGCCGGGGAGCTGACCCCGGCGGAGGCGCTGGAAACGGAACGGCATATAGCCGGCTGCCCTGCCTGCGCCGCGCTCAGGCTGGCCGCGCTCGAGGAGCGGGCCGCCCTTAAGGAAGCCGGCGCCCCGCTGCTGAAGGCGGGCCCCGCTTTTGCCGCCAGGGTCCTGGCCGCGGCCGCCGCGGGCGAAAGCCGCGGACAGCGCGCCGCGGCGGCGGCTCTGGCTTTCGCGGCCGGTTTCGCCGTGCTCATGCTTTTCATGCCGCACGGGCGCGGCTCAGTCAGCCCGGCCCGCTCTTCGCTGAACCCGCTTTACGCGCCCAATCTGGCCGGCGGCGGGGCTCCGGCCGCCAGCGTGCTTGGCGACCTTAAGGGCAGCACCGCCGACCTGTTCTATATGCTGAGCTGCAGGAAGGAACTGCCGGCGGCGGCTGGATCTGTTATAAACTTGAAAAATGGCGGTCAGGAGGGATTATGAAAGTGAAAACTATGGCGGCGCTGGCGGCGATACTGGTTCTGGCCGGAATATTTTTCGGCCCTTACCGCAGGCACATGGAGGACCGCAGGCCGGCGCTGGCGCCGGGCTACCGCGGCCTCGTGATGCAGTTCCCGAAGGAGCAGCTGCAGTGGGTGAAGAAAGGGGACGCCCTGGACGTGATCTGCGTGTTCGACGCCATCATGGGTCCCAAGAACGGGGGGGCGACCACGAAAGAAAAAGTGGCGGCGACGCTCCTTCAGAACGTGAAGGTGGCCGGCGTTAACTCCCATAAGGGGACCATCGTGCTGCTGGTGAACCCGAACGAGGCCCAGTACGCCGCGCTCTCGCTGTCGCAGGGTAACGTAAGCCTGTCGCTCAGGACGGCGGGGGATTCGGAGCTGAAGCCCATGGAGATAGCCAGCTTCAAGCGCCTGATCCGCTAGGGAAACGTTCCCGCGCCGGGCCTGTAGACCGGCGCGGGAGTTTTAGCGAGGAGTTCGCGGAACCTGCCTTCTTGATTTTTTCCGGAAATGTAACATTTTGGACATTAAAAAGGCCGGGCGTTAATGTATACTATATTATCGCGGCCGGGCCCGCGCTCTTTGCTATGAAGAAATCGGCCAGGACCATGCTTTTGCGTGCTATAGCTGCGGCTGCCCTTTTGGCCGCCTGGCCGGCTCCGCGCGCCCTCGCCGGAGGGGCCGGTACCACTACCGCCAATTTCCTTAAGATCCCCGTAGCCGCAGTGCCTTCCGGGCTGGCCGAAGCCTATACCGCCATGGTCGGGCCCGACTCTATGCTCTATAACCCGGCGGGCTTGGGCTTGCTCAGCTATTCTTCGCTTTCGGGCTCCCATAACCAGTATATCGACGGTATAACCCAGGAGTACCTGGCCGCCACCTGGCGGTCGCCGTGGGGCACCCTGGGGGCCGCCTTCACCACGCTTAACAGCGGCAGCATCGACGCGTACGATGCCAACGACATGCGCATCGGCGATACCTCGAGCGGGCATACCATGATGTCGCTTTCCTTCGGCCAGTCCTGGCCGCATTTCAACCAGGATATCGGCAAGCTGGACCCCATGCTGATCACGCCCGGCTGGACCAAGGTGCCGCTGGTCCGCGACTACCGCCCCAGGTCCTACAGGTTCTCGGCCGGCGCCACCGTTAAAAAAATAAGCGAAAAGCTCGGCAGCGATTCCGCTTCCTCCTACGCTTACGACGCGGGGGTCCTGCTGGTGTTGCCCCATCATTTCCATCTCGGGGCTTCCGCCCTGAACATGGGCGGCAGCGAGAAATTCGCGGGGGAAACCTACAAGCTGCCCTCCGCCGCGCGCTTCGGCTTCGCCAAGGACTTTCGCACGATAAACGACGTGATGGTGTTCACGCTCTCTTCCGACCTGGTGAAGTATTCCGACAGTGGGTATATCAGCGCCACCGGCCTAGAGACAGACGTGATGCGGCTGTTCCAGCTGCGCATCGGCTACCAGACGCGCAAGGATTCCGGCTCGCGCATCAGCGGCGGTTTCGGCATGACCTTCGACAGCCTGGCGGACAAGAACAGTTTCCTCCGCGGGGCGCGCGTGGATTATTCCTACCTGGACTATGGTTCGCTGGGGGGCACCCACCGGCTGGGGGTCCAGTTCATCTGGTAGCGCGGCCTTTTTTGTATAATTCAATAATGGATGTCGATGAATATATAAGGCAACGCGCCGCCGCTATAAACGCGGCTCTCCCGGGTTTTATAACCAGCCTTAAAGGGGCGCAGCCCGCCCTCTCTAAAGCCATGGCCTACCCGCTGGCGGCCGGCGGCAAGCGCCTGCGCCCGCTCCTGATGGGCGCCTCTTACGAGATCTTCGGCGGCAGGGCCGCCGACATCCTGCCCGCGGCCTGCGCCATAGAGATGCTGCATACCTATTCGCTCGTTCACGACGACCTGCCGGCCATGGACGACGACGACCTGCGCCGAGGCCGCCCCACCAGCCACAAGGTTTACGGCGAGGCCCTGGCCATCCTCTCCGGCGACGCGCTGCTGACCGACGCTTTTACCGTCCTGCTTTCCTCGAAGTATCCCGGCGGCGTCAAGCCGGAGCGCGTGCTCCGCGCCGCGGGCATCCTTGCCTCCAGGGCGGGCGCCCGGGGCATGGTGTCGGGGCAGGCGGCGGACCTGGGAGCCGAGGGCTTTCTCCCGGGGGGGAAGATCCCGGCCGCCCGGAAGAAAGCCGGGCTGAGGCTGCTTTCCTACATCCACCAGCACAAGACCGCCGACTTGATCACCGCCGCGGTGGAGATGGGCGCGGCCCTGGCCGGCGCCCCGGAAAAAGACTTTAAGGCCATGTCCGCCTTCGGGCGCGATCTGGGCCTCTGCTTCCAGGTGGCGGACGACATCCTGGACGTGGTGGGGGATAAGAAGAAACTCGGGAAGAGCGGCAGCGACGCGCGCAACCGCAAGCTCACCTACGCCTCCCTGCTGGGCGTGGAGGAAGCCCGCGGCCGGGCGGCGGCGCTGATGCGCCGGGCCCTGGCCGGTCTCGCCGGGGTAAACGGCGCGGCCGCCCCAAAAGAAGCCCTGGCCGGCCTGGCCGGTTTCGTCTACGGGAGGGAAAGCTGATATGCCTCTCCTCTCCAATATAAGAGGTTCGGAAGACATAAAGAAACTTTCCGCGGCGGCCCTGCCGGAACTGGCCGAGGAAGTGCGCCGGCTCATCATAGAGGGCGTCAGCCGCACCGGCGGCCACCTGGCCTCCAGCCTGGGGGCGGCGGACCTGATCCTGTCGCTGCATTACGTCTTCGACACGCCCCGCGACCGCATAGTTTTCGACACCGGGCACCAGGCCTACGCCCATAAGATCCTCACCGGGCGGGCCGACAGTTTTCACACCATCCGTACGAAGGGCGGCCTTTCCGGTTTCCTCAAACGCTACGAATCCGAATACGACGCCTTCGGCGCCGGGCACGCCTCCACGGCCCTTTCCGCCGCCGCGGGCATGGCCGCGGCCCGCGACCAGGCCGGGGCCTCTTACCGCGTGGTGGCCGTGGTGGCCGACGGCGCTATGACAGGCGGCATGGCCTGGGAGGCCATGCAGAACGTCGGGCAACTGGGCACGGACCTGCTGGTGGTGCTGAACGACAACCAGATGTTCATCTCGCAGCGCGTCGGGCGCCTGGGGCGCATCCTCACGAAGCTCCTCACGCTGGGCACGATCCAGAACGCCGAGCGCAAGGCCGAGCTGTTCCTGAACCGCTTCCAGTTCTGGGGCAAGAACATCCTGCGCGTGGCCAAGCGCGCGCGCGTGCTCTTCTTCCCCGGCATGATCTTCGAGGAAATGGGCTTTACCTACTACGGGCCGGTGGACGGTCACAATATAGCCGAGCTGGTGGAAGTGCTGGGCTACGTTAAAAATCTGAAGGGCCCCGTCATGCTGCACGTGGTCACCAAAAAAGGCCGCGGCTACGCGCCGGCGGAGACGGCCCCCACCAAATTCCACGGCGCGGCCAGTTTCGACGTGGAAACGGGGATCTCGGCCAAGGCGTCCGCGCCCGCCGCGCCCTCTTTCACCTCGGTCTTCGGTACGACCCTGGTTAAACTGGCCAGGAAGGACAGCCGGATCTGCGCTATAACCGCGGCCATGCCGGAGGGGACAGGGCTGGACCTGTTCCGCGACGCTTTTCCCAAGCGGTATTACGACGTCGGCATCGCCGAAGAGCACGCCATCACCTTCGCCGCAGGGCTTGCCGCGGACGGTATGAAGCCGGTGGCCGCCATCTACTCCTCTTTCATGCAGCGCGCTTTCGATCAGGTACAGCACGACATCTCCCTGCAAAAGCTGCCGGTGGTGATCGCGATGGACCGCGCCGGCCTGGTGGGGGAGGACGGCCCCACGCACCACGGCGTGTTCGATATTTCCCTTTTCCGGATGCTGCCTGACGTGGTGGTTATGGCCGCCGCCGACGAGAACGAGCTGCAGCACATGCTGGCTACGGCCTTCGCCTGCGGCAAGCCCGCGCTGCTGCGCTACCCGCGCGGCCGCGGCTTCGGCGTGCCGATGGACCCCGAACCGGCGGAGCTGCCGCTCGGCAAGGGCCGCGTGCTGCTGCCCGGCAAGGACGTCAATTTTCTGGCCATAGGCAACCGGGTACACCCGGCCGTTAAGGCCGCCGAACTCCTCCGGGCCTCCGGCATAGACGCCGGCGTGGCCGATATGAGGTTCGTGAAGCCGCTCGATACGGAACTCATAAACAAACTGGCCGCCTCCGGGCCGCTGATCACCGTAGAGGATAACGCGCTCGCCGGCGGCTTCGGCTCTGCGGTGCTGGAATACCTTAACGGGTCCGGCATGGAGACCAGGCTGCTGCGCCTCGGCATTCCGGACGAATACGTCGAGCAGGGCAAGCCCGAAGAGCTTTACGAGGACCTGGGCCTGACCGCGGAAAAGATGGCCGCGCAGGCCTCGGCGTGGCTCGCGAAAAAAGATCTGCTGAAGACCAACAACTAAGACCCCAAGGAGCGCAACGTGAAACAGACACAAGAGATGAGGGAACAGGTTTTAAAATTACGCAGGGCCAAGGCCTACAGGAAAGCCTATACCGACCCGGATTTCCTCAGCAGCGATGAAATGCGCCCCGTGCGCCTGCAGCTGGAACTGCAGAAACCCGAAATGGCGCTGGCGGCCCACGACGTGAAGGCCACCGTGGTGGTTTTCGGCAGCGCCCGCATCTGGGATAAAGGCCAGTCCGAGGACAGGTCCGCTGAAATAAGCAAGCTCCTGAAAAAGGACCCCAAAAACCCGCTGCTGGTCAACAAGCTGGCCTCGGCCAGGCGGCTGGAGGCCTCCGCCAAGTTTTACGAAGTGGCCCGCGATTTCGGCCGGCTGGTTTCCCTGGCCGACGTGCTGCCGGACCGCAAACTGGTGGTGGTCACCGGCGGCGGCCCCGGCATCATGGAAGCCGCCAACCGCGGCGCCTACGAGGCAGGCGCGAAGACCATCGGCCTGAACATCACGCTCGACATGGAGCAGGGTCCCAACCCTTACGTCTCCCCCGAGTTCTGCTTCCGCTTCCATTATTTCGCCATCCGCAAGATGCACTTCGTCATGCGGGCGCGCGCGCTGGTGGCGTTCCCCGGCGGCTTCGGCACCATGGACGAACTGTTCGAGGTGCTGACGCTGGTGCAGACCGGCAAGAAGCGCCGCCTGCCCATCATCCTGGTCGGCAGGAAATACTGGGACGACGTGGTCAACTTCGCGAACATGGCCAAGTGGGGCTATATCGCCAAGGAGGACCTGAAGCTGTTCCGCTACGCGGAGACCGGCGCGGAGATCCTGGAGCATATCACCGAGTTCTACCGCAAAAACCCCCAGGCCAACGGTAAAAAATGAAGTCCTTACGGGGAGGCACGGCTGCGGCGCTGGCGGTACTTACCGCCGGCGCCGCGCTGGGCGCCTCGGCGCTGATCGCGCTTCTCCCTCCGCCTTCCACCTTTTCGCTGCTCTTCCCGCCGCAAAGTCCACATATCAGGGCCGGCCGTTTCGCCGTGCCGGTCTGCAACGGCGTGCAGTGCCGCCTCTGTCCCTACGAATGTTTCCTGCCCGAGGGCGCGCGCGGGCGCTGCAAGGTGCGCGTCAATTACGGCGGGCGCATAAAGACGCTGGTCTACGGCCAGCCCGCGGCGGTCAACCTGGACCCGATAGAAAAAAAGCCCGTCTACCATATGTACCCTGGCAGCCTTATTTACTCCATCGCGGCGCCGGGGTGCAACCTGTCCTGCAAGGCCTGCCAGAACTGGGAGATCTCCCAGATCTACCCCGAGCAGGCCCGGGGCTCCGTGTCCATCCCTTCCGCGCTGGAGATCCTGCCGGGGCCCGGCGGCAAGCCCTACGCCCGGCTGCGGGCGGCCCGGGTTTCGGAGCTGCCGCCAGCCGACGTGGTGAAGTACGCGCTCGCTACCCGGTCCAGGGCCGTCGCCTACACCTATTCCGAGCCGGTGATCTTCTACGAGTACATGTACGACACGGCCGCGCTGGCGCGGAGCAAGGGGCTTAAGAACGTGATGGTCAGTTCCGGCTATATCAACAAGGAGCCGCTGGACGAGCTGCTGCCGCTGATGGATGTGGTCAAGATAGACCTGAAGGGTTTTAATGAGAAATTCTACCGCGATTACACCGGGGCCAGGCTGGAACCTGTTAAGCGCACGCTGCTGGAGCTTAAGAAGAAAGGGATGCTCTTCGAGGTGGTGAACCTGGTGGTGCCCGGGCTTAACGATTCGCCCAAGGACATAGCGGAGCTTTCCTCGTGGGTGAAGGATAACCTTGGGGCGGACACGCCGCTGTTCTTTTCGCGCTTTACGCCCAATTACCTGCTGTCCGAGCTGCCGCCAACACCCGTGGAAACGCTTACGCTGGCGCGCGCGGAGGCCGTCAGGAAAGGTCTCAAGTACGTGTACGTGGGGAACGTGCCCGGCCACGAGGGGGAGAATACTTACTGCCCCAAGTGCGGCCGGGTGCTGATACGCAGGTACGGCTACGCGGTGCTGGAAGACAGGCTGACGCCTTCGGGCGGCCGCTGTCCCTGGGACGGCACGAAAGTTCCGGGTATCTGGTAGGGATCGGGAGGGGGATCATGAAAAGAATACTTATGGCGCTGGTTCTGGCGGCCCAGGCCGCCGCCGCGGGCGCGCGCGAACCGGCCGTGGCGGGGCAGTTCTATCCCGCGGACAAGGCCGCGCTGGCGGCTTTCGTGGACGCCGCGCTCGCGGCAAAAAGCACCGCGAAACTCCCTGGCGCGGTGGTGGCCGTGCTGGCGCCCCACGCCGGCTACGAGTTCTCCGGCAGGATGGCGGGGCTGGCCTACGCGGAGATCGCGGACAGTTACGACACCGTGGTCATTCTAGGCACCGCGCATACCGAGGCGGTGAAAGGCGCGGCGCTGCTGGCCGCGGATTCTTACGAAACGCCGCTGGGGAAAGTTCCGACCGACAGGAAGCTCGCCGCGGCGCTGCTTAAGGCCAGCCCGCTCTTCGAGGACAGGCCCTCGGCGCACGCCCGTGAGCACTCCGTAGAGGTGCAGCTGCCTTTCCTTCAGCGCAGGCTTAAGAAGCCTTTTAAGCTGCTCGCGGCCGTGCTGAATACCGGCGACTTGGCAGACCTGAAGAAGATCGGCGCCGCGCTGGCTTCGGCTCTTAAGGGAAAGAAAGCCCTGCTGGTTATCTCCACCGACTTCTCCCATTACCCGCCGCACAGCACGGCTGCCGCCGCCGACGGGGCCATGCTGCTGGCCGTCGAGACCCTGGACCCGGCGCTGCTCTGGTCCGCTTCGAAGATGATCCTGCAGAAGCAGGAGCCCGGGCTGGAGACCTGCGCCTGCGGCGAGGCCGCGCTGGAAGCCGGCATGGAGGCCGCGCGCCTGCTGGGCGCGGGGTCGTTCGTGCCGTTAAAACTTTCCGACTCTTACGCGGAGAACCCGGCGGCCTCGGAAGCCGGAAGGGTCGTGGGCTATCTTTCGGGGGTTTTCGTTAAAGGCGGGCGTCCCGAAGAACTTAAGCTTTCGGCGGTGCAGAAGACCGCGTTGCTCGCCGAGGCGCGCCGCACGCTGTCGGACGCGTTCGCGAAGAGACCGGCCGATCCCTCTTTGAGCGGCGACCCGAGGCTTAACCTGCCCGGCGCGGTCTTCGTGACGCTGACCGAGGGCGGGGAACTGCGCGGCTGCGTAGGCACCGTGGAGCCGGCCATGACCCTGCTGGACGCGGTGCGCTATGGGGCGTTTTCCGCGGCCTTCCGCGACGGGCGCTTCCCGCCGCTGAAGCCCGGCGAACTGGACAAAGTGCGGATAGAAGTTTCCGTGCTGTCCCCGCTCAAGCCGGTAAAGCCGGACGCTGTAAAGCCTGGCAAGATGGGTATTGTAGCCGTGAACGGAGAAAAGTCCGGGCTTTTCCTGCCTCAGGTCTGGGAGCAGCTGCCTGGGAAAGACGCGTTCCTGGGCGAACTGTGCTCCCAGAAGGCCGGCCTGCCGCGGGGCTGCTGGAAGGACGGTAAAACGAAACTCTATTCTTTTACCGTGGACGCTTTTTCCGAAGAGAAAAAATAGGCCCGCCGGCCGCCCGGCGCCGGCGCAGGGCGACCAGCAGCCCGCCCGCCAGCGCCGCTCCCGCGGCCGCGCCGGCCAGGTGCAGCGCCCCGCTTATGCCCCAGAGCGGGGCGGAGAAAGCGGCCGTTACCAGCCCGCCCGCGGCCCCGCCGACCAGGTCTAGCGCGTAGATCCCGGCAGGGCCGCTCCCGGCGGCCTTTGAAAAGAAAAAACCTGTAAGCGTTCCCGCCGCCGCTATGAAAGCCCATACCCAGGCGCCGCCCGCTATCATGGCCGGCGCTCCGGCGCAGCCGAAGGCCAGCGCGGCGGCCGCCAGTTCCGCCGCAAGTATGCCCCCGCCGCTTTTCCCGCCCGCCCAGGCCCCCGCCGCGCCGCCCGCCATGAAGACCGCGAACAGCAGGCCCAGTTCCGGATTAAGCCTGCCCGTGCCCGCCTGGAAGGCCAGCAGCAGCGAAGTCTCGAAGGCCAGCGCCCAGAACCCCATGAAGAAAGCTTCGCCCGAGCGGTCCTCCGGCGTGAAGCCCAGGAGCCCGGCGACGCGGAAGCCCCCGAGGACGGCCGCCAGGCCCAGGGCGGCCAGGCCGAGCAGGGCCGGCGGCGAAGCCACCATAGAGAGCCAGGCCCGCCAGAAGCGGAAGTAGGCCAGCGGGTTCAGGTCGGTGTTGAGCGGCGGGTGTTTAACGCGCGCTATTTCCATTTCCGCCCAGGCTCGCCGGTAAGGGTCCAGCATGAACGGGAACGCCGGCGTTGTTACCGTCCGGTTCTTTATCCCGCGTTCGGAATATCTGCGCGCCAGCAGGGGGAGCTCCAGTTTTATCGGCTTCAGCGAGGCCAGCACGGTAAGCCGGCGGCCCGGCACCAGTTCGATATAGGGGAACACGGCCTTGGCGGAGGCCAGCACGCAGGCCGCGGCGTAGGCGGTCTCCCGCGGCAAGTAGTTCTCCGCGAACGGCAGCTGGAAGGCCAGGATGCCGCCCGGCGCCAGCATGCCGGCGGCCAGGCGGAAATATTCCAGCGTGAAGGACCTGTTCAGGGCGGCGTTGTCCGGCGAGGCGTCGGTCTGGAAAATTACGTCGTAAAAGCCGGAACGGCCTTTCAGTTCTCTCGGGTCCAGCGGCAGCAGCGCGCAGGTGCCGTTCCGCGCGCCTGCCCAGGCGGCGAGCGCGCGCGCCTTGAACCGGTCCGGCTCGGCGATCTCCACCGACGAGGGCCGGTGCTTCAGGACTTCCGGCAGGATAAAGAAAGCCCCGCCGCCGGTAAGGAGCACGCGGCCGGGGCCGGGCGAGGCCAGCAGCGGGATATGGGCCAGTTCCTCCGGCCCGGTGTCCCCCGCGGAATTCAGCAGCCGCCCGTCCTCGTAGACGGCGCGCTCCGCTCCGCCGGTGAAAGCGAGCCTGGAGCCCCCGGTAAGCGCTACCCGGGCGGGCCGCGGGGCCGGCGGTTTAAGGGTATAGCAGAGGGGCGCGGCGGCAACGGCCAGGGCGCAGGCGGCCAGGAGGGCCGCGGCGGCGTACAGCCGTTTTTTCACGGAGCCCGCCTGCGCCGCGTAAAAAGCTCCTAGCCCCAGCCCGGGCAAAGCCAGCGCGAGCACGGGCTCCAGGGAGGGGAAATAGCGGAAATAGAGAACCGTGAACATCCCGGCCGCGGCGGCGCCGGCGGCTTCGGCGGCGTAAAAGAAAGCGGGCCTGCCGGCAAGCCCTGCGCCCGCGGCATAGCCGTTGGCTAAGCCGCAGGGCAGGGCCAGCAGCAGCGAACCGGCCGCCATGGAGAACAAGCCCGGCTGGGAAAGGCCGCCGGGCAGGGCGGGCGCGAGCCGCGCCAGCAGCAGGTTGGCCGGCGCCAACGCGGCCAGCAGCAGCGCCGCCGCCGGGAAATTCAGCCGTGCCCCGGCCGTTTTGGCTGCGGCCAGCCTGGCCCCCGCGGCGGTCCACAGCAGCCAGGCCGCCAGCGCCGCGGCCAGCGAGAGTTCGTGGGCGGAGAACAGCTGCGAGATCTCGCGCACCAGCAGTACCTGCGCCAGCAGCGAATAAAAACCGAACAGCAGGAATATCCCCATTGATTTTGATATTATAATACAAATGAAAACCACCGGAAGCGTAAAGGAGGGGGCGGCGCCGGCGGCGTTATTTTCCGCGCTGATATTCGCGACCGTCCTTTTCTTCTCCCGCCTGGTCGTGGCCAGGGAGATCAGCGCCTTTTACGCGCTGGCCTG
This sequence comes from bacterium, assembly GCA_021811185.1. Classification (GTDB taxonomy): domain Bacteria; phylum Elusimicrobiota; class Elusimicrobia; order Elusimicrobiales; family UBA9959; genus UBA9959. The sequence goes on from JAJZPL010000002.1 coordinate 118,976, forward strand.
GGCGCTGTTCTCGGCGGGTATCGGCTTCGCCATCGCGTACACGGGCCGCGTTTCTTTTTACCGCCGCATCTTCTTTTCGGTTTCCGCGCTGGCCTTCCTGGCGCATTTCAAGTTGAGCCTGCTGGGCCGGATAGCCCCTTCCTCCTGCTTCAAGGAAACTCCTTTCTGCCACATAGCCATGGCCCCGTATTTCCTGAACTATCTCTACCAGCAGTACCTGGCCGTGCTGAGCGGAGGGTGGAAGCTGTGGGGGCCGCTCACGCTGGGCGCGGCCTGGCTTTTTGTTACCCTGGCGCTGGGCCGGGGCTGGTGCGCCTGGGCCTGTTTTTACGGCGGCATCGACGACGGGCTTAGCGCGCTGCCGCGCCGGCCGCTGCTCAGGCTCGGGCGCTGGGCGCTGAAGTTCCGGGACCTGCCGGCGGCGCTGCTGGTATTCCTGCTGCTGGCTTCCTTTGCCTATATGCTGCCGGTCTACTGCCTATGGCTCTGCCCGTTCAAACTGACCGGGGTTTTTATGGACGCCGACGCCGGCACACACCGGCTTCAGTACGCTTTAATGCTCGCGGCCCTGGCCGCGCTGGTGCTGGGGCCGCTGCTCACTAAAAAAAGGGTATTCTGTTCCTACCTCTGCCCTTTCGCGGCCTGGCAGGCTTTCTGGGGGCGGCTGAACCCCTTCCGGGTTTCGCTGGACGCCGCCAAATGTTCGGGCTGCCTTAAATGCGCCTCGGTCTGCCCTATGCTGGCCCTTAAGGCTTCCCCGGAGGGGAAGCCGGAGTTCCTGGCCTACTGCAATCTTTGCGGGGAATGCCTAAGCGCCTGCCCTTCGGGGGGACTGCGGTACACCGTGCTGGGCCGGAACCTTCCCGGGGCCGGGGGCTGGGCGGGGCGGCTGTTCACGGCTGGGTATTTCTACGTTTATTCAGGCTTAACGCTTGGGGCGGTTTTCGCGTCCCTTTGGGCCCCGGCCGCGCTGCGCGATATTTTCGGGCTGATCAAGTTTTAAATTCAGGGAGGACCAATGAAAGACGGAAAATGGCTGGAACCGCGGTACACAAATAAGGACATCTTCGAAAAGGACTACTGCAAGCTGGACCTGAACGGCATGGACGTCAAATGCCCCGGCTGCAAGGATACGGTACCGCTCAACCGCAAGAACAACTTCGGGAAAGCCGCCGGCTGGTGCAAGCGCTGCAACCGGGCGGTGAACATTTAGCCGGTCGAACGATGCCGGCTTTATTTTCCGAAGGCTTCCTGCTGGGGCTTTCCACGGGCTTTTACTGCCTGGCAGCCTGCCTGCCGCTGCTGGCCCCGTACCTGCTGGCTGAGGGAAAGACAGCCTGGAGGTTCAACTTCCGGATCTTCCTGGAGTTCATGGGGGGGCGTTTCGGGGCCTATATGCTTTTCGCCCTGCTGGCTTCGCTGGCGGGCAAGGCCGGGCAGGGGGCCCTTCCGCCAAGGCTTCTCCCCGCCGGCATGCTGTCCTGCGGCCTGGTGATGGTGCTGCTGGCCGCTTTCCGGATCACTTCAGGCCCGGCCGCCTGCCTGCTTAAGACCGACATTAACCCTTTTTTTCGAAGACTGCCCCTGGCTATGGGGTTCATTACCGGTATAAATATCTGCCCGCCCTTCGCCGCGGGTTTCCTGCGCCTGATGGAAATGGCCGATGTTCTTAAGGGCCTGGTATACTTCTGCGGTTTCTTCGGGGCTACCTCCCTCTTTATCTCCCCTGTCATGCTGGGCACTCCCTGGATAGGCGCCCGGGCTAATGAAATAGGCCGGCTTACCCTGCTCATAGCCGGGCTGTGGTACACTTTCCTGGGCATTAGCGGGCTTATATAGGGGCCAAAGGGCCCAGGTGGGCATAGGTCCTTTGGCCTTGCCGGTATTTGGCTTTAGGTCCTATAATTTATAAAGACTTGACTGTTATCAACCGCAGCGGAGGTTTTCAGCGATGAAGAAAATTTTACTCTCTTTTGCTTTACTCGGAACACTTTCCATGTCAGTCCGCGCCGCTGCCGACCAGCCCGCTGACGCCTCCTCTTTTGACCAGCTGCTCAAGCAGATAACCGTAGAAACTCCCGCCGCCCCCGAACCCGCTTTCAACATAGAGAAGACCGAAGTCCTGCCCGCCGAGGGCCGCTTCTGGGTAACCGTAAAAGCCGCCGACAAGTACGAGCGCACCCGCCTTCTGGAAGCCGGCATGGACATCGTTGAAATCAAGGGCGACCTGGTCTCAGGTTTCGCCGGCCAGCACACCATGGACGCTTTGTCGTCCAAGGCCTTCTCCCTGGTGAGCAAGATGACGGTGGAGCAGAAGTACGCCCGCGGCGTCACCAAGGATTTCCCGGCCGCGGACGCCGCCTACCATAACTATAAGGAGACCACCGACCTGCTGAACCAGCTGGCCTCCAAGAATTCCGACATCGCCTCCGTGTTCTCGATCGGCAAGACCACCGAAGGCCGCGACATCTGGTGCCTGCGCATCAACGCCAGCGCCAAGGGGACCGCTCCCAGTTCCAAGCCCGGCGCCTTCTTCCTGGGCAACGTGCACGCCCGCGAGCACCTGGCCAACGAAGTGCCGCTGCTGTTCGCGTCCTGGCTGTTCGACCACCGGAACGACGCCGACATCAAGCGGTACATCTCGACCCTGGACATCTATATCATCCCGATGGGCAACCCCGACGGCGTGGAATACGACATCAAGGGCGGCAAGTACCAGTACTTCCGCAAGAACGCCCGCGTGAACCCCGACAAGTCCATCGGCGTGGACTTGAACCGCAATTTCGATTCCTGGTGGTGCGAGGCCGGCGCCTCCACCTACCCCGGCGCGGACACTTACTGCGGCCCCAAGGCCTTCTCCGAGCCCGAGAGCCAGCACCTGAGGGATTTCATGCTGGCGCGCAAGAACCTCAAGACGCACATCAGCTACCACTCCTACGCCAGCGAGATCCTGTACCCCTGGGGCGGCAACGACGCGGATGTGCCGAACGCCAAGGATAAGGACGCTTTCGTGAAGATGTCCGGCGAGATGGGCAAGCTGACCGGCTACACCGCCCGCAAGTCCAGCGACATGTACATAGCCACCGGCGACAGCTGCGACTGGGCCTACGACAAGGGCGGCATCCTGGCCTTCACTTTCGAGCTGGAAGGCAACGGCTTCTACCCTGGCGCGGGCCTGATCACCAAGACGGTGAACAGCAACATCAAGGCCGCGGTCTACCTGCTGAGCAAGACGGCCAACCCTTACAATTAAACGCGAGCGCGCCGACTAAAAAGCCCGGGAAAGTTCCCGGGCTTTTTAATTTTAACGCCTGAGCCGCTTATTTAAGCGTGAGCGTATAGGATCTTACTTTAGCGGCAGGATAATACGATTCCTTGGTTTTGATGAGGCCCGGCTTGCCCAGGTCGCTTTCCTTGTTGACGCGGGCGTATGCGGGGGGGAGGCGGGCCGCGAATTCCTTATCGAGAAACTGGTAAAGGCCCTTTACGTCGTCCAGCGCCTTCTCGAAGTTCAGCACGAAAGTGTCCGGCGCCAGGCGCGAGCCCAGCGCGAAGCCGCAGATCTCGCCGTCGATAAGCACGAGGATGCCCTTCATTTCCAGCAGGTCCAGGTGCTTGAGCGAATTCACGATGGCCTTGCGCTCGCAGTTGAGCATGTCCAGGCGCGCGCCGGTCTCGGGGTCGTGGGCCCAGCGGTCAAGGAGCTTAAGACAGGCGTCAGTGTTGGCGGCGGTTATGGCTTCCACGGCAACCTTTCTGACGGCGGCCGTCTGCTTGTTGAACTGCGCCACCAGGTTGCGCTTCTTGGAGTACTTGTGCCCGGCCAGCCCCGCCAGGTCCGTGGTGTTGTAAAGGTAGTCCATGAAGCCGGGCTGCTCCTCGGCCGTGAACAGGGCCTCGATTTCGGCCTTATGCCTTTCCAGGTAATCCTGCGGTACGTAGTAAAAACTGTAGTGCCGGTTGCGCCCCGCTATCGCCGCAAGTTCGGAGGGCGGCACGTCGCGGAACGGGCAGGGCACCGGCATCAGCAGGCGGCGCGCCGCGGGCGGCTCCAGGTCGGTTTCGGCCAGCAGCAGCAGGTCGCCGTCCAGCTTCCAGGACACCTCGTAAAGGCAGCGGTTCCAGGCTATTACGGCGGAAAGGGAATATTCGCAGAGGGTGTACGTAGGCCCGTCGAAGTATTTCCTGAGCTCCGGGTAATCTTCGGGCGTTAGGAGTTTAAACATTGCTGCCTTTGGAGAGCATCGGCGCCGCGTTCTTCAGGGTCCTGAACCCCAGCTTAAGGTAGAAAGGTTCGGAATGGTCCTGGGCTATCAGGCCAAGCCAGCCCACGCCGTCGCGCTTGAGCCGGGCCTTAAGGGCTTTAACTATGGCGCTGCCGGCACCGGAATGACGTTCGCTCTTTAGTACGGCCACGTCCTGGATGTAGGCGTCGCTGACCCCGTCGCTGATGGCCCGGCCGATGCCTACGATACGGCCGTCCAGTTCGGCCACGACGAAGCCGTGGCTGCCTTTTATCAGTTTTTTAAGCAGCGCGGGGGTGTCGGTGCGCTTCCACCAGCCTTGCGCGCGGTAAATTGTTATAATTCCGTTTAACGTTCCGGCATCCGCCTTGCCGATGAACCTGCAGGTAACGCGGTGTGACATGCGGTTATAATAACAATCTTGGGGCCGGCAGTGAAAGCCGGCCAGGTTTACGGGGGAAAAATGCATACTGAAGAAAAGAACGGCCTTAAGCTGCTGCGGTTCGACCTGTTCAGGAACCAGGAAGACCTTTCCTGCGCGGTGGCCACCCGCGCCGGCGGGGTAAGTTCCGGCCCGTATTTCGGCCTTAACCTGGGCTCGGGCACCGGCGACAAGCTGGAGCTGGTGGAAGAGAACCTGGAGCTGTTCTGCGGCGTGATGGGGGCGGAGTCCGCCCGGCTCGGGCGGATGCAGCAGCGCCATACGGCGAACGTGGCGGTGCTGGAGAACGGCGGGGGGGCCGCCACCGAAAACACCGACGCGCTGGTCACCGCCGTGCCGGGAGTGCCGCTGCTGGCGCTTTCGGCAGACTGCGCTCTTACCTGCTTTTACGATCCCAAAAGAAAGGTGCTGGCCGTGGCCCACAGCGGCTGGCGGGGGGCTTTCCTGGGCGTCTATGCCGCCACCCTGAACGTTATGAAGATGCGCTATGGAACGGAGCCGGGGGACGTTACGGCGGGAGTTTCGCCCATGATCTCGGCGGCCAACTACCCGGTGCGTGAGGATTTCCTGGAAAAACTGAAGGCCTTCTATCCCGGCGGGGCGGACAAGCGCTTTCTTACGATGAAGGACGGCCTGCATTTCTTCAACCTGCGCGAACTCCTGCGCTCCCAGTTGGAGACTCTGGGCGTGAAGGACCATGAGTTCATGCACCTCTGCACGTACGCGGAAAAAGAAATGTTCTATTCCTGGCGGCGGGACGGCGGGAAGACCGGCCGCTTCGGCCTGATGGCGATGATAAAGTAGTTTTATCTCACCATGTTCCACACGATCTTGGCGAGCAGGGCGGCGGAGACGGTGAACAGCATCGGGCGTATGACCCAGGCGCCCTTTTTAAGGGCCAGGTGGGAGCCGGCGTAATTGCCGGCCATGCCGGCCAGGCCCATGGCGAGGCCCAACTTGAGGTGCACGCGGCCGAGGTACAGGAAAGCGCCCAGCGCGGCCAGGTTGGAGACCAGGTTTAAAAGCTTGGCCAGCGCCGTGGCGCGGAGCAGGTCGAAGCCGCAGACCCTGGCGAAGGCCACGGCCAGGAAAGTGCCGGTGCCGGGCCCGAGCAGCCCGTCGTAAAAACTCACACAGAAAGAAATGCTCCCGGACCGCGCCAGCAGGGCGTTGTCGTTGAAGCGCGCGCTGGTATCCGCCAGGCCGAAGCTCTTTTTTGCGGCCAGGAAGATGGCCACCGGGGGGAGCAGGACTATCAGCAGGTAGCGGATGGCTTCCGGCGGCACCAGCGCGATGGCCCTGGCGCCCAGGAAGGCCCCGGCCGCGGCCAGGAAGACAAGGATGAAGAGCAGGTCCCACCTGGTGCGAGTTTCCTTAAGGAAGCGCGCGGCGGCTACCGTGGTGCCCATGGCGGAAGAAAGCTTGTTGGTGCCGAGAAGATACAGGGGGCTTACGCCGTAGGCCAGATAAGCCGGCAGGGTTATCAGGCCGCCGCCGCCGGCGATGGCGTCCACAAAGCCGGCCAGGAAGACCAGCAGGGCGAGAGGGGCGTAAGGCAGGGCGGCGTGAAGCAGGTCCATAGAAACAATATATTACTATTTTGCGAAGAACCCCGCGAAAATGTAGAATTACTGCATCTCATACAAGGCGGTGCTAACGATGGAACTCGATGCTAACCTGGAAAAACTTAAAAACACCATAGAGATCTCCGGCGGCGCCAAGCCCGTGGACCTGCTGCTTAAGAACGCGCGCGTGATCAACACTTTCTCCGGGGATATCCACCGCACGCACGTGGCCATCCACGGCGGCCGCGTGGTGGGCTTCGGCGACTACAAGGCCCGCCAGACCATGGACCTCAAGGACGCCTACGTCTCCCCCGGCTTCATCGACGGCCACGTCCATATCGAAAGCTCCATGGTGAAGGTGCCCGAGTTCGCCAGCGTGGTGCTGCCGCACGGCACCACCTCCGCCGTGATCGACCCCCACGAGATCGCCAACGTCCTGGGCCTGGACGGCATCAGGTACATGATGGCCTCCAGCGAGGACAGCCCCCTGAGCGTGTACGTCATGCTCCCTTCCTGCGTGCCCGCCACCTCCCTCGAGACCGCCGGCGCCGAGCTTTCCGCCCACGACCTGGGCCTGCTGCTGAACGACGAGCGCGTGCTGGGCATCGGCGAGATGATGGACTACCCCGGCGTGATCTACCGCAACGAGGAAGTGCTCAAGAAGATCCTGATCGCCAAGAACAAGGTGATAGACGGCCACGCCCCGATGCTGAAGGACAAACAGCTTTACGCCTACGTGGCCGCGGGCATCCGCTCGGACCACGAGTGCACCGACGTGGCCGAGGCCAGGGAGAAGCTGCGCGCCGGCATGTACATCATGATCCGCGAGGGCACGGCCGCCAAGAACCTCAAGGGCCTGCTGCCGCTGGTGAACTCCGAGAATTCCCGCAAGTTCTTCTTCGTGACCGACGACCGGCACCTGGAGGACATCGCCCGCGAAGGCCACATAGACTACCTGGTGCGCACCGCGGTGCGCCTGGGCGTGGACCCGATCCGCGCCATCCAGATGGCCACCATCAATACCGCCGAGTACTTCGGCATCAAGAACCTGGGCGCCATAGCTCCCGGCTACGCGGCCGACCTGGTGGTGTTCGACGACCTGAAGAAGATGAAGATCTCCAAGGTGTTCAAGAACGGCAAACTGGTCTCGAAGGCCGGCGTGATAGAGCCGGGCGTAATAAAGGACTACCACGGCAAGACCCGCGGCACCGTCAACGTCAAATGGATAGAGCACGAGGACTTCGCGCTGAAGGCCGAGAGCCAGCACGCCCGCGTGATCAACGTGATCCCCGACCAGATCGTCACCAGGATGACCGTGGAAAAAGTCAAGGAGGACGGCGGCTACGTCTCTTCCGACACTGAGAAGGATATCCTGAAGATCGCCGTGATAGAACGCCACATGGCCTCCGGCCGCGTGGCGCTGGCGCTGGTGAAAGGCTTCGGCCTCAAGAAAGGCGCCATCGCCTCCTCGGTCTCGCACGATTCTCATAACATCGTAGTGATAGGCACGCACGACGGGGATATGTATACCGCCGCCGTGCAGGTGGTCAAGATGCAGGGCGGCATAGTGGCGGCGCTGAACGGCCAGGTGCTGGAAGCCCTGCCGCTGCCCGTGGCCGGCCTGATGTCCGACCGCAGCGCCGAGTTCGTGCGCGAAAAGCAGAAGCGCCTGAACGAAATAGCGAAGATGCTGGGCTCCAAACTTTCGGACCCGTTCATGGCCATGTCCTTCCTTACGCTGCCGCCCATCCCCGAGATCCGCCTCACCGACCGCGGCCTGATCGACGCCGTCAAGTTCAAAGTGGTGCCGCTGTTCTGCGGCCCCGGGGGCAAATGAGACGCCTCCTACCTGCCGCCGTCCTCCTGCTCCTGGCCGGCGCCGCCGCCGCGGCGCGCGTTGAGCGCGGGCCCTACCTGGAGAACATGGCGCAGGACATGGTGACCGTCCGCTTCCGGGCGGACGTCTCTACCCCGGCCTGGCTCTCTTACGGCGTCGTTCCCGACTGCGAGCGGTTCCTTACCAGCGCGGCGCAGCTGAAGGAACAAAAAATAACGCTGTTCGGCCTTACGCCGGATACCACTTACTGTTACCGGCTTTACCTGCCGGCCGACCAGAGCACCGGAGTCTACAAGGCCTTCGAGGGGCCTTTTACCACTTTCAAAGGGGAAGATAAACCCGAATTCTCTTTCCTGGCTTTCGGCGATTCCGGCTCGGGGTCGCAGGAGCAGCGCGATCTCGCGGCCCAGATGGACAAGTTCCATCCCGATTTCGTGCTGCATATGGGCGACATGGTGGAATCGGGCCTGGATTCAGACGCCGACGCGCAGTACTTCAAGCCCTACGCCGGGCTGCTGGCCCGCGCGCCGTTCTTCCTGGCGCTGGGCAACCACGACTACGGCAAGGACCTGCGCACGCCGGACGGGCGCGGCTTCATCAAGGCCAACTACGCCCCGTTCCACAGCGTCCCGCTCACCGGTCTGCCGCCCCATTACTATTTTTTCGACGAGGGCAACGCGCGCTTCTTCGTGCTGGATACCAACGCCTTCGACGGCGCCAAGTTCGCCCCGGCGCTGGAGCCGGGCTCCAGGCAGTATAAATGGCTGGAGCGCTACCTGGCGAAATCGGCCGACAAAGAATGGAAGTTCGTGGTGGTGCACGAGCCCATCTATTCCACCGGGGCGCACGGGGCCGCGGAAGCGGAAGTTAAAGCGCTGGAACCGCTGCTGCTTAAATATAAAGTGGACATAGTCTTCCAGGGGCACGACCACGACTACGAGCGGACGATGCCGGTGAAGGAAGGGCTGCCCGACGAGGCGGAGGGGATCGTGTACATCACGCTGGCGGGCGGCGGCAGCACGCTCTATATCCAAAGGCGCAATGAGGAATGGTCGGAGAAATTCCTGCCGACCTACCACTTCGCTTTTATCGAGGTTAAGGACCAGGTCTTCAATATGTCCGTCTACAACAAAGACGGCGAGGTAATAGATTCCCTGGAGATACAGAAGTAGAGGGCTTTGTAAATGAAATTAATGGCCGGCGTGATTTCCGAGACTGAGGCCAAGTCTTTCTCCGATTCCGGCGCCGACGAACTTTATTGCGGCCTTTGCCTCATAAACAACCATCGAGACCCGGAACTGAGCGTTGACCTGGCGGGCCTTACGCGGATTATAAAGGCCGCCCGGAACCGCCGCAAACCAGTATTCCTAGCAGCTAACGAGACCTATCATCAAAGCTGGTACCCGCGTATCGTGGAAACGATCTCGGACTGCCTGGCCGCCGGCCTGTCCGGGCTGATAATTAGGGATATGGGTTTGCTCTCCTACCTGCGGGAGCGAAGTGTGAAAACACGGTTTATATTAAGCGCGCTAGGCTGCTGCTTCAACTCCGGCGCGCTGTCCTTCTATGCCTGCCTCGGCATAGAGAGGATAACGGTTCCCCAGCAACTTACTCCTGCCGAGGCCGGAAGGCTGCTCCATAACCGGCTTGGGCTTGAAACCGAAGTGTTCTTCCACGATTTCAGCTACTGCGTCAATATAGACGGGGCCTGCGTGCTGCACGATTTCCCGGGAGCGGCATGTGCCTCTCACCCCTGCCTCGAGACCTATACTCTGCAGGGGAAAAAATTCGTTATGCCCAAGCCGTCCCGCCCGGAGATGATGCGCATGTTCTACTCTTTTTACAAAGAGGGAGCTCAGTATCTTAAGACCCCCCGCTATGGTGATTTCAGTCACGGTGCCGCGGTGGTCCAGAGAGCCCTTAAACTTATCTCCCTTGCCGGCGCCAGCGCCAGCGAGAGCGAATTCCTTACGGCGGCTGGCCGATGATGGAATACGCCGTCGCCCTTTCTTCCGCGCAGTTGCGCTCCACGCCTGCGGGGGCGTTCTCGGCCTTTGACCGCATTTACGCAGGCAGCGAATTCTGTCAGAACCTTCTGCCGGACCCGGCGGCGCTGGCATCGGCCTGTAAAAGGCTGGCCAGACCTTTTACGCTGCTGCTGCCGCCAGTTACGGACGAGTTCCTCCCAAGGGCTGCGGCTTTGTCCGGCGCGCTGACCTCGGCCGGGTATGTGGACGAAATAGTGGTCAACGATCCCGGCCTGGCTGGCCTTCTGTCCGTAAAAGTACCGCGGCAAAAAGCGCGGCTTTCTGCCGGCAGAGTGCTTACCGTAATGATGGGGCACAGCGCTTTTTCCGGTATCTTTTTCACCGTTTTCGGCGGACGCCTCGAAGCGATTGAAGCGGACAGTCCTGACCGGCTGCGAATGGCGCAGGGGGGGGCGTCAGCGCCTGTCAATTTTCACGCCCCGCTGGCTTACCTCAGTGTTACAAGGTATTGCCACTTTAAAAAAGGTTTTAATGGCCCCTGCAAGGTGCCGTGCGGCGAGAAGCTGCGCCCGGTGGCGTACCGCGGGAGGCCGGGCGGGTTCTATATCCGCGGAAACGCTTGCCTGCGTGACAACCGGGAAGAGCTTAAGAGGGGCGGCGGGATTGACGGTCTTCTCGCCGCTTTCCCGGCGGTCAAGAGACTGGTGCTGGCCGCTCCCGGTGGAGCTGGGTTTAGCAGGCTGATGGGAGTGACGGACAGGCGAAAACTCCTGGAAGAGGCTTTTGGCGCTTTGCAATAACGTCACCGGCCCCGTGGCCATGTCCAGCCAGGGAAATCCCCGGAGGCGGGCCGCGGCTTTAAAGTTTTCCACCGCTCACAAAACGAAGTTCCCGGGGCCGCAATGCCTACGATACCTGCCGGATCTCAATTCCAAACACCGTATTTACCCTGTCACTTTTACTCGTTGTGGCGGATATCGCGGTCATGAGATGTAAGTTCTTCCGACGTGAAATGTTGCAAAAGTCTTTACCTTGTGCTATACTTATTGTGCGGGGTAGAGCAGCCTGGTAGCTCGCAAGGCCCATAACCTTGAGGTCGCAGGTTCAAATCCTGCCCCCGCAACCATTTAGACGCTCTACAGATCGAACTTGCAATGAAAATAGCAGGGCATGAACCTCCGAAAGGGGGTTTTTTGTTGCCCTGGCGCACGCGGTTCCTCCTATGGGACCGGGGGGGTTACGCGCTGAAGCCCGCCCGCCGCAGGCGAAGCCTGCGGTGGACCGGCTGAAGGCACCGCTACCGAGTAGACCTCTACCGAATTGCCGCCGGCGCCGTCTATTCCCTGCGAGGTTACCCACAAAGAACCGCCGTCGGGGCTGATGTCCAGGCCCACGGGAAAAGAGTCCGCCGCCATACGGGAGGCCACGGTCATGCCGGCCGTGTCCACTACCGCCACTTCGGAGGCCCCGTTCAGCGCCACGTAGAGCCATTTTCCGTCGGGGGATAATTTCATGGAGCGCGGCAGGCCGCCCACCTTGGCCGCGGTCACCGCGATCCCGCGCGCAGGCCCTTTGGCCGAAGCCGCGTTTATCACCGCGGCAGTCTCGGCGCGCAGCACGCTGCCGGTCTTGCTGGCGGTAACGTACAGCCACCGCCCGTCGGGGGAGACGAGCAGGTCGCGGGGCTTGCCGCCCAGGTCTACCCGGCCCAGCAGCCCGGGGCTGCCTGGGGAGCTGACGCTGATAACGCCTATGCCGCCCGGCCCGCCCATGCAGCCGGCGAACAGCGTGCCGGAATCCGCCGTCCAGGCGAGGCCCCGCACGCACAGGCCGCATTCCAGGTCCCGGTTAACGGCCTCGGCGCCCGGAGGCGGGGACGCCGGCCCCAGCGCGATGACCGCGGCCGAGGAGAAGGCCATGGGATCCGCGGAGGAAATGTCGATGAGCCCGACGCTGTTGTTGCCCCAGTGGGCTACGGCCATGTAGCGCCCGTCGGGGGAAGCCGCGGCGTTCTTGGCGATGGGCCCCGTGGGCAGCACGCGGACTATCGCGCCGGTCCGCGTGTCTATTATCGCCGCGGCGGAGGGCTGCGTGCCGTCCAGGTCGAAATTGCGGCGGTAATACGGCACCCACAGGAAACGGCCGCCGTGGCTGAATTCGCTTTCCACGGGCTTGCCCGTGAAAACATTGGGCCCCTCCGGAGGCAGGTCCTCGGAGAAAGCGCCGCCCAGCCAGGGTGCGGCGCCGGGGAACAGCCCCGCCCGCGCCGGGCCGAACACATGAGGGATGGTCCCGAGTTTGGTCAATGTCCGCGCGTCGTAGATCACTGTGCGCGCGCCTTCCAGGGAATTCACGTACGCCTTGCTCCCGTCGGAAGAGATCCGGACGGACTTGGGCGAGTCGATGTCTTTGTCGTAGACGTCGGCGGCGTCCACGGGCTTGGGGTTGTAGCGCTGGAAGCGCGCTATGAGGCGGAGTTCCGGTAAAGCGCCGGCTGGCGAGGACACCGCCCCGATGGCCGGGTGCGTGGCGGCGCGGGCCCTGCGTTCCAGATAGGCTTTCCAGGAGCGGCGCGCGGCCGCCAGACGCTGGACCAGTTTGCGGTCCTCCGGGCGCAGCCGGGAAAGCTCGGCCCAGGCCTGCACCGCGTCCTCCCACTCGCGCAGGGCTGCGTGCGCGCGGCCTTTGCCGTCCAGGCATTCCTGGCGGGCAGGCTCCAGCACCAGGCAGCGGTGGAATTCGCTGACCGCGGCGCCGGCTTTGCCGCGGCGCAGCAGGGCTACGGCGCGGTCTAGGGCCGCCGCCGCACGCAGGTTCCGCGCGGGACGGGCGGGCAGGACGGCGGCGGTCTCAGGGCCGCCGGTTCGCGCGGGCGGGGGCACACGCCGGGCATGGCAGCCGGCCAGAGCCAGCAGCGCGGAACAGCCAAAGACGAAAGAAATACGCCGTTTCATGTTTTACCCCTGCCCGCGGCGGGCCGGCCCCTTAACCATGGACTATTCTAATAAATAGGCCCCGGCATTAAAAGTAGAGCCCCGGCGGTAAGCCGTGAGGCGTGCAGATCCCGGGCAGGGATTTTTCTTTATCCTGTTTTTTTAGTAAGATTACCCTGATAGTTCAGGAGGAAACAAATGAAGAAGATCATACTCGCGGTTCTCGCCTGCTTCATCGCCGGCAGCGCTATAGCAAAGGACGACACCATGACCGAAGACCAGAAGACCCTTTATTTCCTGGGCAAAGCAGTAAGCTCCAAGATCAAGCAGTTCGATTTTACCCCGGAAGAGACCAAGTACATAGTAATGGGCTTTTCCGACACCCTGGCCGGAGCCAAGGCCAAGGTCGACGACTCCTACGGCAACAAGCTGAACGAGTACCTTGGCAAGAAACAGGAAGGCATCGTGGCCAAGCAGAAAGAGGCCGCCAAGCCCTTCCTGGAGAAAATGGCCAAGGAGCCCGGCGCGGTCAAGCTGCCCTCCGGCGTGATCATGATCCCCATGAAAGAAGGCACCGGCGCTATGCCCAAGGCCACCGACATGGTGAAGGTCCACTACCACGGCACTTTCCCCGACGGCAAGGTGTTCGATTCCTCCGTTGAGCGCGGCACTCCCGCCGAATTCCCGCTTTCCGGCGTGATCCCCTGCTGGACCGAAGGCGTGCAGAAGATAAAGGTCGGCGGCAAGGCCAAGCTGGTCTGCCCCTCCGACACCGCCTACGGCGATCAGGGCGCCGGCGGGGCCATTCCCGGCGGAGCCACGCTGGTGTTCGAAGTGGAGCTGCTCGATATCCTTAAGAGCCCGGCTCCCGCGGACGTTTCCGTGAAACCGGCCAAGGCCGAAAAAGCCGTAAAGCCCGCGGCCAAGCCCGCGGCCGCCAAGCCTGCCGAAGTTAAGAAATAAATACAGGCCTGAATAAAAAAAGCCCCGGAAGTCCGGGGCTTTTTTGTTGCGCGCCTTATGGCCGGCCGCGGCGGCGAACAAGTTTTTCTGCCTCGACCGCCAGGAATATTACCGACGACAGGGTTAAAGCGAGGATGAGCTGGCCCGCGGGCAGGGGCTCAGTCCGGAATATCCTGTTGGCCCACGGCGCATAAATTACCGCCAGCTGAAGGCCCAGCGTGAGAAGCACGGAATAAAGCAGCGGTTTATTGGACAGGAGCCCCATCCGGAAAAGAGAGCGCTTTTCCGAGCGTATCGCCAGCGCATGGCCCAGCTGGCTCAGGCAAAGCACCGTGAACACGATGGTCTGCCAATGCGCTCCGGCTTTCATGGCCCAGGCCTGCGTGCCAAGGCACAGGAAGCCCATAAGCAGCCCCACCCAGATGACGTGCGCGCCAAGCCCGCCCGCGAAAAGGCTTTCGCATGGCGCGCGCGGGGGCCTTTCCATGATATCGGGCTCGGCGGCCTCGGCCGCCAGGGCCAGCCCCGGCAGCCCGTCGGTAACCAGGTTTATCCACAGGATCTGGATGGGCAGCAGCGGGATGGGCAGGCCCAGGAACGGCGCCAGGAAGATGGTCCAGATCTCGCCGGAATTGCAGGTGAGCACATAGCGCACGAACCGCCTGATATTGTCGAAGATCCTGCGGCCCTCGCCCACCGCCTTAACGATAGTGGCAAAGTTGTCGTCGAGCAGTATCATGTGGGCCGCTTCCTTCGAAACGTCCGTGCCCGTTATCCCCATGGCCACGCCGATGTCGGCCCGCTTGAGAGCCGGGGCGTCGTTCACTCCGTCGCCGGTCATGGCGGCGAAATGCCCGCGCGCTTGCAGCGCCTTTACGATGCGCAGCTTCTGCTCCGGGGCGACCCGGGCGTAAACCCTTATGTTCTCAACCCGCCGCGCGAAGGCCTCCGGGGAGATCTTTTCCAGCTCCGCGCCGGTCAGCATGGCTGCGGCGTCGCCCGTGTTTATGATCCCCAGGCGCTCGGCGATATTGCGCCCCGTGACCGGGTGGTCGCCGGTGATCATCACCGGCACTATGCCCGCCGACCGGCATTGGGCCACCGCCGCTTTGGCCTCTTCCCTTGGCGGATCGGTTATGCCCGCCAGGCCGATAAAGACCAGGTCTTTCTCGGCGTCGGCCAGGGACCCCGGGAAGGCGTCCCACTGCCTGGCCGCCAGGCCCAGCACACGCAGGCCCCTGGCGGCCATCCTCTCGGCCGCGGCGCGTATTTCTTTCTTGCCGTCCGGTGTCAGCCCCGAAGAGGTCATAATCCGCGGGGAGTTTTCCAGCAGGCTCTCGGCGGCGCCCTTGGTCAGCGAGAAATAGGCCCCGCCCGCCCAGCCGCACAGCTGGCCGGCGTGGAAGGTGGTCATGCGCTTGCGCACGGAATCGAAAGGCAGCTCGGCTTTGCGCGGGTACTTGGCGTCCAGTTCCAGCTTCTCCAGGCCGCCGGCCTCCGCCAGCACGCAGAGCGCGGTCTCGGTGGGGTCGCCTGCCCAGCCTTCGCCTTTCCGCAGCGAATCGTTGTTGAGCGCGAAGCCCGCGAGCAGCCGCGCGTAGAGGTCGGGCTGCGGGGGGGCTTGCCCGGCCGCCAGCGGCGTTCCGTCCAGGTACAGCTCCTCCACCGTCATCTTGTTCTGCGTGAGCGTGCCGGTCTTGTCCGTGCAGATGTAGGTCACCGAGCCCAGGGTTTCCACGGCGAGCAGTTTGCGCACCAGCGCGTTCTGCTTCACCATCCTGCCGGCGCCCAGCGCAAGCGCTATGCTCATGACCGCGGGCAGCGCTTCGGGAATGGCCGCCACCGCCAGCGACACGGCCGTTAAGAACATCAGCGCGGGCGGTTCGCCGCGCAGCAGGCCGGAAACAAAAACCAGGGCGCAGACGGCCAGCACGGCCCAGGCCAGCTTCTTGCCGAAGGCCGTCAGCCGCTTTTGCAGCGGCGTCTCGACCTCTTCCTCGTCCTGCAGCGAGCCGGCTATCTTGCCGAGCTCCGTGGCCATGCCGGTGGCCGTTACCACGCCCCGGCCCCTGCCGTAGGAGACCGTGGTGCCGCTGTAGGCCATGTTCAGCCTGTCGCCCAGCGGCAGGTCCCCGCCTGGCAGCGGGCCGCATTGTTTCTCTACGGAGAGGGATTCGCCGGTAAGCGCGGCTTCCTCGGTCTTCAGCGAAGCGCACTCGATAAGGCGCAGGTCCGCCGGCACCACGCTGCCGGCTTCCACCAGCACGAGGTCGCCGGGCACCAGCGCGGCGGCCGGGACGGACTCGGGGTTGCCGTCCCGGATCACGGAAGCGGAGGGCGCGGCCATTCTTTTAAGCGCCTCCATGGCTTTCTGGGCGCGGTATTCCTGCGTGAAGCCCATCACGGCGTTCAGGATAACTATGGCCCCTATAACGGCGGCGTCCAGCATCTCGCCTATGGCGCCTGAAACTATGGCCGCGGCTATCAGTATCCCTATCAAGAAATCTTTGAACTGGCCGAGGAACATGGCCAGCGCGCCGCGCCCGGCTTTTTCCACAAGGGAATTCGGGCCGTATTCGGCCAGGCGCAGGGCCGCCTCCGCCGGGGAAAGCCCGGACAGGGAGGCGCCGAGCTCTTTTAAAAGCTGCGGGATCTCTTTGTTGTGCCAGTTTAAGGAGTTCGTTGCCATTAAATACTGCCCCGCGGCCATTATATGACTTAAGCGGACAAAAAAAGAAGCCCCGGTTTGCCGGGGCTTTTTTTGCGGGCCGTTACTTTGCCTTGTCCGCCTCAGGCGGCGCTTTGTGCGGGTGCTTTATCACCACCGACAGCATGATGGAAACCGCTAGTATGCCCAGCACCACGGAGAGCGAGATCAGGGCGTGGATGTGTATATAGCCGGAGATGAGCATTTTTACTCCGACATAGAACAGTATGATGGAAATGCCGGCTTTTAGGTAGCGGAACAGGTCCATCACGGAGGCCAGCAGGAAGTACAGCGAGCGCAGGCCCACTACGGCGAAGACGTTGGAGGTGTAGACGATGAACGCTTCCTTGGAAATGGCCAGCACCGCCGGAATGGAGTCCACGGCGAAGATCAGGTCCGTGGTCTCTATCACCAGCAGGGTGGCGAACAGGGGGGTGGCGTGCCAGATATGGCGCTTGACGAAGAACTCGCCGTCGGCGGCCTCCTTGTCGATCGGGACGATCCTGGCCAGCAGTTTAAGCACCGGGTTGGAGCCGGGGTCCATCTCACCGTCCTTCTGCAGCATCATCTTGACCGAGGTGATGATAAGGATGCCGCCGAAGACGTAGATGATCCAGTTGAAGTTCTGTATCAGCTTGACGCCGGTGAAGATGAGGATGAGGCGCATGAACACTGCGCCCAGGATGCCCCAGGTGAGGATCTTCGGCTGGTACTTCTTGGGGATGCCGAAGTAGGCGAAGATCATGATGAACACGAACATGTTGTCCATCGAGAGGGAATACTCTATGACGTAGGCCGTGAAGAACTCTATCATCCGCTCGAAGCCCAGCATGTAGCCTGTCAGGAAGCCGAACAGCGCGGCCACTATAACCCAGAAGGCGCAGAGCATCAGGGCCTCCTGGCGGGTGATCTCGTGGGCGCGCCCGGCCGAGAGTTTAATGTCCGCTATGAAAAGGCCGGAGGCGGTGACCGCGAATACGAGCCACATTATTTCCAGGTTGGTGAGCATAACGTAGATTATATAAATAAAGCCGTGCAGGATAAACTTCTTGAAAATACTCCGGATATAAATTAGAATTTAGGCATACTTCAGTCAGGAGGAACAATGAGCGAAACTTTCGACATAGTGCTGCTGCTGGCCCTGCCGGCTTCCGGGAAGTCCGAAGTGAGGCGTTTTCTCGCCAACATCGAGCCCCAGCGGCTCAAGAAAGAATTTCACATAGGGGCGAACCTCCAGCTGGACGACTTCCCCTACGTGCACATGATGCGCCGCGCCGACGACGAACTGGTAAAGCTCGGCAAGGCCCGCATCTTCTTCAAGGCCGGCGACAAGCCTTTCATAAATACCAAGGATTGGGGTACGCTGATCCACCTGCTGAACGAGGACTACTACGACCTGATGGCGAAGAAGGTGACCACCACCTCCTCCGCCGCCGACCTGCTGCTGCGCCGCATCGACCTGGCCGGCGAAAAGGCCAAGATCGCCCCGCGCCTGGTCAAACTCGATAAGGATACCTGGAGCACTGTGGCCGCCGCGCTCGAGAAAGAAGCCCGCGCGATGCTGGACGAAAAGCACGCCGCCTACCCCGACTCTTTCGAAGGGAAGACCATCGTGATAGAGGCCGCCCGCGGCGGTCCCGATAAGTCCTCCTTCCCGCTGCAGGACCCGCTGGGCTACCAGTACTCGCTCAGGGAGCTGGCCCCGGAGATCCTCAAGAAAGCCGTTATCCTGTACGTGTGGGTCACCCCCGAGGAGTCCCGCCGCAAGAACACCGCCCGCACCAACCCCAACGACCCCGGCTCCATCCTGCACCACGGCGTGCCGATGGAAGTGATGCTGAACGACTACGGCTGCGACGACATGGACTACCTGGAGAAGAATTCCGAGGTTCCCGGTACCATCACCGTGGCCGCCCACGGCACCAAGTACCATCTGCCCATAGGCCGCTTCGATAACCGCGTGGACAAGACCTCGTTCCTGCGCGTGGAGAAGAAGGACTGGGACCCGAAGATGGTGGCCGACGTCACCAACGGCATAAAGGCCGCCACCGACAAACTGTTCTCCATGAAGACGCTCGCCGGCAAATAAGCCCGGTTAACATAAAGAGAGGCCGCCGGTTTTAAACCCGGCGGCCTCTCTTTTTGCCTCGCGTGAACCGCTACTTGTTCCAGCTGTCCACCCTGGCTTCCGCCAGTTTGCTGTGGTGCCGGCCGTAGAAGAAGTAGATCGCCATGCCCACGGCCATCCAGATGATGAGCCGCAGCCAGGTGGCCCAGGGCAGGAAGCCCATCTGCGCGATGCAGATGGCGGCGCCCAGGGCCGGCACGAGCGGCACCAGCGGGGTCTTGAAGGGGCGCGCCAGTTCCGGGTGCGTGCGGCGCAGCACGATGATGCTGACGCAGACGATCGCGAACGCCAGCAGCGTGCCGATGGAGACCATTTCGCCCAGCGCGCCTATCGGGAACAGCCCGCCCAGCAGCGCCGCCACCGCGCCGGTGACCATGGTGGTAATGTGCGGCGTGCGGAAGCGCGGGTGCACCTTGGAGAAGAAGGGGGGGAGCAGCCCGTCGAGCGACATGGAGTAGAAGATGCGCGGCTGCCCCAGCAGCAGCACCAGCATCACGGAGGACAGGCCCGCGATGGCGCCTATCTTTATGAACTTCCTCAGCCAGAACAGGCCCTGGCCGGCGGCGTTGACGCCAACGGCGATGGGGTCCGGCACCAGGAGCTGGTCGTACTTTACTATGCCGGTGAGCACCAGCGCCACCAGGATGTAGAGGACGGTGCAGATGGCGAGAGAGGACAGGATGCCTATGGGCATGTCGCGCTGGGGGTTCCTGGCCTCCTGCGCCGCGGTGCTGACCGCGTCGAAGCCTATGTAGGCGAAGAAGATCACGCCGGCCCCGCGCGCTATGCCGCTCCAGCCGAACTGCCCGAACGTGCCGGTATTGGCCGGGATGAACGGGTGCCAGTTGGCGGAATTAACGTAAGCCGCGCCGAACGCTATGAAGAGGATGACCACGACCACTTTAACGGCTACGGCGATGTCGTTCACCGTGGCTGATTCGCTGATGCCGATCACCAGCAGGCCCGTGACCGCCGCGATGATCAGCACCGCCGGCAGGTTTATGATGGCGCCTGTGGAGGCCCAGCCCGCGACGTGGTCGAAGGAGAAGGGCGCCGAGGAGAGGGCGTAGGGGATGTTGACCCCGAAATCCCTGAGGAAGCTGGTGACGTAGCCGGACCAGCCCACTGAAACCGTGGCCGCCCCGAACAGGTATTCCAGGATCAGGTCCCAGCCGATGATCCAGGCAAGCAGCTCGCCGATGGTGGCATAGGAATAGGTATAGGCGGAGCCCGCTATGGGGATCATGGAGGCGAACTCGGCGTAACACAGGCCCGCGAAAGCGCAGCCCGCGGCCGAGATGATAAAGGATAGCACGATGGCCGGGCCGGCGTACTGGGCGGCCGCCTGGCCTGTCAGCACGAAGATGCCCGCGCCGATGATGCCGCCCACTCCGAGCAGCGTAAGGTTCATGGCGCCCAGGGTTCGTTTGAGCGAGTGCTCTTTCTCCTCGGCCTGCGCCATCAGCGCCTGCAGGGACTTCTTCCTGAATAATGCTTTCATAGCCCTCCCGGTGTACACAGAATTTTAAAATGGTACCAACTTTGCGCGGCCGCGCGCAATCGGCTTTTCGCCGGGCGCGGTAAAAGGTAGAATTGGCCTGGTGATCCACTTTAACGACCAGCCGTTGGAAACGGCGAAAGACGGCACCCTGGAGGACCTGCTCAGACGGCTGGGCCGCGAGCCGGCCCGCACGGTTGTAACGGTGGACGGGGACTTCGTGCCGCCCTCGGAGTATAAAAGATTTAAGGTGCCCGACGGGGCCCGCGTGAGCGCGCGGGAACTGCCGGGCGGAGGCTGAACTATGGATAAACAATTGAAAGTTCTGCACGTGGACGCGGCTTCGGCTTTTTACCGCGTGGAGCGGTTCCCGGTGGGCCCTTTCTGGGGGCCGGTGGACCTGGGCCTGCACCTCGTCGGGCGCGAGGCGGGCAGGCAGAGCGTGCTCAATTTCGGCACGGGCCTGCTGGCCGGCTCCATTTTCCCCGGTTCGAACCGGCTGATGTTCTCCGGGCACTCGCCCTGCTGGGGCGGGTTCTATATTTCCGCCATGGGCGGGGCCGGACTGATCTTCGACGACCTGGGCATCAACATGGTGTCCCTGCGCGGCAAGGCGCCCGCGCCTTCCGTGCTGGTTCTCAACCGCGAGCATGGCGAAGAAGTGCAGGTGGAGATAGTGCCCGTGGATGTTAAAGCCATCTGGGGCGCGGCCCCGGGCGGCGTGTACTCGCTGATGGACGCGGTCTACGCGCGCTGGGCGGGGGAATTCAAGCAGACGCCGCGCGTGCTGGCCGTCGGCCCCGCGGCGGAAACCACCGATTTCGGCGCCATCGTCTCGGCTCCTTTCGCGGACGGCAAGAGCACCCACGCCGACTGCTGGGCCGGGCGCGGCGGGTTCGGCAGCAAGCTGTTCCGGGAGCACGGCATCTGCGCCGTGATCTACGGCGGCACCTGCCTCGACGAGGATTTCCGCGACCGCACCGTGGCCGACGAGTGGTTCCGCGGCCGCTACGAGCAGAAGGTGGCCGCCAAGGATTTCGAGGCCACCACCAAGTACCGCTTCGACCCCAAGTTCAATACCGGCGGCACGTTCGGCGTCAATTATTCCACGCTGAACGGCAAGATCATGGCGTTCAACTACCGGAGCGCCCTGTGGCCCGAAGAGCGGCGCCTGGCCATGAACAAGGCCCTGGTGACCGGCCACTACCTCAAGCAATTCAATAACGAGACCATAGCCGCCAAGCAGCAGCGCACCTGCGGCGAGCCCTGCGCGGCTGTCTGCAAGAAGCTCAACGGCGAGTATAAGAAGGATTACGAGCCCTATCAGACCATGGGGCCGCTGTGCGGCATCTTCGACCAGCGCGCCGCCGAGCGCCTCAACCACCACGCCGACGCCGCGGGCTTCGACGCCATCTCAGTTGGGGGGGTGCTCAGCTGGCTGATGGACTGCCTTGCCGACGGGCTGCTGAAGCCCGATGCGATCGGCGTAAAAACCGCGCCACGCTGGGACCTGGACAAGTTCGACGTCGTGGCCGATTCCTCGCACAACGCCGACCTCGGGAAGGCGCTGATAGACGTTATCCTCAAGCCCGGCGGGCCGCTGGACCTTTCGCTCGGGCCCCGCAAGCTCGCCCGCAGGCTGTCGCGCGAGAAGAACCCTGAGATAGGCAAGCGGCTGGTCTGCAACGCCAACGCCCGCAACGGCTGGATGGTGCCAAACCAGTACTGGAACTCCGGCGCGCTGAGCCCCATGCCCATCATGGGCAAGTACTACATGTACTACGGCTTCGATTTCGTGCCGCCCCGGCAGCTCGGGCGCCTGAACGCCAACCGCATGGTGCAGGAGCTCATCATCGACGACCTGGGCATCTGCCGGTTCCACCGGGGCTGGGCGGAGGAGATGGCGCCGGAGATCGTGGAACATATCTGGGGGAACTCCGCGCAGTTCCTGGACGTGGTCAAGGCCACCGCCGGGCGGATCAACAGCAGGAACGTCGCGGTGTTCTGGGAATCCGAAAGAGACATAGACTTCGTGTTTTCCGCCATGAAGCGGCGGCGCGACGTGGACGGGGACAAAGCCCCGGAGTTGGATAAATGGATAAAGGCCTTCGAGGCAGACAAGAACGCGGCCGCGCTGGACTATTGGTTCGAGATCCGCAAGGGCATAGCCGAGACCCTGAACACCCTGGCCTGAGCGGCCCAGTAAATGAAAAGACCGGAGGAAGGCCTCCGGTCTTTTTCTTTGGCCGCGCGGCGTCAGGGTTCGTCTATGTACTTGCGGGTTTCCGCCGCGACCACCGGGGCCAGCAGCAGCAGCGAGATGAGGTTCGGAACGGCCATCAGGCCGTTGAAGATGTCGGCGAAATTCCAGACGGCCGGCAGGGCAGCCACGGACCCCACCATGACGGCGGCTATCCAGAGGTACCGGTACGGCATCACGGACTTCACGCCCAGCAGGTATTCCGCGGCTTTCTCGCCGTAGTATTCCCAGCCCAGGATGGTGGAGAACACGAAGGTCAGTAGCCCCAGGCTGAGCACCGCCGGCCCTATATATGGAATATGGGAGAAGGCGCTCTTGGTCAGCTCCGCCCCTTTCAGCCCGCTTTGCCAGTCGCCGGCGCTCACGATAACCAGGCCCGTCATCAGGCACACGACCACGGTGTCCCAGAAGGTGCCCGTGGAGGAGACCAGCGCCTGCCGCACCGGGTTCCTGGTCTGGGCGGCCGCGGCCACTATTGGGGCCGAGCCCAGGCCGGACTCGTTCGAGAAAAGGCCGCGCGCGATGCCGTAGCGCATGGCCTCTTTAACGCCCGCGCCCATAAAGCCGCCGACGGCGGCCTGGCCGGAAAACGCGGAAGAGATGATCAGGGCGATGGTCCCCGGCAGCCTGCCGAAGTTCAGCAGCAGGATCAGCCCGCAGCCCAGCACGTAGAAGACCGCCATGAACGGCACCAGCTTTTCGCACACCCTGGCGATGGACTTTATCCCGCCGAGGATAACGACCGCGGTGAGCGCGGTCATCGCCGCGCCGCTGATCCAGGCGGATAGCCCGAAGGTGTGCCGGAGCATCTGGGCGATGGAATTGGCCTGCACCATGTTGCCGATGCCGAAGGCGGCCACGGCGGTGAAGAAGGCGAAGATCACGCCCAGCCACCTGGCGTTGAGGCCGCGCTCCAGCACGTACATCGGGCCGCCGGAGATCTCGCCGTTGGGGAGCGTGACGCGGTATTTCACGGAGAGCAGCGCCTCGGCGTACTTGGTGGCGATGCCGAACACCCCGGTGAGCCACATCCACAGCACGGCGCCGGGGCCGCCCGCGGCCACCGCCGTGGCCACGCCCACGATGTTGCCGGTGCCGATCGTGGCGGCCAGCGCCGTCATCAGCGCGCCGAACTGCGAGATCTCGCCCGCGCCCTCTTTCTCCCGGCTGAAGGAAAGTTTTATGGCCTTGGGCAGGTGGCGCTGGATGATCCCCAGCCTGAAAGTAAGGTAGAGGTGCGTGCCGAAAAGCAGGATGATCAGCGGCGCGCCCCAGACGAGGGCGCTGGTCCTTTCAAGCAAGGCGTTAAAATTTTCCATCCGTGAATTCTAACTTATTTCGCCGTCCCCAGGGCCTGGCCGCCGCCGTTCGCAGTGAAAACCGCTTAAGCGTCCCGGGCCGTTCAGCCGGGTTTTTGTAAAACCCCTGTTAATTTACTAATATATATTGACGTTATTCGCCGAGGTAGCTCAACTGGTAGAGCGTTCGCTTCGTAAGCGAATTAGACCCTCATAAAAACCCCTAAATTTGACCTCAAACCGGCCTTTCCCATGGCCTTGAGCCTCCAATGAGAGCGCCCCACTTTGCCATGTTTAATTTTTGATCGAAAGTATTCTGCTCATTCCAATGCCAATTTAGCTCAATTTTGTCCTAATTGTCCACCAAATAGCCACCGAATTAGCCACTAAAAAAAACTGTCCATTATCCTTGGCTTTAGGCCTGGCTAAAGTCCGAGGAATGTGGCAAAGCCTGAAATAGGCCCCAAACCTGCCTTAAAACGCAGTTTCAGGCCCTTTAAGGGGCTTTCTGTGTCGGGGAGTGGAAGCTTGATTGTCGCGTTTAGCGCGTTAAATACGAAAAAATCCGCCGCAACCAAATAAATGAATAGTGTTGGCGGATTAAGTTGGGGGATTTAAGCGCTTTTAAACTGAGCGACCAAGGATTTGGCTATTTTGATAATACGCTTGCGGTTCTTCGGAGAACTACTGCGAAGGATCTTAATTAGGGAGAGCAGGTCTTTGTCTTCTGCCGGAGAAAAATACATTGCTGTTTTCTCACGAGTTGCCGAGACCGCCTGCAAGCTGGCTCCTGCCGCCCCGGCAAGTAAGTCCGTAATAGGCTTTTTCAGCCCATCAGCTATCTTTTTAAGATTGACCAGCGAGGGATTGCGCCTGCCGCGCTCTACGTCACCCAGGTAATTCGGATGGAGCTGCGCCCGGAAAGCTAATTCCTCAAGAGTCAGGCAGTCCGCTAGCCTGAATTTACGGATATTTTTGCCTACCAGCGCTTGTATCTTTACGTCCACATTTCCTCCGAACCGATATTAAATTTTATTCAATGCCACCCCCTTTAGCCACAATGAATAAGTGTTGCGCTCTATTTTGACAATACCACGGATAAGTGGTATATTTTTTTGATATGGGACTGGGCGCCTCACTGCATTTCTCCTAAATGTTCGATTAAGTCCTGGATAAATAATTGATTCTGAGCCGTTTGCTAAGGAGCATCTAATGAGAAAGAACGTACTTTTCCTGGTTGGCTTACTTGCAATGGCAGCCTGTGCCACTGTCGAACCTGTCTGGAGAACTATTCCCGAATCCGAATACCCTTATAAGAAAGCATGGCCGATCATCGTAAGTACGATAAGCAATAAATTCGATATTGCCACTATCGACGCTAATTCCGGTTATATGCGGACAGATTGGAAAATCAAAAAAGACATGTTCGGCACTCCTAAAACAAGGACTAGAATGGCGGTGAAGACGGAAAGCAAGCAGCCGTTAAAGTTCAGTTTTCGGGCGGAAGTCGAAAGTTGGAACGCTTTCTCCGAGAGTTGGACCCCCAAGGGCAATGACGCCACCATCGAGAGCGACATCCAAGAAGAATTCGCGTCCCGGCTTAAATAATTACCAGACGTTAAGAGTTAGGACATAGTTCTCGCCGGATACTGCCGGCTATATACTCACAAATTGCGGGGGTTTCTTATGGTCCAATATGATGAGAAGATAATCGAGACGTTTGCCGAGGAGCTTTATCGCGAAGCGGCATCCCTTGTGTTGAAATCCACACTGAAATGGACATTTATCGGCGTATTAGCGGGTGGAATCGGGGGGGCTGGGGCAGGAAACTGGGAAAACTCTGCCAACGCTTTAATAGCCGCTGTACTTGCCGGCGCGGTCTGCGGCTCTATCGGATATAGTCTCGGCAAGCGCCGTATTTTCACCCTGAAACTGCAAGCTCAGACAGCGCTTTGCCAAACGCAGATAGAGCGTAACACCCGCAAAACAGAATAATCGGGCAAATAGCGGGGACTGCAATGTGTGTATACATACCAATACCACATTAACAACTAACGGTGTAAGCTGCTTTTTTGGGAGATAGTCCAATGGTTGTATACGTACGAAGTGTAGCGGAATCTATGAAATCTGTTGTGTGCCGAGCTTCGGAAGAAGAGGGGAAATAATGAACGTATTTACTCGGTGGATCTTATTCCTGCTGTCTGCTGGTATAACTTCGATAGCCTTTGTAACAGATAGTACTGCCAAAGTGTTCGGCGAACTTGAGGTGTATTCCCCTGGGAAGGTTGCAGAGGGTGAAGAAGTAAATCTTAAAAAAGTCGCCGCTGCACTTGTGGCAGGAGGCTCTGACTCAGCCGGATATACCATTACAACGCCCGTCGCTTTTGGCGGACGATTAGGGATACTTTACCCTGTGCAAGACGTCGGAGACCTTGGGATTAGCGTGGGATATGTCGCCGGTCCAACGTCTGAAGTTAAAGTTACAGATAAAGACCCTGGCATAGGGACAAGTCATTTCGACTATACCAGGGAGTTGAGTTTTGTTCGCGCCTTGTTCGAATATAGGAAAGAATTTTCAATTAACGATAACTGGGCTTTCTTCCCGGCGTTCGGGGTGGGGATGGGGTTCGGGGCTGAGAAAAATAAAGTAAAAATGGCTACCAATTTTTTTGCCGGGGATTCACTTGAGTCGGCAAAATGGAGCGGGCTGACTTGGGAAGTAACTTCCGGATTTGCGTATAAGATGGACAGCTCTGATTTAACAATTGCTGTGCGTTACGCGGCTTTTCCGTCATTTAAGGGTGATACCGCCAAAGGGCTGGCGAAAGTGGACTGGGGAACTATAGGATTTTCCTTCGGACTAGGGTTTGGTGGGGGAAGGTCCTTAACGCCCTCAGCAAAATATTATGGTTCTCCCCAAAAAACCGACGAACACAGTTCCAAAGACATGGAACCCGCAGATCCGATCGAGCCTGTAGCAGCGCCCGAAACTTCAGAGAGCGTTGAAAGTTATGATACTTATGTGGGTTATGCAGAAGATTATGTCTCCCAGGGGAATTATTCAAAGGCTCTTAATGAATATGACAATGCGTTGGCGCTTTTGCCCCCTAATGATGCACGTAAAGTGTATATCTGGGAAAGGAAAGGCTCCGCGCTGTCTGAGAAAAAAGATTACATTAAGGCCAAAGGCTTTTATGCTTTTTCAATAAAGACCGCTAAGGGCCTTCGTGTTTCAAATGCGTCGGTAGTTAATGCCTATTTGGGGTTAGCTTATTGCTTGGAAAAAACCGCGAATACTTCTGATGCCATCCGAAATTATGAGAAAGCGCTCCAGCTTTCTACCAACACCAGAACTAAAGCAAGAATAAGAAAGATCATCCAGAAATTAAAAACGCAATCATAGTTAAGCTTTTTGCAAGAATTACCCCCAAACAGGTTGAGCTAAGACATCTTTCGATTGAAAGATGGTGAAGTCGAAAGTGCTTAGAGCCTGAAAGCATGATCGTAACCTCCTGATTTTTGCCTAAAAAACTTGGTGTATTCCATTGGGCTCTCCACCTATTATTTGTCACTGGTGTTTTCTTCATTAAAGATTCAATCGCCAAAAACTGACGTTAGCAGCCCGACACTACGTTGTCGGGTTGTTCTGCTACACTATTTTGTAAAAGTGATTGCCGCTGAAGAGTTAGAATATGTTCAGGCCCTTGCCAAATTAAACATAGCCCGCTACGCCCCTATGGAAAACATCCTGAGTATTTCTTTGAAAGCTAGTAATGTCTCTCCCCAGGGCTTTCACGACTTCGAGAAGATGGCGAAGGTTTGCCATGAGTACATGGTCTCCTTTGCAACCGAGGTCGGAATGCCTAAAAGGATAGAGCTAATTCTGGCGGAGAATTTTGATGAAGTCGTTTCAGACATATTAGGGAAATCTGACACTGCAAGTGGCAGATTTTCTTCTGCTCGTCCTCACGGTTGTGTGGTGGGGAAAAATATTGTTAAGGACGATTCTTGGGATCATGTTGTAATCGTTTTCAACGCAACATTTTGGGACTGCACAGCAAACAGCAACTCTGGGAACGTGCTGTTACAACTCGGACTTATTGCCCACGAACTCGCCCATCCGTACATTGACAGGATGAGATTCCGAAGCGGAGCCGTAAAAGTCGCCACGACAGACGCTTTAGAACTGAACGTCAGAAACCTGTCCCGACTTATAATCGATGAGTATTTTGCTGATCTAATTGCGGATGCTATTGTTGTGATAGCGACCCGGAAACCTACAGACGCTGGCGTTACTCCCGTGCATATGTGGGATATCTTGGGAACCAATCAGATCGACACACTCAGAACTTATCTGACAGATAACTGCGCTGCCCTCCCGAATTATGCGAATGAATATAGAGCTAATAAAATTACTTTCCAAGTGATGTGGGGGGAAATATTGTCTGGGATCGAACAGTTGTTCACTATATATATCCATGCAAGGGCTTTTGCAGACGCCACTAAAACCGAGATTCCCATATTCGACTCCCCAGAAATCCAAGCAGTCCCTTTTGTCCAAAAATATATCCCGAAGTCATCGATGCAGTTCCTGGATCAACTTAGGAAGTATCGTCCGCCAATGTCATTGGGCGAATGGCATAACATGGAAGCAGTATTGCTTCCTGCGGGGGAAAAATCTTTTCTGGAAATATGGGAGTTGTTATGTGTCCCAAAAATACCCACGCCACCCAGTTTATTGCATTTAGTATGGTCATATCTGATGAGAGTTTGAACGGGCAAGGCAATACGCTAAAATTTTATATCTTATTCTGGATCTTGTAGTTGAATGTGCCCGTCGTTGACACTGATGATTGGAAGTTATAGGCTCTTCTGGGTGGACGAGCCGCCGGCTTGTTTAAGGACTACAAATGAACGTACAGTGTTGCGAGAATTGTTTTCTTGAGCCAAGTATTCGAAATTATATCCATAAAATCGGATTGGTCTCAAAGGAGCCATGTGAGTACTGCGGCTCAATAGAGATGCCGAGTGTTGAGGTTTCTACTCTTAGGGAGCTTTTTGAACCTGTAATTCAAAAACATTATCTTACCTGCGATAACCTTAGTCAATATCGGCACGAAGACCCTGGCAATGGTGAGGACCTCGTTACTCTTCTTGACTCTGACTTCGGAGTGTTTTCCGAAGAGGTCGAAGATAGTTGTGAGCTTCTTAACGATATACTAAATCTAGATCGTGATCAGTGTGAGCCTGAAATGGATCCGCGCGACTCGTGGTTCAGGATTGACGATGATTGGGGATACAGATCGCCTGAAGAAGAACACGATGAGGCACTTTCCACCCTAACTGATGCGATAGAAACTCACGGGAGTGGAATTACTATTCTTTTGTCACGTAAGCGGCTTCCGGCAGAGGTTGGATATGCGTGCGCGGATATTTTAAATGCATTAACGCACTCCTCGCTTAAGGCCGGGGAATTGTTGTGGCGTGCGAGGGTTGGAAATTGGGATGATGTGGAGCAGATAAAAGCTCCTCCCTCTCATTGTGCGAAGCCTGGGCGTTGCAGTCTGGGGGGGCAACCTGTGCTGTATGTCGCATCATCTCGTGACACGGCTGTGAGCGAAGTCCGTCCCAGCAAGCGGGATATTGTTTCAGTCGCCCAGTTCAAGCTTAAATATGATGTCAAGATTTGCGACTTACTCTCTGTTCCGGTTGTTGCATCGCCGTTTACCGAGTTTGATGCCTATTGTCTGGAACTCCGAAGGAAGGCGTTAGCTGACACGTTAGGTCAAGCCTTAGCCAAGCCTATAAGACCGGATGAGGAGCCAAGGGAATATCTCGTGACACAAGTTCTCTGTTATCTGATATTCGATAAAGGATTTGACGGTATTCGGTATCATTCCTCCCAGCATGACGGCGGCGTAAACATGGTTTTCCTGGAACCAGAGATTGCAGAGCCGGTCGCAACATCGTTTAGCCATGTCACGGTAAAAGCGGTTTCTTACAGTATTGGGGAAGGTCAATAAGCCGACAACCGCTTAATGGGTGAAAATCCAGAAGGGAATATTTTTTTCACTGTTTAAGTGAAAGTACGCGAAGCACTCTGCATTTTAGTGTTGCCATTGCCGCTATTCTTGTGATCCGCATTAAAACAAGCAGGTTGCTTCAGTACGGAATGGCGTTTGTGTCGTTTCGGGAGTGCGCCGGATGTATTCCACCGCGCTTGCGCGCGTCTTCGGATCTAGATTCTTTAGATATTCTAAGGCTGTCGCTACGGAGAATGGTTGCTTGTATACCTCTTCAAAATTTGAGGTTAAGGCGGTCCAAACTATAGCATCGAATCCTTGCTGAATAGCCCAACGGCGAATAGTTTGGCAGGCGGAAGGATGCTGAGTGTGTGCCCAGGTTTGTACCGTGTCAGTCCGTAAATTTATAAATCCTATTCTGCTTTGATTGCTGCGCTCTCTTTTTCCCAAGTCGATAATGCTTTCATCCAACACATTGCGTGAACTGGTAATAAATTGAGTTGATACGGGTGCCCCATTAATGGGGTCAATCACCAGCGTCAAGCAGCCAGCTCTGACACCTCTTTGAGAGATACGAGAAAACTCAATTGGTATAACTGGACCGCCAGTCTGCCAGTCACCAGTGACGGGTAATTCTCCACGCTCAGTAATTAAGGAGCCCCATCCAAGGATTGCAATCTTCATAGGAAGGCATTTATTTACCCCGATACTTTTTGATAAGTGGGGGATTTTCCACATCATCCGGTTTCATATGTCTTTCCTGGAAATCCAGTTTCTTGGGGTCTTCTGGACGAAATATCTCTTTATCTATTACTATGAACTGAGTTCCTTTTAATTCAGTTTCCGCTAGCTTATGAAGCATTTTGTGGAACCCTGCAAATTGCATGAGATTCTCTCTTTCGCTGACGTTTTTCATTGGTGAATCAATAATTAAAATCGTTGGCAATGTTACGCCATTCCTTACTGCCAATCTGTGAATAGCAACCGCAAAACAACATTTAAAGAATGTTTTTTTACCTCCACTGCCCAAATTGGCAAAGGAAGTTCGCACTATATCACCAGTACTTTGACCGTAGACTTGTGGTAGGAATTTTGGGGAGTTTATTTCCACAGAGTCGTCAGATTTAAAGCCGTGGAGATGAGACTTTACCAAACAATCAAGGAATAACTCCTTAAGAAGATCCAGGTTTGAAGTATCCTTCTCCGCTTCAGCACGCACGATTTTTAATTCAGCCCTAATTTCGGCTTCACGGCCTGCCAATTGAATAGTTTCTTCCTGAAGTTTCTCTATTTTATTTGCCAAAGCCTCTACCTGCTGCAAATCCTCTGTCCTCTGTATGAGTCGCGCGCGTTCTTTTTCAAATGCCAATGCTGCGGCCAAGTATTTGGAATCATACTCTCGCAATGCCTGTTCTAAATCGTTATCGACCGTCGTTTTTTCACTGGCAATATCTTGCCGTTGGCGTTTTAGACGTCTCGTTTCCTCTAATTGCAGGTCAATCCGTTCCTGCAATTCATCTGCGCGGGCCTTTGTATCTGCCTCAATTGCGTCATCATTGATGGGACTTTGCGGCATATCCTGGTGGGCCTGTCCGCAAACGGGGCAAAGAGTTCCATCCTTGGGCTCCAAAGGTTGATAGCACTGAGGACACTGTATAAACTCTATACCCGTCAAAACGGAGCGAGCGGCTTGTGCTCGTTTCTGGCGAGTCGCCAATGAGAGAAGTGTATTTCTATGGCTTTTATCTCTTGCAATAGTTTGTTCAAGATCATCCAAGGCAGCATCTGTTTCCGCTATTTGGAAGGAGAGTTTGCGGCCTCTCTGTTGCAAAAGCTCCGTCTCATGGGAACGTAATTTTCCAGTTTCGGTGCGTATTTTTTGTATCTGAATCTCTAACCTTTCAACCTCAGCCTTAATCTTTTGACGAAGGGCCTCAATTTCCAGGGGCGTAGCCAAATGTTCTACAGCGAGAGCTTCCTTAATGGCCTCTGCCGCAGATTCACAGCGAAGTTTCTTGTCTTTCACCAACTCTAATTCTGCTTCTAAATCGGATACTCTTTCTTGGTGGAAACCCAAAATCAGGCGCAAAACGTCACGGCTTTTCAATTGAACGGCAAAGTTTGCCGCTTCATCAAGATTAAAAAAACTGCTGTCCATCGACTCCTGATTAAGGTAACAGTACCAAAACATATCGCGGAAGCTTAATCGGACGAGTTCAGATTCTTCTTTAAGTTTACTTTTGCGGACGTGTGGGGGGGTAACTCCTGCCAAACGGAATAACAAGTCTGAAAGCACTTCAATTCCAGTCCCTATAAGGACTTCACCATTAGCCACCTTGCCTGGAATTAAAACGTCATAAGGTTGATCTTTTTCTGTCCACTGGGCGTGGATTTTGTTTTCGCCGGAATTCCGAGTGAGAAAAAGTGGCGTCCCATTTATTTCAATGTCTAAAGTCGCCGACACGAACTCCTGTTGCAGGGCTGGAGTATATTCCAGTTTGCCTCCGAGACAGAAATCGATTAGGCGGGCGATGGTTGACTTGCCGGACCCCATTGGCCCGTAGTAATAATTAAACTTGGAAAAAGTCAGAATATCATTCTCTTTCTTGCAGTTCAGTGTGAGTTGTCGGATGTGGAAATTCATAATTCGATGGGGTTCCCCCATTTCATGGAAATTATTTCAGGGACTATTTTGTATACGAACGATGTTAGTTTGGTTGATGGCATATGCCCTACTGCCCCATTAACCGTCTTCGCTCTTTCGACAAGGGCGGTAAATCCATTATCCGCTTCCAATCTACCCGCCAGGGTCTTGCCGGCTTCAGTAAGTTGTATTTTCACTGTTCTGCCTTCGCGATAAACTATTGCTAATTGCTTTGCCACTAAGATGCTAAGCCATCGGCGATATCTGGGATCCCAGGGCCCAAAGCGAAATCGTATCATCCGGGCCTCAATAGTATCCCTGTCTTCTTCTGGTATGCCAGAAGTGGCAGCCTCAGCTGTTTCCCCTGGTTTTTTTAGTTCCGCCAACGCACGCGCTAGGACATTTGGATAACGGAGCAAAAAATCCATCTTTGCCAGCTTCATTATCCCTTCCAGTGGCCTGGGTGTCTTTCCCCTGCCTGCGGCAACCTTTAGTAACAGTAATAGCCGTGCTTCATTGAACTCATCAGAGTTTTCTATAGCAGCGGCTGTTTTAAGAATTCTTAAACTCATGATTTTTCTTCTAAATCGAATTTATCACTCCACCAAACTAAACAACTTTCGGTTAAGATCCCAGCCATACCCATTAGCGCCTCATACGGTTGGTGCGCTACTTTACCAGGCTCGCTTTTAGCTATCTGGCGTAATCTGTCTTGCACGCTAATTAACATCCGCTGGCCATAAGGGGCTGCCCCCTGTGCTGCGCGCAATTGCGCATCGTCGCATTCCGTCTTAACCACATTTTCTATCTGCACTAATTCAGCTTCGGTCTCCGGTCCACGCGTAGCCATTTCCAAGAAGATTGCTTCTGCGGAGAGCAACTGCGTACGTAAAGAATATGCATTGTTATCAAGGCCGCCTCGCTTGAGCTTTAAGTCAAAGCGTCGCTTATCCTTGCCTGTTTGCTTGAGGGGTTGCGTGGTGAGAGTCGGCAAATATCGGAAGGTCGGTGTTGTTAGATCACGACTTCTCAAAACGAACTCATCCACCGTTATTCTCTTGAAAGTTAGTTGGGGATCTGGCTGTCCATCTTCGATATGACGAGGAAGGTGTCTCGCCGCGTCCTGAGCTGAAAGAGAGGATGCCCCAGTTACCATCGAGATCATATCTCGCACCAAGGGTTCCAATTTGTCTTGCGGGAGGCGACACCAGTCCAGTTGCCTTAAGTGGTTTTGTGCAAGCTCCGCGACAAATGATTCTCGAGAAGGGGGCAATTTTGCAAAACCGAATTTTTGAAGAACTGCGAATAGTTCTTCCGGAGTGGTTTTTGTTGTGACTTTGGCGAGCAAGGCATTAAAGCCTTTCGTCTCGGGGTCTGACAGTGCGGTTGAGGATGCACTGGCAAGAACTGCTGAAACAAGACGCTGCGGAGAAAGATGCGTGGTCGCAGAGGCGTCACTCTCCGAAGACTCAACATTGGTAACAAAATTAAAGTGCTTAAAGCGCCCAGGGAAACGTTTGTTCAATCTTAAGAAGCCATTAATAGCGCTAACAAAGGCATCGTCTGTTAAGTTCCACTTTCCGTTTTCCGGCTTTCTAGTTTTAACTTGGTAGGCATCGAAAGACTTGTCATCAATTTGCGCTAGGACATCGTCCTCCTGCTCACACCAGACGGCTATATAGTCCCTTTTGCCAGCTGCAGCAGCAACAAGCAATACGACAGCATACGCTGATTGGTAACAAAAATTGCGGAATGTCTCGGCGCCAATATCTTGCGCGGGCAATTGTGTGATAGGACTTGGCAGTTCTGTATTAGAGTGTTCTTCAATTGACATGGCTAAGCATGTAGCAGTTTAGTTGCCACTTTGATCAGTCTTGCGCCCAAATACCGCAGATTTGCAATTAATGATTCCAAATCCCGGCCCTAAAGTTATAATACAAAAAAGTTAGGGGAGCAAACAGTTGCATAATTGTTTGCAGTTCAGCACTATTTCATTGTAAACAAGAAATTTTGCGTAAAAATTTGTAAAGTTGATGTTACTAGCTGGGGGAATAACAATGAGCCTTACCTCTTTAATCAGGTCTTCTGATTCGGAAACCAAACGCTTCTTCGATAAGCATTTCCCGAACGTGACTGAGGCTGTGAAATTAATTAATCAAGATCTGGCTGCTAAAAAGCTTCACGACTGTCTACCGAAAAAATCACCTGGACATGTATATGGCTGGGTGGGAACCGCTTTTGATTACAGGGCTAGATACTATTTAAAAATCACTCCATATAAACAGTTAATGGCCTATAGTGGCGGGAAAATATTTGAAAACAACCAAACCTTCGGAAAAAATCTTGACGCTTGGCTCCGAAGAACCCAAAAGCCTAAAAAGAAACTTACTGCCGTGCAAGAAAGGAATATCTGCTTGCTCACTCTTCTACTAGCTAAACTGGAAGTGTTGGGGCGGGCGTATATGGTCGAGTCTCCAGTGGAAGTGTTAGGCGAGGTGCACTATCCTATAGTAAAAGAAGCCATTGCGCAGCCGACGATCGCCAAGACACTCAAAATCCTTGCGGGCAAGTACGACCCTAACGTGGTTAAGGACCTTGCAGCGCTTTCCAGGATCTTTCGGAAGAATCTAGTGGCCTGGAATGTTCGTGCTTCTGTATTGAATCCTTTATTCGCCGGCAGTGCCGATGTCGGAGGCGCGGATGCTGATTTGATCCTTGGGTCTGTGTTAGTTGAAATTAAATGCAAGAAGAGAGCTATCGGGCGCAACGATATCTTTCAGCTAATCGGGTATAAACTGCTGGATTATCGGAATTGGTATGGGATCGATTGCCTGGGGATATATTTCGGGAGATATGGCATTCTTGAATACTGGCCGATACAAAAGATGTTCAAGGGCTTGGGCTGCTCAATAAGCAGCATAAGCAAGCTGCGCGAAAAGTTCAGGCGCGCCATAGAGAAAGATATGCGATTTATTAATGGCTACTTGTAGCTGAAGGTGTTGCAGAGTTGTAGGAAATTATCGGGCTGTCGGGGGGAGGAATCGTTAATCTATTATCCCAAAAGGAAACTTAGCATATGAACAACGAGTATCGATGGCCTAAGAAAGGTGCTAACGCTTTTGATGTTGCATCAATTGACGTAACCTCTTCCACATTTGCAGCAGTTCGATATCTTGATGATATTCATACTGATGATTCATGGCTAGCTGATGCTTTTAAGGTGGCTGCGGATAAAATAATACACGAACTAACACAGGAAAACGGGCAAGAACCTGCTGATGTGTACTTTATGCCTATTGGGTATCTCTATAGACATGCGTTAGAATTGAAGTTGAAACGAATTATTCGATTATCATTTAGACTTAAATTGCTGGAGGAAAATCAGAAAACATCTAAGAGACTGGAGGAGCATCGACTGTGCCCGCTTTGGCATAATGTGAAAGAGAGTTTTCTGAAATTCTGGCCAGGAGCCCCAACCGAGGAGATAGATGGAGTCGAACGTTTTATTCAGTCATTCCATGGCATGGATAGTTCTGGGCAAAATTTGCGGTACACGGTAGATAGCCGCGGCCAATCAACAATTCCAAAAATGCCGGAGTATGTGGAACTTGTCCACCTGAAAGAAGTTTGTAATGGCGTCTTTACTCTCCTCAGTGCCTGTGAGACCACTTTCGACCACGCTATTGAGATGGAATCTGAAGCCGCTCAAGAATATGACGCAGAATAAAATTTTTCATAGAGATGGTGCGATTAGTTTTACGCTGACAGAGGGGACTGGCGGGCTAATCCAGATGTATCCAGTCGGGGATTATTTGGAGATATTCAAAATCGATAAAACATTTAGGTTTTATAGCCCGGACTCTCTAGATAAAGAGAAATCCGACCCTAATATGCCCTCTATGGCTGTTCCGGTCGCTGACGTGGGATCTGGGAATTATATTGTTGCCAGGGTATTTATTCAGACAATGGAGGGGATAACCCATACTCCGTTAAGAAAGGGGATTAACACTAAAGAACTTGCCCTGCTTGCTCATAAAGCCAAAGAACTGCTTCTCGGCTGTGAAGGCTCTTACAATAATTTCCTTGCACAATACGATAGCGCTGTAAAAGATATAGGCGCCGGAATAAAGAAATCCGGGAATGTCTTCATGGGAGTTCCGACCGTGAAAGGTTTGCCGGACATCTCTTCAGCGTTCCTGATGGCTGCGAAAAATGTAATTCAAGTAGAAGCCGAAATATTTAACGAGTTTTTTCAAACCAAGTTTGATGGTCCTAGGTTTGATAAGGTTCTCCAATGGGCAGAAGCCAATCTCTCAAAGAATCCGGCTTTTATACAATTTCTAAGTGACAATCATGCCTTTCTGAAGTGTATAGTTGATATGCGGAATGCCCAGGAACATCCCAAAAAGGAGAAAGAACTGATCGTTAAGGATTTCCGTCTTCAGCCGCATCATAAAATAGCGCCGCCTACCTGGCACGTCACTGGCAGTGATGAAATGGATATGAAGTCCGACATGAAAGATATCTTGGACGGCCTTGTCGTGTTTCACGAAAGTCTGATGGTTTATTGTTTAATGACAAATTTGAATTCTAAGTTCCCATATAAAGTCCTTACTATTCCGGAAGAAGACAGAGACCTAAACTGCCCAATCCGTTATAAATTGGAAATCGATTTGAATATTGTTTGAGAGCCTTTGTACACTTCAGTTGCAGAGGGGAAAAAGATGATTGAGCTCTTGTTGAAAAAAATACTCTTTAGTCTGCTGGCCTATGTTACGATGTTTGGTCTGTACAAAAACGGATTTGAACATTTATATTGCAAACCTAGTAAGTTGCTTAGTTCTATTTTTGAATCTGGCGCGAAGACTATCTTCACAAAACGTGGACAAAGAATGCGGGATGGTTTACTGCGAGTATTCGATTCTATTTTTTGGTTTCTAGTCTGGATAAGTTCGTATCGGGTAATTAAGTCTGTAGAGTTTTTTAAGAGAGATGAGTATCTTTTGACTTTTTCCGATGCATCGCATATTTTTGCGATAGTTGGTGCTATTATCGCTCTGATGTATTTTTGCATAGTAGTGAGCGAGATGGGAAAAAAGCATTATGCCGGGGTTATTACTATTTTGCGGGAATTCTTTTTTCAAACTTTGCCGCCTCTAGGGCGATAATCACGATGCCTATAGAAAAAGGTAATTTCCTCACGGATGTCATTCAAAGTCCCTGGTGGCTTAATGCCGCGCTGGGGGTGGCTGCTTTTTTGATGTCTTTTGTGGTTAAGGGTGTTAAGGCCGGCTTTATTCCAGTTGGGCTGCTATTCTCCCAACTCTTGAAGTTTCTCGCAGTAGTATTTCTTATAGGCGCGATTATTTCCTGGCTTTTGGTTTTTGGGAAATCCGTTTTTGGAAGTAGCTTGAGAAAGATGATGACTGATAAGCCAGAACCGGAGCGGCCGAATCCAGCGCATGTGGAATGGGGCCATGCTGCTAAGAATCCTTTTTTCAGTCAAACGGGTTCTCTTAACAAGGCAACCGTAATTGGTGAAAGCGGCGCGTGGATAGATATTGCGGAGAAGATGCAGCGCCAAGGCTTGAATATCCGTCACTTGGAAGATATTCATCCGTTGCTAATCCAGTTGCGCAATGCTTATCAACCGTCGGTGGCTAATTTTCATGCGGAAATCGCCCAATACATTCGGATGAAGAATACGCAGATTGCTGTATTACGGGCTGAGCCCGGTTTCTTTATAACAATTATAAACTGGTTTAGAGTAATGTTTTGCAAATGGGATATTCGGAAACTGTATAGCGAAGAAAAGTTATATTCGGATGGATTGTCGGAAAACATTCAGAAGCTGGAGGCGCTTCTGCAATCCAGGGAATTGGCTGGCGCTAAGGCGGAACTGGACGTAATCGCGCAGCTGGCTTGCCTGCCGGCTGAATATACGATTTTTAATAACATCCGTCTGCGTGCCGCGCGCTATATAAAATTCAATGGGGTAGCGCTGTATAGCGCGCAGCTTGATCACTTGGTGCTATCGCCAGCAGGTGTTTTCGTAATTGAAACAAAACATTGGAGCAAAGAGTTTTCGGAGTCGGGCCGTTACCATAACCCATTCGACCAGGTGGAGCGTGCTGGATATCTTTGTTACGACCTTTTGAATAAAGCCTTCGGTAAGGTCCGCGTGCGCAGTATTATTCTTAGCGCTGGCAGTTTGCCAATGGCGCCGACGGATTCTTATGTTAAGGTTATGCACCTTTTGGAGTTGACTAAGTATGTCGCCGGGTTTAACCACGTTGAGCTTATGCCAAGTCAGATACACGATCTTCACCAGTATTTTGAGCAGCGTGTGGTTGCATTCGTGCAGCCATCACTCGCCGACAACCCCGAAGGGATAAGGCGTAGTGACTTCCTGAAAGGAATGATGCGTGAGTTTGAGCAGGAACAATCAAAATCGCCAGCATCCGTTAGGCCCGCTAATAGACGAGCGGTCTTGATCCCGACAGAACCTCCTCCTTCTAAGATTCATGACGAGCGCCGCTATATGCCGCCCGCAATGCGGAAGGAATTTGAAGAGATAGAAAGGAAGAAACGAGGTGAGAGGGTCCTGGAAAACACAGCGGAATCAGGAATGCCATAAGCCAAAAACGCCGCAACTCATTCATGAAAGTTGTGCGAACATTGAACTTGCTCGGGAATATTTAATAGCATAGTAGTGTTGAATTTCACCAGGGGTTAGCTTCAGGGGATCATTTTGCGTTCTTTTGTCTTACTTCTTGCCGTGCTTTCTTTAAGCATTCCAGCCTGCTTTGCCGGGCCGGATAAGGCATTGCTTTCCGCCCGCGAAGCCATCCTTTTATCATCAACCACCCCGCAAGCCGCGTTGGTAAAATACACGGCGGCCTCAAAAAAAACCGATGCAGCCCCTGTAGCTGCTGAATACTCCTATGCCCTGGCTAAGGCCGGGCTCGGCGAAGCCGCGCTTTATAATATTGACCGTGCGCTTATAGCCGAGCCTCTCAACGCCGATATCCGATTCTACTTGGCCGAGATCTTTACCTCATTCGGCCTTGAGGATGCCTCCTCGGAACTTTCCGCGCCGGTACCTGCTTGGCTTAAAACGCCGCTAAAATTGACTACGCTGACCGCAACTGCGCAAACCAAGGATTTTGAAGCCGCTTTTACCGAACTGAACTTGCTTATGGCGCAGCGGCGCTACGCACAGACGGCAGTTCAATACAATGATCTTTGTAAGGCTTTTCCGGCCGAGGCGCGCTGCCATGTGGGGTATGCGCTGGCCCTGGAGCGCTTGGGGGCATATAAAACCGCCGCTGTCGAAGCGAAAAAGAATCTGGATATCTATAAAGGGCCGGATCAGCGCCGCGTCACGGAAGCTTTTATATCGGACTTGTCCAAACGCCCGCCGCTTAAATTCACTAATAAAGATAAACCAACACTTAAAGGCCGCTATTTGTTGTTCGCGGGCGGTGGCCTTAGCCGCGCCGATGGCCGCACCCTATATTCCTTTAACAGCCGGGTAGGCAGATTTGTAAGCGAGCGCCTGGATATTTCGGCCGAAGCGGGGATAAACGGCGGCAATGAGGTGAAGGATTATAATGGCCTTAAACTTGGCGCGGCCGCCCGCTACAATACGCCGCTTCCCTCTGTTCCGCTGTACCTCACGCTGGCCGCCAAGGTGGACCGTGTGCCGGCCCCGAATAAAAATTTCTCTTTTCTTCTTTCTCCCGGCCTGAGCTACTTCACCGGCGATAGTTCTATAGACCTTTTCTTTGATATGGCCTTTGCCGGGGCCTATAAAGGCAGCGTTACTTTGTCGCTGGGTTATACCATTTACTTCGGAGGCGGCAAATGAGGAACATTCTTGCCGCCCTTTTACTGTTGAGCCCGGTTCTGTGCCGCGCAGCGGTGCTGCCCGCGCAATTCGAAAACTCTGTTGTTAATTCAGCCGGGACGGTAGTCCTTAAAGCCGCGCCAGCTTATAATGCCGACCAGCAGGGCAAGGGTGAAGCAGTGGCGCAGGCCGCGCGCGCCCTGGGGATCCCTGTCGATAAACCTGTGGCTGTGCAGTGGCCCGGCGGCGGCGAACTGTGGACCATGAAGGATATAGGGGCCGTAAAGTTGGATTCCTGGTCCGACAAGGCCTTGCCTTTGGGGCCTAACAGCCAAAATGGCGGGCGCTGGTTCGGCTTTTTCGGCATCCAGAGCATGGGCGGCGGGGATTTCCCGTCTTCCTCGATGAACCTGCGGGTGGGGTCCACGCTTTTCAAGAACCAGTACGACCTGGCTTATACCTGTTCTGTCTAGTTTAAGTTGAAACATTTTGTTGGCCAATTCTGTTGACACTTTCAGCCGTTACATTCACTTCCCACTCTTCATACAATCCTAGTTCTTTC
>JAJZPL010000055.1 GCA_021811185.1 bacterium
GGGGCAGGCGGGAATTAAGCCGGACCGGGCAAAAAAGCGCCCCGCCGGTATTCAGGTTGAGTTACGAGGTGAGTGACAAGGTGCCTTAAGAGTTGCCTTACGAGATGCCTTATCCGTTGTGCCCGGCGGGGCTTATATTTAGCCAGCGTTGCAGATGCATAGAGCAAGGGGCCCGAAGGCCCCGAGTCTTGGGGGTTTGGGTTAGGGGGGCGCACCGTACAACGCTGGGGATCTGTTTTTAGAGAACGGCTATAACTTCTTTGTTCCTATATTCAAAGTATAACAAAGACCGTTCAGGAACCGCTCAACTGCCGCTCAATTGCCGCTCAAGAAAAATCGGCAAGCCCGCCCGACGGGGGCCGCGCCGCGGCGGCCCTAATTTCCTAGAATATAGGCATGGAATTCATTAAAAACTATTTCGGCCTGGCGGACCGCGGCTCTAATATCCGCACGGAATTAGGCGCCGGCCTGGCCACCTTTCTTACGATGTCGTACATCATCTTCGTGCAGCCGGCGGTGCTGGGCGCGGCGGGCATGGACAAGGGCGCGGTCTTCACGGCCACCTGCCTGGCCTCGGCGCTGGCCTGCTTCATCATGGGCCTGTACGCCAACTACCCCATAGCGCAGGCGCCGCTGATGGGCGAGAACTTCTTCTTCACCTACGCGGTGGTGCTGGGCATGGGCTATACCTGGGAGAAGGCGCTGGCGCTGGTGTTCATCTCCGGGCTGGTCTTCCTGGCGCTCACGCTCACCAAGCTGCGCGAAAAGCTGGTGGACGCGGTGCCGGAGAACCTCAAGTACGCCATAGCTTCCGGCATAGGGCTGTTCGTCGCGCTTATAGGTTTTAAGGAAGCGGGGCTGGTCATAGCTTCCCCGTCCACGCTGGTAAAACTGGGGGCGATAACCTCAGCCCCGGTGCTTTGCGCGCTGCTGGGGCTGGTGGTGATGGCTGTCCTGTTCGCCCGCAAGGTGAAGGGCGCCGTGCTTATCGGCATCCTGGTTTCCGGCGCGGCCGCCTGGGCGGCCGGCCTGGCGCATTACGGCGGCCTGGTGAGCGCCCCGCCCAGCCTGGCTCCCACGCTGTTCCAGCTGGACCTGCGAGGGCTTATCACTCCGGACGGCCTGGCCGTGGTGCTGATCTTCCTCTTTATGTCGCTGTTCGACACGCTGGGCACGCTGCTTGGCGTGGGCGTGCAGGCCGGCCTGATGAAGGACGGCAAGCTGGAGCGCGTCTCCAAGGCGCTGGTGTCGGACGCGGTGGCCACCACCGCCGGCGCGCTGATGGGCACTTCCACGGTTTCCAGCTATATCGAAAGCGCCGCGGGCGTGGCCCAGGGCGGCCGTACCGGCCTTACCGCCGTGGTGGTGGGCTTCTTCTTCCTGCTGAGCCTCTTCTTCTCCCCGCTGGTCGGTTCCGTCAACGCCGCCCTGCCGCTTGGAGACGGCACCTTCATCCACCCGGTCACCGCTCCCGCCCTTATTTTGGTGGGCGCGCTGATGATGAGCTCGGTCTGCCGCATAGACTGGCAGGACATCGGCGCCGCCGTCCCCGCCTTCATCACCATGGCGCTGATCCCCTTTACCTTTAATATAGCGGACGGCATAGCCTTCGGCTTCATCGCCTTCGTGGTAATAAAGACTTTTACCGGCCAGCGCCGCGAAGTCCCGCCGCTCCTGTGGGCCATCTCCGCCCTGCTCGCCCTCCGCTACGCTTTTTTAAAGTAAGGGTATAATATAGAAGCTGCTCCGGCGCTTTTACGGAACGAACGCGAGATGTGAAGTCGGGGTGGCAAGGGTATGGGCGCGTCGGGCACGCTATCGGCCACACCGTGGCCGCGCTCCCGCTCGGCCCTCGCGCTTACGTAAGCTCGGGCCTGCGCGAGGGCCCGCCGAACCCATACCCTTGCCGCCCCTCCGTGTAAAAGCGCCGAGAGTTTGCGTGAGTTCTGGCGGCTGGCGCGGGGACAGGGTTAGCAAAACCCTCGTGAGGGTTCGGCTTGCGTAAGCGCCGAACCCGAATGTGGAGCGAGGCCACGGTGTGGCCGAAGCGCGTTTTGCGTTCCTGTCCCCGCGACATCCGCCCAGCGAAAAAAGTATTTAAATGACATCGATACAGTTTTTGAAAGGCGTGGGGCCCAAGAGGGCGGAACTTTTTGGGCGGCTCGGGGTCGAGACGCTGGACGACCTGCTGTTTTATTTTCCGCGCAAGTGGGAGGAC
Organism: bacterium; assembly: GCA_021811185.1. Lineage (GTDB taxonomy): Bacteria > Elusimicrobiota > Elusimicrobia > Elusimicrobiales > UBA9959 > UBA9959. Next base: position 2,219 of record JAJZPL010000055.1, read on the forward strand.
CGGCGGCTGCCGGCCAGGCGCGAGCTGTCGCCCCTGCTGGAGCCCTCGCCGCTGATCCGCGGCACCGTAAAGAGCATCCGCGACCTCCACACTTCCAGCAGCCTGCGCATCTTCAAGGTGGTGCTCGAGACGCCCGAAGGCGAAGCCGAGGCCAGCTTCTTCAAGCGGCATAACCCGCGCTTCGACGTGTTCGCGCTGCTAAGGAAGGACCTCAAGCCCGGCCGCGTCGTGTGGATCACCGGCACGCCCGACGACCCGCTCTTCCTCACCCGCCTGCGCGCCGACGAGTACTACGCCGACGACGACGCCGAAGCCCTCAAGATGCACGTGGGCCGCATCGTGCCCGTCTACCCGCTCACCGAGGGCCTCACCGCCCGGTTCATGCGCGAGGCCGTCTATGAGGCCGTGCAGGCCGGCGCCGAGGGCGTGGGGGACTTCCTGCCGCCGGAGCTGGTCATGAAGCGGAAGCTCGCCGCGCGCGACCTGGCCGCCCGGGCCATCCACTTCCCGGAAAACAATTTCGAGCTGACCGCCGCGCGCCGCCGCTTCATTTACGAGGAACTGCTGCTGATGGCGCTGGCCTGGGCCATAAAGAAACGGCAGACCCGCTCCGTGCAGAAAGGCTTCACCTATGAAGTAAAGAAAACCCTGCTCACCCCTTTCCGCGAGCGGCTGGGCTTCCAGTTGACCAGCGGTCAGGCCCACGCCATCAACGAGATCTTTACCGATATGCGGGCCCCCACGCCTATGGGCCGCCTGCTGGAGGGGGACGTGGGCAGCGGTAAGACCGTGGTGGCGCTCTCCGCCATGCTGCTGGCGGCCGAGAACGGCGGGCAAAGCGTGTTCGCCGCCCCCACCGAGATCCTCGCCGAGCAGCATATCCTAACTTTCGACAAGTTCCTGAAAGGCCTGGGGGTGCGCTACGCCCTGCTCACCGGCAGGCTGAAAGCCGCCGAGAAGAAGAAGGTGCTGGCCGACCTGGCCGACGGCAAAATAGATATTTTAATAGGAACCCACGCCGTTATAAGCGAAGGCGTGAAGTTCAAGAGCCTGCGGCTGGTGGTGGTGGACGAGCAGCACCGCTTCGGCGTGCGCCAGCGCGCGGCCCTGCGCGCCAAGGGCGATAAGGCCGACATGCTCATCATGACGGCCACGCCCATACCGCGCACGCTGTTCCTCGCTATGTACGGGGACCTGGACCTTTCCGTGATAAAGGAAATGCCGCCGGGCAGGCCGCCGATAAAAACTACGGAAGCCACCGAGGAAATAGCCTTTATGGCCGCCAGGGACGAGGTGGCCAAGGGGCGGCAGGTCTACATCGTTTACCCGGTCATAGAAGGGTCCCGTTCCGTGCAAGACGGAACGGGACAATATAATTCTTCCTTAATACCGCAATCAGGAGATAGAACCCAGGCCGAGGACATGAAGTCGGTTAAGGCCGAGTTCGAGCGGCTGCAGGGCATGTTCAGGGGCAAGCGCGTGGAAATGCTGCACGGACGGATGCCCTCGGAAGAAAAAAAGCGCGTGATGGAGAATTTCTCGGCCGGTCGCACGGACGTGCTGGTGGCCACCCAGGTGATAGAGGTCGGCATAGACGTGGCCAACGCCACGCTGATGGTCATCAACAACGCCGAGCGGTTCGGCCTGGCCAGCCTGCACCAGCTGCGCGGGCGGGTGGGCCGCGGCAGGCACGAGTCGCGCTGCCTGCTGGTGGCGCACGCGCGCACCGGGGATTCGGCGGAACGGCTGCGGGCCATGGTGCAGAGCTCCAACGGCTTCGAACTGAGCGAGAAGGACATCTATATCCGCGGCGCCGGGGAGATCCTGGGCGTGCGCCAGCACGGCGACATGGAATTCAAACTGGCCGACATGGCGCGGGACAAGGAAGTTCTCGTCCAGGCGATGGAAGACCGCGAACTGGTGCTTCTTGACGACCCGGAGCTGGCGAAAAAAGAGAACGCCGGCCTGCGCAGCAAGCTCCGCGCCCTCTACGCCGCCCGCTGGGACCTGATAGATCTGTCCTGATAACGGGGGTGAGGTTCCGCCGTTCTTGCCGCCAAATTTATCTATAATACCGGTAATGAATCTGGCGAATATCCAGCGTACGGCCGCCGACCTTGTCTCCCGCTCCGAATACCTGGCGGCAAAACGGGTCCTGGATTATTGCGTCCCCAAAATACCCGGAGATTCCCTCCTGCGTTACCTCGCTTTCAAAGTCGCCGCAGCTACGGGCGGCGGCCGCGGCGCGCGCCTGCAAGAACTGCTCGCGCTGAATCAAAAGGACGAGGTCACGCTGTTCCGGCAGTTCAGCGCTTTGATGAGCGTGGGCGAGCATTTGCGGGCCTACGCCAAGGGGGAAGAGCTCATCTCGGTCTGGAAGCATATGAGCGCCGGGGAGATGCTAAATCCCGCCGGCGACGACCTTTGGTTCACGCTCGGGAAACGCGGCGTGAGCGCCTGGGCTTCCTCGGCCTTGAAGAAAATGGACAGGGCCCCTTCGGCCCTGAAAAAAACACCCTGGCATATTTTCTACAAAGCCGTATATTTGGACTGGTCGGACAAGAAAAAAGCGCTGAGGCTGATGAGCGGGCTGGCGGAGAAGGATGCGCGGCGGTATGGCTGGATGCTATATTACGCCGGCCGGCTGCAGGTGCATTTCGGACGGCTGACCGAAGCGGTCAGCTCCTTCGACGCCGCGTTAAAATGCAAGCCGGACGATTGGATGATCTTATGCGCTAAAGCGGAATGTCTAGCCTGCCTTGGGAATTATAGGGGCGCGCACGCGGTCTTTAAGACGGCCTTAAGGCGCAGCCCCGGCGCCGGCGACAGCATAGGCGCCTGGCGGGGGGAAATTCTGCTCTGGCAGGGGAAATATGCCGCGGCCGTAAAAGTTCTCGACGAAGCCCTGGCCTCGTGCCCCCCGTTCGCGTATTCGTGGCGCGGGATCGCCAGCCACAAGCTCGGGAACAGGGCCGCCGCGCTCGACGATCTGAAGAAGGCGCTGGCCTACAACCCCCGCGACCTCGAAGCCCTGGTATACCGGGCGGAGATAGCCCGGCTTGAGAAAGACCAGGCTCTGGCGGAGCGCCTCCTGCGCGACGCCCTAAGTGAGAACCCGCTTTACTTCTGGGCGCTGGCGAATTCGGCCCTGATCGCCTTGGCGCGGGGGCGGCATAAGGAAGGCCTCGATACTTTCAACCTGGCTCTTTCCCGCCTTGGGCCCCTTTTGCCCGGGAGGACAAAGGCGGAAGCCAGCGCCGACGAAGCGGCCAGGACCCTGCGCCGGTGGTTCCGGCTCAGCAAAGGGAACCGCAGGGATGAATTACATTGCCTGGCAAGTTGGCTGGCCCCGGGAACACTTTATGCTTAAAAAAAATAAATTCCCTATATTGGAATTCGACACGGACCGGAACGCGGTGATAGCGCCGGCCATGCTGCGCCCGGGGAAGGGGCGGTTCCCGACGCACGGGGTGCTCTGCTACCAGGGCGATACCATGCGCAGGCTTAAGCGCGCCGGAAAGATAAAGGAAATCTACCGGCTTACGAATATCTGCACCGAGTACCCTGTCTACGAGGCGGCGTTCAAGGGGCGCAAGGTCCTGGTAGTGAACCCGTACGTTAGCGCCACAATGTCCGTGGCCATGATAGAGGAACTGGCCGTGGCGGGCTGCGTTAACTGGATCTCCTGCGGCTCGGCGGGGGTGCTTTCGCCGGAACTTTCTGTGGGGCATCTGATCGTGCCTAAGTCCGCCGTGCGGGACGAGGGAACCTCCTACCATTACCTGAGGCCGTCCCGGGAAGTGGCGGCTTCGCCTCGCGCGGTCAAGGCCATAAAGGCGACGCTCGATAAACACGGCGTGCCTTACCTGCTCTCCAAGACCTGGACCACCGACGCTTTTTACCGGGAAACCCCCGACAAGGTGGCCCTGCGCAGGAAAGAGGGCTGCGCGGCGGTGGACATGGAGGCTGCGGGGGTGTTCGCGGTGGCCAAGTTCCGCGGTTACCAGGCCGGGACCATCCTTTACGGCGCCGACGACGTGAGCGGCAAGGACTGGGACCCCCGCAGGGAGCATGACCGGGGATATATACACGAGAGGATATTCTGGCTGGCCGTGGAGGCCTGCCTGGCCATCTGACCAGGCTTTAAAAGGCAAAAGAAAGACCCCGCGCGCTCGCGCGGGGTCTTTTATTGCCAGGGGCTTCCTCCTTAGAAGCTGGTCCAGGCGTCGATGCCCTTTATGTCCTTGTGGGTGCAGTTCGCCATGAAGGAACCCCAGATGGCACTGGCCGTCGGGTTATTAACATAGCCCCAGCCGCCGCCGTCGAACGTTCCGGTGGTGGTATACACTCCGGGAGCGGACATGGTGCTGTATACGGTAACCAGGCTGGTGTCGGCGTGACCGGTGGTAGGCAGTTTGGCCACGGGGATCTCGTTGATGTACTTGCCGTTATTGGTCAGCACGGACAGGTCATCAGCCGGGAACCATCCTTCGTTGTCGCCGTAATACACCTGCAGGGCGCTCCTGACCGAGGAGAGCGCGCCCTTGGTAGCGCCTTCCTTGGACTTGTTGATGAGGTCGGCGAACTTCGGTATGGCTATGGCAGCCAGAATACCGATGATGGCGACGACGATCATCAGCTCTATCAGGGTGAACCCCTTCTTTGACTTTTTCATACTGTAACCTCCATACTTTCAGTGCCTGATAACGCCCTCCCGGGATAATAGATAAATGATGCCCAGGCGGCAATTACCACGGCATATTGTACGTCCGGAAAAACAGGATATCAATGACCTCTTGGATACAGTGTATACAAGAGCGAAAAACGCCGGTTTTTCTTGTTAACAAAAGCGCGGCAATATTAATTTGTTTTTTCATGTCAATAAAAATTTTACCTATGAAAAAACGCCAAAGTTGGCACACAAAACAATATATGTTGTAAAATATCCAGGATACTACTAATAGTGGTGGGGTAGGATTGAGACACAACTTATAGTGGTTTGCCGGCTGCCGAGGATAGTATAGTAAAGGCGCCGCTGCAGGGGGGGCCTGTCGCCCCCCGGGAAACAGGAAACTAACGATGAAATGCCCATTTTGCGGTGCGGAAGACACCAAAGTCACCGACAGCCGCGACTCAGCCGAAGCCTTTGAAATAAGGCGCCGGCGCGAATGCGAAAAATGCTCCAAAAGGTTCACTACTTACGAGCGCATCGAGCAGCACCCGCTGGTGGTCATAAAGAAGGACGGCAGGCGCGAGAGTTTCCTGTACGAAAAGCTGATGAGCGGCATCACTAAATCCTGCCAGAAGCGGGATGTCAGCGTGGAAAAAATGGAGGAGGCAGGCAGGGAAATAGAGGGCAGCCTGAGGAACGAGGACAAGAGCGAGATCCCCAGCAGCGTGATAGGGGAGCTTGTCGCCCGGAAACTCAAGAAGCTCGACAAGGTCGCGTATATACGGTTCGCATCCATCTACAAAGACTTCGAAGATGTCACCGATTTTGAAAAAGAAATCAAATCGATAAAAAAATAAGAGGGGACAAGACATAAAATGAATGAATTTTTTCCGAAAGTGATCAAGAAGCGTGACGGCAAAGTGGCGCCTTTCAACCTTGAAAAGGTGAAAGCAGCGATCTACAAGGCGGCCTATACGCTGGGCGGCCGCGACGAGGAGAAGGCCGTGGAAGTGGCCAACGAAGTGGCCCGCCGCCTCAACAACGATTTTACCCTCCGCAACAAGATCCCCAACGTGGACGATTCTAATGCCATGTGCGTGACCGTGCTCCGCGAGAAAGGCTTCGACCGCACCGCCGACAAGTTCGAGTCCTATTCCCTGGACCGCAACCGCGTGCGCCGCTCCGGCCTGACCGTCAAGAAGAAGACCGGCAAGGCCGACATAACCGACCAGATGCTCCTCGTGCAGAGCATCACCAACGAGACCATCGAGCCGTTCGACCGCGCCAAGCTCGCCGTCGCGCTGGAGAAGGAATACGCGCTTACCCCCGAGCTCTCGGCGATGATCGCCAAAGAGACCGAGAACGACGCCTACGAGCTCAGCGAGAAGTACGGCACCAAGAACTTCGACACCCAGTTCCTGCGCCGCATTTCGGAATCCCACCTCTCCATGATGGGCATCCCGCTCAAAAATTCCGCCCTGGCCATGCCGCTCAGCACCATAGATTCCCTGGTGTTCGGCAGCAGCAAGGAGAATTCCAACATCACCTCCAACAACCCGGAGGCCGTGAACCTCGGCATCGCCGAGTACGTGCTGAAGCAGTTTAACCTGCGCAAGGTCTTCTCCGAGGAGATCGCCGAGGCGCACAACAACGGCACCATCCACATCCACGACCTGGGCTACCCCCAGCGCGTGTACTGCTCCAGCCACTCCATCGAGTACATCAAGAAGTACGGCCTGGACAAGATCGTCTCCAACCTGCAGAACAAGAGCCAGCCGGCCAAGAGCGCCATGGTGCTGAACGGCCACATCCAGACCTTCCTGGCCTCGATGCAGAGCCGCTACGCCGGCGCGCTGGGCTTCGGCTTCCTTAATATCCTGTACGCCCCCATGCTGAACTGCCCCGAAGTGCTGGTGGAAGGCGAGCTGGAAGGCAAGCCCGTCCGCCTGAAGAAGGACACCCTGGACGCCATGGTAGAGGCCGGCACCGTCGGCTACACCGACGGCACCGCGGTCCCCTACTTCAAGAAGACCGGCGAAGTGCGCACCCTGAACAAGCTGTCCCGGAAGGAAATGCGCCAGATAGCCCAGAACCTGATCTTCTCCGCCAGCCAGAACGCGTTCAGCCGCGGCGGCCAGACGCTGTTCATCGACTTCAATATGCACACCGGCGTGCCGCAGTACATGCACAACGTGCCCGCCATGGGCCCCGGCGGCAAGTACATGATCGAGGACGCGCAGGGCAACGTGGAGCTCGTCGACGAGGCGCCCCGCTTCAAAGGCGTGGAAGGCGACTCCCGCAACGGCGACGTGGTGCATCCCACCGACGGCCGCAAGTACATCACCTACGGCGACCCCCGCATGGTAAAGACCGCGCAGGAATTCGCCATCGAACTCATGAAAGTGTGGGAGGACGGCGACAAGTACGGCATCCAGTTCGCCTTCCCCAAGTGCGACCTGCACGTCAGCAAGGAAGCCCTTGAGAACCCCGACGAGCGCGAAGTGTACGAGTACGGCTGCAAGCTGGCCACCAAGAACGGCTCCACCTACTTCATGTTCGACCGCGACGGCGCCGGCGCCACGCTGGCGCAGTGCTGCCGCCTGAAGGAAAAGGTCACGGACCCGTTCCTGCTCAAGCACCCGGAGAACATCCGCTTCACCGGCTTCCAGAACGTCACCATCAACCTGCCGCAGGCCGCCTTCAAGGGCAAAACCCTGAAGGGCACGCTCGCGAACATCGACAAGGCCATCAACCTGGCCGTGCAGGCCCACCTCCAGAAGAAGGCCTACACGCAGACCCTGCTGGACACCGACGGCTCGCCGCTGCGCTCGCTGGGCATCCCCTCCGACGACGGCACACCCTACGTGGACCTGAACAAGGCCACCTACATCATGGGCCTGATCGGCCTGAACGAAGTGGTGCAGTACCTCACCGGCAAAGAGCTGCACGAGAGCCGCGACGCCTACGAGACCGGCCTGCAGATCATCGACCACATGCACCAGACCATCAACGCCCTGCGCGCCAAGCACGGCCTGAAGATCACGCTGGAAGAGACCCCCGCGGAAAGCGCCACCCAGAAGCTCGCCAAGGGCGACATGGCCCGCTTCCCGGAGTCCAAGAAGGTCATAAAGGGCGACATAAAGAAAGCCCCTTATTACACCAACTCGGTCCACCTCAACCCCGGCGCCGACGTCTCCATCATCGACCGCATCGAACTGCAGTCGAAGTTCCACGACATGATCGAGTCCGGCTCCATCATCCACGTGTACTGCGGCGAGAGCCAGATCCCGGCCGAGTCCATCGCCCAGCTGGTCGAGAAGACCTACCGGAACACCCGCGCCTCCCAGGTGACCGTATCGCCCGAGTTCACCCACTGCAACGGCTGCCACACCAACTACTTCGGCTTCAAGGACAAGTGCGGCAAATGCGGCAGCGGGGACATGACCAAGCGCACCAAGATCGTGGGCTACTTCTCCAACCTCTCCGGCTGGAACGACTCCCAGCTTGAGATCAGCAAGGCCCGCGAAGCCGTGGCGCACCACTACGCCGACTACACCCCCAACGTCAACTGGCTGCACGAAAAAGACGCTTCCAAGAAAGTCATGGTCTTCGGCAAAGCCGGCTGCGGCATGTGCGAAGAAGCCAAGGACAGCCTCACCAGGGCCCTCAAAGAAAAAGGCATGGAGATCCCCGTAGAGTTCCACGACCTCACCAAGCAGGAAGCCCGCATGGTAGCCGCCCGCTGGAACGTCCCCCTGGACCCCATCCCCACCATCCTCGTAAAGAACAACGGCACAATGAACCGCTACGAGCTGGAGTACAA
>JAJZPL010000056.1 GCA_021811185.1 bacterium
CCACCCCGCAGCTGGGCGAGGCCCTCAAGCAGATCGGCGGCCTGGACGTGTACGGCTCCGACGCCTGCCTGATGCAGATGGCCGAGGTGGTCTACGAGATCAAGGATTACGTCACCTACATAGTCGGTTCCGAGGAGACCGAGCCCGGCGACGGCTACACCTACGACACCTTCCTGGGCCCCGTAGTGGCGAAGCCCACGATGGACGGCGCCGAGCTGGCCAAGGTGGCCGTGGACGCCTACGCGGACCACTACCAGGCCGGCGGCGAGGGCTCTACCCAGAGCTACATCAAGACCGCGGCCATCCCCGGCTTCCTGGACGTCTCCAACGCCTTCGCCTACGCGATAACCAGCGCCGGCGAGAAGGACCTGGCCAAGAAGGCCATGGGCGCGGCGCAGAGCTACGCCTACCCGGAGAACAAGGACTACTACCACTTCGCCCAGCTGGTGCTCGCCGAGACCAAGAGCGACGAGGTGAAGAAGACCGGCCAGGCCCTGATGAACTACATCAAGAACGACCTGGTAATGCACAACCGCACCACCAACAGCGAGGGCGGCTGGTACGGCCCTACCCTGTACGACGATTCGCACGGCATAGCGGTGTACCTGCCCGGCGGCGCGGCCCCGGCGCACTACGCCGACCTGCAGTGGGCCAAGTACTCCAACTGGGACGAGTTCATAGCCTGGCTCGCCCAGTAAGAGAGCCCGGCAGCGAAAAAAGACCGCCCGCTTTCCGCGGGCGGTCTTTTTTTATTGCGACAGTCCCTTGACGGCTTCGCCTGTTATCCTATTATCCGCGGCTAAAGTTCCGGGGGGGACATGGGGGCGGCGGGCACCGGCATATCCACGCGATGCGGCGGGAAAAACACCGCCGTTCCTTCCAGTGCCTACCGGGCCCGCAACCCGGCCGCTGGCCCGTCAGATAAACCGCTATATCAGATCGAAAACAGCCGGCGTACCGGCACAGCTGCACTTCATACAGCGCTTCGGCGGGGCGTTGGACCTCCATGTGCATGTGCACGCGGTGGTTTCGGACGGTGCGTTCAGGACAAAGGAAGGGGCTCTCGGGAAGGAACTTGTCTTCAACCCTGTTCCCGGTCCAAGCGATGCGGAACTTGAAAAGATAGCGACATCCATACGCAGGCAGCTTATCAGGCGCATCTTGCGGCTAGGCTGCCTGCCCGCCGAAGCCGCCGCGGACATGCTCAAATGGAAAAACTCGGGGTTCTCGCTGCACAAGGACGTTGTGATTTATCCGGATAACCGCAAAGGCCTTGAGCGGCTGCTGGGATATTGCTCGCGGCCGGCCATCAGTATCAAGAGGCTGATCTACTCAGCCAAGGCGAAGGTAGTGGTTTACCGCGCCGAGCGGCGTGACGGCGGCCCCGGCGTTATGGCCATGAGCCCCGTGGAATTCTTAAGGCGCTGGGGCCTGCTTATGCCGCCGCGCCGCATAAGAACCTGGTGCATTATTACGGCGCGCTGGCGCCGCGCTCGGGCCTGCGGCCGCTCTTGGTGACGAAGGCCGTAAAAGAAACTAAAAAGAATCAGAGGAAGGAAGTCGCTGAAAAATTCAAAAAAAAGGCCCGTTCCTGGGCCGCCTGCCTGGCAAGGGTGTTCGAGGTGTTCTCGCTTGTCTGCCCCAGATGTAAAATAGACTTAAAACCCGTGGCCGTGATACTGGAAGACAAGGAACTGGTGCGGCTCTTAAACCACTTTAACCTGCCGTCCGATTTCCCTGTATTCAGGCCTGCTCCGCCGCAATACGCCGCAAACCGCGCCCCGCCTGACGAAGACTGCCAGCTCAATCCCCTGGCGGATCAATACGAAGCAATTGATCCGCCCTCACCCGAAGACGGATCCCGCACTCACCAGGCGGGGGAAAATACCTGCCTTGCCGCACGAAAAACCGCCCGGTTTTTGGCCGCTTGATGAGTAAAGCTCCTGATGCGGCACGGCCATAGGCCAGATATTATAAACAAAACCGGGCGCGTTCACGCGAAAAATCCAAAAAATGCGCCGGCGGAAGGGGAAGGATGGAGGGGGAACTGCCGATAACCGCGCTTATGTTTCCTACAGTTCAAGGATGCCCCAGGACGGGCTTTTCCCGACGTGCCCGTGTCATTCTACCCTGCGTTTTACGACGAGCTCCCACCAGCGCGCCAAACCAGAAACCTCAGAAACCTCAAGCCTTGAAACCCCCCGGCTATTTTGCTATAAAACCCTAACAGGCGTTATTTCACCGGGTTAAGGGGACAACATGAAACCAGTACTCCAGGCAGTAGTACTTCTCGGGCTCGCCACGCCAACATTTAGTGCCGCTCCAGAAATCGATTTCGACGGCAGAAATAAAACCAGTGAGAACACGCTAAGTTTCTTAAACGAGATGCCGGCTGCGCCGGTAATACCACTGGCAAATCCGGCCACAAAGCCTCCCGAAATGGTCCGGATAATGGAGAGATTAAATGAGAACGGGGAGTTCGTTGAAGTTATTCCGGAAATAAAAGTTAACGAGGCTGGGAAAAAAGTCTCCACATACACAATACAACCAAACTGGTGGGTCCGGTGGAAAGTATCTTGTCCTGGGAATGGGAGTTGGTCTAAGAGAATCACCTATTCATGGGACGCTGCCGCGGGAGGTCATAATCATTCCAATCCCCCGCCACCTCCGCTACTATTCAGTAATAGCCAGTCTACGCAGTTTCCACCAAATACTGAGTGGGCGTATACGCCGAGTCCGATAAATTTCCCTGTTATGCAGGGCAATAACAAGCCGTATTATTACTGGATGTGGTACCCGGAATTTGCTACGCGGCTTGTTGAGTGGCCGGAAGCCTATGGTGCGTGTGTTTCAAGCCGTGAAGAATGGACTTATGTAAAAGAAGACGGGTTAATCGCATTAATAGATTCTCCTAATTCAGGGTATGTGCTTACCGGGATGCTCCCTCAGCATCCGTATAATCACCAAGCTATGCCGGCAGCAATAACTGCTTTACGGAAGATTGCTTTTGAATATAAGCAACAATTTCCGACGGCCTTGCCCTTGAGATATAATGATTTCAGCCTTCCTTGGGGTGGACTGTTTGACATCGGCCCTCGCCCTGGCCATCCGGAATGGCAATTCTGGAACAAGCCGCATTCTACGCACCGGAGAGGTTGGGAGGCGGATGTTGAGTATGAAAATGTCCCTAAAGAAAATTTTGCCAAACTAAATGAAATCTTCATAGCGGCCGGTGCACGGGTAGTAGATGAGCCTGACAAGGCTCACTGGCATCTGGATTTTACTCCTAAGACGGATAAATACTATGAGGAAGTTCCGCGGTGTTATTGAATACTGCCCTAAGAACTAAATGGGTTAAGTTCTGCGTCCCATTGTTAATATGCCAGCTCTTCCCCCCACATCTGTGGGGGGAAGAATTGTTGCATACTGGTATTTATGGTGGGGTGCAATTTTCAACATACACGGTAGAGATCTCTGAAGCTATGTGGCCAGTTCTTCAGGCTTTTAATCCTGATTTTAGGCTATGGAACAGAGAAGATTATGTGCCGAGCATTCTCAAGCGATATGAGTTAACAGCAAAGCAATGTCCGCAGGCGGTTTTCGGAGATTTCAACGGTGACTTGGTTGGTGATGTTGTTCTTAACGGTCACGACAAAAAACAATTTCTTCTCATCTCTATTCTTTCTTACAAAAAAGACACTGGGGCTTTTGATTACAAGGTGAAGATTATTCAGAAAGGCCCATTATTCAATCCAAAGGAACAGTCGTGCAGTTTACCGGAGACAAAAGGTCTTGGGACATATTTAACTTACTTCCCGCCAAAGCGATTTAAATCGGAGTTTGAGGAGAAATCTTTAAACCTCAAGACGGATGCATTTAAATTACAGGACGCCTGTGCTTCTTCAGTCGCTCTGTATTATTACAAGGATGGCGAATTTCACACATATATCACAGGTGATTGAGCCATAGTGTGGTTGATTTTAACCCGAATGATGGTCTTCTGAAAGCCAAACGGTGCTGAGCTCCCGGTTTAAGCCCTTCCCCCCTAAAAGCCTTAAAAGCGCGGTTATGGCCATTTCGCCAGAAATGGCCTTTTAAATTCGCGCAAGAATGAGCCAGGACAGCGTTTCCACGACGTGCCTGTGTCATTCTACCCCGCGTTTTACGACGAGCTCCACAAGGTTGTGTTCTGTGGAAACGGCCCTTTCGGCCGCAGCTCCGCCTTTGCCTGGCGGCAAAGCCGGCCCTGCAGCCTCGGGCCGCTCTTCACGAAGCGGTGGCCGTCCAGACTTGCGCTGCGCGCAAGCCAAGCCGGCTTCCTTAAACAGCAATGTAACGGCCATGCGCTGCCGGCAGCCCAGCCTTGCGCGTCCGGATGCGCCGGCAGCACTGCCGGCAGTGCGCCCCACCGCCGCGCCCTTCGGCCGTGTCGCCCGGCCGCTCCTTATAACGACGCTCGCAGCTCGCCGTTCCCTCGATAGTCTCGACGTTATGCCCAGCTCCGCAGCTGCTCGGGTAAGGTAGCCCGCGTCTTATGCGCGCGCGGTCCTCTCACACATTCGGCCGGCCCGCGCCAATTGACCCGCCCTCACCCGAAGACTGATCCCGCACTCACCAGGCGGGGGAAAATACCTGCCTTGCCGCACGAAAAACCGTCCGGTTTTTGGCCGCTTGATGAGCATAGCTCCTGATGCGGCACGGCCATAGGCCAGATATTATAAACAAAACCGGCCGCGCTCACGCGAAAAATCCAAAAAATGCGCCGGCGTAAGAGGAAGGGTGGAGGGGGGGATGCCGATAACCGCGCTTATGTTTCCTACAGTTCCTCTCCGGCGCTGGGGCATACGCCTCAGGCCGGTAGAGCCGGTTTTTATTGCTGCGCGCCGGAGCCGCCGTCGGGCGGGCGGCGCTGGATGGTGAACAGTTCGAGCAGGAAGCCGCCTATGGTCTCGCTGGCGGCGTACACTATCAGGCCGGCCCGGGCCAGGAAGAAGAGGCTGAAGCCGAGGAACACGGACTGGTACAGCCACTCGTACTCCGGGATGAAGGGGAAGACCGGCGCTTTGAAGGAGTCGAAGGCGAACAGCGTGGCCAGGAGCTTCACCAGGTTGCCGGCCAGGGCCCCGGCCCCCGGCACGCGCGGCAGCAGCGCGTCCGCGTAAGGGGAGATCTCCGCGCCGTAGAGCACGAACACCGTTATCCCGAAAGAGGCCAGCAGCGCGTCTATGAAGACGGCGACCGGCAGTTTGCTGCTGATGAACGGCAGATCGTTGGCCAGCGGCATCGCGCCCACGGCCCAACTGATGGCGGCCAGCGTGAACAGCGCCACCAGCGTCTTCAGAGACTTAAGTACCAGCAGGCGGAGCGGGGAGTTCTCGTCCATAGACAGGATTTAACCATAAATAGCGCCGCCGCGCAAAAGACGGCGCCAGGCGGGCAAAAAAGAGCCGGCCGGGGAGACCCGGCCGGCTTTTATATGCCTAAGCGAGCTTTCTCTTATTTGCCGGCTTCGGTCTTGGGGGCCTCGGCCTTCTTCACCTCGTGCTTCTTGGCCTCGTGCTTGCCCTGGTGCTCCTTTATCTCCTTGACGGAGGTCTTCCCGTCCTTCACGGTGACCTTCACCTTGGCGCCGACCGCCAGGGAACCGACGGACTCGAGGGTGAAGGATTTCTCCTCGCCCTTCTTGGTCTTCACGGTTATGGCGTTCTTGGCGGCGTCGACCGCGGCGATCTCGCCCACGGTGACGTCGGCTTTCTTCATCTCGTGCTTTTTCGCGGCGGGCTTCTCCATCTTGGCCGGGGCCGCGGGAGCGGCGGCGGGGGCCTTGTCCTGGGCGAAGCTCATGCCGGTGAAAGCGGCGAGGGCGGCTACTGCTATCAGGTACTTTTTCATATTATTTTCCTCCAATATTTACTGCCTTCGGATATAGTGTAGCAACAGCCGCATTAAACGGCGCTTAAATGAGGATTAAAAGATTTTAATCCTCGGCTCAGGCGGTTGGAGGGAAGAGGACGGTGAAGATCGAGCCCCGCGGCCCGCTGTCCACCCTTATCTCGGCCCCGTGGACGTCGGCTATGGACCTGGCAATGGGCAGACCCAGTCCAAAACCGGCCGAACTCCGGGAGGAGTCGGCCCTGTAGAAACGCTTGAAGATGTGGGGGAGGTCCGCCGCGGAGATGCCGGGGCCGGAATCGGCTATGCTTACCGCGGCCCGGCCGCTTTCGGAATATATCCTTACGCCTACCTTCGAGCCGGCCGGGCTGTATTTGACGGCGTTGTCCAGCAGGTTCAGGAACAGGCGGGAGAGCTGGGCCCGGTCCCCGGAGACCGCGGGGACCTGCGCGGCGCTTTCCAGCTCTATCGCCACCCCGGACTTTTCCGCCACCCCGCGCAGCCTTTCCGCGGCGTCCGCCAGCAGGGCGGCCGGTTCCAGCGGCTTGCGGTCCAGCCTGACCTCGCGGTTGTCGAAGCGGGCCAGCGTGAGCAGGTCGCCGACGATGGCGGACATCTTCTCCGTCTCCTCGAGGTTGCTGCGCAGGACCTCTTCGTACTCTCCGGGGGAGCGCGCCTTCTTCAGCGCCACCTCCAGCTCGCCTTTAAGTATGGTCAGCGGCGTCTTCAGCTCGTGAGAGGCGTCCTGGATGAAGCGCCGCTCGGAGAGGAAGGAGTCCTCCAGGCGCGAAAGCATGGCGTTGAAGAGGTCGGCCAGCTCGCGTATCTCGTCGCGCGTGCGCGGCGGGGCGAGGCGCATGCTCAGGCTGGCCGCGGTGATCTGGCGTATGGTGCGGGCCATGTCCGCCACCGGGCGCAGCGCCACGCGGGCGAAGAACATGCCGAAGGCGCCCGTGAAGAAGACGATCAGCGGCACCAGCGCCATCATCATGTAGCGCAGGTTCCTGAGCGCGAACTGCGTGTGGTAGGTGGGGCGGTAGGCCTGCACTATGTAGGCGGTCCCGGCCGAGCCGGAGGCCGGGGTGGAGTAGGAGCGGTACAGCATCTGCGCCCCGTTCGCCATGCGCATTGCCACCGTATCGTAGGCGGCATTGCCTTTCAGCGCGTCCCTGAGCGTACGGTCCGGCAGTTCGGGGGCAAGTTCGCTGTTGCCGGAGCCTATGAGCTCCTTGCCGGAGGCGTCCATGATGCGCAGGTCCACCGCGGCCTGGCGGGGGTCGTCGGCGTGCAGCTGCACCAGTTCCGGGGCTATCCGGTAAAAGGCCTTCTGCTTGGCGGCGGCCCGGGAATGGCGGCCCACCTCTATGCGCTCGGTCTCCAGGTAGGCTTCCAGCGCGTCGGCCACGCCCTCGGCGCGGTAGGCCAGCAACTGGTCCGTGTTCTCGTTAAGGCTGCTCTCCAGGTTGTTGTAGACCAGCCAGCTGAAGAGGGAGAGCGTCACGGCCAGGGCGGCCGCGTACCAGAGCGTTATCCTGAACCTTACGGAGTTAAGCATCCGGCTCGAGCAGGTAGCCCTTGCCGCGAACCGTCCGGATGGCGGCCTTGGCCCCGCTTTTCTCCAGCTTCTTGCGGAGGTGGTTGATGTAGACGTCTATCACGTTGCTGCCGGTGTCGAAATTGATGTCCCAGACGTGCTCGGAGATCATGGTCCTGGTGACTATGCGCTCCTTGTTGCGGGCCAGGTACTCGAGGAGCGCGAACTCCTTGGCGCTGAGGTCCAGCGCGGCGCCCGCCGCGGACGCCTTGTGGGCCAGCAGGTCCACCTCTATGTCCCCGGCCTTCAGCAGCGCGGCGGCCGAGGGGGCCGGGCGCAGCAGCGCGCGGACGCGCGCCAGCAGCTCCTCGAAGGCGAAGGGCTTGGTCAGGTAGTCGTTGGCGCCGGAGTCGAGGCCCTTCACCTTGTCCTCCACGCGGTCCCTGGCGGTCAGCATCAGTATCGGCGCCGCGTAGCCGCCGGCCCGGAGCCGGCGGCAGACCTCCACCCCGTCCAGGCCGGGCAGCATCACGTCGAGCAACAGCAGATCGTAGGGGTTCTCCTCGGCCAGGCGGAGCGCGTCGGTGCCGCTGGCGGCCGTGTCGGCGGCGTAGCCTTCTTCCTTGAGGCCGCGGCGGATGAACTCGGCTATTTTCCTCTCGTCCTCGGCTATCAGTATGCGCATATGGAAGGCGCCGGGCTGGCCCGGCGCCGGTTCCTCCGGTACGCCCCGGGACCGCCTAGGCCTGCTCCTTGGCGGCGGCCTCCGCGGCCGCGGGGCCGCCCTCGGCCGCGACCTCGCTGTCGGCTTCCGGCTCCACCTCGTGCGCCTTGGCCAGCTCCCTGGCGCGCTTCTTCTCGGCCAGGCCCATGAAGTAGATGGCCGCGAAGATGGCGATCAGGCCGAACCAGTCGTCGGACTTGGGCAGGTGCTGGCCGGCTATCAGCCACCAGACCACCAGCGTGGAGACGGTGCCGGCTATCAGCGAGGTCAGGCGGTTGACCAGGCCGGCGAAGGTGGCGGTGCGGCCCTTGAACATGAACAGGAAGACCGAGAAGAAGGCGGCGAAGCCGAAGGGAAGCCCTGAGAGCACGCCGGCCTTCCACGCGGCCGGCACGTTCACCAGCGCGTCCTTGAACTGGAACGCGAAGCTTGACGGCGCGGCCGCCGCCAGGTCTATGGACCTGAAGTAGAGGGCGCCAGCTATCAGTATGGCCAGCGTGGAGGTTATCTGCTCCACGGCGAAAAAGCCCTTGGTGTCGTAGACCGCGTCGGGCTTGCGGGTGTTCTTGTAGTAGTTGAAGATGTAGATACGGATGCTGTAGGCGCCCAGTTAGGCGAAGAGTATCGTCATCGCGGCGGCGTTATGGATGAAGTCGAAGTCCCCCTTGCCGACCAGCAGGAACTTTATGCCCACGGCCAGCAGCGCGAAGACAACGGCCACGTTCTCCTCCCAGTAGACCTTCTTGTGCAGGATGCCCTGCTTTATCTGGATGGCGTCGATGAGGCGGCTGATGATGATGACGCTGGCGCGCATGATGATCATCGCGACCATCACGGAGATCGGCAGCACGTACATCAGCGTGGTGGTGGGGATCACCACCGCGGTGCAGATGCCGGAGGGGATTATATAGAGGAACTCGCGGGGCATCCTGACGCCCATGAACTTTATGTAATCGCTGGACTTGAACCTGTACCAGCCCCAGACCAGGACGACCAGGTTGCAGATCAGCATGCCGCCTATCGTGTTGTAGACGGTATACGTGGTGCCGCCCATGTGCAGCACCTTGTCGAAGTACTTGGCCAGGTAGCCGGTGACGACGTACAGGCCGAAGTAGGAGAACGAGAGCTGCAGCAGCCTCTCGGTGGTACCCTCGTGGGTCTTCTGGGTGAATACGGTATGCAGCGTCTTGAGCATCGCAACCCTCCTCCCGTTGAATGGAAAAGGGCCGTCCCGGGAAAGGCGGCCCTTGTGCGGTCCGGTCCTATTGCCTGGGCGCGCGCTTGCGGGAAAGCTCGGCGGCCTTGCGGATCTTGACCATCAGGGCGTCGATCTCGAAAGGCTTGACCAGGTAGTCCATGGCCCCGAAGAGCAGCGCGTCGTTGAGCGTGGCGGCGTCGTTGAGGCCGCTGACGGCGATGATCGGCACGTGGGCGGCGGCTTCCTTGCCGCGGATGTCGCCCATCAGGCTGATGCCGTCCACGCCGGGCATCATGATGTCCATCAGGATGACGTCGGGGATCTCCTCCGGCTTGGCCGAGGAGAAGAATTCCCTGGCTTTCTTCGGGTCGGAGAAAGTGCGTACCTCGCAGCCCTCGGCCGCCAGGCCGGTCTCGTAGATCTCGAGAATGGTCTCGTCGTCGTCGACCGCAGCGACCCTGATCCGTTGTTCTTCCGTCATATCTGTCATTCTAACAAAAAAACGGGCTTTTATTGCGGCCTGGGCTATGCCCGTGTCGTATCAGGCGCTATGCGCTTCAGACGACCTGGGCTATGCCCGTGTCGTATCAGGCGCTATGCGCTTCAGACGACCTGGCCTATGGCCGTGCCGTATCAGTGGCTATGCCCTTAAGACGGCCTGGTCCAGCGCATCGCGGGCTTCTTCTTCTCAGGGGTCTTCCTGCCTGGCGCTACGCGGGCCTTCACGCCGGCCACGTCCAGTACCAGGCATTTGAAGGTGCCCCGCGTGGTGGGCACGTAGAAGAGGGTGCGCAGGCCGTACAGGCTCTTGTCGATCACGAAGCTCTGCACCTCCTTCAGGGCGGCCTCGTCGGCGATGGGGATGAGCCGGTAGGGCTCCTTTATGGCCGCCATCAGCGGCTTTATCTTCATCAGTTCGGAGGTCTCTATCACGCCGGCCTTTTCATCGGCGGAGGCCTTGGCCTGGAAAGACTCCAGCGCGTCCCCGGTGACGGGTTCGGCGCGCAGGAAGGCCCTGAGGCCCTTTTCTTCCGGGAGGGAGGCCGCGGCTTTTTTCACCTCCCCGAAGGCGTAGGAAAAGGCCTCGCCGAACTTGTTGAGCGGCGCCTCGGTGCGGGTCAGCTCCCCGCTGATATAGGCCGAGATCTTCAGCAGTTCGCCGCGGTAGAAGATCATCTTGCTGTCGGCGACGTTCTGGGAATTGATGATCTCGGAGTTCTCGATCTCGCGGAAAAAGTCGCTGGCGAACATCTTCTTTATCTCCCCGCTGCGGGTGATCAGGCTGGTCGGCGTCTCTTCGCGCATGACGGCTTTGCCGTCCTGCGAGACCTCCAGGTAGTATTCCTGGCCGGTCTT
>JAJZPL010000023.1 GCA_021811185.1 bacterium
CCGAGCCCGCGAGCGGCTTCTCGCGGATAAGATCAGCAATACAATGTTTTCAGGATCGGATGAACTGTACGATGTAGACGGAGCAAAAGTTCATCCGAATGTAATGATGTGCACCCGTCTGGCGGCCCGGCCCGCAGCGGGCGGGGCCGCTGGTTTTTCTGGTTTCTGCATTTGTTTAGTGTCCTCTTAAACTTTATCTTCCGGCTTAAGACCTTTCTTTCCCAGCCGCTTAGAACCCTTCATGATCTGCTTGTCGGCAGTGTTAAGGCGGCGCTCAAGTTTCTTTATGTCTTCTTCAGGAGGCAGAGCTTCCGGGGCTATGCCGCTTTTCCCGAGCAAAGCCCGCACATCTCTATTGTTCTTTATATGTTCCTGTGTTATTTGTGCCTCTCCATTGAGCTTTTTCTCTTTGGTGTTGAAGTTAGTGATTTCAGTGGCGAAGTCCTTGGCCTTTATGGTTATTGTGGGCAGGAAATCTGCGAGCGGCCTGTTTTCTGGAATACCCATCTTCTTTTTCATCTCTATCGTGGTATTTCCGCCGAAAAGAGCATGGTCGCCTTTGCTGCGTATTCTGCCGAAGCCTTGGTCGTCGACGCCGTGCTGGTAGAGGGTCTTTGATAGTTCTGTTTCTGTTTCGGTAAGTTTCTTCCTGGCGATGAGCCTTTCGGCTAGTGCTATGCGTTCTTCAAGTAATTCCTGTTTGCGTGTCTGAATGGCAAAATAACTTTGTGCAAAAGCTATTGGTCCTTTTCTGGAATCGCCGTTCTGCGCTATAAGGTAGCAGGCATAACGGGTAAGCATTATGTCGTCTATTTCTCTTTGAGTCCCGGAACCAATATCTACCTTTTTGTTGACGGCAACAAAATGGTCGCCTAAGGGCTGGTGCGAGTTAAAGCAAGCCAACTTCGCTTTTTCAATGACCTGGGAGAAGTTTTCCCACTTTGAGTAGCCTAATAGGGTTTGAATATCTCTCGCCATCCAATACTCTACGCCATCCTGCTCGTTGGCAGAACCCTCAAATCTTTTGTTCAATTCAACTATCAATTGCTTATCCATAAGAGGTCTCCGTTCTTTGGACCATTTTCCTGGCGTCAGGAAAATGGTTCCGGGTTAGATAGTGTGCAACTTAGATGGAGTCATCATGGATATTATAGAACATCAACCCGACAAGGGTGTGACGGGTTGGAAGCGGTTGCGGTTCCTTACTGGGGCGACACATAATTACCAGAAAAGCCCGCCAGGGCGGGCGAACAGCGAGCCTGGGCGGGTTTTTAATAAACCAAGGTGCCCCCGTTTAAATTCTTTCCCCCGGTGGCCATAATTTAAAAATAAGAAAAAAATAAATGCGGGGATGTACGGGCCGCTGTTGCGGAACCGGGGGTGGAGCGCAGCGACACCGCAGTGCAGTGCGGGGCTGCGGCTTCTCGCGGTGTCATCGCGCGATCTAGGCGCTGGATCTATAGAGATTTTTTAGGAACCGATACAGAGTAAGGCGGAATCGTCCCCAGAGTTCATCCGAAAGTGATAATACAGACTGTCTTATGCGAGCCGGATTTTTGTTTATTGGGGAAATCGGTCATATGAATACGATCTATGGAAAATAGTGCGGTCATCTACTATACTATACATGAAACCTGCATCCGAACTGTCACCTTATGGTGCGCGTGCCCGCGAGGGCTAGGATACGGGTTTCTATTTTTGAACTATCGAGGATTCCTCGGCAATTGCCGGATGCTCCTCATTCACTTATATTCCTGGTAAGAATTGTTCGCCTTCGGTTACAACAGTATAGCCGAGCATCTTGTATGTCTTCAGTCGCTTGCGGTGCATGTTCGCCAGAACGGGCACGCCGGCATCCACGTAATCGTATATCACCACATTCGTTTTGTCGGCGTACCGCCTGTGCAGGCGGCCTGCGTACTGCACTATTCTGCCCTTGAATGAGGCAGGCATGGTCAGCATCAGTGTGTCCAGGCGCGGTTCGTCAAACCCCTCGCCGATATAGGAACCTGTGGCCAGTATCGCCTTGCGGCAATTATCGGGGAAGCTCTTCAGTTCTTCAAAAACTTCACGGCGCCTTTTCTGGCGCATGCCGCCATATAGAACCACCAAGTGGTCTAATTTGTCTTTGAGAAGGCTCTCGAAAATGGCCAGGTGTTCGCGCCGTTCCGTCAGTATCAGCGGGAAGCGGCCGGCGTCTAGTACGTCGCAAATATCCTTCAATATCAGCGTGTTGCGCTGTTCGTCGGATGTCACTTTGGGCCAAAGCTCGTAGATCTTGGAGTTATCGTTCCACTCCGCGGTAAAGTCCGTGCGCCTGGCGATCACCTTGGAGTTCGGCGCGCAGGCAAGCGAGTCCTTGTCTTTTACTCGGTGGACAATGGGACCGCATTGCATGTGGACGATGGGTTGGTGGCCGTCGCGCCTATAGGGCGTGGCGGTCAGCCCGAGGATGTATTTCGCCTTGGCCTGGTTCAGCACTTTTTCAAAAGAGAACGCCGCGGCGTGATGGCATTCGTCCATTATCACGAGGCCATATTCCGCTACGCGGTCGTCGGCGCCTTCTTCGCGTTCCAGGCTAGAGACCATGGCGATATTTATGCGCCCGGTCGCCTTGTCTTTTCCCCCGCCGATCAGGCCGATCTCTTTCTTGTCGATTCCAAGAAGGGATGAAAGCTGCAAACGCCATTGCTGCATCAGCGGCTTACGATGTACAAGAATGAGGGTGCTGCGCTTTCTGGCGGCCAATACCGCTATGGCCATGACCGTCTTGCCGGAGCCGGGCGGCGCGGAGAGTATCCCTAAGTCCGCGGCCAGGATGTCTTTAAGGGCCGCCTGCTGACTTGGTTCAGAGTGCCGAGAAAGCTGATATTCAGTTCCGTGCCGGGGAACCGCTTATCCTCAACGGTGAGTTTTATTCCGTAATCTGCTAGGGTGGTTTTTAAATCTTCCAGGCAGCCGCGTGGCAGAGAAAGCCAGCCGGCGTCCAGTTCGGCGCAGCAGATTATGCGCGGGGTGGCGTGCGTGGAGAAGCGTTGCTTCTGCTTCTTGTAAAAATCCGGGTTGTGGAACGCCGCCAAGTGCTTCAGTTGGTTTATCAGCGCCGACGGGAGGTTCTCTGTTTTTATGTAAACCCTGTTTGAAAGCACCGCCTCCACTGAGGCGGGCAAGTCTTCCGAGTTTACATTGAACCTCTTTTTGCCGGACGGCGGACGGGACCAGGGCTCGTCTTCCTCTTCGAGCGGTGTCCGCCGGGCGGGGATCTTTCCCCCGGTACTTTCAAGCTCTCCTACGATAGTTTCTGTTTCGCCGCGGGACAGTTTCTTTGTAGAGCCCAGGTACGACCACTGGTTGGCATAGGGCGTGCCGGACTCATTGATGAAGACGCTGTTGCCGGCCTGTCTGGCTGTTTTTTGCAGCGGCAGGGCGATAAGATTCCCGAAGCCGCCCTGCGGCATGGTGTCCTGATTCGGAAAAAGCCGGTCGTAGCTTTTTACTTCCAACTGGCAGTATCTCGTCATGGTCTTGGAGATAAGGCCGGTTCCGAGCCGTCTAGCGAGCGAGGCGGGGATTTCTTCGCTGAAAAATATCCAGACATGTCCGCCGTTGCCGGAGCGCGAGCGCTCTACCGCGGCCGGGATCTTTTCCAGGGCGCAGGTCTCACGGATAGCCGCGATGTCCTTTGTCCAACTGTCGCCGTCGAAGTCCATTGCCAGAAAATAACAGGCGTCGTTCCCAAGCAGCGGGTAAATCCCGGCCGTAAGCTGGCCATCCAGGTGGCGGCCTACGACGCTCTCGTCGAGGCGCAGCAGCTCCCTGTTGCCGCATTCCGAGCATTTCTTCTCCGGCTTACGGCAGAAAGCTCTATCCCATTCATGTTTGCAGGCCGGGCTGTAACCGCTTTTGCCCGCGCGGTTCTCCCAGCGGCGGGCATAAAGGTCCTCGCGGCCGCGGAAGTAACTGCGGAACAGCGCGATCTTGTCCTCGGGTGTAAGCCGAGGGACTGCCGTGTTATCTGCCTGGTGTTTTGCGGGGGTGGAAAGCTTTAAAAGATACTGGCGCTTAAGTTCGGCCAAGGCCGAGATCTGTGAGTCTATTCGTGCTATCTCTTCCGTGAGATCTTCTTTTTCGGACGGTTCTTGCATTGTTGTGCCGGTTATATCTTTTCCAGGATCCGTATCGCTTTGTTGGCGTCAACAAAATGATCCCAGAATGCGGCTCACTCTTCTTTTTGCCGCTTTTTTTTCTTTGCCTCTAATTCTTTTACAGCAAGGTCGAAGTCCGAGACCATTCTCTTGTCGTGTTCTTTGCGGTACTTATCAAATTCAAGTTCAGCTTTTTGTGCCGCAACCTCGGCGCTGACGGTGCCGGCATTGGTCAGGATCTCTCTTTCGCTGATTTTAAGGAACTCGTCAAGCTTGGTTATCCAGTCTTTCATCTTCATCAGGCGGCCGTTCGTGGCCTGCAATTAGGCAAAATCCAGATACAGGGAGACTATCAGATTAAGCTGGTTAAGTTCTTTCTCGGTCAGATAATTCTTGGCTGTCTTCGCGTCCTGTTGCGTTATGTAGTTGCCTTTGAAGTTGACCAGGCCCATCAGCGGCTTTGTGCCGTCCGCGCGCTTCGCTATCATCTCGGCGGCGGTCTGGCCGTGTACGGCGTAGTGCATTTTGTTCTGCACCGTGGCAAAGAATTCGCCGGTCAGTTTGTCGTCTTTGCGGTAATCGATGCTGGTGGCGTAAATATCAGTGACTTTTTGATAAAAGTTTCGCTCGCTGCTGCGTATGTCGCGGATGCGCTACAGAAGTTCCTGAAAGTAGCGCGCCTTCTGGCCTCCCTGCTTGGGGCGTTCGTCGTCCAGGGTAAAGCCTTTGATTATATATTCCTTCAGCCGCTGGGTAGCCCAGATTCTGAATTGGGTGCCCCGCTGCGACTTTACCCGGTAGCCGACAGAAATAATAACGTCAAGGTTATAGAAATTGGTGGGTTTGGTGGAAAATTCGGAATTTCCGAATTTTCTCAGGGTAAGGGATTCTTCTAGTTCTTTTTCTTCGTAAATGTTCTTAATGTGTTCGTTTATTGTGGACTTTGCTTTTTCAAATAGTTCAGCCATCTGGTCTTGGGTTAGCCAGACGGTTTCATTTTCCAGGAGTACGTCCAGGCGTGTTTTTCCGTCTTCCGCTTGGTAAATTAGAAAATGTGATGGATTCTCTTTGTTTCCCATAGTAAATTCCTCCTTGCCGGGGGATGTTTGGATATTATCCCTTTTCCTGCTATGCAAAGTATAGCAGGCCAACCCGTCAACGGTGTGTCGCATTGCAAAAAGGTGGTTTTTGCGGTTTTTAGTTGGAATTGTGCAAGCTAAGGCTGGCGTAGAAGCCTATCTGCTTTTTGTCTTTTACCAATGAAGAACCTGATTATCAGTCAGTAGTTTAACACTTTTTTCGTAACCTGCGCGAAGTCCGGCCTTTTCAAGAACTCTGCGTAACCATTACTGGGAAAACAAGGGACGCGCCTGCGGCCTTCGCGTGAGGCGAAGGAGGCGCGTCCCCTGTTGAGCCCTTGTCCGGGGGCCGGGCTTGCTACGCGTTCGGGTGCAGGACTATCTTGCCCAGGAAGTGCGTGCCCAGGGCGCGCTGCGCCTCGGCCGCCTGGTCAAGCGCGAACGTGCGGGCCACGTGCACTTCGAACGGGCCGGCCTCTATCAGGCCGTTGAGCTTTTCTATGGCCTTGGCGTCCGGCATGCCGTCGTAACTCTTCAGCGTTACTCCGGCCGGCGCGGCCGGCGCCGGCTCCACGCCGTTGGGGCAGGCCGCGCGGCCGCCCTTGCGCAGCACCTGCAGGGCTTTGTCGGCTGCGTCGCCGCCCGCCGTTAGCAGCGCGGCGTCCAGGCCGTTCGGCGCGAAGTTCTTGGCGGCCGCGTAGATGTCCTCCTTGTGGCCGTCTATCGCCATGTCGGCGCCCAGCTCCTTTGCCAGCGCCGTGCCGTCGGGGCCCGAGGCCGCCGCCAGCACGCGCGCGCCCATGCGCTTGGCCAACTGCACGGCCAGGTGCCCTATGCCGCCGCTGGCGCCCAGGATCAGCAGCGTTTCGCCGCGCTGCAGTTTAAGGGTGTCGTCCAGGCCGCGCAGGGCGGTAATGGCGCATTCCGGCATGGCGCCGGCTTGCTCGGTGGTCAGGCCGCCCGGTATGCGCGACACCATGTCCTGCTTGATGGCGCAGTACTCGGCGTAGCAGCCGCCCTTCGGGTTCGCCAGCGCGAAGGCGTAAACCCTGTCGCCCTCCTTGAAGCGCGTTACGCCCTGGCCCACTGCGGCCACGGTGCCGGCGCAGTCGGTGCCGGGCACGTACGGGAAAGTGGGCTTGCCGCCCCACATCTTGGCGAAGCCGCCCTCCACCTCGAACGGGTCCCACACGCCCACGCCCGCCGTCTCTACGCGGATCAGCACTTCGCCGGGCCCGGCCTCCGGCGTGGCCAGTTCCCGCGCCTTCAGTGTCTCCGGGCCGCCGAACTTGTCGATAGCGGCCGCTTTCATGGTTTTCTGCATGGTCTTTATCATTTTTCCCCCTAGTCTAACCCTCTTGCCCGCGCGAGGCGGGCTTCGAGGTCAACATACAAAATTGCGCGGGAAAAGGGAAGAATTCCTGGTGCCCGGCAGTTTTATATAATATCCAGGTACGCTTCCCAAGCGTGCATCCCATGGACAAGAACTAGGTTTCCGGCCTTACCCCTCAACATCCCCGCTGCCACGCAGCGCGTTCCCATGCCGCATCCTCCATAGGAGGTTTTATGACGTCATCCAATTCCAGGGTCTTCGCCGCCGCGAGCGGCCTTGCTTACGTCTTCCCGGACGGCGCGCCGCTGTTCGCCGGTCTGGACTTCTCGCTGGAGCGCGGCCTTACCGGCATAGTCGGGCCGAACGGCACCGGTAAGAGCACGCTGCTCAAGCTGCTCGCCGGCAAGCTGGAGCCCGCCGCCGGCGCGGTTACCGTGTGCGGCGCCGCCGCGCTGCTGGAGCAGAACGCCTTCGCCCGCGCGGACGGCACCGTGGCGGAGGCGCTGGGCGTGGCGGCCCGGCTGGACGCGCTGGCGCGCATAGCGGCGGGCGAGACCGCGCCGGAGCTGTTCGCGCTGGCGGACGGGCACTGGGACCTGCGCGAGGCGGTTACCGCGGCCCTGGCGCGGCTGGGCGCCGGGCACGTCGGGCTGGACCGCCGGTTCGCCACGCTGAGCGGCGGCGAGGCGGTAAAGACGCGCCTGGCCGGGCTGCTGCTGGCGGAGCCGGACCTCCTGCTGCTGGACGAGCCCACCAATAACCTGGACGCCGACGGCCGGCGCAGCCTGCTGGAGTTCCTGCGGGGCTGGCGGCGGTGCGCCGTCTTCGTGAGCCACGACCGGGAGCTGCTCGGCCTGGCGGACAGGATCCTGGAGCTTTCCAACCGCGGGCTGGCGGTTTACGGCGGCAACTACGAGTTCTACGCCGAGGCCAGGAGCGGCGAGGAGGAGGCCCTGGAGCGCCGCATCACCTCCGCGCGGGAGGAGGTTAAGCGCGAGCGGCGCGAGCTGCGCGAAAGCCTGGAGCGGCAGGCGCACCGCATGGCGGCGGGCAAACGGCGCGGCCGCAAGGGCGGCATCCCCAAGATCATCCTGGGCGGTCTGAAACGCCAGGCGGAGCGGACCATGGGTAAACTTAAGAACGCGCACGAGGACATTCTCGCCGGGGCGGCGGAGCGGCTGAAGGCCGCCCGCTCCGGGGTGCGGAAGCGCAACCTCATAAGCGTGGACCTGCCGCTCACCGAGGTGCCGAAAGGAAAACTGCTGCTGGAGGCCAGGGGCGTGAACTACCGGTACCCGGGCGCGCCAGCGCCCCTGCTCGCGCGCGGGCTGGACCTCCGCCTCGCCGGGCCGGAGCGCGTGGCGCTGGCCGGCCCCAACGGCTCGGGCAAGAGTACCTTCCTCAGGCTGGCGCTGGCCGCGGCGTCGGGCGCGGCGCCCGCCGGGCTGACCGGCGAGCTGTCCGTAAGGACGGGGCGGCTGGCCTGCCTGGACCAGCGCCTGGACCTGCTGAGCGACGGCCAGACGCTGCTGCAGAACATCACGCGCTTCGCGCCGGAGATGAAGGAGGAGGACCGGCGGCTGAGGCTGGCGCGCTTCCTGTTCCGCGAGGACGACGTGTTCCGCCGGGCGGGGACCTTCAGCGGCGGGGAGCGGCTGCGGGCCGCGCTGGCCTGCCTGCTGTCCGGGGCGGAGCCCCCCCGGCTGCTTATGCTGGACGAGCCCACCAACAACCTGGACCTGGACGGCATAGAACGGCTGGAGAGCGCGCTGGCGAACTACCGGGGCGCGCTGCTGGTGGTCTCGCACGACGAGGAATTCCTGCGGAATATAGGCGCGGAGCGCAGGCTGGAGCTTCAGCCTTATAAAGGAACGGAGTAGAGCCGGCCGGCGGGGCCGGGCTTACAGGTGGCCGGCCGCTTCGCCGTGGAACTGGCGCAGGTAGCGCCGCATGAAGTTGTGGCGGTTCCTGGCCAGGCGGCGGCCGTTGGCGGTGTTCATCAGACCCTTCAGCAGCAGCAGCTTCTCGTAGAAATGGCTGATGGTGGGGCTGGTGTTGCTGGTGTAGCCTTCGGGCGAGTCGTGCAGCACGGGTTTTACGCCGGGGTTGTAGATCTCGCGCCCTTTGGCGCCGCCGTAGGCGAAGGCCCGCGCTATGCCTATGGCGCCCATCGCGTCCAGGCGGTCGGCGTCCTGCACTATTTTCCCCTCCAGCGTGCTGATCTTGTTCTTAACTTTAGCGCCTTTGAAAGAGATGTTGGCCACTATCGAGGTTACGTGCTCTATCACGTCGGGGGCGACGGCCAGGCTCTTCAGCCAGGCGCCGGCCTTCCGGGGGCCGGCGGTGTGGTCGCCGCCGTGGAACTTCCAGTCGGCTATGTCGTGCAGCAGGGCGGCCAATTCTACTATGAACATGTCGGCCTTGGAAGATTTCCCCAACCTCTTTGCGTTCAGCCATACCCGCTTAACATGCAGCCAATCGTGCCCGGTCGCCTCCCGGCCAAGGGTCGTCTCGGCGTATTTTGCCGTCTTTGAAACTATTTCTTTCTGCTTTCTGTTCATTGTATTCTTCCTCGCTTCGGATATTTTACTTTTTCCGGGGCAGCTGGGGGCGGAACTCGCGTCCCGTCTCCGACCGCCCGGAGGAAACTGCTAAAATGTAAATACACGATGGAGAAACTGAATATAAACTTCATTTCCCGCGCCGCGGCGATCCTGCTGCTGGCCGTTCTTGCTCCCGGGCGCCTTTTAGCGGCGCCGGAAAGGGTTTACATAAATAAAATATCTTTCGAGGGCAACCGCGTTTCCGGGAAAACCTTGCGGGCGGTCCTGCCTATTAAGGAAGGCGGGAGCCTTACTGCGGAGTCGGTTGAAGAGTCCTATGACGCCTTGTACGGGATGAAGCTTTTTAAGTCGGTGGAGATCTCCACGGCGCCGGCCGGCGAGGGCTTGGCGGACGTCCATATAAAGGCCAGGGACGGCTGGTTCCTGTTCCCCCTGCCCTTCGCGGCGTCCGGGCCTTCCGGGCGGTCCGCCGGGCTCGTTCTTTTCTCGCGGAATATCTTCAGGCGTGCGGAGATGGTTTCCGTTTTCGGTTCCGCGGGCACCGGCGGGAGCGGCGCCGGGGCTTTTGTGGAGAAGAGCGGGCTTGCCCTGAGCGTGCGGCATTCGGAGCGCAGCGCGGACGAGCGGCTCTTTACCGACGGCGGCTTCAGCTGGGCGCAGAACGTCCATACCGCCGGCGGGGACGGCTTCGCCAAATACGGCACGGTGGCCGAACTTTACCGGCGGCGTAAGCAGGAGAATTCCATTTCCGCCGGTTTCCCCCTCCCGGGCCGCGGCCTTACCGGGCTGGTCTCCTACACGGCGGAAAAGAACGCCTACAGTAACGGGCAGCAGGCCCCGCGCGGCGGCGGGCTGGCGGCCGGGGTTACGCTCGCCATTAACGCCGGGGGCCGGGAAAAGGGCGACGACCTGGGCGTGATCTTCGGGATGGGGCTGGCCGACATGGAAAAACGGCTTAGGCAGCAGGTAAAGACCGAGAATAAGTGGCGGGGCGGGCTCAGCCTGGAGACCGCCGGGGCCTGGAGCGGTTCCGATTTTAATTTTTCCAAGACCGCGCTTACGCTGGAGCACTCCACCGCCTGGGGCGCCTGGAACCGCCTCACGCTGCGCTGCGGCGCCGCGGTGTCCGCCAACGCCCCCGAGAGCCAGCTGCCGGCCACAGGCCGGGAAACCGGGCTTATCGGCCAGTATGTAAGGGAATTCCGCGCGCCCAGGCTGACTAATTTCGGCGCGCTGTTTTCGAGGCCGCTTACGGCCTCAAGGCGCGGTACCCTGCAGGCGGCGGTCTTCGCCGAGGCCGCGTTCGACCCGGCGGCCGCGCGCGCTACGGTACAGAAAGGGGTTGGTCTCTCTTTGGCTTACAGGTTCTGGCGTTTCCCGCTGCCGCTGGGCCTCAGCTGCACTTATAGCTTGCGGGACAGGGACCTGCAGATCTCGGCGGCCATCGGCGGCCGGTTCTAAGGGTTGGGTTCCGGTCTCCTGGGATTCTTGCGGGCCTTAAGGGCGTTCTTCTCGCGTTCTATCCGTTTATACTTCTCCGCCACGTCCACCCTGGACCGCGACGTTCCGCTTTTCAATTTCTTGTAGCTTTCAAGGTGCGCCGGGTCCAGTTCCCCGCGCTCCAGGGCTTCCCTTACGGCGCAGCCCGGCTCGGCGGCGTGCGTGCAGTTGCCGAATCGGCAGTTCTCGGCCAGCAGCCTGATGGCGTCGAAAGCGCCGTCCAGCGCGTGCGAGTCGCCGCAGATGTCGAAGCCTTTCATGCCCGGCGTGTCTATCAGCATGGCTCCGGTGCCGGGAAGAAAAAATAGTTTCCTGCCGGTGGTGGTGTGCCGGCCGCGGGAATCCGAAAAGCGGACCTCGCGGGTTCTCTGCGCCTGGGTGCCCAGCAGGTTGTTGATGATGGTGGACTTGCCCGCGCCGGCGGAGCCGATGAAGACGATGGTGCTGCCGCGCTTAATATGCGCGGTGAATTCTTCGTAACCGGCCTTGCTCAGGGAATCTATGGCCAGTACCGGGATGCCGGCGAAACCCAGGCCCAGCACTTCGCGCACCCGCGCCTGAGGGTCCGGGGTCTTGTCCGCCTTGTTCAGGATTATTACGGCTTTGGTGCCGCCGGCCTTTACCCCCGTTATATACCTTTCCAGCCGCCGCAGGTTGTAGTTGCCGTCTAGACCCTGCACTATGAAGGTGGTGTCGATGTTGGCGGCTATCACCTGTTCTTCCCTGGTGCAGGCGTCTTTCCTGGAGATCTTGGACTTCCTGGGCAGGATGGCCTGGATCAGCTGCCTTTCCGAATCCGGTTTAAAGTCTATGGCCAGCCAGTCGCCCACCGCCGGGAAATCCGCTTTGGCGCGGGCCGAGTGGTCGAAGACGCCGGAGACCTCGGCCAGGTATTCCCCGTGGCGGCAGATCACGGCGTAAGCCTGCCGGTGCTCGGCGGTTACCCTGGCCGGGATCAGCCCTTTTAAATGGAAAGGTTCGAAGGCGGCGTTCAGTTCGGGCGTCCAGCCTAGTTCTTCAAGGGTTGGCGTTGGCACCCGTATATTTTACGTTTTTTACGGTTAACAAATTCAGCCTTTCAAAATTTCAGCGCCAGGCCGGTGGTGACGGCGTGCGCATAATAACGTTTGCGCACTTCGCCGGAGTAGCCGAGCCAGCCGGTAAGCGCCCCGCTTCCCGAGCCCGCGGAGACCCTGGCGCCGAACTTAACGGCGTCCCTGCCGGTATCCCCGCTGTTTACGGTGAAAGGCGAGCCGCCCGCGGCTAAGGTACCTGTGATCGGCAGGCCCTGGTCCCGGTATTCATGGTCCCAGGAAAGGTTCAGGCTGGTCTTTACCATGGCCCCCCCGCCCGCGTCCAGGCCGTCGCTGTATCGAAAGCCCGCCGAGGAGCGCAGCGAGCGCGCGGTAACGGCGCCCACGGAGAGGTTCATGGAATCCGCCCCGGTCTCGGTGAAAGCGTCCGTGTCCAGGCGGTCGTAGTTACAGCTTACGAACGGGCCCATGCGGCCAAGACGGCTGCCGGTGCCGAAATCGTAGGACGCGGCAGCTTCCAGGTTCGTTTCCGTGCCTGAAGGGCTGGCCGAGGCTTTGCGGGCTATCTCTCCGAAAACTATTTTTCTTTCGGTCTTAAAGCCGTCGCTGGCGCGCCCGGCGTAAAGCGTCAGCCGCAGCGCGCCGGCGCTCCCCGCCGCGTAAGCCCCGTAGCGGGCGCTCTTGCTGTCCACATTCGCCGCGGACGGCAGGTTCACGTCCGCGCTGCCTGCGGAGTAACCGGCCAGGAACCCCGCGGCCAGATGCTCTCCAAGGCTGTAATCCAGTCCGGCGGTAAGGGAGCCTTCGGTGAAACTGAAGCCGGGCGTGTTTTCGCTTAAACTGTCGTTCCGCATCACTTTGCCGGAGATCCCTCCCGCCGCTGCGAAGATGCTCCACGGGCGGCGGCCGGGCGTGGAACGCCTGGCTGGGCTTTTTTTAGCGGCGGCCGTGCGGTCGGAATGTTTAAGCGCTTCGGAATAGTCCATGTAATCCAGCTTGCGGTCGCTCTCGTTCGTGAAGTAGGTGGAAAAAACTTCCGTCCGTCCGGCTGCCAGATCCGCGGCGCGGGCTTCCAGCGCGGAAGACCGCAGGTCCGACCCTCTGAAAGCCAGATCGCGCATAGAAGCCAGCGACACGGGGCTGAGCTGGTCCAGGCCGGACCTCAGGGCCGCGGCGTCCAGCGTGTACAGGTTGCCCAGCACCGTTGCCAAGTCGCCGGCGGCCCCCGCGCGCAGCGGTTCCAGGGTGGCGCCGACAGCCTTCTGGTTGGCGGTGGCGGCTATGGAATCGAGCGGCACCAGCGAGGCGGTCAGCACGAGGCTGTTGCCGGAGCTGTAGTCGGGAGTGAACAGGACGGCCGCAGGCGAGATTATCACGAAAGCGCCGGTAAGGGAGCCTGCGGTTATTATGGTGTACGGCGAGGTCAGTATGGTCCTCGGAGTTATCCCCACCGTAAGCGTGCCGCCAAGGGCGGCGGCATTGGTAACTTCAAGGTTGGGGACGCCGTCGGTCCTGAGCGTTAAATACAGGTTGCCTGCCCCGGAAAAAGAATCCACGTGCTGCTTGTATCCGCCAAGTATAAGGCTGGTGTGTGAAGCCGTAGTAACGGCGCCGCCCGAAGGCAGGGTGTTGTCAGCGGCCGCAACGAGCGTGCCTGAGCTCAGGACCGTCCCTCCTGTGTAGGTGTTGGCGCCATAAAGTACCAGGGTTCCGTCGTGGATCTTGGTCAGGCCGCCGGCGCCGCTTATTATGCCGGTGAGGTACAGCGTGTAGCTGGTGTTGGTGTCCATGGTGCCGCCGCCGGCGTTAAGAATGATGCTCCGCGCGGTGGAAATGCTGTCTCTCAACTGCAGGATGCCGCCGTCGAAGGTCAAATTCCCCGCGGAGGCGCCCAGGTTGGAGTCGTCGGTCACGCTGATTATCCCTTTTTTGAAGATGGTCCCGCCGCTGTACGTGTTGTCTTTTACAAGATACAGCGTCCCGTCGCCGTCTTTCGTAAGCGAGCCGGTGCTCGTCAGGATTACCGCCATGGTCATGGGGGCGGCCGTGTTGTCGTTCTTTACGGTCACGGTGCCGCCGAGCCCCAGCGTATAGTCATCGTCGGGGGAATAAATGGTGACCGCCGAAGCGGCGTTTGTCACGTCTAGCGTGGTCGTCCAGTTTATGTTGGGCAGGCTGCTGCCGAGGGTAATGGTCCCGCCGGTGTACCTCCAGGTGATATTAGTGTCTACGCCGTCGTTATTGGATGTCGTTATAGCGTCGCGCAGGGTTACGGGGGAGGTCCCGGAGGTGTCTTCCGAGCTGTCCACGTATATGATCCCCGCCCGGCAGGCCGGGGCCAGGAACAGGGAAAGCAGGGTTAGCAGGACGGTTCTTTTCAGGGCGGCGGCGGGGGTGTTGTTCATTGTTCTAAAATTCTCCTATCTGGCGAACGCTGGGCTCCCGTCCGACGAGGGGATAGGCCGGGAGCCCCGTGAAAATGTCAGCGCCCGGCCAGGATAACCGAGAGTTTCACGGTTATGGTGCCAGGCAGCTCGGGCGCGGCGGGAGCGGAACCCGCTTCCCCGCCGGGGCCGCTGAAGCCCTGCGAGCCTCCGGCCGGAGGCATTCCGCCCTGCGGGGGCGCGCCGCCTCCCATCATTCCCCCGCCCATCCCGCCCTGCGGTCTGCCGCTTCCGCGGCCGGATCCCTGGCCTTCCATAGCCGGGCGCCGGCCGCCGGGGCCTTCCCGCCTGGCGGAGCTCAATTTCTGCAGCAGTTCCTGTTTAAGTTCCTCGGAGGCGTAGGAAGTCTCGAAGTCGGCCGACACTTTGCCTTCGTCCGGCTTCAGCGAGTCCAGCGGGATCTTTAATTCGTAAGCCGGCGCGCGGCTGGAGATCTCGCCGTCGAATTCGATGTTCCCCGGCAGGGCGCTGGTGGAAACGGAAGCGCCGCTGACCGTGAGAAATTCAGGGGCCGGCGGCTGGCCGCCGGCGGTCTCTGTCCTCCCGAAGGGCAGGCGCACTCCGAAGCTCCTGGTCTTGCCGTCCAGGAACCAGAACGTAACGTCCTGCCGCGCTCCGCCGGACAGGATGGCTTTGGCGCCGCCTTCGTGGGCCGAAACGGAAAGGTAAAGGTCTTTCCCGTCGCTGACGGCCTTGAAGGCCAGGCCGTCTTTCTCGCAGGGTTCCGAGGCCGGCCAGTCTGAAAGACGGCCGTCAACCGCGATAGCGGAGGCGGCCGGCGCCGCCTGCAGTTTGGCCCTGCCCCAGAGCCCTGCTTGCGACGCCTGGGGACAGGCCAGCAGCGCGGCCAGCAGCAGGCCGCCGGCGGTTTTCAACTCTTTCGGCATGATGTTTCTCCTCGGTGACGGCGCAGCTTTCGCCGCGAGCAGGCCTGCCAGGGCGGAGAGGAGGTCTTCAACC
The DNA here is from genome assembly GCA_021811185.1 of bacterium. Classification (GTDB taxonomy): domain Bacteria; phylum Elusimicrobiota; class Elusimicrobia; order Elusimicrobiales; family UBA9959; genus UBA9959. The sequence goes on from JAJZPL010000023.1 coordinate 15,060, forward strand.
TGGAAGGGTTTTATCAGGGTTTCAGCGTCGGCGTAAGCCGGGCCGGGGCCGCGCGTGCCCGCCAGGCTCTCGGCCCCTGTCATTATAAGCGTTTTAGCGGCGGGGTTAGCGCGGTTAATAAGCGCGATAAGCTCGTTGCCGTAGCCGTCACCCAGAAAAAAATCCGTGAGCAGGAGGTCGTAGCGTTGCCCTGAGCTTATGGCCGCGGAGGCTTCGGCGGCGCAGGCGCAGGAGTTTACCTCGTATTTTTCGTAGGCGAGCAGGCGGGCGCAATACTTGAGCATGCCAGGGTCGTCGTCCACCAGCAGTACGCGTCCCTTCATTTAAACCCTCCGGGGCCGTGCCCCATGGGCGGCTTGCCTAACCCGCCGTGCGGCGGCTCGAACCGCGCCTCCAGTTCCTCCATCTTTTTACGCTGTTCCGGAGTAAGGACCGTGCCGAGCTCGGCCTTGAGGCGCTGGCGCACGGCGTCCATTTTCGGCCGGCTGGCTTCCATAACTTTTTCCATCTCCGGCTGGTATTTTTCCAGGATGGCCCGCAGCTTCTCTTTCTGGCCCGGGGCCAGGTCCAGTTCGCGGCTGAACATTTCCATGGGCCCGCCCATCCCGTGGCGCGGGGGCCCGGGCAGGCGGTGCAGCCTGTAAAAGTCGGAGAAAACGGCGCCCAGCAGAAAGCCCGCCGCCGCCGCTAAAGCCACCTGGTTCCATTTGATGTTCATTTTCCGTCTCCTTCAAGGACCATGGCCAGCAGCTGCTCGCTGCCGGTCTGGTTCCGCCCGAAGATAAGGGAGGACAATTTGGCCGCTTCGTTCTGCGCCGCCAGCGCCGAGGCCAGCGAAGAGGAATAGGCGGGCAGCAGGCCGGTCTCCACGCAGAGCGCGTAAGCCGCGCAGGAAGCCAGGGCCAGCGCCGGCACCTTCCACCAGCCGCGCAGCGCCCGCTTCAGCATTACCGGGCCGGCGGCGGCCGGCAGCCGCGCGAGGACGGCGGCGGAAATATCCTTTTCAGCGAGCTCCGCGGGCGCCGCCAGGAGGCGGTCCAGCGCGCGCAGCTCCGCCAGCCTTCCGGCGCAGGCGCGGCAGCCGCCCAGGTGCGCTTCTATCCGCGCCTGTTCGGCCGGCGGCAGTTCTCCGTCGTGGTAAGCTTCCAGGTCCTTACAGAGGTCTTCCATTTTCAGTCTCCCGTACTGTTTGACACGCCGCCGGGCAGAAAGTGTCGCAGGTCCCGGCGCAGGAGCAGCCTGGCGCGCCTCAGCCTGGCGCGTACGGCCTCCAGGGAGAGGCCGAGCGCCCCGGCCATCGCCCGGTAATCTTCTCCCTGCAGGCGCAGCGCCACCAGCGCGCGGTAGTTCTCCGGCAGGCGGGCGAGGGCGGCGGCGAGAGCGTCAAGTTCCGGTCTTTCCCCCGCGGCCGTGTCCGCGCGGCCTACCGCTTTTTCCCGCACCGCGTAGGGCAGGTCGTCCAGGCTGTCGGTCCTGCGCCGGGCGGAGGTCTTTTTAAGGTTGCAGCAATGGTTGAAAGCTATGCGGTACAGCCAGGTGGAAAAGGCGGAGTCCCCCCGGAAATTCTCGAGGGCTTTGAAGGCCTTGATGAAAACCTCCTGCGCCGCGTCTTCGGCTCCCTCGCCGTGGGGCAGCATGGAGGCGCAGAAGCCGATGATCCCCCGCTGGTGGCGCAGCACGAGCCGCGCGAACATGGCGGTGTCGCCTTCGAGGGCGCCTTTAAGGGCTTCCAGCTCTTCGTCCGGCCTGGGGAATGGCATATATATCTTTAAAGACAGCGCGGGGGCAAAAAAGTGTCGCGAAGGCGCGGCCTTCTATAGGTACAACGCGGGCGGCCGGCCTGTTATTGCCGGCGCCCTGGTATGCGGATGTTAAGTGCTAGATCCCGGAGGCGTTCTCTTCGGTGTACTTGACGATGTGGTTCATCATCCGGACGGCTTCGGCGGGGTAGCTGCCTGCCGCGCTTTCGGCGGAAAGCATTACGTAGTCGGTGCCGTCCAGCACGGCGTTGGCCACGTCCGAAACCTCCGCCCGGGTAGGGCTGGGGTTCGTGGTCATGGTCTCCAGCATCTGCGTGGCGGTAATGACCGGCTTGCCCAGGCGGTTGCACAGCTTTATGATGCGCTTCTGCAGCACCGGCACTTCCCAGAGCGGGAACATCACGCCCAGGTCGCCGCGGGCCACCATTATGCCGTCGGAGGCGCCGACGATCTCTTCCAGGTTGCCCACGGCTTCGCGGGCCTCGATCTTGGAGATCACGCGGCAGGAGGGCAGGCGGGGTTTGACCAGCCGGGCCACGGCCAGCACGTCCGCTTTCGAGCGCACGAACGACTGCGCTATGAAATCCACGCCGTGCCTGATCCCGAAGTCTATGTCCGCGCGGTCCTCGTCGGACAGGAGCGGGAAATCCAGGTGCGCGAGGGGGATGTTCACGCCTTTATGCTCCTTGAGCGTTCCCCCCGCCGTCACTTCGCACGCGAGGGAATCCCGCCCGGCGGCCTTCACCTCCAGCGCTATGTTCCCGTCGTCGATATAAACGAAGTGCCCTTTCTTTATGACCTTGAGCGAACCGCGGTAATCGAACGGGATCTCGCCCGGAGCGCGCGCGGCGTCCGCCTGCACCAGCGTGACGCGCTGTCTTTTTTTCAATTCCAGCGGCTGTTTCAGCGCGCCTATCCTTATGCGGTTGCCTTTCAGGTCCTGCAGGATGAGTACCCTGCGCCGCCGCTTGCGGTTCAGTTCCCGCACCAGGTCTATTTTGGCCTCATGTTCGGTCAGGGTGCCGTGCGAGAAATTCAGGCGGACGGCGTCCAGGCCCGCCTCGAACAATTTGCGGAGCATGGCTGGCGAAGAACTGGACGGGCCCAGCGTGGCCAGGATCTTCGTCTTTGGGGTTCGCAGGGTTTTGGACATAGGTTCATTCTATAAAACATGCCGGTAATAAAAAACCGCCTCCACAGGGCGGGGCCCTCAGAAGACGGTTTTTTCCGCGGCAGGGGCGGGCTCGCCCGGTCCTGCCGTTTTTTCTAGACTACTTTGCAGCGGCGGCGCTTGGAGATCAGGTATGCCCCGTTGCGCTGGTGCATGCGCGCCACCAGCTGGTGGGTGCCGGGCTGGAAATTGTTCCAGTCGAACCACCAGTAGCCGACGTTGTGCCGGCAGGGCTGCCAGGGCTGGTCGTTGACGGAAATGTCCACGCCGGTGCAGTCGCTGGCGCCTATGCGCACCGAGTAATGCCGCGAGGTGATGTTCTCGAGGTTCTTCGGGTAGTCCACGACCACGTATTCATTGGTGTTAATGATCGCGGTCTTGGTTTTGGTGGTGGTGTTGGTTTTAGTGTTCTTTTTCACGGCTAACTTAAGCATTTCGCTTTCCTCCGCTTGTGGGGCTTCCTCCGGGGTCTCCCCGGGCTGGCCTACCCTGGCAATACGCTCGCTCAGATAAGCCAGCGATCTGTCCAGGGGGTGCTTCAAATGGAGCCTCAATACGCGTCTGTTCTTGGAATCCAGGGCTTCGAAGTCGCCCAGGGCTTGCGCTGTTTCAAATTGCGATAAAGTATATTTTTCCCCAGGTACCAATATATCTTTTTTCGCCTCGCTCGTCAAGATTATGAAGAACCCGTTGTCCGGCCCGCCTTTGTGCAGCTGCCCCGAGGAATGCAGGTAGCGCGGCCCGTAGGCCAGCGTGCAGGCCGCCGAGGTGAAGCCGGTAAGGGTCTCGCGCAGCTTCTTCAGGCCGGCGTCCACTTCCGGGCCGGCCGGCAGGTAGGCCAGCAGCCCTATGTACTCCTTCTCCTTCAGGTATGAGAAGACCGACCAGAAGACGTCGTCGTATTTGGCTATGGCGTTCTGGCCGTTCTTGAGAGCCCGGGAAGCGTACACGGCCACGCGGTCGGCCGAAAAGTCGGGCTTCGGCGCCGGCAGCTTGCCTTTGCGCGAAACCTTCGCCAGCATGGCCGCCGTAAGGGCCTTCGCCTCCTGCACGTCGGGCTGGTCGAAAGGGTTGATCCCCAGCAGCGTGCCGGCCGCCGCGGCGGCCGTTTCCCAGCGGAAGAACTCGGCCCCAAGGTCGTAAGGGTCTTTGACGGCGATGGTGTACACCGGGTGCCCGGCCTTCTTAAGCGCGGCCAAAGCAGCCTCCTCCGCCGGGTCGGCGAAGCCCTCCACCATGGTGCGCACGAAGAACCGGTCCGCCTGGTATTTGTCCGGGGCCATCAGCGGCTCCAGGCAGACGGGGGTTATGCCCTTGCCTTCCTTGCCGGTGCTTTCGGCCACCAGCTGCTCCACCCACAGGCCCAGCTGTTTAAGTTTTTCCGGCATGACCAGCGTAAGCTTGTCCCGGCCGGCCCGCGCGTGGCCGCCCATCAGGGCCCCGAGCAGGAGCCCGGGGTTTTTCTCCGGCTCCTTGTTCTTGCAGAGGCTGGCCAGGTTTATAGCCCTTTCCAGCAGCTTCTTTACGTCGGCGCCGCAGAGCGCCGCCGGCACCAGGCCGAAATAGGAGAGCGCGGAGAAGCGGCCGCCTACGCCCGCCGGGTTGATGTAAAGGCGGCGGAATTTCTTCTCCTTGGACAGGTCGTCCAGGGCCGTTCCGGAATCGGTTATCGCTATGAAGTTATCCCCGGGCTTCTTTATCTTTGCCTTCTTCAGCTGGTCCCAGAAATACTTGAAATGGCTGGCGGGTTCTATCGTGCCGCCGGACTTGCTGGCGTAGACGAACAGCGTGCGTTTCAGGTCCAGCTGCTCCCGCACGGAAACCAGCCGTGCCGGGTCCGTGGAATCCAGGATCAGCAGTTTCGGCCAGGCCGGGTTCTGCAAGACGCTGCGCATGGCTTCGGGGGCCAGGCTGGAGCCGCCCATGCCCAGCAGCACTACGTGCGTAAAGCCCGCCGCGCGCATCTCCTCCGCGAACTGCTGTATCCCTTTGGCCTTAGGGAGCATCTTGAAAGGTATGTCGGGCCAGCCGAGGGCGCCGGCGAGCTCTTTCGCGGCGGTGTCGCCCTTCTTCCAGAGGCCGGCGTCCTTTGCCCAGAGACGTTCCGTGAAGTTCACCCCGGCCAGTTCTTTAAGGGTTTCGGCGGCTTCCGCCGGCACAGGCTCCGCCGGCGCGGCGCCTTCCCGGTGAGCGGCTGCCAGCGCGCTCTTCTTTTCCATAATGCGCGCCAGCAGGCCTTCGTAGGCCTGCGCGAATTTTTTGATGCCTTCGGTTTCCAGGTCTTCCAGGATCTTCCCGAAATCGACCCCCGCGGCGGCCAGTGCCGCGAAATGTTTTTCAGCCGCCGCGTAGCGCTGTTCCAGCGGGGCCCGGTTTAGCTTGCCGTCGGAGAAGTAGGCTTGCAGCGCCTCTTCCGGGGCCGTGTTCACCGAGCCCTCAAGCGCCAGTTCCTCCATATAAAGGGAAGGGCGCAGGGCCGGGTCTTTCACGCTGGTGGAGGCCCAGAGGATGCGCTGCGGGGGAATGCCCGAGGCGCGGAAACCGGGGTTGTAGAAAAGCTCCCGGTAAAGCCGGTAGGCCAGCATGGAGTTGGCGATGCCGGTGCGGCCGATCAATTTTTTTGCGGCCTCGGCCTTGCCGGCGGGCGGGGCGGCCAGCGCCTTGTCCGCGGCGGTGTCGATGCGGCTTACGAAGAAACTGGCCACGGAAGCGACCGAGTCCACCGGCAAAGAATTCCTGTGCCGCCAGGACATGGCCGCGGTATAGGCCTGCGTGACGGCGCGGTAGCGTTCCACCGAGAAGATCAGCGTGAAGTTGACGCTGATGCCCTTCTTGAGCAGGTTCTCCCCCGCCGCCAGCCCCTGCCTGGTGGCCGGCACTTTTATCATCAGATTGACGCGTCCGACGCGCTCGGCCAGGCGCAGGCCGGCGGCTTCGGTGCGGTCCGCGTCCAGGGCCAGGCGCGGCGAAACCTCCAGGCTCACGAAGCCGTCATGCCCGCCGGAGGCTTTGTGCGCCGGCAGCAGCAGGTCCGCGGCGCGCTGGATGTCCTCCACCGCCAGGGTCTCGAAGATCTCTTCGGGAGAGGCGCTGCCGGCGGCCAGTTTCTCGATAGGCCCGGAGTAAATGGGCCCGGAGAGGGCCTTCTCGAAAATGGAGGGGTTGGAGGTGAGGCCGGTTATGCCCCACTTCTTCAGCATCCCCGAAAGCGTGCCGTCCAGCAGAAAATCCCGGCGCAGGTTATCCAGCCAGAGGCTCTGGCCGGCCTTCGCTATCTCCCCGGGGGCGGGCATCAGTTCCCCCGCTCCATCTCTTCTATCTTTTTCAGCCGGCGGTTATGCCTTTCCTCGTTGGAGAACTCCGCGCCGGCGAAGCGGGCGGCGATCTCGAACGCCAGCGCCGGGCCGATGACGCGCGAGCCCAGGCACAGCACGTTCATGTCGTCGTGCTCCACGCCCTGGTGGGCGGAGTAGGTGTCGTGGCAGAGGCCGGCGCGGATGCCTTTGAACTTGTTGGCGGCCACGCAGGCTCCTACGCCGGAGCCGCAGACCACGATGGCGCGCCTGGCCGCGCCGGAAAGTACGGCCTCGGCCGCCTTCCGGGCGAAATCGGGGTAGTCCACCGGCTTGTCCGGGGAATCCGTGCCCAGGTCGGAAATTTCGTGGCCGAGGGTCTTAAGGTGCGGTATCAGGGCCGCTTTAAGAGGATAACCGGCGTGGTCGCTGGCGATGGCAATTTTCATGTTGTTCCCTTTTTATCCCGGTTCACGGTTTTAGTGGCGGGCCGGCCGGCCCGCCTACAGGCGCTCCACATCCGTCTTGAGCGCCCAGCCTTTAATGCCTTCCTTGGTCAGGCCTATCTCGTAATAATTGTCGTCGGCGGCGTCCAGCACCTTTACCAGCCGGCCTTCCGGGGCGGACGCGTAGGTCTTGAAATTCTCGCCGGGCCCGCTCAGCATGCGCGCGCCGCCGGCCTTGGTTACCACCGCCCCGTCCACGAAGGGCGAACTCTGCCGGGCGCCGATCCAGGCCAGCGTGAGCAGCAGCAGCAGCGCGGCCGCCATGGCGGCGCTGCCTGCCGCCTTGCCGGCCCGGCTGCCGTCCATCAGGAAGCCCGCGGCCCCCGCCAGGCAGGCCAGCCAGAAAAGGAGGGCCGCCAGGGTCTTTAGCTCCGCGTCGGAGAGCAGGTAGTAAAGGTAATGCAGGGTCCTGGGGGTCCCCTCCGGCACCAGCGACTGCCCGGTCTGGCGCAGCGCGAAATCCAGGTTGGCGCGGATGTCGCCGGAGCGCGGGTCCAGCTTGAAGGCTTTGGCATACTCCAGCACCGCCGGTCCCAGGCGGCCCAGCCGGAAGAGCGCGTTGCCGGCGTTGTAGTGCGCCCAGGGGTTGGCCGGCTCCTGCGCGGCTACCTTGTTGTACCCCTCCAGCGCGTCCTCGTAGCGGCCGTTCTTGTAGAGGTCGTTGAATTCCGCCAGTTCCCCGCGGTCGTAGGCCGCCGCGGGCGCCGCGGAAAGTACGAGTATCAGGAAGATCTTTTTCATCGTCGGTGCCCAACCCCTAGCGCAGTTCTTTCTCCAGCATCTCTATCAGCAGCGAATACTTCTTGGCCAGGTCCCCGGTACCCTCCGCCTCCGACGCCGACGGGGCGAAATGGCGCAGCTCGAGCGCGCTCCAGAGTTCGCGGATCTCTTCCAGGGAGCTGTCCTGCGCCCGGGGGAAGCGTTCCTTGATCAGTTCCGCCGCCTTCCGGGTGGTCAGCGCGCTTACCTTGACCCCGCACTTGTCCGAGAGGTAGTTCATGAAAGAATTATAAAGTTCCGAGACCGCCTCGTTGTTCCTGCCTGCCTTGATCAGGGCTTCCGCCCGGTCGATGTCCCTGAACGCCTCGCTCCTGGCCCGGCGGAATTTGAACAGCAGCGGGTTGGCCGATTTGAAACGGTTGAAGCGCGAGAGCCAGAAGGCCAGGCCAAGCAGCGCGGCCGGGATGGCGTGCGCCCAGAGCGGCAGCGCTGCGGCGCGGGCGGCCAGGCCGGCCAGCGCGCCGGGGCCGTTCTCGTCGCTGACGTAGCGGATGTCGGCGCCGGAAGCCGTTACCTGCGACTGGGCCGCGGAAGGGTTGTAGTAAACGCTCTTGGTCCCCGGTTCCCCTTTCTCCACCGTCATGACCAGGGGCTCGGTCTGCAGCTCCTTGTAGGAGGCGGTCTTCGGGTCGAAGAAAGCGAATTTAATCGGGGGAATGGTCTTTTTCCCCTCCGAACGCGGCACCAGGATATAGGTGAAGGTCTTCTTGCCGCTCAGCACGTCACCGTCCTTTTTAACGTCGAGGGAACTCATCGTGTCGAAAACCTTGAAGTCGCCCAGGTCGGGCAGCTTGGGCGCGGTGACGGTCTTCAGATTCCCGTTCCCGCTGACCGTCACGGAAAAATTCACGGCTTCCCCCGCTTTGGCGTCGGTACGGTCCGCGGAGGCGCTCACCGTGTAGCTGCCCACGGCGCCGGAGAAACTGTCGGGAGCCCCGGCGGGCAGGGGTTTTATGTCGAGGTTCAGGGTTTCGGTGCTGAAATCCCGGCTCTTGCCCTGCGCCCCGCTCATCGACATGAAGGTCTGGAAAAAATTGGGGTCGAAGGGGTCTATCGGCTGGTCGGAGGGGATCTGGGCCACTACCGTGGCGGGCTGGACCACCGCAGGGCCCGGGGTAAGCGCGAACAGCGCGGTCTTGATCTCGCTGTAGGCGTAGCGCACGCCGCCGATGTCGGTCTCGCCGTTGCGCACCGGCGGCAGGTCCTCGGCGAGCAGGTTCTTGAGCACCGGCGGCACGTACTGCGGATTGGAACTGAGCGGTACGGCGGTGTAGAACTTGATGCTGAGGTTTATCTGTTCGCCGACGTAGGCGGTCTTCCTGTCCGTTTCCGCCTTGATGAAGATCTGTTCGCCGGCCTTCCCCGGCTGCCTGCCCGCGGCTTTGCCCCGGGGCTGCTGCCGCGGCTGCGCGGGCTGCTGCGCCTGGGCCTGCTGGCGGGCTTTGGTGACCACTACCTGTATTTCCGGGGTAGCGGCCTTTTCCTTGCCGTTGGAAATGGAGATGGACGGGATGCGCTGGACGCCCAGGAAACGCGGGGTAAGGATATAAGTGAAGGCGACGGAGGTGGTGATCTTGCCGTTGATGATGGAAATACTCTGGCTGCGTCCCGAGGAGTAGACGTTGAAATTCTGCATGTTGGGGAGCTTCGGTTCCGGCACGGTGGCCGAGTCTCCCGCCACCGTTACGGTAAGGTAGACGTTCCCGTTTATCTCCACCGAGCTGCGGTCGGTCTCCGCCGTGATGGTCAGGTAGGCCAGCGCGGGCGAGGCCAGGGCGGCCAGCGCGGCCGCCAGGAGCAGGGGAAGTAATCTCTTCACCAGTCCTCCAGTCTCTGCTGCGGCTGGGGTTTGCCGGCCTGGTTCATCATTGGCTGGGCTTCGGGCCCGCGGGCCGCGGCTTTTTCTTTTTCTTTCATCATTTCCAGTATCTGCCGGCTCTTTTCCCTGGCTTCGGCCTTCTTTCTTTCCTGCTCGTTCTGCTTCTCCTGCTCTTTCTGTTTGTCCTGGTCCTTCTTGTCCTGCCCGCCGCCGCCCTTGTCCTCTTTCTTGTCCTGGCCGCCCTGCTTCTTGTCCTGGTCTTTCTTTTCCTGGTCCTTGTCTTTTTTGTCCTTGGAACTTTTGGACTGCTCTTTTTTCTTCTGTTCCAGGGCTTTCTGCAGGTTGAAATTAGCGTCGGCGTCCTTCGGGTTCAGCGTAAGCGCCTTGCGGTAGCTGGTTATGGCGCCGGCCAGGTCCCCGCTTTTAAAGAGCGCGTTGCCGCGGTTGTACCAGGCCGCCCCGGCGATCTTGGGCGAAGCCGCCGCCTGGTCGAAAAATTCCGCGGCCTTGGCGTATTCTTCCATGCGGTAGAAGGCGTCGCCGGTGTTGAAATCAAGGCGTTTGTCGGAGGGATTTTTTTCCTGGGCCCTGGAATAATACTCGAAGGCCTTCGGCCAGTCCTTCTTGGCGTAGGCCGAATTCCCCTCCCTCGCCAGGGAGTCGGCTTCGCCCGCGCGCGCCGGGCCCGCCGCCGCCAGGGCCAGGGCCGCCGCCAGGACGGCCTTGCCGCCCAGCCTGCCGCCCTTTTTCAGGAAAGCGGGCAGGTTCATTCTCAGCTTGAACCCCTTTTCCATAAGCATCAATTCTATCAAAAGAAGGAGCAGGGCCAAAGCCAAAGGCCACTGGTAGCGGTTCTTGAAGTTGTTCCTTCCCTTTCCCTTGGCCTTCTCCAGGTCCAGCGCGCTGACCGCCTTGCGGATGTCCTCGGCGGCGGCGTCCGGCCCGCTGTACCGCAGGTAGGCGGCGCCGGTGCGGCTGGCTATCTTCATCAGCGTGGCCTCGTCCAGGCGGCTCACTACGGTCTTGCCGCTGCGGTCCTTCTTGTACTCCAGCGTGTTGCCGGCGGAATCCTTTACCGGGATCAGTTCCCCCTCCGGGCTGCCGATCCCCACGGTGAAGATCTTGAGGTTCTGCGCCACGGCCTCGGTGAGCGCCGTATCCAGCATGGTGGAGTGGTCCTCGCCGTCGGTTATCAGGACCATCACCTTCTGCCCGCCGTAGCGCGACAGCATCGCTAAGGAGGTTTCTATCGCCGCGGAAAAATCCGTGCCCTGCGAGGGCAGCATGCCGGGCTGCAGGGCCGAAGCGAAATAGGAAATGGCTTCCTGGTCCGTGGTGAGCGGGCACTGGGTGTAGGCGTCCCCGGCGAAAGCCACCACGCCTATGCGGTAGTCGGAAAATTTTTCCGCTATGGCCCCCAGCAGCAGGCGCGCGTTCTCCAGGCGGCTGGGCTTCAGGTCCTTGGCCGCCATGGAGAGCGAGGTGTCCACGGCTATTATGATGTTCCCCTTAAGGTCGGTCACCGGGGTAAGCTCGGTTCCCCATTGCGGGCCGGCGGCGGCCAGGAAAGCGAGGCCGAGCGCGGTGATATAGAGGACCCCGCGCAGGCGGCGCCGCGCGGCGGCCGTCCCGGCGTTCATGCGGCCGAAGGCCGGGCCCAGCAGCAGGCCGGCGGCGGCCAGCCGGCTCTCTTCGGCCTTGAACCTGAAGAAGAGCAGGGCGGCGAAGGCGGCGGCCAGCCAGGCCAGGACCAGGGGGTGTCTGAACAGTTCCATTACGGCACCGTCCTGAAATAAGTTCTTTCCAGCAGGTACAGCAGCGCCAGCAGCGCCAGCGCCGGGGCCAGGAAGTAATCGTAGAGGTCGGCGTAATCGGTGTAGGTCTTGGCCTCGAACTTCGTCTTCTCCAGCGCGTCTATCCTCGAATAGATATTCTGCAGCTCCGCGTAATTCTTGGCCCGGTAGAATTCCCCGCCGGTTATGTCGGAGATCTCCCGCAGCGTGGGCTCGTCCAGGTCCTCGTCGATGTAGATGGCCGGCTGGGCGGGATCCCCGGTGGGGATCTGCGCGCGGCCCTTGCCGGCCGTGCCGATGGTGTAGATCTTGATGTCGTACGCGGCGGCGGTCTTGGCGGCCAGCGTAGTGTCCGTGACCAGGCCGGTGTTGGAGCGCCCGTCGGTCAGCAGGATGATGACCTTGCTCTTGGCCTTGCTGTCCTTAAGGTGGTTCACGGCCGTCACGATGGCGTCGCCGATGGCCGTGCCGTCGGCCTTGGTCATGTTTATGTAAGCCGAGTCAAGGGTTTCCAGCACGGACTGGTAATCCAGCGTTAGCGGGCAGGTAAGCAGGGCGATACCGCCGAAGACCGTGATGCCGATGCGGTCGTTCTGGCGCTTCTTTACGAAAGCGGCGGCGGCGGCTTTGGCCGCCTCGAGCCTGTTGTACGGGGCGAAGTCTTCCGCCGCCATGCTGTACGAGGTGTCCAGCGTCAGCATGATGTCTATGCCTTCGGCGGGCGGCACTTCCCCCCGGCTGGCCTTCTGCGGGCGCGCCAGCGCGAAAATGAGGAGGGCGATGGCAAGGACCCTGCCCCAGAACGGCACGAACCGGAACAGCATGGAGCGTACGGACTCCAGTACTGGCAGCGCGGCGGGGACGCCCGCCGAGTTCAGGCGGCGGTGGCGCTGGTCCCAGGCCAGGCCCGCCAGCACGCCCAAGAGCGGCAGCAGGAGCGCCAGGGCCAGCGGGTTCTTGAAGACATTCATGCGGCCTTCTTCTCCGCGGCGCGCGCCGCGGCCTCGGCGGCGGCCTTCGCGCGGGCGTTCTCGGCGGTGCGGGTGAATTCCATCAGCACGTCCTCCAGCGCCCGGTAGTCCGCGGCAGCGTCTTCGGGCTTTAGCCTGGCGAACTTTACCAGGTCCGCCTTGTCCATGAATTCCCTGGTCTTAAGGATGGTCTTCAGTTCCGCCCCGGTCCGCTTAAGTTCCCGCGCCAGGGCGGAGGTGGTCATCAGCTCGGCGCTGATGGCGAATTCGTCGGCCAGGTAGAGGCGCAGCACGGAGGCCAGGCCAATATAGTATTCCTTGAATTTACCTGTTCCTATCAGCTTGGAGTTCCCGAGCGCTTCGAGCCTGGCCCGGGCCCGCTGGTAAGGCGTGCGCGCGTCAGCCCAGAGGGCGGAGCGGCCCTGCGCCGCCCTGCCGCGGAAGTAGCGCGCGTAAATGAAAACCGCGGCGGCCGCGGCCAGCGCGGCGGCCAGCAGCCACAGCCAGGGGGTGTACCGGTAGGGCGGGCGGATATCCCTTATGTTAGCGTCGGCCTTGGTGTCGAATACCGGCAGGACGGTAAGTACGAACTCCGGGCTTTTGGCCGTTGCTTCGGCGGCGCCGGGCGCGCCGGCCAGTTTCCAGGTCAGGGCCGGGAAGGTGCTGACGCCCAGCGCGAAAGCCTGGGCCTTTACCTCGAAAGTGTCGGTTTTCAGGCCTCCGGCTTTAGTTTCCCCGGTCCTGGTGAACGAGAGCAGCCCGAAGTCGGTGCCGTCGGCGGAAGTGGTGTCGGGCTTTATGGCATATTGCTCCGGGTAGGCGGCCTCGACGGTAACGGTGAAGACCTCGGCCATGCGGGTCTTGCCCTTGGGCGGGGTCACCTTGAACGAGACCGTGTCCTGCGCCGCGGCGCCCAGGGCAGCCAGCAGGAGAACGGCGGAAAAAGACAGCGCGGTTTTCTTCATAGCGGCCTGAAGCTTTTCCTTCGCTGGCGGAAGAATTTTACCACCGGCCCGTGCACGGGCAGGGCCGGGTCGATGTCGATCCAGTCGGAGCCCGCCGAGCGGAGCACGTTCTCCAGCCCCGCGCGCCTGGCCGCGGCCTGGGTCTCGTAGGCCTGGCGGTAGGCCGGGCTGGACAGGTCCGCGGTGTACCCCGGGCCGCCTTCCAGCTGTTCCGTTACCAGCAGCGCGCGCGCCGCCGGCAGGGCGCGCTCGAAGCGGTCGGTGATGATCACCGGGATAAGGTCGTGGCGGTGCGCGGTCAGGCGGACCTCGCGCGAGTAGTCCGGGGCGTTGAAATCGGAGATCAGGATGATGATGCCGCGCCGCTTCATCACGCGGTTGGCGGTCTTGAGCGCCTGGGCGATGTCGGTGCCGCCGCTCTTCGGCGTATAGGCCAGCAGTTCGCGGATGATGCGCAGGCTGTGGTTCTTGCCTTTCCGGGGCGGGATATAAAGTTCTGTTTTGTCGCTGAAGAGCAGCAGGCCGCTCTTGTCGCTGTTCTTGAGGGCGGAGAAGGCGAACATCGCGGCGAGCTCGGCGGCGGCTTCGCTCTTGGGTTTCTCGCCGGAGCCGAAGCTCTGCGAGGCCGACACGTCGCACAGGATCATCAGCGTCAGCTCGCGCTCCTCGGTGTTCAGCTTCACGAAAGGCTTGTTGGTGCGCGCCGTCACGTTCCAGTCGATGGAGCGCACGTCGTCGCCGGGCACGTACTCGCGCACCTCGGCGAACTCGATGCCGCGGCCCTTGAACACGCTCTGGTACTGGCCGGCAAAGGTCTCCGTGACCAGGCGCCCGGTCCTGATCTCGATCTGGCGCACCTTCTTTAAGATCTCGGCTGTGTTCATAAGCTTACGTCCCCGCCGGCCGCGCGCTTACGGCACCTCTACGGCTTCGAAGATGCTCTTTATAATGTCTTCCGAGCCGATGTTCTCGGCTTCCGCCTCGTAGGTCAGCAGGATGCGGTGGCGCATCACGTCCACGCCCACGGCTTTAATATCCTCCGGCGTAACGTAGCCGCGGCCGTTGATGAACGCGTAGGCCTTGGCCGCCTGGATCATGAAAATAGTGGCGCGGGGGCTGGCGCCGTAGCGGATCCAGGGCTTGATCTTCTCGAGCCCGTGCTTTTCCGGTTCGCGGGTGGCGATCACCAGGTCCAGCACGTAGTTCTTTATTTTGTCGTCCACGTAGATCAGGTCGGCGGTCTGGCGGGCCTTCAGCACCTGGTCCATCGTCACTACCTTGCCGGCCTGCGGCATGGTCTGGCGCGCCATCAGCTCCAGCACCTTTCCCTCCTCCTGTTTCGACGGGTAGGTGATGTCCACCTTGAGCATGAAGCGGTCCACCTGCGCCTCGGGCAGCGGGTAGGTGCCTTCCTGCTCTATGGGGTTCTGCGTCGCCAGCACCATGAACAGGTCCGGAAGTTTGAAGGTCGAGTCGGAGATGGTGACCTGGCGCTCCTGCATGCCTTCCAGCAGCGCGCTCTGCACCTTGGCGGGGGCGCGGTTTATTTCGTCGGCCAGGATGATGTTGGAGAAGATCGGGCCCTTGCGCACGGAGAACGTGCTCTCTTTCGGGTTAAAGATCAGCGTGCCGGTGATGTCGGCGGGCAGCAGGTCCGGCGTGAACTGGATGCGCTGGAAACCTGCGGAGACGCATTGGGCCAGCGTCTTGACCGTAAGCGTCTTGGCCAGGCCGGGCACGCCTTCCACCAGCACGTGGCCGTTGGCGATCATGCCGACGAGCAGGGCGTTGATCAGGTCCTCCTGCCCCACTACGACCCTGGCCATTTCCTTGCGCAGGTCCTGTATGAAAAGGGCGTCCTGCTGAATTTTCTGGTTCAGTTTAGATATTTCGGAGTCCATGTGTTTCCCCTTTTACAGAAATTCCGCCATAGGCCAGAGGCCGTATGTGTATAAGCGGAATCTTACAATAATTTAAAAAATTATTCTATACGGAATAGCGGTTTTGTTTCCAGCTCGCGGAGTTGTTGCTCCTTGTGCGCCTCTATGTCCTGGCGTATCTTATTGACGGCTTCCAAGGCCTTAAGCCGCACTTCTTCGTCGCTGTCCTCGAGCACGGAACTGAGCGCAGGGATAGCCTCTTTGTTCGAAAATTTGCCTATCGCTTCCACGGCCTGCAGCCGGATGTCGCGGTCGTAGTCTTTGAGCGCTTCGGTCAGCAGCGCCAGGCTGAGCTTGCTCTTGTCCTTGGCCAGCATGTCGATCAGCTGCTTTTTTACCGAGGCTTCCGTCTCGTTCTCGAACATGTCCTTTATGATGGCCGGGGCGCTTTCGTCCTGCAGCTGCCAGAGCAGCTCCGCCGAGGCGAAGCGGACCTTTTCGTTGGAGTCCTGGGTAAGGTTGCGCAGGGTCTTGATAGTCTGCATGGAGAACTTCATGACGTACGGTTTCTCTGGCTTGGTCGGAAGCACGGGGTCCGACAGGCTGCGCAACTTTTCCGCTTTGGAAAGCTGGATGGTCTCTTTTATCTGGGCTTCGCGCTTGTGCTGGTTCACAAGATAGTATATCCCGGCGATGAAGATGAGCAGCATCAGGAACCATTTCATAGATTGATCCTTTTAAACGAAAGTTCTATTTTCCCGCCGAGTAGCCTGGCGCGGGCTATTTCCGGGTCGTTCATCTTTTCCCAGGGGCCAAGATCCGCGGGCTCGCTGGAAAAAACCACGCGGCCGGGCTCCCGCCGCCAGGCTATCCGCCCGAATTCCCAGCCCGGAGTGAGCAGCGCGTCCTTCCCGGCCTTGCGGGGGGCGTGGCACAGTACCGTAAGCGAATCTTCGGAGGCCAGGAACAGGTTAAGCCCAAGGTAGGGGGCCGGCCGGCCGGGGTATTTGTCCCGGCAGGAGATCCAGACGGTGCGGATCTCGTCCAGCGCCATCTCCAGGGCCGCCTCGGGAGTGCCGTAGGCGTCCAGCATCTTTACCACCTGCCAGAAAAGGACTTCGGAATCGTTGGAGCCTTTTACCTTGCCGGAGTATCTGCCGAGAAGGGACTTTATTTCGTCCTTGATGAAGAGGGTGCCGTTGTGCGCGAAGGCCAGGCCGCCGGCGCAGAAAGGCTGGGTGTTGGCCGCGCTTACCAGGCTCCGGCGCGAAACCCGGGCGGGGTTGGAGGCTTCGCGCAGGTGCGCCAGCGCTACGTTGGAGGTCCCGGAAGCGGCCGCGGCGAAAGCCTTTCGCTCCAGCCTGGCGGGGCCTGCGCTCCTGGTCAGGAGGAATTTCCCTCCCTTGGCGAAGGCCATGCCCCAGCCGTCGTCCTGGTAACGGCCGGGTACGGCGGCCTGGGCCAGCAGGGATCTCTCCCCCTCCGAAAAGAGCGGGCGGCCGGTAACGGGCCTGGCCGAGATGAAAGCGGTTATCCTGCACATTGCCTTGATATTTTAAGTTATTTGCAGTGGGTATTCAAACAACTCCTGCGGTATATTCAAAGTCTTCGCGAAGTTGATATAATTGAAGCGTAGTCAATGTCAGAGCCTAGGCGGGGTTTATCATGGAAAACGAAGACTTTAAATTTACGCCGCTGCCCGGCCAGGAAGCCCTTGCCGAAGACCTGTCGCCGTTCGCCGAAGGGCCGGCGCCCGCCGGCTTTAACGAGCGGTTCGTGGCTTACGTCATAGACGCTTTCCCTTTCGTGGCCGGCGCGCACCTTACGATGCACGCCGCCGTGAACGCCGGGTTCGTCTCCGGGAGCACGGCCGGCGAGTGGACGTGGAAGCTGTTGTGGACCGGCGTCTACATAATCTACGAGGCCATTTTTTCCAGCGGCGGGCGCGCCACGCTGGGCAAGTACCTGCTGAACCTGCGCGTCAGGGCGGCGGACGGCGGCAACCTTTCCTTCGGAAAGGCTCTGGTCAGGGCTTTTTCCTATTTCCTCAGCTCCGCCACCATGGACCTCGGGTACCTGATGGCGCTGTTCACCCCGCAGCACCGCGCGCTGCACGATTACGTGGCGGGCAGCCGCGTGGTCAGCCTGCGCGAACGGGGCGACATTGCCAACGGGCTGGTGCTGGCCGTCTCCTGGGGCCTGATGGCCATCTTCATGGGGTCCTGGCTCAACCAGACGGTGCTGAAGATCACCCCCTCCGAGAAAAAACAGATCTTCGCGGCGCACCGCACCATTTCCAAGCTGGCCAAGCTCGAGGAGATCTACTATAAACAGGAAGGCCATTACACCAACGACCTCAGGCGCCTGGCCGACCTGACCGGCAACCAGAACGCGGTGCGCGCCGAACTTTACCGCACGCTCACCCCGGAAACCCTGGTTATCGCTTCCAACGGTACCCGGTTCATGATCACCGCCAAGGCCAGGAACTGGCGCAAGACGGAGGTTCAGGTGGCGTCGCCCCAGAGGGCGGCGGCCCCGCCGGACTCCGTGTTCCAGGCGCCCTGACCCGCCATAAAAGCAAAAACCCCGCCGCAGACGGCGGGGTTTTTTTTACGCCTTCCGGTCTATTCCGGGCGGTTGCGCTCGGAACCGCTCTGGCAGGCCATGCAGTAGCGCGCCGAAGGCAGCGCCTTTATGCGCTTCTTCTCTATCGGGTTCTTGCAGTGCTCGCACAGCCCATAGGTGTTCTTCTCCATCTTGCGCAGCGCGGATTCTATGTCGCGCAGCATCTTGCGCTCGTTGTCGGAGAGTTCGAAAAGGATCTCCTTGTCCAGGCTCTGCGTGGCCTGGTCTATGGAATCGCCCACTTCGGGTTCCAGCATGTCCAGGTTCTTCTTGTCCTCCACGTTCTTGGCGATGTCGGTCTTCATCTCGTTCAGTTGGGCCGCTATCTCCGCTATCTCCTGGCGGGTAAGCGTCTCTTTGGCGGCCGGGCGGTTCTTTACCGCCGTAGCGGCTTTCGCCGCCGCGGGGGCTTTGGCCTTGGCTTTGACCGCCGCTTTCGGGGCGGCTTTCTTTACGGCTTTCTTCGCTGCAGGTTTGGTTTTTTTCATTTTTTGCTCCATTGCCCCGCTCAGTGACGGGAAGTACTGAAAAACATCGGGCGCGCCTCCGTTATTACGGCGCGCGAGGCTTTGATCCTGTCCCGGTAGTACTTGGGCAGGATGAAAGCCCCGGTTATGGTAAGTCCGTCCGAATATCTGAGTTTGCGCTTCAGCCTGGCCCCGGCGGCTTTGTCCAGGGCGGCGCTTTTAAGTCTTGCCGGGGCAAGGCCCGGAGCGTCCGTGCAGTACAGGAAGGTCCAGGGCATGTCGTACGACGGGATGAACGTGGCGTAGCTGCCGGTGAACCTGAACACCTTGTTAAGGGTGTTCACTATGGCCGGGTGCAGTTCGAACTGCAGCGGGGTCCCCGGGCCGGCCTGGATGGTGAAGATGCCGCCGGGGGCGAGCAGGCGCTTCAGGCGCCGGAAGAATTCCACCGTGTAAAGGCCGAAAGCGGGGCCGCCCTCGATGGGGCTCGGCAGGTCGGAATAGATCAGGTCGAACTTGCCGGCGGTGTTCTCGACGAATTTCTTGGCGTCCTGGGCCAGCAGGCGCAGGCGGGGATCGCCGAAGGCCCCGCAATGCCATTCGCCGAGGTGTTCCCGGGCGAAGCGCAGGATGTTGTAATCGATGTCGGCCATCACCACGCTCTCGATGCCGCGGTCGTTGAGTATTTCCCTGGCGGTGGCGCCTTCCCCTCCGCCCAGGATCAGCGCCCGCTTCGGGCGCGGGTGGGCCAGCAGCGCGGGGCAGACCAGGGACTCGTGGTAAAAAGCCTCGTCGTACTGGCTGGACTGGGTCTCGCCGTCCAGCACCAGCACTTTGCCGAAGGTGTGCGTGCGCAGCAGGGCCGCTTCCTGGAAAGCCGTGGAGGAGGTCTCGAGCACCTTCAGCGCGCGGTGCGCGTGCATTTCGCCCGGGGTGAAGTATTCCACGAACCAGTCGCCGCGGGGCAGGCCGTCCTCGCCGCGCTTGATCCAGTCGAACTCGGGGCTCTTTCTCTTTGTCATCTTGTGCGGCCCGCCTGCCTTGAGGGCGCCGCGCGGCGGCGGCCGGCCGCTTTGGGCAGCAGGCCGCGCTCGAGCTTCATCACGCTGAAATGGGTGGCCTTGAACATCTTCTTCACGGTCTTGAAAGCTTCCCAGGGCCTGGTCTTGCCCCCGCAGGTGAAAAGGTCCACGGAGGCGAAATTATGCTCCGGCCAGGTGTGGATGGCGAAGTGCGATTCGGCTATTACGACCACGCCGGAGACCCCGTAAGGTTCGAAGTGGTGGAAAATGGAATCTATAATGGTGGCGCCGGCGGCTTGCGCGCCTTTGATCATGGCGTCCTGCACGTCCGCCACGGAAGACAGCGCTTCGGCGCTGCAGCCGTAAAGTTCGAGGATAAGGTGTTGTCCGAGAGCTTTCATAAAATCCGGTTTAACAATCTATATTATTTACCCCTGGGTGTCAACGGAGCTGCCGGCGCCTGGAACAGGGCATAAACCGCTTTTCGCGGGCAGTGAAGCCCGCGTAAAAGATACTTTTTCCCCCTGCTTGTTCGGGACTTGCGGCTGGAGTTCTGGACTTACTTGAACGAGATGCCTTTCATCTTGGTGAAGATGGTCCGGTCCCTGCGCTGGAAGACCGGGCTGCGGAACGGGAAATCAAAAGTGAGGGAGATGCGGTGCGCGGTTCCCAGTTCGCCCATGGGCGTGAACGCGTAGTCCAGCGAGAAGAAGTGCAGCGTGGCGCCTATGCCCACAGATAGCCCGCCCAGGCCGTCGGTCATCTTCTGCGAATCGAGGCCCGCGCGGACGCAGAAACGGGTGAGTTCGTTGGGCGCGGTCGCCAGCTCCGCGCCCAGGCGGACGCTGGGCTTGTTCTGCTTGGGCATTACGAAGTCGGCGGCGAGCAGCATGTTGCGGAAAGGATTGATAGCCGCGCCCAGTTTGAAGGTGAGCGGCAGCGGGTTTGATTCCTGGTCGTAGCGCAGGCCGCCGCCCATATTGGAGGCGGTGACGGCCAGGCGGTAAGGGATGTCGCCGAAATTGTAGGTCATGATGCCGATGTCGCCGGCGTAGCTGTGTACGGACTCAACGATGGTAGACCTGATGTACTTGGCGGCCACGCCTACGGACACGTCGATGTCCTTGTCGGAGAACTCCAGGATGGCCTTGCTGTAGGCCAGGGTGAAGACCTGGTCCCTGGGCGTGAAACTGCCCAGCGTGTTGCCTGAAATATCCGTGTTGCTTATGGACCCGATGTCGGTAAGCAGCACCGAGCCGGCGATCACGGAATCGTAGTCGAGGCGGTGCGCGTAAGCCGCATACTGGTAGTTGATCTCTTCCAGGTACTGGGCACGCATGAACACGGCTGAAAGTTTGGGGATCTGTACCAGGCCCGCGGGGTTCCAGTAGACGGCCGAGGCTTCTTCGCTGATAGCAGTATAGGCCCCCCCCATGGCTGCGGCTCTGGCGCCTACCGGGAGGTTAAGGAAGTCGGCCGTGGTGGTGCCGGCTGCTCCGGTTGCGAAATAACGCGGCTCCTTGTTCGCGGCGGCTGGAACCGCCAGGCAGGCGGCGAGGCAGGCCGCTGCCGCCGCCGCGAAAATATTGGTTCTGGTGTAAGGCCGTTTCATATTACCTTTCCACCGCCAGTTTGAACACTTTCTTGCCGCCGGTGGAGTCGATCACCGCAAGGTAGACGCCGCTCGCCACCAGCTCCCCGGAGGCGTTCTGAGCCTTCCAGATCAGCATTCCCGTTGTGCCAGCCGAACCTTCCCACACCTTGTCCCCGGACAGAGTGTAGATGCGCACGCTGGCCGAGGCGGGCATGTTAGTTATGGTAACGAAGCCCTGGCCGCGGTTGGTATAGAAAGGGTTTGGGTAGATCAGCACGTTGCTCAGGTTCGTGGCCGCGGTCTTCAGCATCAGCTGGAAGATGCTGAAATGGTTGAGCGTGGCTGTTATGGTGCGCCGGCCGGTGTCGATAACGGTCTCAAGGGGCAGGCACTGGCCGGACACCGGGTTGTAGCGTGCCAGCACCATGCGCTGCCGGTTGGCGTCGATGGCCGCAATGGACTCAGTATAGTCGTAGTTGAGCGTCAGCGTTACGGGAACCTGCGGCTGCGCCAAGGCCTCGCTGTACACGGCCACTTCTATCGGTATGCCGCCTACCAGGTAGGAACAGGGGTTCTGAGCGGACGAGGAGATGGCTATGGCCGTGGCGGCAGGGAAAGACCCGGCCGGGACGGTCAGCGATATCCCCCGGCCCGTGGGCAGTACTCCGGAGATCGTTACGTCCTTTTTAGGGTTGCTCGTCCCGCCTATGGAGCCGGCGGGCGCTCCGGAGGGGCCGGGCAGCGTGAAGGCTGAGGGGACGGCCTGGATGCGGGCCGTGATAAAGCCTTCTCCGTTGCTTGCCGCTACGTCGAAATAGTAGGTAGTGCCGGTAAGCAGTCCCGGAAAAGAGAAGGAATTCCCGGTGAACCCGGCGCTGAACGGGATGTAGGTGGTGGAAGAGATGGCGAAAGTTTCGGTAGTGTAACGCACCTCGTAAATGGTTTCGGGCGAGTTGTTGAGCGGGTCCCACGTCAGAGTGACCCCTGACATCGAGATCACGGACGGAGTGACGTCGGCGGGGGCGCGCGCCCGGGTGTACTTGCTTCCCAGATCGGCAGGGAGGGTGGGGCGATTATCCCCGTTAAGGGCAAAGACCCTGGCGTAGACTTTAGTGTTGGGCAGGAGGTCGGTAAAGGGGACGCTGTTGCCGCTGGTCGCCACAGTTACCGTGAACTTGCCGGAATAGTCAGGGGTGGTCGAGATCTGCACATTGTACACGGTCCAGGTCGAGTTGCCGTTAGTCATCCAGTTAACGGTCAGGCTGCCGGTGCTGACGCTGGTAAAGGCGTTGAGCGTGTTCAGGCCTGGCTGTACCGCCAACGTGTAGACAAAGGCCGAGTATGATAGCGGCCCCTTGACCAGCGGAGTGGTCTTCATGGCGTTCACCGACACGGCGTAAATGTTGTTGGGCTGCAGCCCGGTCTGGGTAATATAATTTGCGGTGGTGGACCCTATGAACACCGGCGCGTTGGTGCCTGCCGAGATATCGAACACTTCGTAGGCGTCGGCCCCGGTGGATTCGTCCCAGGACCAGCTGATGGCCGCGCTGCTGATGGCGGTGCCGGTAAGGTTGCTTACATTGCCCACCGTAAGGGTGGAAACGATGTTGGAGAAAGCCGTTGTAAAGCCGGCTCCGTTCTCCGCCCTGACCCGGAAGAAATACCCGAGGTTGGGCGTGAGCTGGTTTATGGAGGTCTGCGTGCTTGCGAGGCTCACGTTGAAGGGGACAGGCGTGGAAATATAGAGCGGATCGGAGAACGCGGTGAGCCCGCAGTTAGCCAGCGAATCCCCGGGGGCGCAGGTGTACATGGAAAGCTCGTAGAGGGTGCCGGAGGTGTTGGCGTTGTTCCCCCAGGCTAGGTTAGCGGTTTCGAAACTGGCCGCGGTTATGGTCAGTCCGATCGGAGGAGAAGCCAGGGTGTAATAGGTGGCGGACCTGGCAAGAGGGCCGGTTCCGCCGATATTATACGAGTTCACCATCAGCGAGGCCTGGGTGTTGGGCAGCAGGTTAGTCTGGGTGTAACTGGCGGAATCGGTGAAGGCCGTAGTCGCTACAAAGACGTCGTTGCTGGATGAGTAGATGTTGTAGCCGTCGGCTCCGGGCGGAGGGTTCGGGATCGTGCCGCGGGTCCAGGACCAGGTTATGGAACTTATGCCCAGTACCACCCCCGTAGGGACCGAAGGCGTTCCGGCGGGCCTGGGGATGGTAACCTGTACGGGTATCCCATTGGAGAATACCCCGTTGGCCGCTACGTGCATGGTATACCAGCCGTAAGGCATTTCACTCGGAACCGAGGGGGTTATGATGGTTATAGAGGAAAGCGTGGTTTCCCAGTTTACGTTCTGCCCGCCGTACAGGGAATATATACGGGTGGAGAGGTCTATCATGAACCCGCTGGGATTGTCTATTTGGTTCATGTACACGCGGGGATTGCTGTAGGAAGAGTTCCGCGGGCCAGCGCCGCCGCCGGAAGCCTCGGTTACGCCGTGGAAATTGGCTGCGCTGCTGAATACCGTTGCCCACATGCCGTGGTCAAAATATGACGTGGCGGTGGAAATTATCATCTGCCTTGTCGTTTCCGCTTCCAGGCCTTCCGAGTCGGGGGTAGCGGAGTAGTAGGCGAGGTCGGTGGTGTCCAGGTTCTTGATGCCGTTCCAGCCGCCGATGTTGATAATGTAGTTATCCTGGGTCAGCACCGTGGTGTGGCCGGACCTCGGCGCCATCTGGCCCTGGGGCGCCCAACTGCTGTAATCCGGATCGTAACTTTCCGCCCAACTTTGCGCTGTGCCGGGTGCTTCACCGCCGGTAACCATTACTTTGCCGTTGGGCAGCAGTATGCTGCGGTGGTTCATCCGGTTCAGGTTAAGCACAAGGTCTCCGGGATTGTGGATATAATCCAGCCAGGAATTCCCGTCGTAAATTTCAGAGGTGAGGCTGCTCACGATGTTATTGGACCCGCCGATTACCAGCACCCTGCCGTCCCTTAGCAGATTCGCCGTATGCCCATATCTGGCTACGTTAAGGTTAGGGCCGGCGCTGAACGTCTTGTTGGCGAAACTGTAGATTTCGGTCTGGTACAAAGCGCCCGCGGCCACGCCGCCGGCCATAAGTACGTTGCCGTTCTTCAGGAGCGTGGCGGTATGCTGGGACCTGGCCCAGGTCATGCTGCCTACGGGCTGCCAGGATGCGTTGGTGGAAATGAACAATTCGGCGGAGGCGGCATTGTCTCCCCCCGCCACCAGCACATTGCCGTCCTGGAGCAGCGTAGCGGTATGCCTCTGTCTCGCCTGGGTCATGGATTCCGTGGCTACCCAGCGCTGCGTGGCGGGATAGAATATTTCGGCGGTGTCCAGCGAAGAGCCGTCGGCTGTGGCGCCGCCGGTCACGAGCACCGTCCCGTTCGACAGCAGCGTGGCCGTATGCATGGCCCTGGGATAGTTCATGGACCCCGTAAGCGTCCATTTCTTGGTCACTGGGTCCATTAGTTCGCAGGAGGCCAGCTGCCTGGCACCGTCGGAGCCGCCGCAGGTCAGGATCTGCCCGCTCGGCAGCAGCGTGCTGGTATGGAAAGACCTTTTTGAGTTTAGCGTGGGCCCGGTAGGCCAGGCTTGGCTATTGGCATTCGACTTGTAAACCGAAATATACACGGTCTCGGTCGTGGTCGACAGGAAGTTCGGCGCTAGCCGGTTGCAGTCCGACACGGGGTTAACCTCGCAGTTCCTGCCGCCCAGCGTTACGATGTCACCTGCGGGGGTCATCAGCGTGTTCTGGTCGAATAAAGGGGTGTGGATGGGCGGCAGGGCTTCCACGTCGTTCAGATCGACCCAGGTGCCTGTCCTGGGGCTGAAGCCCAGCGTGGTGCTGTAAACCATTCCCCTGATGACCGCGGTGGACGGACCGAAGTTGAAAGTGGTATCCCTGTTGTCGAAATGGATCTCGTCCGCGGTATAATCGAAGGTTAGTGAAAGGGTTACCTTCGCTCCGGCAGTTTCCAGCGGGGAATAAAGGGTCGTTCCCGCTTCCAGCGTGGTAAGGTTGGAGACCGTACCCTGCACTCCGGTGAACGCGCCGTCCACATAATAAGTGCAGACCTTGTCCACTGCGCTGCAGTCGGCGGGATTAGGCGCCGCGATGTTCAGCGTTGCGCTTCCGTACTGTTGGAGCATCATGATGTAGGTTTTGGCCGTGTCCGCTATGGAGCCAGAGACTATCCTGGCCGTACCGTGGATGCCCCTGTAGAGGTCGGGGAGTTTAAAGGCCAGCTGTGCGGTCATATCCCCGGAAAAAGGTTTGTCGGATTTTGTGGGGTAAACGGGGCCGCTAAGGAGGGTGAAGGTGGAAGTTACTATCCTGGTGTCGGCAAGGGTGCCGTCGGAATTTATCGACTGGGGCAGGAACACCGCGGACCCTTCCGGGTTCTGCAATTGTACCGGGTAATCGAACTCTCCGGGTTTGTGTTTGCTGTCTATAAGGGTCCCTACCGGTACCCCGTCGAACGGAGCCGTGCTTTTCTCCAGGCTGATGCTTACGTTATCCGTAACAATTGACTCGGTGTTTACGTCCGTAGGTTTAGGGATAAAAGCGTCGGCGTCCACAAGTCTTCCCGAGACCGGCCTTGAAAGCTGGAATTTAAGCGGCACTAGTATTTTGCTGGTGGCGCTTACCAGGTCCGCGGTGTTCGGGCCAGTGTTCGAGGTATAGATGACCGAAGCTTTATCAAGCTTCGGTGAATTGGTGAAAAAAGTGGGGACTATCCCGCCGTACCCCCCTATCATTTTCCATGAGCCATCGGTGTCCAGTACGGCGGTATGCTTGCTGTTGCGGTATGGGGCAACTCCGAAAGTGGTTTCATCCAGCACTACCCTGCCGCCTTTCTGGTCGAAGTATTCCGCGCCGTCCAGGTAGCCCCAACTGCCCGCTTTCTGGGCGTGAATACTGGGGTCGTCGTCGTACTTAATGTGCCAGCATTCATCCGTTAAAATGGTGGCGCCTGCTTTGCAGGTCAGGAGGTTGACGGCGTTATAGCCGCCGGCTATCATGATGAGGCCGTTGTTCAGTACGGTCACCGTGTGGTCTATCCGGCCCTGCATTAGTGCCGCCCCTTTTGACCAGCTGTCCGTTAAAGGGTCATAGATCTCGGTGTTCGGCTGGTACAGCCAGGCCGGAACGGGGAGGGCCAATGGGTCCCATACCCGGCCACCAGTCACGAAAACTTTGCCGGAATAAAGCGCCGTGGCGGCATGACCCATGCGGGGGTAGGTCATCGCGCCGGCCGCGGTCATTGCGGGGCCCACTGGGTTGAATCGGTCGCATGATCCGGTGATAGTGGTCGAGGCGGCGGCGCTCTGCCCGCCGCAGATAAGCACCTGGCCTGAATTGGGGCCTCTATTCAGCAGGGTGGCGGTATGCCCCGCCCTGGGTACGCTCAGGGTTAGACTGGTAGTGCAAAGTTTGGTTACAGGGTCGCAGATCTCGGTGGAATTCAGCGGATTATCGCCGGCAGCGAAACCTCCGGCTATCAGCACTCTGCCGTCGGACATGAGCGTAGCGGTGTGTGATGAGCGGGCTACCTGGAGGCCGGTCCAGTCCTCGTACTGGTTCGTGGCCATGTTGTACATTTCTACCGCCGTGGTCGGAACGCCCGCGGTGGTTATGCCGCCGGTTACGAGGATGTTCCCATCGGCCAGGAGGGTCGTGGTCTGGCTATGCCTGGCAACGTTCAATTGAGGCGGAGGCGGGTTTGCGCCGGCGGCCCGGGACAGCAAGGCGGCCGTCACAATAAGGAATAATGCGTTTATCTTTCTGAAATTCATATGAAGCGCCAGGGATAGTCTACCTTAAGCCTGTTACAACTTTGTTACGTTTTGGTGAATAAAGCGGCGGCACGGTACGTCTCAGTTGACGTCCACCAGGGAATCACCGGTAGGCGCCTTGGGTTTACCCGGGTCCAGCTTCTTTTTGCCGTCCACCGTGAAGTGGTAGGGGTAGGTGCCGGGCAGGATATAGATCTCGGCTTTCCAGACGCCGTTCTTCTTTGTCATCTTCTGCTCTTTCCAGGAGGTGAAGCTGCCGGCGATATAGACCGACTTGGCTTTGGCGTCCTTGTAGGCGAAGGCGATCTTGGCGGCCTTGGTCTTTTCCGGTTCTGGCTGCGCCGCGGCCGCGGGTTTTTGTTCGTCCGGTTTCTGCTCGGCCGGTTTGGCCGCGGCTTCGGGCTCGGCGGTTTCCTGCGGCGCGGGCATCGGCACCGGGCGGACCTCAAGGGTGTCCCCGGAGAAATGCAGCGACATGCGCCCGTAGATGGAGTAGCCGGCAAAGGCAACGGTTGCCAGGCAGATCAGCGCCGCGGCAGCCCAGAAGGTTTTTGATTTCGTCATAATTTGGAGCGGGCGACTTGCGAGCGTCAGCGAGCTTCTCCTATTAAGTAACATTCCCATCGCAGGGAATATCTACAAAACTGGAGCGGGCGACTTGCGAGCGTCAGCGAGCTTCTCCTATTAAGTAACATTCCCATCGCAGGGAATATCTACAAAACTGGAACGGGCGACTTGCGAGCGTCAGCGAGCTTCTCCTATTAAGTAACATTCCCATCGCAGGGAATATCTACAAAACTGGAGCGGGCGATGGGAATCGAACCCACGTCTAATGCTTGGGAAGCACTCGTACTACCATTGTACGACGCCCGCGTTGTTTGCCCCGGCGCGAACCGCCGGGCTATCTTAAGGGAATCAATCCCCCCTCACAATGAACAAATTACCGATACCTGTAAATTCTACCTAAATGGCCTTTTGAATTCAATAATATTATTGTTTCTTTATCAGGTTCAGGAACTCTTCCCTGACCTTGTTGTCGCTCTGGAACACCCCCAGCATGGAGCTGGTCACCGCGGAGGCGGTCTCGTTCCTGACGCCGCGCATGTTCATGCACAGGTGCTGCGCCTCCAGGACCACCCCCACCCCGCGGGGCTTGAGCTTCTTGAACAGCGTGCCGGCTATCTCTTCCGTCAGCCTCTCCTGCACCTGCAGGCGGCGCGCGAAAGTCTCCACCAGGCGCGGGATCTTGGATAGGCCTACTATGCGCCCGTCGGGAATATAGGCCACGTGGGCTTTGCCGAAGAAAGGCAGCAGGTGGTGCTCGCAGAGGGAATAGAAGGAGATGTCTTTCACGATCACCATCTCGCGGTAGTTCACCTTGAAGAAAGCGCCGTTGAAAACTTTGTCGAGGTCGGCGTTATAGCCGGAGGTCATTTCGCGCCAGGCCTTGGCCACGCGCTGCGGGGTCTTTACCAGGCCTTCCCTGGCTGGGTCCTCGCCTATGGCCTTAACTATCTGGAGCGCCGCGGATTCGATCGGGTCTTTCATAAGTACAATTCTACAAAAAAATCCCCCGCCGTTTCCGGCGGGGGCCTTGTTGACCGGGAGACGGTCCGGTTTACTTGGAAGCTATGTACAGCCACTTGCTGGTGGCGTTGAGGCTGCGCGAGGCGCTCCTCAGGGTGCGGGCGTCGGCGGCCAGCGCGGCCAGGGCCTTCTGCTCTTCCAGCAGCTGGAGCAGTTTCCTGCCGCCTTTCTTCGCGCCTTTCTTCGAGGAGACGGCGTCGCGCATGCCGGCTTTCTTCGTGGCGGCGGCCAACCTGGCCACCCTGGCGCTCACCAGCGCCGATTTGCGGTTCACGCTTTTGCTGTAGCTCAGGATGGCGTTGGTATATTTGGAGAGATTGGCCCCGGGCTGGATGGAGGCGAATTCGTTCTTGTTGAGGACCGAGACGCGGTTCAGGTTCCCAGCTATCATCTTGAGGCTAAGGCCCATGGCGGAAAGGTCGTGGGCGCTGAGGCGCTTGGAGGAATCCAGGGTCTCGATGGCTTCGTCCAGATATTCGTCCTGGCGCACCAGTTTGAAGAGGATGCCCTTGAATTCGGTGACCTTCGCGTCTTCCTGCTTAACCTCCGGGGCGGCCTTGGGAGCGGCCTTGGCTTCGGCGCCGGCGAAAGCCAGCCCTAAGCCCGAGAGAAGTATAAGCCCTGCGGTAAGCGCGATCTTGTTTTTCATATCCGTTTGCCTCCGTCTCTGTGCTAATAGTGTACACCGCGGAGGGCGCGCAGGCAGGGGCCATCGGGCCGCCTTAATAAAAAATAAAGGCCTACGCGAGCGTAGGCCTTTAGGGAAGGTTGGCTCTCTCCTTCTATTTCATTCCCTTTATAGCTTTAAGCGCCTGTTCCCGGTTCTTTATCTTCCCTTCGAACTGCAGCAGCTGCAGCCTCTCAAGTATTTCGCCTATCTTCGGGCCCTCGGGGATCTTCAGCGTTTTGATGACGTCGTTGCCGTCCAAGAGCTGCGAGGAGCGCAGCTTCATGTTCTTCTTCACGTAGACGCGCAGCAGCTGGTTGAGCACCTGCATGTAGCGCAGGGTCTTCTTCGGGGAATTGTAGGGCAGGCCGGCCGGCAGCTTCTTCGGCTCGTTCTGCAGGGTGCGGCGCATCTTCTTCAGCTGTTCGTCGGTGACGTAGCTGGAGTGGTCCGCCCACGAGAGCACCAGCAGGGGCACCGTGTATTCCCCCATCGTGCGGAAGAAGCGGAACATGGCGCGGTCGGAAATGGAATCGTTAGCGGCCAGGTTGCCGGGCCGCAGGTGCGTGCCTATGATCCTGGTGACCAGGCGGATCTCGTCGCGCGGGAAGCGCAGGTCCTCCATCACGCGGCCGGCCATAATGGCGCCGTATTCCTCGTGCCCGAAGAAGCGCAGCCGGCCTTTGACCACGGCGGCCTTGGGCGGCTTGGCTATGTCGTGCAGCAGCGCGGCCAGCTTGAACACGCGCGGACTGGCCAGGAACTCGGCGAATTTTTTATGCTCCGGCAGGTAGACCGGGAGGTTCTGGAACAGGTGGTCCATGCGCTGCACCACCTGCAGCGTGTGCTTGAGCACCCCGCCTTTGCCGTAATATTTCACGGCGCAGCTTTCCTGCGCGGCCAGGTCCGGGAACACCGCGCAGAGCAGGCCGTGCTTGTGCATCAGCGCCAGCCAGTAGTTGGACTCGCCGCTTTCGAGCAGCCGCATCAGCTCCTCGCGGACTCTTTCCGGGGCTGACTTTTTTATCAGGCCCGCCTTTTTCTTTACAAGTTTGAGCACGGCCGGAGCTATTTCGAAATCCAGGGCCGCGGCTATGCGGAAAGTCCGCATCAGGCGCAGGGGGTCCTCGTCGAAAACTCCGGGCGAAGCCGTCTTTATTTTCTTGTCCTTCAGGTCCTTCAGGCCGCCGCAGAGGTCTATCACCTCGGCGCGGTCCGGGCTAAGCGTAAAGGCGCCGGTCTTGCGGTCGGCGGAGAAAGCGTGCGCCGGCTTGAGCTTGAGCGCCAGCGCGTTCACGGTGAAGTCCCGGCGCAGCAGGTCGCTCTTCAGCGTGCCGCCGAAGAAAGGGGCTATATCCAGCTGCCAGGCGGGCGCTTTGCGCGCCACCAGCCGGTACACCTGGTTCTCCTCGTCCAGCGGGAAGCAGGCAGCGCCGAGCGCGCGCGCCAGGGCCTGGACCTTGTTTACGAAGTCCGGCGACGGCGGCACGGCCAAGTCGATGTCCTTGAAAGAAAGTTTCAGCAGGGCGTCGCGGAGCGCCCCCCCCACCAGGTAGGCTTCGGGAAAGATTCCGAGGATGCTGCTTGTTAATTTCATTGTTGCCTGACGGGGACCGCCCGGGCTCAGTGCGCCGCCGGGGCGGCCGCCTTCATGCGCTTTTCCAGTTCCTGCCTGAGCAGCTCGCGCTTGAGCACTTTCTGCAGCGTGTTCTTGGGCAGGGCGCTGACGATCTCCACTTCGCGCGGGCGCTTGTAGGCGTCGAAGTTGGCTTTTATGAACTGGCTGATCTCGGCCTTCTCCAGCTGCATGTCCGGCCTGGCCACGCAGAAGCATTTCATCGTCTCGTTGCCGGAACCGTCCGGGATGCCGATCACGGCGTTCTCCAGCACCTTGGGGTGGGAGTTTATCACGTGCTCGATCTGCGCCGGGAAAACTTTCAGGCCCTTCACTATCACCATGTCCTTCTTGCGGTCGCGGATGAAGAGGAACCCGTCCGTGTCCAGCACGCCGATGTCGCCGGTCTTGAGCCAGCCGTCCTGCGTGAACAGCTCGCGCGTGGCCTGCTCGTTGCCGTGGTAGCCGCTGGTGATATTCGGCCCCATCACGCAGATCTCCCCCTCCTCGCCGTGCTTCAAGTGGTTGCCGTGCTCGTCCACGATCTTGATCTTAACGCCGGGGACCGCCTTGCCCACCGAGCCGTGCCGGCGCGCTTTCGGGTGGACGATGGTCACCACCGGGCTGGTTTCCGTCAGGCCGTAGCCCTCCAGGATGTGCAGGCCGAAGGCCTTGTTGAAATGCTGGACGATGGCGTGGTTGAGCGGCGCCGCGCCCGACATGCAAAGCCGCACCTTGCGGAGGCTCCAGAACTTAAGGAAGAACTTCTTGAGGCCGCGGGCTTCCTTGGCCAGCACGCCGTAGATCTGCGGCACGGCGATCATGATGGTGACGCCCTCGCGGCCCATGGTCTGCAGCCAGGGCTTGGGCGGAGTGATGCTCTTGACGATGAGCGTTTTCGAGCCCAGCAGGATCGGGACTATGACGTTGCCGGTCCAGGAGAAGGTGTGGAACATGGGCAGCAGCGCCATGAACACGTCTTTCTTCACGGGCTCCAGGTGCGAAATGGAGGCCTTGGCGTTCTCGAGGATGTTGTGGTGGGTGAGCAGCACGCCCTTGGGGTGGCCGGTGGTGCCGGAGGTATAAAGGATGCAGACGGTGTCGTGTTCTTCCGCCACCGACTTCTGGGTCTGGGGGTGGTAGTGGGCGTGCTTCAGGTAATGCCAGAAATCCACCACGCCGTCGATGCCGCAGAAATCCGCCGAGATCAGGAACTTGAGGCCGGGCAGGTTCTTCCTGACGTTGACGTAGTTCTTTACGAACTCCTTCTCCGTCACCACGCCCTTGCAGGCGGAATTCTCCAGGATATAGGAGATCTCTTCCGCCTTGGAAACCATGTAGTTTATAGGTACGGCCACGGCGCCGATCTTGGCCATGGCGAAGTAGGAAATTATGAATTCCGTGGAGTTGCGCAGGACGATGGCCGCGCGGTCGCCTTTGCGCAGGCCCAGCTGCCAGAACATGTCGGCTGCCCGGTCCACGGAGTAGAGCACCTCGTGCCAGGACATGTGCTTCTCCCCGGTAACGAAGGCAGTCTGTTCCGGGTCGCGCTCGGCGGTCTTGGCAAGGCAGGAGTAGAGTTCTTTAGGTTCGGTCATTTTTACCTCCGGAACGCGTATCGGTAAATTGTAGATAAAATAGAAACACAATTAAAGGCCTGTAACAAAAGTAACGGAGGCCGGGACCGGGTCAGTCCCTCCCCGCTTCGTGCACCTGGATGTAGCGGCGGAACACCACCAGGCCCACCGGCGCTATCAGCGCCATGCCGCCCACGATGATCCAGATCATCTGCGAATTGCGCGGGCCGGTTTCCGGGCAGAAAGCTTCCAGCAGGAAGCCGGACATCGAGCCCACGAAGAACTTGGCCACGAAGTAGGGCAGCATGGAGAGGGCCAGGTACGAGCCCTCCTGCCCCTTGGGGGCTATGGCCGCCGGGTACTCGTAGAGGCGGGGCGAGTAGAAGGATTCGCCGATGGAGTAGATGAAGGTGAACAGCACGATGGCCACGTAAAGCGGCTGCACCGGGCCGGCGAGGTTCAGCCACCAGGCTATGGCGTGCCCGAACGGCCCGCCGGCCAGGAACTGGTAGTGCGCCGGCGGCACCACCATCAGGAAGACGGAGAGGGCCGTGATGAAAGTTCCTATCACCACTACTTTGTAAGCGGTAAAGCGCTGCGTCAGCGCGCCTATCACCGGGGCCAGGATCACCACGATCACCGCGTTCAGCGTGCCGAAGAGCTGGCCGAAAGGCGCGCCCGCGCCCAGTTCGCGGATGGCGTACTTGGGGAAAGTGTAATACATCTGGTAAAGGATGAGCTTGACGAAGACCACAAGCCCGAAGAAAGCCAGGAAACGGTAGAACGTGGGCTGCGTCCAGAGGCTGGAGAAGATCCTGAACCAGTCCTTCAGCGCGTCGCGGCACGCCAGCAGGAACGCTTCGAGGAAGGACTTGTCCGGGTATTTCGGCGTTTCAGGCTTTATCACCACGCCCTCGTCGGTGGCCTCCACCCCGCCGCGCAGCGCGAAGTAGGTGAGCACCAGGTTTGGCAGCGTGAACAGCGCGCCCAGCAGGATGATGGTCTGGTAGGTGCTTATATGCAGGCCCAGCAGCGGCACGTTATAGTGGCCGTACTCGCCCAGGCCGCGCCGCACGTTGTCGAAGGTCCAGCCGGCCACGGCGAAACCGATGTTCATCATGGCGTAGTAGACCGAGAAAGCTATGGAGCGCTGCTTCGTGGTGGTGAAGCGCTTGACGGCGGCCACCATGACCGGCGTCTGCAGTGCCTCGCCCAGCGCCAGCGGGAACAGGCCGAACGGCAGGGCTATCCATTTTACGGCGGCCACGGCCATTACCAGGCGGGCGGCCGTGGCCAGCCCGAAGCCGGTCAGCAGCGACTTGCGTATGCCCACCGCGTCCACCAGCGAGCCCACCATCACGGTGAAGATGGTCAGCGCGGTGGACCAGGCGGCTACCACGAAGCCGGCCGATTTGTCGCCGTAGCCGAGGTCGGAAGAGAGCCACAGCACCAGCGTGGAGTTCACCACGCTGTAGGCCAGGATCGTCATTATCTTCGTGGCGAAGATCAGCCACAGTTCGCGCACAGCGCCCTTGAGTACCAGGAACTTGCCGATAAAGGATAACTCTTCTTTCTTCGCGATGGTCTCGGTCATAGTTTCTCCGTTGCGGCTATCTTGAACTTGCGCGCAGCCTATTTCTTGCTGCAGGTGTACAGCGCGTGCGCCGGGGTGAGGACCTGGGTTTCGGGCTCGGTAAAACCGGCTTTTTTAAGCAGCACCTGCATCTCGTCCTCGGAAAGACGCTCCTTCAGCGGCGGGCCCTCAGGGGTTTCCAGCTTGCGCCATTCGATCACCGAAAGTTTTACGCCGGGCTTAAGGGCGGCGGCAACCTCCGCGAGGAAGGCCTTTTTGTCCTCCACTTCGTGCAGCACGTTCACCAGCAGCGCCAGCGTATAGTCCGCTTCGGGGATATTCAGCTTGCCGTGGGAGGACTGGACGGTGTGGATGTTGAAGATGCCGGTCGAGGCCGTTTTAGAGCGGAGCTCCGCCAGCATCACGCCGGAGATGTCCAGCGCGTAGACCGCGCCCTTGGGTCCCACCATCTGCGAGGCGGGCACCGCGAAGTAGCCCATGCCGCAGCCGATATCCAGTACTACGTCGCCGGGCTTGAGGCCGGCCTTGACCAGCGTGGCTTCCGGCGGCATGGCCGCGCGGCGCGCCGGGCTGTCCAGTTTATGTCTTTCCGACGGGTCGAATATGTGTGCCATAGTTTTCCTGTTCAGTTCTTCATGTCCACGGCCTTGGGCCAGCCGGCTATCACTTCGAGGGTGAGGCGGGCGCAGGCGAAGAAATCTTTGAGGTCCAGGTATTCATGGGTGGTGTGGACGTCGCGCATGCCGGTGGAGAGGATCGGGGCTTTGATGCCGTGGCCGTACATGATGTTGCCGTCGGTGCCGCCGCCGGAGGTGGAGGGCTTCATCTTGAGGCCCTGCGCCCGCATGGCCCCGCCTATCAGGGCGAGCACGGGGTTGTTCTTTTCTATGTGGAGGTTCGGGAACTTGCGCTCGAGCAGGAACTCGTAGCGGGGCGTTATGGTCTTGCCGTCGGAGCGGACCTTTATTTTTTTGACGGCTTTCTTAAGGCAGTCCTCCATGTGGCGGGTCTGCTTCTTTAGTTTGGCCAGGTCGTGGGAGCGGGCTTCGCCGGAGAGTTCCACCAGCGGCGGGATGATATTGATTGCGTTGCCGCCGGAGATGAAGCCGATGTTGGCGGTGGTCTCGCTGTCGATGCGGCCTAGCTTCATGCCGGCTATGGCGCTGGAGACGACCTTGATGGCGGAGATGCCTTTTTCGGGGGCCACGCCGGAGTGGGCGGCTGCGCCGTAGACTTTGATCTCCATGGCGTCGGCGGCGGGGGCGTTGGTTATGACGTTCTCGAGGCCCTGCTCGTTGTCGAAGATGAGGCCGTAGCGGGCATGGATCTTTGAATAGTCAAGGAACTTGGCGCCCAGCAGGGCCATCTCTTCGCTGATGGTGAAGACGGCTTCTATGGGCGGGTGGGGGATGCGGTTCTCTTCGAGGGTCTTGAGGACTTCGAGGATGATGGCGATGCCGGCTTTGCAGTCGGCGCCTAAAATGGTGGTGCCGTCGGAGGTGATGCGGTCTTTGGTGACGACGGGGCGGACGTTCTGCGCGGGGCCTACGGTGTCCATGTGGGCGGAGAGCAGGAAGGGTTCGCCGGGGGCGGTGCCGGGGAAGCGGGCGATGAGGTTGCCGGTCTCGCCGCCGATCTTCTTGCCGGCGTCGTCGATGGTTACCTCGGCGCCCATGAAGGTGAGCAGGATGGAGAGGCGGCGCGCGATGGCGCCTTCCTTGCCGGAGAGCGACGTGATCTTGGCCAGGTCGCAGAAAAACTGTACCATCCGCTTCTCGTTGATTTCGGGCGTCATATCTCTATTATTTAAATTTTCAAGCGCGTTTACAATGAATATTCTATGAGAAAGGTGGGCGGAGCTTGTTTGGCTTTGGGCAATGAACCGCGAGATGTGAAGTCGGGGGCCTGGCCGGGGTATGGCCCCGCGAACCCGGACTGCAGGGAACCCTTGCGTCGGTTCCCCCCGCCTTGGGAAATTATGGCGGGGCCCCCTTCCGCAACGGGTTCGCGAAACCATACCCCGGCCACCCCTCCAGTTAAGCGAG
>JAJZPL010000003.1 GCA_021811185.1 bacterium
TTTTTGTTTTATAGCTCTTTCTGTTTATTTTTGCCTTTCTCCCTTATCGGCTGTATACCAGCCGAATATCGAGTTCTGAAGTAATGCAAGAGCAGGATGGATTGTTGAAAGATGTTTCCAGTGAAATTGATGAAAAAAAGATTTCAAAGATTGAACTCTACTATGTGCCCTCATATATTCAAATGGGACTCGCTTTAACAACGCAGCGACTCTTTACTGGTAGACCTTTAGTGATAACACTCACAGATAATCATAAATTAAAAGATATTTCTTTGGCTTTGCGAAATACTACGCCAATTAATAAGGTTGTTAGGTCTGATATTAGAGTTGGGATTATTGTTTATGGTCAGAATGGGCAAAAAAGATTGATGGTTGCTGTTGGGCGTAATGGTGGGGCGGAGATAAATTCAAGCGAATGCGTATTGAAGGGACGTCTATATCGTGTTCTCGTCTCTATTGCAGAGGGTGACGACTATTCGGGAATAAGCTTTAAACAAAAAGTGCTTAAATTTTATTCGAAATACCTGTAAAGCTGGGAACAATATCGATTTCGTGTTATGGATACGGTAGGTTTGTCTCCTTCGCGATGGCTGTTCATTGAAAATGAAGTGCGCTGGATTACAATGCAAAAGGCTGTAGTGTTTCGCGACGGCAAGCATATTAATTTATGAAGAAAATTGTTTTAACGTTAGTCTTGTTGTTTCTGTTGCGTGGGGCGTCTATTGCAAGCGCACCGTTCACTCTTACTGTAATCGATTTTAAAATAGGTAAAAGCGGATTTTTTTCAAGTAATTATTCCATTGTTGCGAAATATAAAATTGAGAATAATTCCAAACAATCCGCATACTACTTAAAGGAACAGAATCCAACAGCCCATTTCTATTTGCAAGACACAAATTTGGGCTTGGAATTAGTCCCAATTCAGTGTCCCGAAATAGTGGGAGAAGAACCTTTTTGGTCGATTGTATCTGAAATCCGTCTAGGGGAGAGCAAGTTTTTTACTTATACGGGTAAGTTGGCGGGTGAATATCTCCAAAAGTATAAGCTCAAAGATATCTCCGGGATGGAAATTAAGGTCGCATATTATGTTGAGCCGCTTCGCGATGTTAAGTGCGTAGAAAAGACAAGCAACTCAGAACTTATTGTTAAATGTGCCTGCTTCCCAAAACTTGGGAAGTATTCCGTTCTTTCTGGCCGTAATAAATAAAGAAGAGCTACCGATGTTTTTGTATGCAGAGTGCAGAGGAAAGTCTTGAGCCCCGACATTCTAGAGGCGCTTGAAATGAAATTAGGAATACAGATAATTTTGGGTTTATTGTTCACGGCGCATTTAAGTGCGGCGGGGGCGTTGTCGCAGAAGAGTGCTGTGTTGGTGCTTTCGCCAGATATGGGGACGGCGGAGGGGCGTGTTGCCGTTGAAAAGCTTAAGTCCGATCTGTCCGCACAGGGAGTAAGTCTGACCGAGATTTCAGCCGATGAATCGCAAGATATTGTACAAGCCGGACTGATAGCTGATGGCGGTCCGGTTATCACTACGGAGTCTCAGGCCGGGAAAATAGAATTTAAGATGCATGACGGAGTATCAGGCGCGGATATAACCAAGACTTTCAACGCTACGTCCGTCGCGTTAACCCCTGCGGTAAAGGCTGAGCCTGAAAAGGGGCCCGAGCCTGCAGTGGTCGTAAACCCCGAACTGGTGGAGCAGCCTAAGCCGGTTGAACGCCCTGTGTTTCAGCCTGTGCCGCGCGAGACCACGTCCTTTGCGTGGAATCATATTGGCCTTTCCCTGGGGCCGTCCAACTTTACTAAGAATAAGGACAGCTTAGAGATGCTTCAGCAGTGGAATCCCGGTTCACAGATCACCTACACGAAGACGAGCGGGCGCTTCCAGTTATTCTACGAGAGGGATCTGTCTAAAAACTACACGTTAGGCCTGTCTGGTGAGTTCGAGAAGGGCGGCGGCGCTAAATGGGACAATAACGGCACGCTTTCCGTAGAGCCGAAGCATAAAGCGGCGAATGTATACCTCCGGCGTAATTTCGGCAGGCATTTTGGACTTTATCTGGGCGGCGGGGCGGATATGGTGTCGCTCCATGTTGTCGACCTGGGTAATATGGCAGGTGTTGGCTATAATGTGCTGTTTAAAAGCGACGTAACCGTTCCCCATGCGGAAGCCGGGGTGGCGTTAAGCGCCGGCAATTTATCTTTGCGGTTCTCTCTCCGTAAAATGCTGGCCGCCGAAAGCAGCGAATTGGCTACAACCGTTAATGGCTCCAAGACCAGGCTGATAATAAAGAACAGAAAAACGCTTAGCACTAAGGCCGTAGGTCAGCCCCTGGAAGCTAATGAACAGCTTTATAAGGCCGATCTCGGCGGTACAGCTGCCGCGGTATCGCTAACATACTCTTTCGCCAACTGGTAAAGGCGCAATATCCGCACTGATATGGCGCGGTGTCATCCGTGTTCCCGCCTGCGACTTGGGGGGAATTGCCTCGTTTATGAATTTAAATGCTATTCTCACCGACCAGCGCTTGGCGCGTGTTCTTAATGAAAACACTGAAGAAAGTGTTAAGCTTCAGTTTTGGATATTGCAAAGCGGATCAGCTCAAAACTTAAAGTTAGATCTGATCTATGGTTGGGTAATTCCAGCACAGAATCAAAAGCAAGGCGTATGGGATGTTCAGCTTCAAGCGTCTCTCTTGTCGGAACTAAAGAAGTCGACGGAAATCTTCCGACTTTGGCGGCTTTCTCTAAGTCAAAGCGGTGCTGTGCTTTTTCGACTAATTGAAGCTCTCTGCCAGGACAAGTCCCTTGCAGAGGCGGCAAGTGCCGCGTCAATATCTGCCCCCGACGCCAAATTCTCCGGACTACATTTGGTCAATTCGCCTCTCTCTGTTGAGAAAGTGTTTGCCCCTCGTCCAACAGTATTCTTAACTGCAAAAATAGTGACGGATTCTTCGTTCGGAGGAGGCGCGAGCCCGCTAGTGGAGATCCCCGCGTGGCTTGCGTCCTTGTTCAGGCTAGAAAAACTCTCATTTTGGCAGCCTATCGGAGGGGAACGCAATCCAAACGTGTCCGAACTTATTGCGGAGGCACTTGGTGTTTTATCTCACGAGACTGGATTTAAATTCTTAGATACGGATTCCCAACGTCTTGGCAATATTGAATGGATTACATTCCCGACTCTAAATGAACAGCGTAATCCTTTAGTCCGATTTGACTCGGTCAGAGAGAAAACAACTACTGTTAACGGTGATAAGAAGATCACTGCGGAATCTGCATCTGTTCGTATCGATGAAGGAGCCTTTGTTGCAGGTACGGAGTTGTTGGTGCGTTGCCGACTGTTAAACGGCGAAGAGATCATATCTGATCTATGTGAGTCTTTAACCTTTTCCGGGCAGGCCAAAACACTCGTATTTCATGCCGTCGAGCCCATTAGTGCGATGCTGGTCGGCGTGTGGGCAAAAACAACCAAGGGAGCACAGTTTGAACTGGTATATGAGAATGGTGCGCATCTTATTCGTTCTATTAGTGTCGACGTAAGGCTTCTAAATTCCTATGCCATCCAACGGTCCAAGTGGCTTGATAGACTGATTGGTAAATCTAGCGCCGCGACTCTTCCACCAGTATCACCTTCTTGGACGCGTGACTACATGGACGATCCATGGGTGCCATCAGGCCGAGAGATTCGTTCTCTTATAAAGAAACTTATTCCCAAAGTTTCAGAGGGCGCATTTTTTATTAAAGGTCAGGGCAAGGAGTCTGATAGAATTACCGAGCTAGCAGACTGGATTAATGCGATACTAAACAATTACGCTACAGTTACAACCGCTGTAATATTTGACCCGTACTTCGGGACCACTGGGATCGATCTCGTTGCTGCTCTGAAGCGGCCCAGTGTAGAATTTATTGCAGTAACTACGACAACATTGTTGTCTGATGATTCTGAACCACGGCGTACGCGCGTGGATGGAAGTGGTTTATGGCGCGAAATACGCTGGATTATTTCATGCCTAAGAACATCATTAAACCGCCTTCATGGGAAAGCTCCAGTTGAACCGGCACGGGCAATCCAAATCAAGGAGTATTGTTTAAAGATCGCTCCCAGCCTGGAAACTATTGCGTTACGCATATTAGATTTTCGACACAGCGGTTTGGTTCCCAAACAACTTTTTCATGATCGCTACCTCTTGTTGTTTGATCAGGATGGAGGGATGCTGTCTGGATACCATTTCTCTAATTCAATTCAAAGAGCAATGGTCAATTTTCCGTTGCTAATTACGCCAATACCTTCCGACCTGTATAAACCGTTTGAAAGGTATATTGACGATATTGTTAAAAAGGCTGGAACCGACAGGGCTCCCGCCTGGGAAATTAAGACGCTGTTCTCATCGCATGAGCTCCGGGATGAGAAGCGAAAGCAGGCCAGGCCAAGTTCCACAACCGCGCCCGCAATCGATTCCGTACTCCTAGCGTCCCCAGTTAGTTATTCTAATGCGCTGTGTAACGCGTCAGCGGCCGATTTGCCGAAGTTGCTAAAGGACTTGGCATCATGGGCTTGCGGCACAGCTGGCTCGGATACATTCTTGGATGGAGTTGTGGCGGCAGCGGCCCAAAGTCTAGGAGACAAACTCCTTTCTTGGCTGTTGACGACTACACAGCCCGGGAATATTTCAGTGGCAACTTTTGTGAAGGCTGCTGCTAATAGTGTGGACCACTATCAAGCCGATCCTGAAGGATGGCTGAAGATGACCTTCAAAGAGGCTCTTGAATTTAACCGCACCTTCTGGACGCATGGGTTTTATGTCACTATCGCCCCAACGAACGAAATAGATTTGGGGATTCAGTTTCTTGCTGGCCTTAACTCAAAAGTGTTTAGTGACTTTGCGGTAAATATCTATAAAATGCAAAAGGATCCCAGCGAGGTGCGGAGTTATCTGTTTGGTCTGATTGTTGCCGAGTCTTTTAAGCGCCTGAAGTATCGAAAAGATGTCAAAATGCAAAATACCCTCCTAATGTGTGAGGTGCCTTTCTTGCGTGCTTTGGCTGCTCAGAGTGCTATGGCTCCATCATCTACGAACCTGCTAGTGCCACTCGAGAAGCTAGAGCAGGTACAGGCATTGGCTAATTGGGCATATGATCTCCGAGTGCAAGCCAATATCAAAGGGCGCACGGAGTCGCAGGAGATTCGGGATTTTAGGTTGGAAATATTCGCAGCTATGATTGCGGCATGGCCTGCAAATATTACACCTCTTTTGCTTAGGCAGATAATTTTCATGCTAAGTGGCCCGATAGAGGGCAGCTGGTCTCATTCCAACCAAGAGGATCTTTTGGATATACTTGAAGGGAAAGGATTACTTGGTAAAAATATTTCCGCTGAGTTGTGGTTAACATTGTTCTTGGAAAGACTTGAACGAGATATTAGGGAATTACATTTTTATGAGCCGGTGGATGTTGAGCTAACAAGAACCGCAGCAGCAGCCCTGGTGCGGATGGATGAAAATGTTCGCATGCAATGGTTAAGAAGAATTAAAAAGATAGATGGGGGAGCGGCCAAAACCTTAGAAGACTTTACCGCGCGGTCACGAGACTATAGTGTTTGGATATATGCGGTAGAAACTGTAGTCTGGCTCAATTCGTTTGAACTCTGTGTAGTCAGAGCCGGTTCGATTCCGGCGGAAGAAATCTCATATATTTCATCTTATGGCAAACATTTTCTCCCAGGCCTATTGGATCCCAAAGGTGAGGAGTACGTGTCAGCGTTAGGTGACCTCATGGAGTTTTACAAGAGTTGTTTGATATAACCGTTCCGAAATAGTGCTTTTGCGCTGCCAGTTGCGTAACTGTTTAACCGTGATGACTACCGTGATGCTGCCGTGGCAGGCACCGTGGCTTTACCGTGATCCCACCGTGACCCGACCGTGATTGCACCGTGACTTCACCCGTGACTGTTTTTACACAATACCCAGCTTCTTACCTTCAAATCCAGTAGTAATTTCGCACTAAGTTGCGGCATTCCGTATTTAAAACCTTGGAATTTTGTTTTTATAAGTGATACAATAAGCGAACACTTATGAAAACCACATCCGCTATCTACGACCCGCATTCCGGTTCCGAAATGATGACCGCCGAGCAGTCGGCGGACTATCTGGGCTATCATTACGCTTCCATACGCCGTCTAGTGCGGGAGAAGGCGCTGAAACCGTATACGAGCATTGGTAAGGCCTTTTTATTCCTTAAGGCTGATATTGTGCGGTTCCAAGGCAACCATCCTTGGGCGGCTGGTAAGGCGGGGAGGGAAAAGCAGACTAATCCGTCTCCGGAACCACCGCGCAAACTGGAGGCCTCTGTTGTGGTTTCACGCCGCGACAAAATATTTGATGGCGTATGGAAGACCGATCCTGACTTTACCTGGGATAAACTGCCTCTGATCAAGGCTGACGTTAACAGCGCGTTCGGCGACCAGGACTTCACTGTTAAGGTGACAAGCCCTGACGGCGGTAATTGGGCAATTCGTTACTTCCCGGTCTCTCCGCTGGATACAGCTATAAAGAAGGTAACTAATAAATTTAAAGGTAAATAGCGGGGGGCTATGCGTAATATCTCGCAAATGACCTATAACGTGCCGCGAATCAAAAGCATTGCGGTGGAGAACGTCAACTGCTTTAAAAAGCTAACACTGAAGTTCTCGCCGGGGCTTAACATAGTTGCCGCGCACAAGGGTACTGGCAAAACCACGTTAATCAGCCTGCTGGCTGGCGCTCGTGAAGATGCCTTCATGCTCGTCGACGAAAATCTCCGGCGAGGTCAGAAAAAAGGAGCTGTTTCGGTGGTTTATGAGCCATTCCAACATTCCTTTACCGGCCGGAGGTATTCCTTGCCCTATGGCCCGCTGTGGGTAACGGACTTTACAACGTTGAAAAGCGTTATTAAGGGATTGCCGAAAGAGCATTGCCTATTGGTTGAACTCGACTGGCTTATTTACGGGCGTATTCAGGTGCCGCGTGAACAAATATTCACGGTGTTGTCTAAAGTGCGGTGCCAGGTAATAGCCACGGTCAGTCCTATCGGCTTGGACAGCCCGGCTTTAAAAGGATCAGAGATATTAAGGTTATGAAGAAACCGGAACTTAAACAGCGAGCGTGGGTGCGCAAGCACCGCAACAACCTGCCCCAACTCCATGTGCAGGTAAGCCGCCGCATTCTTGTTTTGCGGGATAAACTCTGGCGCGGAGATCTTAAACCCTTCGTGTTTATATTGGAGGGGGTACTGGGGCTGAAACCTCCTACGGTAGCCTTATTCAATGCCATGGTAGCCTGTTGGGAGCTTGATACCCCGAAGCTATGTTACGGGAACTATCTTAACCTGCT
This sequence comes from bacterium, assembly GCA_021811185.1. Taxonomy (GTDB): domain Bacteria; phylum Elusimicrobiota; class Elusimicrobia; order Elusimicrobiales; family UBA9959; genus UBA9959. Next base: position 7,371 of record JAJZPL010000003.1, read on the forward strand.
GGCGGTCGCCTCGGCTTTTAGCTATTTCAACCGGCGGAATAAGAGCGGCTTCAATGTGTTGGCCTACGCCCCGCTTAACGGCGTTCCCTCGGACCACATCCACCTGCTGGACTTTACTCCGGTGGAGCTGGGCAGGCACTTGGATGCGGCAATACTGGCGCATGGGTTAGGGCGGGAATTCACATTGATATGTAACTGGTTGAAGGCCACTTCATTCAAGCCGGAGCCGCTTACCATCAACCCTTCCTATATGTATAAAGCGCAGTCACGACGGAACGATTTTCTGGAGAACCTTTACGCCCTGAACGGAAGCAAGGTTATTGCTAATAAGTCCGCGCTAAAATTGCACCTCATGGCAAATCACAACTTTACTCCTGACAGCGAAGCTTTTACTGAGAGACTCTCTCGTGAATTTGCGCAAGTCCGAGCAGCCCGCCTCCCATTAGCCCGGAAGTACGACGCAGCGCGGTTTGAAAGCTTGAAGGCGGGCGTAGGCGTACCTTGGGCAGCATCGGGAAATACGCTGGCGCAACTTTTTCTGAAATGGACACAGGGGGATAACAGTGTATTCGGGCTGAGCGTTTTGCAGGAACTCTTGGAGCAGGAGGCGCAGCCTGCACCCGAGAAAGGCACCCCGGACGAAATCTATATTGTGGTCAAGCAGGTGGCGGCCCGCCGTGAGCTTGTTCAAGACGTGAGAGAGCAGGAAAAATCGAATGTTGCGGCATTAGTGGAATGCCGGAAGAAATATCCGGGCATGACCTTGAAACAATTGGAGTCAGATTGCGATGGCAGTAATCAACATCTTGAAGCCGCGCTGGACGAAGCCAGCGAGAAACTTCACCGTGGTCCCGAGTTCGCCCGGAAGCTTTACAAACGGGCCAGCGCCAACGCCGCAATAAATATGGTCTGGTCGGAATATCTAAGGCGGTTCGCGTCATTTTGATTTGTTTTGCGCATTCTGGTCTTTGAAAAATATTTGCTCGGTTCATTGGGGAAGGGGATATTGTGCATTGGATGATGTCCCTATCTCTATGATGGCAGAGGCCCTAAAATATTGGTGTGCGAACCAATACTCGGAGGCCACAATGGAAACCTTTCTAAACCGCGTGTTCTGTAAGTCGTCAGCGGAGATGAGTGAGATCCCTGATGAAGCCGTAAACCTGGTATTTACTTCGCCGCCGTACGAGAAGTTAAAGCATTATTCCGACAACTCCGAAGATTTGGGCAACTATCAAGGGGCGGAGTTCGTCGTGCGGCTTAAACCCGTGCTCGCCGAATGCTTCCGGGTGCTGAAGCCAGCCGGGAACCTGTTCCTTAACTTTCAAGCCCCGCATCTGGACGGTTTCGTTTCACCTTCGGAATACCTGATCCCGCGTATGGCTATTGAGGATATTGGTTTTTTTCATGTGCAGACCCACTACTGGTTTAAGCCGAACGTTATGCCAATGCCGGCAGCTAAGGTGGTTAAGGGCGCGGTGGAGCTGCTCTGGCACTTTGCGAAGTCGGCGGATTTTTACGTTGATAAGGCCGCGCTTAGAATTACTGCGGAACAGGCAGACATAGTCGACCAGCCTGATGAATCTATCCCAGCGGTAAAGGACTCAGGTAATGCGTTCTTCGAGCGCACGGCCCAAGAGCGCCAAGGAGTGCATCCGGCGAAGATGCCTTTGCCGGTGGCCGAGCGTTTCATCCTTTATGGAAGCAGGCCGGGTATGGTGGTTTTGGACCCATTCTGCGGCTCAGGTACAACGCTGGCGGCCGCGCGTAAGCACGGCAGGGGCTTTATCGGCTACGAACTTAACCCGGCATATGCCGAACTGGCCAAGGGGAATTACGAAGAAGTTCATACTATTCCTGACGTGCACTTATCCTTGCAGAACAAGAAATGGCTGACCATGGACGACATGGTGCTGTATTCGAGCGTAGCGAAGGCAACTCTATACAGCATGATCAGCAATGGCGAGATCCCTGTTCATAAGGCGGGGAGGCTTAACCGGTTCGACAAGGACGAAATTGACAGGTGGATGCGCGGCGAATGGAAAGCACCGGCGGAGAAATAAGAATCAGCTATGGCGCGAGGAATCTGGCGAAGACGAAAGGAGAAAGGGAAACCCGCCGAGCTCTATGTTGTATATAGGGACTCGAAAGGCCTGCGTCATCGCGAAAAAGTGGGCCCGGAGTCGCCAGAGAACCTTCGCCTTGCCAAAGAACTGCTGGCCCGAAAACAGTTGGAGTCCTTTGAGCCACCGCGTCAGCATAGACCGCTCAAGCGGCTTACCTTCCGTGACCTGGGCGAGAACTATTGGCGGTTGCTGGGCGCGCAGAAGTCCCGCACTTGGCGTTGCATGCTGGAGCTGCTGTACGAGGATTTAGGAGCGAGCCTTGCCGACGAGTTGACCACCAAGGATTTACAGGAGTTTTATAACCGTAAGATACAGACCCGCTCGGCTTCAACGGCCAACCGCTATCTGACGCTCATTAATACGGTCTATAATCGCGGTATAGAGTGGGGGGACATCAAAGGCTCAAATCCCGCCAGCGGCGTGCGCCGTAAGCCCGAGAGCCCCTCCCGGTTGCGTTATTTAAGCCTTCAGGAGTTGGAGACGTTTCTGACCGTGTGCCAGCAACCCCGTTTTGCCAGGCTTTACCCCGTTGTGGTCTGTGCCCTGTTCACCGGCATGCGCAGGGGGGAGATAATGGCGTTGGACTGGCAGAATATAAACTTGGAACACGGGACCATTTATATACTGCATTCTAAATCCGGCAAACCACGAGAAATTCCGATAGCCGCCAAACTGCATGAGGTCCTTGTTTCTGTCGGCCCTAAAACCGCCGGTCCTGTGTTCGAGATTCCGGATATCACCTGCCGAAGGCTGTTTGATCTTGCCAAACTCCAGTCCAAGCTACCGCCTTTCCGCTTTCACGACCTGCGCCACACCTTTGCCAGTCATTTTGCCATGAAGACCAATGACATGCTGGCCTTGCAGCGCATTCTCGGCCACGCCAGTCCCCAAATGACCCAGCGCTACGCCCACCTCTCCCGAGGCCACCTGGACGCCGCCATCAAACAGTTCGACGCCTCCATGCCTGAGTTGGATATTGACTCTAGACCCAACCCTTTAGAAATAAGAGCGAGCGTGACTATTAACACAATTTGAACAGGCGGATCCTAATACTTCAGTACAACTCCTTTGTAAGAATTTAATTAGTGCCTACCTCGGTCTTATCTTATAAATAAGTTAGAATTTACCCAGTAGGGGCTCACATATTTCCATTAAAGGAAGCTGTATTCAATGCTTACGCTTAAACCACTTGAAGTTGTTGCCCTTGGGCGAACTCCCGGCGGACATGAGTTCACGCAATTCGTCGATTCAATTATTCGCGCTCATGCATATGCTTGTGGCGTTACTCACGACAAGGTGAAGACGAACCAGCGAACCAACCTGGCTGATGGCGGTGTTGACACTACTGTTGATGTTCTTCTTACTGGAGATGCGACAGGATGGTTTAGTAATCCTACGGTTTGGCAGTATAAAGCAACCGCCGAAGAGAACATCTCTCCTAGTGCCCTACATGACGAAGTAAATAAACCATTTGCGGCGGAACTAATAAAAAAAGGTTATGCCTATAGATTATGTATCTGTTCGGAAATCACGCCCGAAAAAAAGACAGAGTTAAATGAAAAGCTTAAAACAGAAGTCGCTGCTTTGTCTTCTACCGCACCAATCCCAAGAGTTCTGAGTGCCGGGGATCTGGCCGCCTTAGGCAGTCTATTCCCGGCTATAGTCATGCCGATGCATAGATTGACTGGCTTTGGTATCCCATACAGCGCATGGCAGAAAAACGCCCTTGAGCGAATTCGGACATATGTGCCCGTGGAAGCATGGGCTTCAGTTATGGAAGCCATTAAACAACATGTAAAGTTTACTAATTCCCCGAATAGCCCCGTTTTTTCAATTCAGGGTGAGCCGGGCGTAGGAAAAACAAGATTGGTTTTGGAAGCACTTGGTAGTGACCCTGGATTGATACCCCTAACCCTTTATACAGATGATGATGATGGTGCCCGCCAACTCGCACGGGCCTTAGCTAGCGATCAAAACTCGAGGGCAATTATAGTGGTGGACGAATGTTCGGTAACGCAGCGGATACAATTAAGTGAAATACTGCTTGGACATAAACAGCGTGCCAGAGTTATTGCGATTGATAATAGCGGAGAACGCCCTGCGACAGGGGCTCCTGAACATTGGTTAACCCGGATGGATCAGAGCGTAGTGGAAAAGGTGCTTGAGAAAAATTTTCCTGAAGTTCCCGCTGATAGGCGGCACGCATATGCTGATAAGTCCGGAGGCTTTATCCGGATGGCTGCTGATTTATGTCTCCACGATGTTGAAATTGAGGCCGCAGGGAATCTCGCCCCTATCCTCTCGAACATTAATGACTATTACTTCCAACGCAGGTTAACACCCGAGGAGCGGACCACACTGGCTGCTTTATCCCTGGTGACTAGAGTAGGATACAAAGGGGACTTGCAAGGTGAATTGGACGACCTGTGTCGTCTTACTTCGCTTCAAATCGCACAGGTTAAGGAAACCGCAAATAGACTTCATGACACCATTGGCTTTGTTGGTCGGGGGGGAAGATTTTTCTATGCGACCCCGGCAATTATTGCGCAAGTGGGGTTTGCCGAGGCATGGAGGCGCTGGGCTAGTCCAGATATCTCCACGTTCTTAAGTAATATTCCGCAGTCACTTATGGAAAAGTTCAACCGACGTGTTAAAGATAGCGCTTCTCCGGAGGTGCGCGCCTCTGTGGGCGAATTTTTTTGGGACTGGGCCAGCAATCTGACTGCTGCTAATCTTTCAGACTCAAATGCCGTTGCAAGGTTGGGGACTCTCACCGAGATGTCTCCCATACGTTTCTTGCCCTTAATTCGGAGATTAATCGAAACAGCTACGGAAGCTGAATTATTAGCGATAATCGGTACAGTTCCCACCACGGGCAAATGGGGATCAAGAAGAACTTTGGTGTGGCTTATTGAAAAGCTGGTTCGCTTTCCTGAACATTTTTCGGACTGTGAACGCATATTGCTTCGGTTGGCTAGTGCGGAGTCCGAGCCCAATATCGCAAACAACGCGTCTGGAATATGGTGTCAGATATTTCACGTGTTTCTTTCTGGGACGGCTGTTCCATTCCTTGATCGATTAAGCATTGTTAAGGAACGTGTTTTAGATCCAGATCCACGGGTTTCAGAATTAGCTGTAAAGGCATTTGACTCCTTATTCGATTCGCATTTTACTCGTATGGGAACGGCCTCTGTGGTGGGAGGGAGGCTGCCTCCCGAGGACTGGCGACCCCGCACAGCAGCTGAGCAGAATGCTTGTCTCGACGGAATAATCAGTCTGCTAGGCTTCTTGTTGAGCCATGAAAATCCCAAATGCAAAGAGGCGGGGCAAAGAATCGCTATTGGCAACTTGCGAGTGATCTTAGGTTGGGGATACCTAGACACAATCATGCCCGGGTTGACGGGGGCTAAGCTTTCTGAACCTGCACGCATAAGCCTGATTTCCAAAATACAGGAATACGTGCGTTATGACTGTTCTCCGGAACATAAGGGCGGAGATCTTGAGTATGAGGCCAAGGTTCATGCGTGGCTCAAATCGTTGAAGCCGATAGATTTTCATGGCAGACTGATTACTGCAATTGGGGTGGAGCCATGGAGCCATGCCGTATTACAGGATGAGGATGCATGGAAGGCGGATATTGCGGCTTTGGCTCATGAAATCGTAACTGATCCCGAAGCGCTTAAAATGGAAACTGCATGGCTGTTTTCCGACGCTGCGAAAAGCGCCGCCGTGCTGGGGGTTAACATCGGTCGTCAAGACCCCGAAGGAAAACTGTTGCAGTTTATTGTCGAGGCGACCTTGCAGTTCAAGACAGCATTGCTTGCGAAAGGCTATGTGTCAGGATTATTGCAGGGGGGGGCTGGAATGGCGCCTGAAATTAATCTGGCAATTGACCATATTCAAGAGGTCGCCCCTAATCTTGCCTATGAAATATTTGTCGCCGAGCCTGGGGCAACGCACGGTTTCTCCCGGCTAATTTCCCTATATGATGCAGGTAAGCTGTCTGTTTCCGCGTTTCATAGTTTTATTTATGGGGGAATGCGGCGTACATTATCCTTTGATGAGTTTGAGCTGGCTTTGGAACGCTTATTGGCTTGTGCAAAGAGCGACCTGACTGCATTTAGGATCGCACTTCAACTTATAGCATTTGAGTTGAAAGACGAAAAAACCGCAGGTGAAGGACAAACTCGCCAAACGCCTATCCTGGAACGCCCTAAGATTCGGAAGGCAGCGTGGGAATTGTTAAATATCGCGGCAACCACTGACGGAACGGATGTCGACTCATATTGGTGGGCAGAAATATTGAAAGTCTTGCTCCCAACTGACCCCGAGCAGGCGGTAGTTGTGTGTGTCGCGGGGCTGTCTTCCCACGATACACACCTGCGGGACAACGCGTCTGCATTTCTTGCACAACTTTCCGCAACATGTCCAGAGCATGTTATGAGGTGTTTTGGTGAAGCTCTGCTGGATAAAACAAAAGGGCACTATATGTGGGTGGCTCATGCGCCAATTATGTCTAGTCTCCCGATTGAAACGGTAAAAGCTTGGTTAGATGTTTCAGGGGTTGAGGGGGCGAGGGCTATCGCAAGGCATTTGCCTGCTCCGGCATTGGATGGTAATGGTCAGCCCTACTTGCCGCCTCTTACTGAATTCGTTCTGACGAAGTATGAAGACGATGATAAAGTATTTCGATCTTTTCTTCTTGGGCTCCACGGTTTACGTTTCTACTCAGGGGATATTGCCAGCCAACATGACGCGGAGGCGAATTTGGCTGAAAAATTCTTAAATCATCCTCTTCGCCGGATAAGAGAATGGGCAAGGGATGAGCGGGATGGAGCAAGACAACAGGCAGAGCGATGGCGGCAAAATGATGAGGAAGATAAAATTGATTGACTTGTTGCGTGCCTTGTACGGTAAATCAAAACAGGTTTTTTGTCCTAATTTTGTTCTGTTTTGTTGTGTTTTGTTTGGCTTGCTTTAGGGCTTGGTGGCTAGAAAGTAGCCACCAAAACTAGCCACCTGGACCTTTTGCCGCCTGCCTCTTCATTAGGGAGATTTTGTAAATACTCCTGAATTTACTAATATATAGTGTAGTTATTCGCCGAGGTAGCTCAACTGGTAGAGCGTTCGCTTCGTAAGCGACAGGTTGTGGGTTCAAGTCCCATCCTCGGCTGAACAATTTTTTTAGGGTATGGGGCACAAGGCGGTTCGCCCGCGCTTTCTTCTTTCAAAACTGGTTATGGCCAAGAAAACTAATCTGCCCGTTTCCGATTTCGAAGACATTAATTTCGCTCCCGGCGTCAGTTTCGCGCGCAAAGCCATCTGGTGGTGGCTGCCCATCCTCTACCTCCTCATCTCCGATACTTTCTACCTGCGCACCTACGATTCCGCGCAGGTCAAGATCACCCTGCTGCAGATGGGCGGCATCGGCATGCTCGGGCTGTGGGTCTCCCTGCTTATCCTCGAGGGCCGCAAGGCCTTCCGCCGCGAGGATTTCGTCTTCATGGCGCCGTTCTTCGCTTACCTGCTGTACGTGCTCGTCTCTTTTACCCATGTGCCGTACAAAGGCGCCAGCGTCGACGATTTTGTCCGGTATATCATCTACATGTCGGTCACGCTCATCGTTATAAGGGAGTTCACTTCCGAGGCGGTGGACAGGCTGACGAAGATCCTTATCATTACGGCGTACATCGCCATCCTCTACGGCGTAGTACAGTTCCTGGACACGCGCTTCTTCCCGCCCAAGGACCAGGGCCCGGGCCTGGACCCGTTCGTCTGGCGCTGGGCCTTCGGCCTGAGGGTCTTCTCCACCTTCGGCAATCCCAACTTCTTCGGCAATTTCCTGGTGTTGATCCTGCCCATAATCGTCACGCAGTTTCTCAAGCGCAAGTCCGTCTTCCTGGTGCCGCTCATCCTTATGGACCTGCTCTGCCTTTACGCCACGGCCACCAAAGGCGCCTGGCTGGGTTTCGGCATCTCGTCTTTCATCTTTGCGGTCTTCTACGGCTATTTCTTTTTGGGCGACAGCCTTAAGATAAGCCGGAAGGCATTCCTCGGCCTGGCTTCTGTCATCCCCATTACCGCGTTCTTCGTCATCTACCTGCTGGGAAACCCTACTTCGTATACTTTCCGGATCAGCACCTGGCTGTCCACCTGGGAGATGATAGAGTCGCGCCCGCTCACCGGCATAGGCGTAGGCAGTTTTAAGGTCATCTATCCGGCTTACCGCCGTCCGGTGATTTTCCATATAGAGGGGAAACATAATACCGAGACCGACCACGCCGAAGAGGAGCACCTCGAACAGTGGATGGACAACGGTATTATCGGCTTCGGGCTTTATATCTGGCTGATCGCTTTTGTTACGATCGTGGGGCTGCGGGGGCTGGGCGCCATGACCGAGAACTTAAAGGGCTCCCGCCCGCCGCCCGTGGCTTACGATCTGCTCGGCTACCTTACCGCCCTGCTGGCCATGCTCGCGCATAATTTTACCGACGTCAGCATGCGCTTCGTGTCTTCCGGCATCTTCCTGGGCCTGCTGCCGGGCGTGATAGTTAACCTTGCCCGCGGGCACGCCCTGTGGGAACTGCATTATAAAGAAGAGGCCAAGCCCGCCGCCAAAGAAACCCCGGAACACTCCGCGCTTTTCACCTGGGCCATGTGGCTGGCGCGCCTGGCCGGCATGGTCGGGCTGCTCTACGCCGCTTTCCTGGTAGTCACCGAATTTGCCGAACTGCAGGGCCCTCTTAACAACTATGTGGCCGGCGGCGAGATCCTGCAGTGGTACATTTCCTGGGCGCTGCTGCTGGGCTGCGTGGGCTTCTTCGTCTACGCCTTCGCCGGCGTAATGCTCAAGGGCGTTTCCGTGGCGGTGCCGGCGGTGGTGCTGCTCACGCTGCTGCCGATGTATTACTTCTGGGGCTGGTTCAAGGGCGACGTGAACCACAACATGGCCATCTTCTTCTCCAAGCAGGGCAAGTGGGAAGAAGCCATCACTTACTACCAGAAAGTGAACAAACTCAATAAATATTTCATTATGCCGTATTATTTTACCGGCAACGTGTTCAACGACCGGTTCAATATGGAAAAGTCCTACCACCCCGAGTGGGGGGACAAGGCGAACGAACCGCGGAACGATTTCGAGCGCGCTATGGCCGCCTACGAGGCGGTGCGCTCCATGGCCCCTAATTACGTGCAGATGCACCACCAGGTGGGCACGCTTTACATCAAAATGTACGACTACCTGATGCGCGCCGGCAAACCGCAGGAGGCCGCCGTTTACCTGGACAAGGCCATGGCCAGGTTCAACCTGTACGAGAAGCTGGACCCGGTCTACCCGCTTAACTATTACCGCAAGGCGCAGATCGACATCCAGCGCAAGGATTTTGCCGCGGCCGAACGGGAATACCAGCACGACCTCTACGCCTGGAAGTGCTTCATCCCCGGCCACCTGCACGCTACGCCCGAGGCGTACACCAACCTGGCCAACGCGGAGTTCGCGCTGGGCAAGTACGCCGAGGCCGCGGGAAATTACCGCAAAGCGCTGGAGCTGAACCCGGCCTTCGAACAGGCCAGGCGCAACCTCGCCATCGTGCAGAGCCGGGTCCCCGCCTCCCGGACCGCGCCGGGCAAAAGGTAGGCGGGATGCCAGACCTGGATAAAAAAATCCCGGTACCGCGCGGCCCGCTGGCGCTTTTGCTAACGGCGGTTTTTTTCGTTTCGCCGCTCATTTTTTTCACCGGGCTTACCCGCAACCCCTATTACTTCCAGATCACGCTGCTGAATATTTCCCTGCTCGGCGCCGCAGGGCTGTTTATTTACGGTTCGCTCAGGAACGGCAGGTGGCTGCTGCCGCGCACGGCGCTTTCGAAGCCGCTCGGCGCGCTGGGAGCGGTCTACGCGCTTTCCTTCGCCTGGTCCTGGGCGGGGCACGCCTCGTTCTTCCACCCCGCCATGGCCTCCGAGGGCCTTAAGGCGGGGGTGTTCTTCCTCGTTAACTGCCTGGCGGTATTCTATCTTTCGCTCAGCCTGCCTTTTTCCGAGGACGGGGAGATCCCGGCGGGAAAGTGGCTGGCCCTCATGATCTGCTGGGGCCTGCTGTGGCTGCTTTTCCCCGTCCTGCGCGCCCAGCCCGCGGGCGACGGGCTGCTCGACCGCATGCTCGATCCCTACGGGCTGCTGCTCTGGTCGTCCGGCTTCACCGCGGCTTTCCTGCTGGTGCGGCGCTGCCGCCAGGAGGATATCCTCCACCTCGCCCTTTCCGCCGGGGCCGTAGCCTCGCTGTACGGTATCCTCGAGTATTTTCACGTCGAGATGATCTGGGCCAAGCTGGTGAACCCCTACGGCAACCGCTCCGTTTCCACTTTCGGCAACCCCAACTTCATCTCCTCCTATGCAGTGCTTTTTCTGCCGCTGGCCGCTTCGCTGCTGATGAAGGCGGAAACCCGCGTTAGGCGCTATTTCTACGGGCTGGTTTTCCTTTCTTACGGCGGCATGCTGATGTGCAGCCTCACCCGGTCGTCGTGGCTCGGGGCGGGGGCGGCTTTCGCTTTTCTCTTCGCCTTCGCTTCCCACCGGGACAAGCTTAAAGCCAACAGGAAGTTCCTCTACCCGTTCTTTGGCGCGGCGCTGCTTCTGATGGTCCTCTGGCCGGCGGACAACCTGAAGCCTTTCAGTTCGGGCATCGTCGAGCGCGTTACGGAGGCGGCGTCCGGGATACGGTCCCCGTCGGCTGTAAGCCTTTCGGGGGACTCCGGCAGGGTGTACGCCTCTTTTCACCAGCGCCTGCTGATGTGGAGCAGCGCCTGGCAGATGGGCCTGGAAAACCCGCTGCTGGGCAAGGGCTGGGGGCAGTTCGAACTGTTCTACCCGTTCTACCAGGGCCGGCTCATGCTTAATTTCCCGGCGATGCGCGGCCTGCGCACGCACGCCAACAACGCGCACAACGAACTGCTGGAGCAGTGGTCGCAGGCCGGGCTGCTGGGGCTGGGGGTCTTCCTGTGGTTCCTTACCGTCCTTTTCTACGGTTTCCTGCGCTTTTACCGCTCCGCTAATCCGGCGGCCCGTTACGAGGCCGTACCGCTGGCCGCGGGGCTGGCCGGTATGCTCGTGGACAACATGCTGAACGTCTCGCTTCATTTCGCCGTGCCCGCGCTGGCTTTCTGGTGGCTGGCCGGTTCGCTGGCGCTCAAGACCTCCGGCGCGGATGCATACCCGCCGTGGAAACGCCCGCGCGCCGCCGCCGCGGCCGCCTGGGCGCTGCTCGCCTGCTGCCTTGCCTGCGGCTGGTTCTGGCAGCGGCAGTTCATGCGCGAGTTCCACTATTTCAACGGCTTCAGGATCATGCGGACCGGCAATTCCGCCGCCGCCGCCGAAGAACTGCTCGCCGCCTGGAAGTCTCAGCCGCGCGAGGTCAACAGCAACTATGAGATGGGCAACGCATATGTGCGGTCCGGCGAACTTGAAAAAGGCGTTTGGGCTTACCGGGAGGCGCTGAACTCCAACGCCGGTTACGACGAGATCTACTTCAACCTGGCGATAGTCCTGCGCCGCCTGGGACGCAACGACGAGGCGCTGAAATACCTGCAGGCTTCCTCGCTTATAAACCCGCTCAGCCGCACTACCTGGCAGGCTATAGCGGAAGTTTACTTCGCGGCCCCGGACAAGGCCGCCGTCGCCCCGGCGGCCGCCGCCGACCTTTCGGAAGCCGCGAAGGTGTTCCCTTACGACGGGAACGTCTGGAACGCGCTCGGATATTTTTACATGCTCGGGAAAAACCTTAAAGCCGCCCGCGCCGCCTATGCCAGCGGCGTAAAGGCGGCGCCCGAGAACGCCATGCTGGCCGCCAACCTGGCCGGTATCGCGCATCAACTTGGCATCGTGAACGAGCCGACCCTTGCCTGGCTGGCCGCCTACACCGCGTTGGCGCGCTCGCTCGAGGGACCGGCGCTGCCTCAGGGCGCGCTCGAGGCCGCCGACGCCCTGGTGGCCATGGACCCGGGGAGCGAAAAGGCGCTTGCGCTGCGGGCCAGGCTGCTGTTCAAGGCCGGGCGGCTGGACGAGGCGCGGACGGACCTGCTTTCGGCGCTGCGGAAGAACCCCGAGGATAACCAGGCGCGCTACGGGCTAGCCGTAATTTACGAGAAGCAGGGCAACCTGCCCGCCGCCCGGGAAGAGTGGGGGACTTTCCTGCAGTATGAGCCGGCGAACGCCGCGGTGGCCGCCCGGCTGAAAGCGCTCGGAAATTAGCGTCCCGGCGCGGCGGGGGACGAACAGCCTTTTTGCCGTTTCATGGCCATAGGCCTTGGCCGTCTGAGGCGCATAGCGCTTGTTACGGCATGACCATAGGTCTAATACGGCACAAACATGGTTTTGGCCGTCTGTTGACCATAGGCCTTGATACGGCACAAACATGGTTTTGTAACAATCCTGCAATATTTAAGCAAACAGGAAAGTGTTAAATATACGGGCGGTAGACTAAACGGATTTTGCGGAGATCTGAGATGAAAAACTTGAACGCGGTAAAAATTACGCTGCCTGGGCTGCTGTTGCTGCTGGCCCTGGTTTCCGCCGGGCCGCTGTCCGGGCCGCTTTCCGCGCAGGCCGCCAGGAGCGGGATCAGCCGGTCTATGGAGCAGGCTATCCGCCTCTACCACGAGGGGCAGGACAGCGAGGCCATGGACCGTTTCATGGACATCCTTGTCAAGGGTACGCCTGCCGAGAAAGCGCTGGCGAACGAATACATTTCCAAGATAACCCTCCGCATGAACACCGGCGTCAATACCGTCAAGGGCGGCGCCGCCGGACCGGATACTCTTAACGAGGTTTCGGGGCCCAAGACCGAGACCGACGAGCGCCCAAGACCTAAAGCCGCCCAGCGCGACGAAGGGCCTGTGGACGAGGAGACCGCCGACCAGGACAGCCTGGACGACGCGCAGGCGCAGAGGGAGAGGGTCAGCGACAAGATAGCCGCCAAGATAGCGCAGATGCGGCGCGACCTGCTGCTCGAACTCGGGCGCGGGGATGCCGTAAAGGTCTACATGGCCGGTTCCATGCCCCGGGCTCTCACGCTGGACCCCAAGTTCTTTTTCGCTTCCGACAGTTCGTTCAGGCCCGGCAGCGAAAAAACCCTGGCGGCGCTTTCAGGGCTGCTGTTCACGCTCGGCAAGGCCAATTGCCTGCTGCTGCCGGAAGGCTCGGCTGAAGGCGACGTGAAGATCACCAGTATCCGGCGCGCCATTGCCATGAACTCCTACCTGGAGCAGCGCGGCATTTCCAAGGCCCGACTGGAAGTGAACTTGACCGGCGCCGACGCCCGGTTCCCGAAAGAACTTACGAACATTAAAGGGATGATAATTATTTTCGATTACGATAAGGCGCCGCGGCTCAAGGACCTGGAGGATATGCAGACCAAGGGGCCAAAGGTCTCGCTGGGGATATATCCCACCGCCATTTCCGTGCAGAAGAACGAGGGCGCCATCGTAGAATTCGCGGCTTTCGAATCTCCGGTGGGCCCGCCCTCCTGGAAGTTCCAGATCTACGAGGTGCAAGCCGACGGCAGCCGCCTGCTGCTGCAGGATATTTCCGGTTCCGGCCCGCAGTACAACCAGAGTTTCTGGAACGGGCGCAAAAAGTTCTTCGGCGCGCCGTATCCTTCCGGCCGGTATATGTTCACCGTGACAGCCACTGACCTGGAAGGCCGCGAGACCTCGCTGAGCCGCTTCCTGCTTGTCCGCCCGAGCCCAGCCGAGGAAAAAGCCGCGCTGGCCAGGCCCCCTCAGCAAAAAGCCCAGCAGAAAGAGACCGTTACCGCCTCCGGCATCAAGGCCAGGACAGTAGGCGCCAAGGGCGCGGGCGCGTCCTCCGGCAGGCTCCTGAATAAAGCGGCGGCGCTTAAAAAGGCCAAAGCCAGGGCGCTGGCCGCCAGGAAGGCGGCGCTTAAAAAATCCCGGGCGGCCAAGAAAAAAGCTCCCGAAGCCGCGGCGGACGGAGAGGTGGGCGGCGCGCCCGCCGGGCCTTCCAAGAGCGAGGCGGCCGCGGCCGGGGAATTCTCCTCGCAGGTGAGCTACAAGATATATTTCAAGGAAAACACCGCCACCATCACGGCCAACAGCGAGAAGAAACTCGCGCAGGTGGCCGAGACCCTCGGCTATTATCCCATGGCGAATATTTCCCTTATCGGCTACGCTTACTCCGGCGAGGCCAACGCGGACGCGATGGCCGAGAACAGGGTCAACTACGTAGCCGCGCGCCTGGCGGATAAGTACAAGATCGACAGGGCGCGGATGGACGTGCAGTCGAAGGTGTCGGAGACCCCGAAGAGCATCGTGGAGATAAAAATGTCCGGTAAAGAGTAGAGAACGCCCTATTATTATTGTAAAATTAAAAAGTTATGGCTACAACAGTCGGAAAAAGTCTGCTGGGCATTTACATCTCCCCTAAGGAGATCTGTATCGCCCAAGCCAAGATCGGCAAGAATTCCAAGCCGGAATCCGAGCATCTTGTAAAGTTCCCTACCGGTTTCGAGGTGAAGGAGGGGATGCTGCGCCCGCTTTCCCTCAATAACGATTTTTTCAACGAAAAGGCGTCCTGGATAGCGCCGTTGAAACAGGCCGTCAAAAAAGTCAGCTGGGGTTCCTCTTCCGTGGTTGTCACGCTTTCCCCGCAGTTCTCTATCCTGCGTTATTTCCTCATGCCCTCCGTAGAACGCCGTTTCTGGAGCCGGTCCATCCCCCTTGAATCCAAGAAATATATCCCGGTGTCATTCGAAGAAGTGGTTTACGATTATAACGTAGTCCCCGCCGAAGGCGGCAAGAAAATGGGCGTGCTGTTCGGCCTTACCCAGCGCAAGAGCGTGGAGTTCGTCATCAACACGCTGAAGTCGATCGGGCTGGAACTCGCTGCCGTTGAGGTAAATTCGGTGTCCATGGAACGGCTCTTCGGCTTCCTGGACCAGACGGACCACGATTCCAAGGGCTATATACATTTTTCCGGCAGCACCACCCTGATGCTCTTTTCTCACGGCGGCTACCCGGTGCTCTACCGCGAGACCGACTCGGACGCTTCCGGCACGATGAGCGAGCGCCGCCGCCTGGACGTGAAAGGCGCGGTGCAGTTCGTGGACCGCTACGTGGGCGGAAAGGATTACAAGAGCATCATGCTCTCCGGAGACGGTTCGGACGTCTGGAAACCTCTGGCCGAAAAAGAGGCGGCCCCTATAAACGTGGCGTTATGGGACGCGGCCGGCGCCTGCGCGCTCAAGGAAAACGATTCCTCGGCCCTGTTCGCGATGGGCGCTGCGCTGCGCGGCCGCGTGCCGGGCAAGATGCTGCTGGATATTTCCGGGATAAGCACGGCCATCGGCCTTGAAAAACAGGTGCAGTCCTACGTCTGGAACATCACTTTCATCCTCGGGGGCTTCTTATTGCTGGCCTCCCTGATAACCCAGGTGCGTCTTTCCCTGGTGAACTCCACCGTAAACTCCCTTAACGCCAAGGTGGGCAACGTGACAGACCTGCAGGGCAATGACGCCGAAGCCATAAACGCCAAGATCACCCGGCTGCAGGATAACGTCAAGGTGCTTTCCACGCTCGTCTCCGACACGGATACGCTGGCGCCCAAACTGTCCGCCATCTCTGAGCGTATCCCCACTGACCTCTGGCTGGGTGAACTGCAGTATTCCAACCCTTTTTCTATGGCCGACATCCAGGGCGGCGCCAAAGACCTCCGGCTTAACGGAGAGACCATGCTCAAGGGCGAACTCAAGATCCGCGTGGTGGATTCCTTCACCAAGGGGCTCAAGGCCGCCCCTGAGTTCAAGGTTTTCTATCCACCCGCCGGAAGCATAGACGCAACTACGGATTCCGAAGGTAGTTCGTCTTCGTCGGGGTTCCAGGCCGGAGGCTATGAAAACAATATTGTGAAGCCCAGCGGTTTTTCCATAATGTGCACCTCAAAAAGGAAATGACGATATGCCTCCGCCCCTAGCGGTCCTCGCTCAAAAACTGCAGTCCTTTTTTAAGGACATGCTTGATAATACAAGGATGATCTACTCCGAGAAGGGGATAGAGCCCTTCAAAAAGCCGCTCCTGGTGGCGGTGCCTACGCTGATAATCCTTTACGCCGCCGTGTACAGCCCGCTCGGCTCCAAACTCAGTTCGGCAAAAAAGGATATGCAAAGTCTGCAGATCATAGCCCAGCACGCTGGCGAATACGAGGACGCTAAAACCCGGCTTATGGCCTTTCAGCGCCGCCTGCCGCTTATTAAGGATAAGGACGAGTGGCTTAATTTCCTTATAACCAATTCGGCCAGGGCGTACGGCATCTCTTTCGAGGGCATGGGAGCGCAGAGAGAGACCGAGGTCGGCAACTTCGTGCTGGTCTCGCGCGACGTTACCGTGACCACCAATTACGCCACGCTGGGCAAATGGATAGCCGACATCGAGAACTCGCCCATCCTGATCCGGGTGACGGAACTAAATATGCGCCGCGACGCCGCGTCTCCCGGCCTGATAAAGGTTAACTTCAAACTTTCCACTATTTTCCCGAAATTTTCCGGGGGAGGGTCCTGACATGAAAAGCCTTTCCTCCCTGCTGGGCTGGCTGCTGCTCGTCGCGGTCCTCGCCGTGCCGTCTTTCCTCTTTTATAACTGGTGGACGAAGAGCAGGCAGCAGGCTTCCTCCGAGCTGGCGCAGTCGCCGGCTCCCGCGAATATCTTCCCCGCGGCCGACAAGAATTCCGCGACCGCCCAGGTACTAATCTCTACTCCCGCTGCCGCCGCGCCCCAACCCGCGGCCGCTCCCGCCCGGCCGGCGGCGAATCCCGCCGTGCAGGACGCTCCCGGTCCCGCGGCCGCAGTTTCCACTGCCGTCGTGACGGCCGCGCCGGTTTCGACCGGCGCCGTCCGGGGGGTGGTCGTTTCCACCCAGCCCCAAAAGGCGTCCTATTTCAGTCCCAAGGGCGACCGCGACCCGACCCTTTCCCCCGACGATTACCGCCGCATTAAAGAGGCGGAAAGGGCCAGGAGAGATGCGGAACTGGAGCAGCAGCGGAAAGACCGCATGGTGCAAAAAAAGGAATCCTGCGAGTCAAAACTGAAACTGCAGGGCATAGTCGGCACCGCGGTAATAATCAACGGCGATATGTATTACGCCGGGCAGACCATTTACGGGGCCAAGATCCTCAAGGTGGGGCCCGACTATATAATCGGGGAATGCAAAGGCAAGAAGTTCAAGAAGGGGATGTAGCGGGCGCTTCCGGCGGGCCCCGCATTTAGTATCATAGAGTAAGAGCAGGTACGGAGGAGTTATGAAATTTCTGAAAATCTGTCTGACCTTGACGCTGACTTTCGAACAGCTGTTGTTCCCCGTGGCCGGGCTATTCGCCCAGGATGCGCCGGCGGCCGACAGGAATTTCGCCCAGGACCTGCAGGGGCCCGGCGGAGAGGAAGGGGGACCCATACTGGAGAGTTCCCAAAGCTCCGACGCGCCGCCTCCGTCCACGATGCCGCAGGGCCAGACGCCCGGCTCCCCTATCGAATCGGTACAAATCTCAGGCGCCCCGAAGGACGCCCCGATGTACGAGGAGGCGGAAAGCAGCTCGCCTCTGGACAGAAAGATCGGGCCCATAAGGCTGAAAGGCGCCCCTCTTTCCACTTTCCTGGACGTTGTTTCCGCCCAGTCGAAGGTTAATTTCATTATCACCGAAGGCCTGGAGGCAAAGACTATAACGGTTTTCCTTCGCAAGACCACCGTACGCGAGGCGCTGGAACTGCTGCTGCGCGTGAAGGGCCTGACCTACCAGCGCATCGGCAAGAGCCAGACCTATGTAGTACAGAAGCGTTCCGCGGATATGCCCAACCTGATCACCAAGATCTACACATTGAACTATATACCCCTTATTCCCATAGGTTCGATCGGAGAGGAAATCGCCGCCATCACTTCCCAGGACGTGTCATCGTCGGATAGCGGCAGCAGCAACTCGACTTCCGGCGGCAACAACTCAGGAAAGGACCCGGATAACGGCATCGCCATCATAAATATAGTGCGCAGTGTGCTCTCCAAGCGGAACGGCAAGCTGGCCACCGACCCTCGCACCAACACCCTGATCATCACCGACGTTCCCGAAGTCTTTCCGCAGGTGGAACAGATCATAGCCGAACTGGATAAGAAGGCCCCGCAGATCCTGATCGAGGCGCAGATCGTGGAAATCAATACCGACCGCGTCAACGAACTGGGTATAGAATGGGGCGGTTCACGCGGAGAAATGGCCTACTTCGCGGGCCCCGCGCGCCTCACCGATTACGGTCTGCGCCCCGGCTTTTACTCCGGGGACTCATGGAAACAGTTCTTCCCTTCCACTTCGGATATATCGAAGGCCGCCAGCAGCGGCGGCAGCGCCAGCAGCGTGGACGCCATCTTCGCCACCGGCCAGCAGAGCTCCAAAGGCGTATATTACGGCGTGTTCAGCCTCGCCCAATTGCAGGCCATTTTCCGCGCGCTGATCTCCCGTGGCGAGGCCCGCTACCTGGGTAAGCCCAAGATCGTGGCCATGAACAACAAGACCGCCTTGATAGCCATTTCCCAGGATGCGGCCATGGGCACCCAGAGCGTGGTGGCCTCCGCCGGCGGCTCCGCCGGTTCCAGCTCTACCGGTGTAGAACGCCGCCGTATCGGCCTTATCCTAAAGGTCACCCCGCAGGTCAACAAGGAAGGCTTCATCACTATGATCGTGCAGCCTTCGTACTCCAACGCCCAGGTCTCGGCCATCACGGTCAACGGGGCCACGGTCTACGACCCGGTCTCCCGCGGCGCTTCGACCATGGTGCGCGTTAAGAACGGCCAGACCGTGGTGATCGGCGGCATGCTCTCCTCCAACGAGAGCAAGACCGTCCGCAAGGTCCCGCTGCTGGGCTATATCCCTATAATCGGCTGGCTGTTCACCAGCGTCAGCTCCAAGCGCTCGAACACCGACCTGGTGATATTCATAACGCCGACAATACTGGTCGACTAAAGGCGGCGGCAGCGGCCGGCGGATGGGGGATACAGTCCCCGGGCGCCGGCCTCAGGTCCGTGGATATTTATGGCACACAAACTTTTAGGCGAGATCATGATCCAGGCGGGCTGGATCGACGAGGAAAAACTCAACAAGGCGCTGAAGTTCCAGCAGCAGCAGGGCTGCCTTATAGGCGAGTCCCTGGTAAAACTGCATTACGCCACCGAGGAGCAGGTGGCCATGGCGCTGGGCAAGCAGCTCAGCATTCCCTACGCCTCCAAAGAGAACCAGATCCTGAACCCCGAAAAAAGCCAGGGTCTGGAAAAGGTCATTCCCGAAAAATTCGCGCGCGAGAACGCCGTGATCCCGCTGTTCATCGAGAACAACGTGCTGGCGGTGGCCATGACCGACCCCACCAACATCATGATGATAGACAACATCAAACTGGTGTGCGGCATGGAGATCCAGCCTTTTATTTCCACCAGGGCGCAGATCCTCAAGGTCATCGACGCTTTTTTTCAAGGCCAGACCAACCTTATCGACCGGGTGCTGGACAAGGGCAGGGAAGCAGGGGGGAAGAACGAGACCTCCGACGCCGACGTTATAACGCCCGACGGCAAACTGGACCTGGACAAGGTCATCATCGGCGAATCCAAAGGCGCGCAGTCCATCAAGCTGGTCAACGCCATCATGAAGCAGGCCATCTCCGAGCGCACCTCGGATATTCACCTGGAAAAGTTCGACGAGAAGGTCTCGCTCCGGCTTCGCATCGACGGTGTGCTGTATGAGCGCAGCGCCCCGCCTACGGACCTCGTCGAAGCCATGATCTCCCGCGTGAAGATACTCTCCAAGCTGGATATCTCCGAGCGGCGCCTCCCGCAGGACGGCAGTTTCTCCATAAAATACCAGAACCGCATCATCGAGATCCGCGTAAGCGTCTGCCCCACCGTATTCGGCGAAAAGCTGGTCATGCGTATCCTGGACAGAGGCTCGGTGGAACTCAACGTCAAGATCATAGGCTTCGAGCAGCGCCAGATGGACGACTTCCTCAAGGCGGCCTCCGCCCCCAACGGCCTGATCTTCCTGACCGGCCCCACCGGTTCCGGTAAGACTACCACGCTGAACGCCGTGCTGAACACCATCAAGTCGCCGGAACTGAATATCATGACGCTGGAAGACCCCGTAGAAATCAAGATGGAGGGCATCAGCCAGGTGCAGGTAAAGCCCGCGATAGGACTTACCATGGCTTCCGGCCTGCGCTCTTTCCTCCGCCAGGACCCCGACGTTATCCTGGTCGGCGAGGTCCGCGACAACGAAACCGCCGAGGCATGCCTTAAGGCCGCCATGACCGGCCACCTCGTGCTTTCCACGCTGCATACCAACAGCGCCCTTGAGGCTATTCCGCGCCTTATCGACATGGGCATCGAGAAGTACCTGCTGGCGAGCACGCTGCTCTGCCTGGCGGCCCAGCGCCTGGTGCGCCAGCTCTGCCCTTCCTGCAAGGTCCCTTACCGGCCTTCCCAGGCGGAAATAGACCAGTTCGCGGCGGAATCCATGCTGGACCCGCTGCCGGACCTGACCAAGATGACTTTTTATAAGGCCGCCGGCTGCCCCAAGTGCAACAATATGGGCTACAAGGGCCGCAAGGCCATCTACGAAGTGTATTTCAATACCGAGGCGATGAAGCGCATAATCTACAAGGACGCCGACGTCCAGAAAATAGCGGTGGAGGCGGCGAAGAGCGGGGCCTGGAACCTGAGGGCCAGCGGCTGGCGCAAAGTGTTCGCCGGGATAACTTCGGTGGACGATATGATGTCGGTCACGGTGACCGAACGGTAGCCATTGAAAATACGGGGTTTATCTGTTAGGCTATTATCGGGGAACTATGGGAAGATACATATACACAGTACAGGACGCCCAGGGGACAGTGACCACCGGGGCCACCGACGCCGATGACGAAGACGGCGCGGTACAGTCTTTACAGACCAAGGGCCTCTTCATTCTCTCCATCCAGTCAGAGGACGTAAAGTCCAAGGGCGTTCTGAACATCAAGAAACTCGGCGGCGGCAGCGTTTCCGGCCGCGAGATGGTGTTCTTCGGCGAACAGATGGCCACGCTGATAGGCGGCGGCATTCCGCTGGTGCGCGCGCTGTCGCTCTTGAGCGAACACGCCGAGAATAAGAACCTTGGGATAGTGCTGTCCGCCATCACCAAAGAGGTTTCCGCCGGCGGCGCCTTCCACAAGGCCTTGGAAAAGCATCCGAAGGTCTTCGACGAGATCTGGGTTTCCCTGGTGCAAGCCGGCGAAGTTTCCGGCCAGCTGCCCGCCGTGCTGCGCCAGATCACCGCCTACAGCGAATCCCAGGAGAACGTGAAGTCCAAGATCATCACGGCCGTCTCCTACCCCGCCGTGCTGATGACGATGTCCGTGGGCGTACTGTTCTACTTCGTGCTCTACATCGTGCCGGTCTTCGCCGACATCTTCCGGGACTTCAACCTGCAGCTCCCGTTCATCACGCGCATCATCGTGATGATCTCCGCGGTGCTGACCAAGTACATCGTTTACATGATAGTGCTAGGGATCGGCGGCTTCTTCGCCGCGCGGGCCTATATCGCCACGCCTCCGGGCCGCCTGACCTGGAACCATATCCAGTTCAATATGCCGCTGGTCGGCGGGCTGATACGCAGCATGGCTACCGAGCGCATGCTCACTACCATGTCCACGCTGATCCGCTCCGGCGTCAGTATTCTTAACGCTGTGTCAGTGCTGGAGGGCTCTTTCAAGAAGAACCTGATCTTCCAGAACGCGCTGAAAAAGGCAAAGAACGACATCGCCAGCGGCCGCTCCATTTCGGAATCGTTCAAGAAGACCGGGATCTTCCCGCCGATGGTGACCGAGATGATGTGGATGGGCGAGGAGTCGGGCAAGCTCCCCGACATCATCGTGGTGCTTTCCAAGTATTACCAGGAACAGATAGACCAGTTCCTGCGACGGTTCTCCGCCATGATCGACCCGATCCTGGTGGTGGGCGTCGGCGGGCTCGTCGGCGTTATCGTCATGAGCATCTTCATGCCCATCTTCCAGCTGTCGCAGATAGGCGCGCATTAGCGTCGCGTGCGAGGAGACCCTTTATGCTTAAAAACAGGCGCGGATTTACCCTTATGGAACTGGTCGTAGTGGTGCTTATTATGGGGATCCTGGCCTCCATGGGCGTGCCGTATTACTATAAGACCATCGAGACCTCCAAGGCTACAGATGCCGTGGCTATAGCCCACCTGATCGGCAGCGCAAACCGCATGTACCTAGTGGACAACCCTGGCGCCACAATATCCGGCCTGATCGACAACTCTTGCAACAATCCGGCTTTAACCTGCGCCACGGCTCCCGGCGCCTGCAAGCTGGTGGCCTGCAATTACGTGGCGAAGCAGGACTGGGCCAGTTCCGCGTATAATTTTTACGCCTGCTCCAACGGCGGGGGCGCGCCCTGCTGCGCCAACGGCCCGGCGCCCTACAACCCTAAAGGCGTAGCCTGCGTAGCGCGCAAGGCCGGCGCTCCGGTGGCCTACGCCAATTGGGGCTACAGGTTCTTCGACGACGGGTCCTGCCAGAACATCGCGCCTTTGACCGGGCTCTATAACCAGCCTCCTTGCCCCAAGTTTTAAGATTTATGAGAACAGGAAAACGGCCCGGCCAGACCCTCGTGGAAGTATGTATGGCCACCATAGTGGCGGCCATGACCACTACCGCCATGTTTTCCGTCATGCTCTCGGGTTTCACGTCCCAGGCCAAGGCCGACAAGAGGGAGGCCGCCGCCATGGTGCTGAAACTGGCGCAGGAAACCCTTAAAAGTTACGTAAGTTCGGTGCCTACCGAGGGCTTATATGAGCCGACCGGTCCCGGAGGCGTCGGCCGTTGGGCCTCTGACTTGTCCGGCAACTGGGCGCTTGCGGACGGGTTGCATACCATCACGCCCCTGCTGCAGGGCACGGTCCTTCAGCCCGGAGGTACGCTGACCTATACCGTAACCAGCTCTCCCTGCCTCGGCGCCGGCATAGCAGGCACCGCGCCGAACAATGAACTGTCGTGCAAGACCGTGAATTTCTCGCTGGTCTATCCGGATAACTGATCATGATAAAACGTCCCGGCTTTACCCTGATTGAACTTCTGATAGCCGTGCTTATCTTCGGCTACATGTCCCTTTCCATGGCCACCATCTACTCGACCGCCAACCGGCATATGTTCCAGAATTACCGCAACAATATGATAAAGAGCAACGTGGCGCTTGCCATGCGCGACATCCGGCGGAACCTCTCCCAGGCCACACGCATTGACTTGCCGTTATACAATAACCCCACCGGGAGCGAACTAAAATTCGCTATCAATGTGGACCAGACTACAGGGTGTTACCCCATAAATCAGTACGCGCCGGTGACCTGGCACTATTTCTGCACCGCGCCCGACCCTGGCGACCCGACCTTTACCGACCTTTTCCACTATACGGGTACCGTCGCGACGGATACCACCTGGTGCGGCAGCGCCCCCGACAAGTTCTGGGACCCACTTACCCAATACGCCGTGCCTGCCTGCGGAGCCGGCGGGGGGACCATCATTATGCAGTATTCTGTGCCCGCCGACGCCCCTAACAGCAGCGTGATGTTTTCCCGCAGGCCCGCGGCCCCTGACAACGTTTACGAGGCTGACTCCGTGCTGGTCACGCTGCGCTCCCGCTGGGTAGCAACGGCGCGCTTTGGCGGCGTCGCGAAAGCCAGCCAGCGCGACGTGGATTTCACTTTGAGTTCCAAGGTCAAGCTCCTGACTCCCCCTGCTCCCTGAGCAGCGCTGCCGCCGTTCCGCTTATCCTCCCATTGAAAATGCGGGGTTTCTCTGCTAGACTATCAAGATGACCATGCGCCGCCGTAAAGGAGTTATCCTGCTGCAGACCCTGGTAATGTCTGTGGTGCTTTCTTTTATGGCCGTGATGGTGCTGCAGTGGGTGCTCGGGCGCTATATGCTCGCGGCGCGGGCCTACAAGGGCGCCAAGTCCTTTTCCCATTCGGAAGGTTATTCCGACATGTTCTCCTCCACCTGGAACTTCGGCTCCACCCCGGGCAACGGCAGCGCCACCGTAGAAACGCAGCCTATAAGTTACGAGATAAATCTTCAGCCGAACGGAATGTTTTATAAGGTCGATTATAAGTCCGACGAAGAACTCGCGAATTAGTCCATATGCCTAAAAAGGCCGTTCCTGCCGCGCTGCTTATGCTTCTCCTCCTGGCCGCCCGCGGGGCCGAAGTACTTTGCGCCGAGGAAGCGCCGCCGCTGCCCCCCGCGCCCCGGCCGGCAGCCGTTTCGTCCCAGGCCTGGCACGTGAAGTCCGCTCCCCATTTCGAGATCATGCACGAATCCGCCTGGTCGCCCGCTTCGATCTCGCTCGAGATGGAGAAGATGTACGCTGCCATGCGCCTTAACCTGGCCATGTTCGCGCCGTGGATGGTGAAGGAGAAGACCAAGGTCTACATCTACTCCTCCCAGCAGTCCTACCTGGCGGGCGAGTTCAACCCGCCGCGCTGGTCCAAGGGCCTGGCGTATTCCGCTAAAAAGACCATCGTGGTCTACGATACCGGGGATATGCAAAAGCTGAAGGCCGTAATAGCCCACGAACTCACGCACCTCTACCTGGAAAGTTACTTCGGGGAGAAATTGAAATACCCACCGCAATGGCTTAACGAGGGACTAGCCGTTTACATGGAGGATTCCGTATTCCCGGAGGGAGGGCCCTGGGGCGGCGCGCTGGCTTACTTTCCTCCGGAACGCCGTATCCCCTTCTCCAGGTTCTTCGGCGTGAAGATCGACCAATTGGACTCCGACAACGCCATTGCGGACTGGTATCTTCAGGCTTTCGGTACGGTGATGTACCTTTACTCTCCGCGGACCCGCCTGCAGTTCAAGAGCCTTTGCGAGTCTGTGCGGGCGGGGACGCCCGTGGACGACGCGCTGTGGAGCGTGTACCGGATCAGGGAAGGGGGGGATTTTACGCGCAAATGGGAAACCTGGCTGCAGGATTACAGCCGCCAGGATAAAGCCGGCCCCGCCTCTGGTACCCGCTCGGCCAGTTTTAATTTCAAGCCCGTACGGATGTCCTCGTTTACCTTCACCAACTTCGGCTCTAAAAAATAACTTTCAGCAGATGCCGGGCTTCTGGTCCAGGTGCTCTTTAAGATAGGTGCCTGTGTGGGACCCGCGCGCTTTCAGCACGTCGCAGACGGGGCCGGAGTATACCAGCTGTCCGCCGGCGTCCCCGCCTTCTGGCCCCAGCTCGATCAGCCAGTCCGAGGCGGCGATCACGTCCAGGTTGTGCTCGATCACCAGCACCGTGTTGCCGGAGTCGGCCAGGCGGTGCAGCACCTGCAGTAGTTTTTCCACGTCGGCGAAATGCAGGCCGGTGGTGGGCTCGTCCAGGATGTAGAGGGTGCGGCCGGTGGCGCGCTTGGCCAGCTGCTCGGCCAGCTTGAGGCGCTGCGCCTCGCCGCCGGAAAGGGTGGTGGCGCTCTGGCCCAGTTTCAGGTAGTCCAGTCCCACCTCGCTCATGGTGGAGAGGATCTTGGAGATCTTGGGGATCTCGGAGAACAGCTCCATCGCCTCGCCGACCGAGAGCTCGAGCACTTCCGCTATGCTCTTTTCCTTGAAGCGCACGGCCAGGGTGTCCTCGTTGAACCTGTGCCCGCCGCATTCGTCGCATTTTACGTAAACGTCGGGGAGGAACTGCATCTGGATCTTGATGGTGCCGTCGCCCTGGCAGGCCTCGCAGCGGCCGCCTTTCACGTTGAAAGAGAAGCGCCCCGGCTCGTAGCCTCGCCGCTTGGCCTCCGGCAGGGCCGAGAACAGGTCCCGGATATGGTTAAACACGCCGCTGTAGGTGGACGGGTTGGAGCGCGGCGTGCGGCCGATGGGGGACTGGTCCACGATGATGACCTTGTCTATCTGGTCCGCGCCCTTCATGGCGCGGAAGGCGCCGGGAACTTCCTTGGACTTATACAGTTCCCTTGCGAGCGCTTTGTAAACTATCTCGTACAGGAACGTGGACTTGCCGGAGCCCGACACGCCGCAGATGCTGGCGAAAAGGCCCAGCGGGATCTTCACGTCGATGTTCTTGAGGTTGAACTGCCGGGCCCCCGTGAATTCCAGGAACTTGCCCGTGTGCTTGCGCGGCTCGCGCTTAAGGGTGGTGGCGCGCGCCCCGCTCAGGAACGGCCCGGTCACCGAATTCTTGTTCCTGATGATCTGCTCGGGCGTGCCCTGCGCCACGATGTTGCCGCCGGAGAGCCCCGCCCCGGGGCCCAGGTCGATCACGTGGTCGGCGGCGCGGATCACGGCCTCGTCGTGCTCCACCACCAGCAGGGTGTTGCCTATGTCGCGGAGCGACTTAAGGGTGCCGATCAGCCTGGCGTTGTCGCGCTGGTGCAGGCCGATGGTGGGCTCGTCCAGCACGTAGAGCACGCCGGTCAGGCCCGAGCCGATCTGCGTGGCCAGCTGGATGCGCTGCGCCTCGCCGCCGGAGAGCGTCTCGGAGCGGCGGTCCAGCGAGATGTACCCCAGGCCGACGTCGGCCAGGAAGGTCAGGCGGGAATTTATTTCTTTAAGGATCAGCCGGGCGATAGCCCGTTCTTTCTCGCTGAGTTCCATGCGCGGCATCAGGTCCCTGGCAGCCGCTATGGGCAGTTCCGTCAGCTGCGCTATGTTCTTGCCGCCTACCAGCACGCTCAGGGCTTCGGGCTTGAGCCGCAGGCCCTTGCAGTCCGGGCAGACGCTCTCCCGCATGAACTTGGTATAAATTTCCTCTTTGACGAATTCGGATTCGCTTTCCGAATGCCGGCGTTTGAGGTTCGTCATCACGCCTTCGAAATCTCCGGAGCCGTTAAGCAGGATCTCCCGGTGGGCCTTGGGGAGGTCCTTCCAGGGCTTGTCCAGATCTATGCCGGCCGCGTCGGCCGCGCCTTTGATCATGTCCGCGTAATAGCCGGACCAGGCGCCTTTCCAGCGGTGGGTGCGGGTGGTCACCGGGTTGGCCCAGGCGTCCAGCGCCCCGTCGTTGACCGACTTGGCTTTATCCGGCACCACCAGGTCCTGGTCTATCTCTATCTTCACGCCCAGGCCGTCGCAGCCGGGGCAGGCGCCGTGGGGGGAATTGAAGGAGAACAGCCGGGGCTCCAGCTCGGGGAAGCTGATTCCGCAGGAGGGGCAGGCGTTCTTCTCGCTGTACAGCGCCGCGTTCCTGCCGGAGGCTTCCTCGGCGCTGAGCAGGCCTTTGGATTGCGCCAGGGCCAGCTCTACGGCCTCGCTCAGGCGCTCGCGGTCGGCGGCGGCCACGGTGAACTCGTCGACGAACAGGTCGATATCGTGCTTAACGTAGCGCTTCAGCGTGGGCGGGGCTTCCAGCTGGCAGACCTTGCCGTCCACCCTGGCCCGGCTGAAGCCGCCCTTGCGGAGCTTCGCGAACAGCTCCTCGTAGGTGCCGCTGTGCCCCTGCACCAGCGGCGAGAAAATGCGCACTTTTTTGCCTTCATACTTTGAACTTATCTCTGCGGTGATGCCCTGCGCCGACCAGGCCTTGATCGGGCGGCCGCACTTGGGACAGAACGGGCGACCGGCCTTGGCGAAGAGCAGGCGCAGGTAGTCGTAGATCTCGGTGACGGTGCCCACGGTGGAGCGGGGGTTCTTCGAGAGGGTGTGCTGCTGGATGGCGATGGCGGGGGAGAGGCCCTCGATGGAATCCACGTCGGGCTTGTCCATCTGCTCCAGGAACTGGCGCGCGTAGGCGGAGAGGGACTCCACGTAGCGGCGCTGCCCCTCGGCGTAAATGGTGTCGAAGGCCAGCGTGGATTTGCCCGAGCCGGACAGGCCGGTTATCACCACCAGCTTGTTCTTGGGGATCTCGATGCTGACGTTCTTCAGGTTATGCGAGCGCGCCCCGCTGATGATTATTTTATCCATACGGCTACCTCGCGTATCTGTGCACGGCTTTAGGCTTAAGGAACCTGTCGGATGTTTTGGGGTAATCAACGGTATAGTGGAGCCCGCGGCTTTCCTTCCTGCGGCGGGCGGCGCGTATGATGACGTCCGCGAGGCACGCTATATTCCTGAGTTCCAGCAGGTCGCGGGTCAGGAAGAAATCCCAGTAGTACATAGCGATCTCTTCGGAAATGATCTTTACCCGGGCGCCGGCGCGGGCCAGGCGTTTGTCGCTGCGCACGATGCCCACGTAGTTCCACATCAGCGTGCGGATCTCGTCCCAGTTGTGGGTGATGATCACGGCCTCGTCGGGCGGCCTGGCGTTGCCGGTGGACCAGTGCGCCGGGCGTGCCTCGCCGCGCAGCCGGGGCTCGGCCTTTATGGCCTCCGCGGCGCGGTGCGAAAAAACGCACGCTTCAAGGAGCGAGTTCGAGGCCAGACGGTTGGCCCCGTGCAGGCCGGTGTGGGAGACCTCGCCTATGGCGTACAGGCCGGGCATGGCGGTGCGCCCGTGCTCGTCCACCTGGACGCCTCCGCAGAAGAAGTGGGCGGCGGGCACTACGGGGATGGGCTTTTTGGTGATATCGATGCCGAGGCCCAGGCACTTGGCGTAAATGTTAGGGAACCGCTTTTTCAGGAAAGCGGCCTTCAGGTGCGTCATGTCCAGGTACACGCATTCGGCGCCGGTGCGTTTGAGTTCCGAGTCTATAGCCCTTGCCACCACGTCCCTGGGCGCCAGTTCCTGGTACTTTGAGTAATTCTTCATGAAGGCCTCGCCGTCCTCGCCGCGGAGGATCCCGCCTTCGCCGCGCAGGGCTTCGGAGATAAGGAAGGACTTTTCCTGCGGGTGGTAGAGGCAGGTGGGGTGGAACTGCACGAATTCCATGTTGACCAGCCCGAGCCCGGCGCGGTAGGCCATGGCCATGCCGTCGCCGGTGGCTACGTCGGGGTTGGTGGTGTATTTGTACACCTTTCCGGCGCCGCCGGAGGCCAGCAGAGTGGTGGAGGCCAGGAAGCTGTGCACCTTCCCGGTGCTCTCCTCCAGCGCGTAGGCGCCAAGGCAGGAGTTCCTGGCGGGGCGGGTCCTCGCCGGGCGGCCCTTCAGGATCAGGTCCACGGCTGAAAAATAGGGGAAGAAGGTTATGTTCTTGTCCGCCCTGCAGGCTTCCAGCAGGGCTCTTTCTATCTCGCGGCCGGTGGCGTCGGCGGCGTGCAGCACCCGTCTGCGGGAGTGTCCGCCTTCGAGGCCCAGTTCGAATACGCCGTTCTTCAGCGAGAAACGGGCGCCCAGGGCCACCAGTTCCTGGATGCGGGCGGGGGCCTCGCTTATGGTCAGCCTGACTATCCGGGGGTCCGAGAGGCCCGCGCCGGTGCGCAGCGTGTCCGCTATATGGAGGTCGAAGTTGTCTTCGGCGGAAGTGACGGCGGCTATGCCGCCCTGCGCCAGGTTGCTGTTGGAGATCTCGGGGGAACGCTTGGTGAGCACGGCCACGCGGCCCGAGGCTGCCAGCCGGTGGGCGGCCAGCAGGCCGGCGGCGCCGCTGCCTATTATCAGGAAATCGTATTTATGTATGGTCATTTTATATATCCGGGCGCGCGGCCCTGCCGGCGTAAGCTGCGGCCCCGGGCGGGCGGAGGTCCTGAAAAACCCTCTTTTATTGGCCGTCCTAAAGTTTTACAATACCTATGTGGTTCAGCGCAGGGGCCGGCGGCTGGTAGTCGATGTATATATTTTAACAAATATGACGCGCAAGCTAGACTATAAGAAAAAATTGCTCATCTACGGGCCTATCGCCGTATCGATGGTCATCTTGGCCGCCCTGGTCTACCCCAACCTGGACGACCTGCTGGTCACCATGAAGACCGCCAGGTTCTTTCACCTTTTCATGGCGCTGTTCTTCTCTTTCACCAGCTACCTTTTTATGGGCATGTCCCTGTGGGAAGTGCTCAAGATCCTGGGCCACCGGCTGCCTTTCTGGGAAGCCTCGGGCGTGTCCTTCGTCTCCACCACGGTCAACTATTTCGTCTCTTCCGGCGGGGTCAGCGGCTTCGCCACCCGGGCCCACCTGCTGAGCAAGCGGCATATCCCCTACGGCATCAGCGTCACTTCCTCCGTGGTCATCAGCGTGTTCATCTACCTGGTGCTCTCCGTCATCATCGTGGAGGGGATGGTCCTGCAGATGCTCAAGTCCAGCAGCTACGGGATCAGCGTGTTCCAGGGCGTGATCGGCGTGCTGTTCGTGCTGGCTTTCGCCTTTTTCCTGATCCTGATGTTCTTCCACCAGGACCTGCGCTACGCCTGGTCCCGCAAGTTGTACAAGCTCGGCAACCACCTGCTTTACTTCTTCTCCAAGAAGGAGATCCCCGAAGAGACCTTTCTCCAGTTCGAGGCCCAGCTCACGGACGGGATCCGCACGATACAGTCGCGCAAGTACGAACTGCCCCTGGTGCTGGCCTACGTTTGCCTGGACTGGGTCAGCAATATCCTGATCCTGCATTTCGCTTTCAAGGCCGTAGGCGCCCACATGCACACCAGCACGCTGATCATCGGCTTCGCGCTCGGCCAGCTGATGACGGTGATCCCGATCCTCCCCGGCGGCCTGGGGGCCATGGAGGCCGCCATGACCGCCGCCTATTCCGGTATGGGCATTCCCGTCGGCAAGGCCCTCGCCGCCAGCCTGATCTTCAGGTTCCTGTATTACATCATCCCCGCCTTCGGCAGCATCTTCATCTACTGGGGCCTCAGGATGTCCGAACCGCGCTACGATTTCTCGAAGCACTCGCTAAACTCGCATAGAAACGGGGCCGGCCATGATGCTTGAAAAATTCATGGACAAGGCGCCCGAAGTGGCCCCCGGGGCCTGGGTCCACCCTTCGGCCTGCCTTATCGGCGCCGTTAAAATTTCCGAAGAAGCCTCGGTCTGGCCGGGCGCGGTGCTCCGCGCCGACGTGGACCGTATCGAAGTGGGCCGCGGCTCCAACATCCAGGACCTGGCGGTGCTGCATCCTAACCGCAACCGGCCGGTGCTCATCGGCGAAGGCGTGACCGTGGGTCATTCGGCCATCGTCCACGGCTCGGTAGTAGGCGGCCATTGCCTCATAGGCATGGGCGCGGTGGTGATGGATTGCGAGATCGGTGAGTATTGTCTTATCGCCGGCGGCGCCGTGGTCACTCCCGGTTCAAAAATACCGCCCCGCAGTATGGTAATGGGCGCTCCCGGCAAAGTGAAGCGGTCCCTTACAGACGAGGAATGCGCCGGGCTGGTCCGCTCGGAGAAAGAATATATAGAACTGGCCGGCTATTACCGCACCGGGGGGGCAAGATGACCGGCCGCCGGATAGTTATGATAGAGGACAGCAAGGCCGCCTCGACCGTGCTGAAAGAGGTGCTGGAGTCCGAGGGGCATACCGTGCTGCTGGCCGGCGACGGCGTGGCCGGCCTGGCGCTGGCGCGCCGCGAGAAGCCCGACCTGATCCTGCTCGACCTGCTGCTCCCGAAGCTGAACGGCTACGACGTGTGCAACGCGCTGATGCGCGACAACCTCACGCGCCACGTGCCCATCCTTATAATTTCCACGCTGGACAAGCCTGAAAGCATAGAGAAGGCGAAATTATGCGGCGCGCGCAACTTCATGAAAAAGCCGTACAACCTGGAAGACCTGCTCCGGGAGATAAACCGGCTGCTTCCCCAGAAATAATCAAAATTTACCGGCTGCTGCTGGAGGCCTTCGGCCCCCAGGGCTGGTGGCCCGTTTCCTCCGCCGCGGGGAAGCCTCCCGTTTATTCGCCCGGCTCTTATGGACCCATGAAGGAAGCAGCCGTCTTCGAGATCTGCGCCGGGGCCATCCTGACCCAGAACACGGCCTGGGCCAACGTCGAGAAAGCCCTGTCCGGGCTGTTCTCGGCGGGCGTCAATTCACCGGCTAAGCTCGTCTCCTGCCCGCTGCCCCGACTGGCCGGGCTGATAAGGTCCAGCGGCTATTACAAGCAAAAGGCCGCCAGGCTGAAGGATTTTTTTCGGGGGACGCTCCGCAGGCATCCGGAGGGGCTGGGAAAGTGGTTCGCCTCCGCCCCGGCCGGAGAACTTCGCGTCGAACTGCTTTCGTATAAAGGAGTGGGGCCGGAGACCGCGGATTGCATGGCGCTTTACGGCGGGGGCAAACTCTCTTTCGTGATAGACGCCTATAGCCGCCGGGCCGGCGAACGCCTGGGCCTTGAGGGGGGCGCGGATTACGCTTCATGGAAAGCGCTGTTCGAGCGGAACCTGCCGCCCGACGTAAAGATGTATAATGAGTATCACGCCCTGCTGGTAAGGCTGGGCAAGGATTTTTGCAGAAAGACAAAACCTCTCTGCGGAAGCTGCCCTTTGCGGCGGGTCTGCGAAAAAGGAAGATCATGGAAATCGAAAACATAGAACTGCTGCTCGACGGCGGCAAATTCGCCAAGGCGCTGGCCGCCGTAAAGAAGGTCAAGCCCGGCCACGGCAAAGCCAGGCTGCTTTTTCTGAAAGGCGAGGCCCTGCGCGGCCTGGGCCTGTTCGCCCGGGCCCTTAAGGAATATTCCCTGGCCCGCAAAGCGGCCGGGGGCGACGAGGAACTGGAGTTGGAGATCCTGCTGAGCGTGGCCCGCTGCGCCCGCGCGCTGGGCGAGGAGAAATTGGCGCTGGATTCGGCCAAACACGCCGTGACGATCTCCAAGAGGCTGGGCCTCTACGCCGAAGACGCCTCCCTGGAATGGGCCCTGGCGCTGCGGCTGACCGGGAGGCTGGCCGAGGCTGCCCGCCTGCTGGAAGGGCTGCTGAAAGGCTACCGCAAGGCCGGGGACCTCTCCGGCGCGGCTTTCGCACTGTGGGCGCTGGGCGGACTTTACCGCCTGCAAGGCCGCTATAAGGACGGGATAAAAGCCTTCGAGGAATCGCTAGCGGCCGCCAACAAGGACGGAGACGAGATCGAGGCCGGCTACGCCCTGTTCGGGCTGGGCGGCATCCTGCGGGTGGCCGGCTTTATGGGCCGCGCGCTGGACTGCTACGTGCGGGCCAGGAAGCTCTTCGCCGCCACCGACGACACTTTCGCCAAGGCTTACGCCGAATGCGGCACCGCCAACGTGCTGCGCCAACTGGGCCGCCTGGAAGAGGCCTACGCCGGCTACGTGCGCGCCCATAAGCTGTATTCCGGGCTCGCCGACTGGGCGGACCTGGGCTTCGTGGAGTGGGGGATGGGGGAGATCAGGAAGAAGAACGGGGATTTCGTCACGGCGCTCAGGCATTACCGCAAGGCGGCCGAACTGTTCAAGGGCCGCTCCGAGCCGCGCGGCGAGGCGCTTACAATGCTTTCGCTCGCCGCCCTCTATTACCTCATGGGCCAGACCGCCGGCGCCGAACGCCAGCACGACGCGGCCATGAAGTTCATCCGCCTGCACGGCCTGCACACGCACCTCGAGGTCTTTACTTGAAAACAGGCTCAAGCCGGATATTTAGGTATTGACAGATTAAATCACTCTGCTATAATATCCATGAACCCGCGGCCTTCTATAAACAAGGACTCGCGGGTTCTTCTTTTTATCCACGTACAAAACTATAAAACCTTAGGAGTGTAATTTTTGCCCGTGTAAACGGGCGTGGCAAGGGTATGGGTTCGGCGGACCGTCACGGAGGCCCGAGTTTACGTAAGCGCGAGGGCCGAGTGACGAGGCGCGGGCACGGTGTGTCCCGACGCCGTGTCCGACGGGCCCATACCCTTGCCATGTCCCCCGGGGAGGGCGGGTTTACAATTTGAAGTCCCAGCCGAGGTAGAACTCGCGGGCTTTGGGGTCGTTCAGCAGCGTATTGGCGTCCCCGTCGATGAGGATCTGGCCGTTGTAGATGAGGTAGGAGCGGTCGGTGATGGAAAGCGTTTCGCGCACGTTGTGGTCGGTGATCAGCACGCCTATGCCTTTCTCCTTCAGCTGAAGGATGATCTTCTTCAGGTCGCTGACCGTGATGGGGTCGATCCCCACGAAAGGCTCGTCTAGTAAAATTATCTTCGGGTTGTTGATCATCACCCGCGCCACTTCCAGGCGCCGTTTCTCGCCGCCGGAGAGCGTCCACGCCTTCTGGTCCTTCAGCTTCATCAGCCCGAACTCGGTCAGCAGCGCTTCCACCCGGGCCAGCATGGCTTTCCGGTCGGGGGTAGTGCGCTCCAGGATGGCCTCCAGGTTCTCGGCCACGGTAAGGCCGCGGAACACCGTAGGCTCCTGCGCCAGGTAGCCTATGCCGCCGCGGGCGCGCTGGTACATAGGTTCTTTAGTGACGTCCCGGCCGTCGATCAGGACCCTGCCGCCGTTAGGTTCGAGGAAGCCGACCAGCATGTGGAAAGTAGTGGTTTTGCCGGCGCCGTTGGGGCCCAGCAGGCCGCAGACCTCGCCGGAGGTGACGTTGAGCGAGATGCCGTTCACCACCTGGCGGCGGCCGAAGGATTTTTCCAGGAGTTCACATTCGAGTTTCATAAGAAAGCGGTTATTTCCTGACGCCGTCCGGCGGGTCTTTCACCCAGCCGGAAACGTTATTATAGAACTTTATGTCGCGGCTGTCCCTGAAGAACTTGATCCGCTCGGAATTTATGGCGAAATTGTAGCCTTCCCTTGTACCGACGGCCAGCGGCGTTGACTCTTCGATCAGGAAGGACCGCTCTTTGTTGTCGTACATGCCTTTGCGGGAATAAATATCCAGGTTGTCCGTGGAGAGGGCGAAATTATCGTCGAAGTACATCAGGCCTTTCTTGTTCTCGGCCCGGGCGCGGTCGGAGCGGCCCCTCAGTTTTTTTCCGTCGGCGCCCGTATAGAGCATCCTGACCGGGAGTTTGCCGCGCTCCATGAAGGCCGTTTCATCGGTTTCGAGATAGCGCGCTTTATGGCAGTAAGCCTCTACCTGGGAACCGTCGTCCAGCCTGCGCAGCGTGTAGACCGAGCCGGAGATGTCCCAGGATTTATCCTTCCGCTTGTAAAGCGCGTGGTCGGCGGTCAGGGTATAATGGGGGTTCCGGAACGAGACGTTCCCGTCGAAGATCTCCTCGTCCCGGGTCCGGTCCATCTTCCATTTGTCGCTCTTGACCACCGAGCCCATCATGAAATTCTCCTGTTCCGCGGCCAGGCACAGGGCGGGAAGGAACAGGAGGGGGAGGATAAGTTTGTTCATTTTCCGCTCAGCCTGGTTTCCTGGTGCTCTATCTCTATCTCCGACATATCGGGGTTGGCCGTGAAGCCGCGGCCTTTGATGACCGTGCGGTCCTTGTAAATGGTCACCGGCTCTTCGGTCCAGATCTTGCCCCGGGCCGAACTGTAATAAAGTTTCGTGGTCGTAAGCCGCATGCCGTCTTTGCGGGAGTTGACCGCTACTTCGCCGGTAAGCTCCGTCGCCTTTTCCCGTGTGCGCATAAGGCCGAACTTGGAGGTTATCTCGGAGGAAACCGCGTCCCCGTCGTAAAATTTGATGCGCGGGGCGATGAAGCGCATCAGCCCTTCTTTATCCAGCAGCACGGCGCTTTCGGCGTCCAGCCGCCAATGCGAGGAGACCGCGTCGGACTCCGCTACTGAAAAATCCTTGACCAGACTGACGCCTGGCGCGGCTACGCCCTGCTCCTTGCCGGAACAGGCG
Source organism: bacterium (assembly GCA_021811185.1). GTDB lineage: Bacteria > Elusimicrobiota > Elusimicrobia > Elusimicrobiales > UBA9959 > UBA9959. Next base: position 43,127 of record JAJZPL010000003.1, read on the forward strand.
GCCAGCGCCGCCAGCAGCAGGAGGGCCCCGGGGATTTTCACCCCAGCCCCTCTTTGAGCAGGTCGCGCTCGTCTATGATCCCGACGGGGCGGCCGGTCAGTCGGTCGGTTACCGGCAGGTTGTCTATCTTCTTCTCGGAAATAAGGCGGGCGGCGTCCATGGCCATGGTCTCCGGATGCACCGTAAGCGGCCCCTTGGTCATTACGTTCCCTACCGGCAGGGCCAGGTCGCTCAGCCCGTTCTGCAGGCAGCGGCGCAGGTCCCCGTCGGTAAAATAGCCGGTTAGCCTGCCTTTGGCGTTGGTCACGGAAACGGCGCCGGCGCGGGTGGCGGTCATAACCCTGAGCGCGGCGGCTATGGCGGCGGTTTCCTTCACAACCGGGTTGGCGCGGCCCTTGTGCATAAGGTCAGAGACTTTGAGGTTAAGGAGCTTGCCCAGGTTGCCGCCGGGGTGCAGCCGCGCGAAGCGGGTCTTGTCGAAGCCCTTCAGCGTCATCAGCGTGACCGCCAGCGCGTCTCCCAGCGCCAGCATGGCGGTGGTGGACGAGGTCGGCACGATATCCATCGGGCAGGCCTCGGCTTTTACGTGCAGGCGGAGCACCACGTCGGAGTTCCTGGCCATGCGGGAGCCGGGGTTGTTGGTGATGGAGATCACGGGCAAGCCCTGCTTCTTCAGGATCGGCAGCAGCTTGGCCGTCTCCTCGGTCTCGCCCGAGTAGGAAAAGGCCACGGCCACGTCGTCGGCGGCTATCATCCCCAGGTCCCCGTGCAGGGATTCCACCGGGTGCAGGTAGACGCTGCGGGTGCCGGTGGAGGCCAGCGTGGCGGCTATTTTCCTGGCGATATGCCCGGATTTGCCCACGCCCAGCAGCACCGCTTTGCCCTGGCAGCCGGCCAGCAGTTTGACCGCTTTGAGGAAAGAGACGTCCAGCGTCTTTGCCAGGCCGCTTACCGCCCGGCTTTCGGCCAGGATCACCTCCCTGGCGGTTTTAAGGATAAACTTTTCTTTGGAGGTCATTTAAGGGGCCGGGACCACGTGCGGGTTGAGCCACGGGGTCATCTCCGGGGAGATCTTCCGCTGGTCATAAGGCGGGGGGAGCTTATGCAGCAGGTAGCTCAGCCCGAAGAAGACCACGATCAGCGTCAGGTAGATCCAGGAGAGCGCCTTCAGATGCCACTTCCAGCCGGGGAACCACGCCGGCGGCAGCGTGAGGTCGGCTCCGCATTTCTTGCAGATTTTAAGGGCGGCTCTGTTTTCCTGTCCGCAGTTTGTGCATTTCATATTAAATCCCCTATTTAAAAGTTAGGCCGGAAATTTCCAGCGCCAGCCTGTCCACGCGGTTCAGGGCGGCCACCAGGCTCTTGACCGAACTAAGCTTGAGCGAATTTGGCCCGTCGGAAAGGGCCTTGGCGGGGTTCGGGTGCGCCTCGAAGAACAGGCCCGCTATCTTGAGCGCCGCCGCGGCCTTGGCCAGCGGCAGGATGAAGCGCCGGTCTCCGCCGGTGGCGGTGCCCAGCCCGCCGGGCTTCTGCACCGAGTGGGTGCAGTCGAAGATCACGGGATAGCCGAATTCCTTCATGATCTCAAGCGAGCGCATGTCCACCACCAGGTTGCCGTAGCCGAAGGAGGAGCCGCGCTCGGTCAGCATGATGCTCTTCGCGCCGCGGCTCTCCAGCTTCTTGACTATATTCTCGGCTTCCCACGGGGAGAGGAATTGCCCCTTCTTCACGTTCACCGCGCGGCCGGTGTCGGCGCAGGCGAAAAGCAGGTCGGTCTGGCGGCACATGAAGGCCGGGATCTGCAGGATGTCGGCCGCTTCCGCCACGCGGGCCGCCTGGGCGGGCTCGTGCACGTCCACCAGCAGGGGCACGTCGAGCCTGTTCTTCAGGTCCTTCAGGAAATCCAGCGCGGTCTCCATGTCCATGCCGCGGTAGGACTTGTGCGAGGTGCGGTTGGCCTTGTCGAAGGAAGCCTTCAGCACGAAGGGCGTCTTCAGCGCGGCGAAAGTCTTCTTCAGCTCCCGGGCCTCGGCCGCGTAGCCGCGTTCGGACTCTATCACGCAGGGCCCGGCGATATACGCCAGCGGCCTGTCGTTGGCGAAGACCACGTTCTTTACCTTTACTTCTTTCTGTTTCACGCGAGCTCCTTCTTCTTGTTCTTTACCGCCGCGGCGACGAAGCTGAAGAACAGCGGGTGCGGCATCAGCGGCCTGGACTTGAATTCCGGGTGGAACTGCACTCCGACGAACCAGGGGTGGCCTTTCAGCTCCACTATCTCGGGCAGGTTTATGCTCTTGTTCATGCCGCTGACGCGGAGGCCCTTCTTTTCGCAGAGCGGCGCGTATTTGGGGTTGAACTCGTAGCGGTGGCGGTGGCGCTCGGAGATCTGCGTGCCGCCATAGATCTTGTGCGCCAGCGTGCCGGGCTTTATGGAGCAGGGCCAGGCGCCCAGGCGCATGGTGCCGCCTTTGTTCTTCACGTTCTTCTGCTCGGCCATCAGGTCCACCACCGGGTGCTTGGTCCTGGGGTTGAACTCGGTGGAGTGCGCGCCCCTGAGCCCCAGCACGTTCCTGGCGAATTCGATGGTGGTGCACTGCATGCCCAGGCAGATGCCGAGGAAGGGGAGGTTGTGCTCGCGGGCGTAGCGCACCGCCTCGATCTTGCCCTCGATGCCCCGGTCGCCGAAGCCGCCGGGCACTATCAGGCCGTCGGCTTTGGCCAGGCGCTCTTTGCAGTCCTTCTCCTCTACGTCCACGTAGTCGAACTCCGCTTTTACGCCGTTGGCGATGGCGCCGTGTTCCACGGCCTCCACCAGGGATTTGTACGAGTCCTTAAGCTTGGTGTATTTGCCGGCGATGGCTATGCGCACCGGCTGGGCCGAGGCGGCCTTCCTGCGGCGCTGGGTGAAGTCGGTCCACTCGTCGAAATCCCACTTGGCGCTGCGGAGCCGCAGCAGCATCATGATCTGCTCGTCCAGGCCCTGCTTCTTGAGCTCGAACGGCACGTCGTAAATGGAGGGGGAGTCCGGCGCGTCGATCACGGCCTCTTTCGGGACGCTGGTGAAAAGGGCGATCTTGTTCCTGATGTCCTTGGCCAGCGGTTTCTCGGCGCGGCAGACGATGATGTCCGGGTCGATGCCGATCTCGCGCAGCTTGTTCACCGAGTGCTGCGTGGGCTTGGTCTTAAGCTCGTCGGAGGCGGAGAGGTAGGGCACCAGCGTGACGTGGAGGTAAAGCACGTCGTTCCTCATGCGGTCGGGCCGCATCTGGCGCGCGGCTTCCAGGAACGGCAGGCTCTCGATGTCGCCCACGGTGCCGCCGATCTCGATGATGGTAATATCGTAGCCTTCGCCGGCTTTCACGAAGCGGCGCTTGATCTCGTCGGTAATGTGGGGGATCACCTGCACGGTCTGGCCCAGGTAACCGCCCTGGCGTTCGCAGGCTATCACGGTCTGGTAGATCTGCCCGGCCGTCATGATGTTCACGCGGCCGGTGTCGATGCCGAGGAAGCGTTCGTAGTAGCCCAGGTCCAGATCGGTCTCGGCGCCGTCGTCGGTGACGAACACCTCGCCGTGCTGCAGCGGGGCCATGGTGCCGGCGTCCACGTTTATGTACGGGTCGCATTTTATAATGGTGACGGAGAGCCCGTGCGCTTTAAGCAGGCGGCCTATGGAAGCCGCGGTTATACCCTTGCCGAGGGAGCTGACTACGCCGCCGGTCACGAATATGTATCTGGTCATTGGCTTTAAGGTCTCCAAGTCCGTCTTCAGGCCTTTCTCTTTTTGAGAAAGGCAGCCGCGGCTTTCAGGTCCGCGGGCACGTCGATGGCGGGGCCCAGCGCCGGCACTTCGGCCACGCAAATGTTCATACCGTTCTCGAGCGCGCGTAGCTGCTCCAGCCTTTCGAGGCGCTCTAGCGGGCTGGGCTTAAGACTAACGAATTTTTCCAGGGCTGCCCGGCGGTAGATGTAGAAGCCGCAGTGCTTGTAGTAAGGGTAGCCTTTAAGGTCGGACAGCGCGTGGTGGAAAGGGACCGGGCAGCGCGAGAAGTACAGCGCGCGGCCGGCGGCGTTCATGGCCACCTTGACGCAGTTGGGGTTTTCTATGTCTTTAACATCGTCGATGCGCGAACAGGCCGTGCCCACCTGGCAATCCGGGGAAGCCTCAAGTTTGGCGAACGCTTTCTTAAGCGCCGCGGCGGTCATGAAGGGCTCGTCGCCCTGCATATTGAGGATCAGCCTGGCTTCGGAGCCGCGGGCGGCTTCGTGCACCCTGTCGGTGCCGGACTGGCAGCGCGGGCTGGTCATTACGGCCCTGGCGCCGATGGAGCGGGCGAACTTCAGCACGGCTTCGTGCTCGGTAGCTATTACGACCTCGCCGAGGCGGGCTTTTACGGCGGCTTCCCAGCACCACTGGATGACGGGCTTGCCGGCCAGGGGCGCGAGCACCTTGCCGGGGAAACGCTGGGACCCGTAGCGGGCCGGGATGACGATCAGGCAGTTATCCATGATTTGGCGCTCTCCAGCAGTTCTTCCACCGTGGCCGAGGCCGTGCCCAGCTTGGCCACTACGATGCCGGCGGCGAAATTGGCCGCCGCGGCGGCTTCTTCCGGCGTGGCGCCCGCCGCCCAGGTCAGGGCCAGCGTCGAGATCACGGTGTCGCCGGCGCCGGTCACGTCGAAAACTTCGCGCGCGCGGGTGGGGATATGGGTAGTGCGCAGGCCTTTGCCCGCGCGGTTGAAAAGGGTCATGCCGTGTTCGCCCTGGGTTACCAGCAGCGAGCGGCAGGCGAGCTTCGCGAGGATCGCGCGGCCGAGTTTCTCTATCTCTTCCTGGCCGTCGCGCTGGGTGAGGCGCATCCCGCCGAAAGCTTCCATGGTGTTGGGGGTAATGCCCGAGACGCCGCGGTAAAGCTGAAAATGCTCCACCTTCGGGTCAACGAAAACCGGCACCTTTTTCTTCAGGGACATCGATATAGCCGCCTTGATGGTGCCCGGCTCCAGAAGGCCTTTGCCGTAGTCGGAAAGGATCACCGCCTGGCAACCGGCCTTGAGCGCGTTCTCCAGGGCGGCCAGGGCGGCCTTGCGGGCGGCGTGCGACATGTTGGCCGGGGTCTCCCGGTCGAAGCGCACCACCTGCTGGTGCTCCGCTATCACGCGGGTCTTCTCGATGGTCGGGAAATTCTCGTCGCGCACCAGGGAAGCGGGGCTTACGCCGGACCTGGAGAGCAGCGCGCGGAACTCTTCGGCTGCGGCGTCCTTACCGGTGACGGAGATAAGCACCGGGACGGCGCCGAGGGAGGCTATGTTCACGGCCACGTTGGCGGAGCCGCCGCAGACCGTGGACTCGGAAGTGACCCTTACGATGGGCACCGGCGCTTCGGGGGAGATCCGGCGCACGGTCCCCTTAACGTAGCGGTCCAGCATCATGTCGCCGAACACCGCGATCTTCCGGCCCTTGAAGCCGGCCGTAATAGCGCAAAGCCGCCTGAATCCAGCCTTTGTCATAATATAGATATTATAACAAAAAGCGGTCGGGGGCCAGGAAATAGGGGAGGAACCCCGGGCTTCTATTGTTTTATGGTGCGGCGGACCAGTTTCGCCGTTACGGAGCCGATGAAGATCTCGGCCCGGAGCATCATGGGGAGTTTAAGTTCGTCGTCGGTGATCCAGACCAGCATGCGGCGGCCTGCCTTGGCCACGAAAAGCCCTTCTTCGCCGGCCATCGGTTCCAGCAGGATGCACTGTTTTTTGCCGTAACCGGTCTTGATCTTTTCGCGCTTGCCGGCCTTGATGGCGAGGCGCCAGTTCTTCCGGCTGTTCACGTCCATCTCCACTTTGGAGCCGGGCGCCACGGTCATGGCGCGCAGGCGGTAGACCGCCGAAAAAATATCGTTGACGGGCTTCTCCAACGGGCCTTCGAACGCCGAGACCTGGCGCTTGCGGTTCATTTTTTCGCCGTAATAGCGCTTGGCGGCCCAGTCGAAGACAGCCCATTCGTTAGTGAAGAACTTACCTTCCGAAACCCGCTTGTAGTAACCGTAGGAATACAGATCGGCGGCGTCCATCCAGGCCTCGTTCCTGTCGTCCACGCGGTAGAAATTATTAATAAAGGAGCCCGAATGCGCTTCCGAAACGATATGCCAGGCGGGGCGGGAGTCGATCAGGACCGCGTCGGGAACGCTGATAAATGAATGCCCCACGAGGACTACGCCCCAGTAGATGTCGTATTCCAGCGTTTCGCCCTTGACTAGCCCGGGCAGCCGGCTGGTGACGGTTTCTGTGGACGGGGCCAGGCCCCAGAACGGGTGAGTTAAAACCTTTTCCCCGGCGGAAGCCGCGGCGGAGAAGGCCAGGAGCAGCAGCGCGGCGGTTTTAAAAGCCATATTTGATGCGCGCCGCCACAAAAACCGCAAGGGCCAGGGCCGCGCTCATGCCGCGCCATTCCTTGTTCTTTACGAAAACTTCCTTTGAATAGGCGCTCGTGTCGAAGAAGCCGGCCAGGCCGCGCGGGCAGGGGAGGATGGCCGGGGCGGCGGCTTTATACGCCTCGAAGTCCTTGCCGTAAGTGGCCTGCAGGAAAACTTCCTCGGCTTTTATCGTAACGTAGTAGACCCAGCCGAAAGCGGCTATGGCCGCCGCCCAGATGCCGGCGGTGAGCAGCGGGCGGGAGGGGGAGGAAAGCATGACCATCAGCCCGATCGTCATGAGCATCGTGCCCAAATAAAGGGGATTGCGCACGGCGGAGTAAGGCCCGGTGGTGGTGAGCGTTTTTGACTTTACGATAGCCGCGCTGGCGGCCAGGCGTACCGCCTGGCCGAGGGCCATCAGCGCCAGGCCGGCCAGGAACAGCGTCCAGCTCTCCGGTCGGGCGGCTATTAAAAGGGCGAGGGTGATTAGCTGCGTGATCAATATGCGTTTTTTCATTTCATCTTCCTTTCGCTGTAGTCGGGCAGCGCCCGCGCCAGCGCCAGCAGGTCCTTGTATCCGCGTTTGGCGGCGGCGGCGCCGGCCGAGCGCCACTGCCCGGTAAGGACTAAATTTCCTTTCAGCCCCGCCCGGCGGGCGAAGTCCAGGTCGGAACGTTTGTCGCCGGCCATGAAGGAGCGCTTCAGGTCCGCCGGGTTGTCCTTTAAAGCCTCTTTTACCAGGCCGGGGGCGGGCTTGCGGCAGGGGCAGCCCTCGCCGGGCCCGTGCGGGCAGAAATAGACGGCGTCTATCACCGCGCCCGAGCGCCGCAGCTCCCGCACCAGCTTAAGGTTTATCGCCCGGGAGCGGGCCAGCGTCATATAGCCGCGGGCCACGCCGGACTGGTTGGTAAGCACTACTACCCTGTAGCCTTTGCGGTTGAGCAGGGCCACCGCCTTTGCGGCGAAAGCGTAGATCTTCAGGGCGGCCGGGCTGGTTACGTAGGCCTTGCTGTCCCGGTTCAGCGTGCCGTCCCTGTCGAGAAAGGCCGTGGGCGCGGCGGGGCCGGGTTTTATCCTCTTGGGCCAGGCGCGCATCAGGCTTTGCCTTTGCCGGCTTCGCGCATCACGGCCGTAAGCTTTTTCCAGCCGTCGCACAGGAAGACTATCTTGACGGAAAGGATAAGCACGCCGCCTTTGAGGATCTCCTGCCAGCCTTCCGGGAAGCGGGCGAAATCCTTGTAGGTGGTGATCAGCGGCAGGTCCCCGCGCGCCTGCTGCGCCGAAGCCAGTTCCGCGGCGGTAAAAGTATGGTGGTCCGGGTAGCGCCAGATCTGCTTGAGGTCTATCTTCATCGCCTTGAGCGCGGCCTCGAAGGAATCGGGATCGCCTATGCCCGAAAGCGCCGCGGCGGGCCGGCCCTTGAGCATGTTCAGATCGACCGTGCGCGCGGTGGCGGGGTCGAGGAAGGACTCCGGCGTATGCATGCTTTCTATGACCTCGGCGGCGGGATTGAGTTCCTTTATGCGCGCGCCGAGCGCGTCCACGTCGGCCTGCCGGGCTTGCTCGCAGTGGGAAATTATTACCGCCCTGGCCCGGCGCAGGCCGGAGGCGGGTTCGCGCAGGTCGCCATAGGGCAGCACGCTGTCCGTATCGAAGGGGGCCGTGGCGTTAACTAGCACGATATCGGCGTCGCGCTTGAGCGCGAAGTGCTGAAAGCCGTCGTCCATCAGCAGGATGTCCGCGCCGAGCTCTTTTATGGCTATGGCGCCGGAGGCGAAGCGGTCGCCTGAGACCAGCACCGGCACGCCGTCCGGTTCCAGCATGCGGTAAAGCATCAGGGCTTCGTCTCCGGCTTCGTCGAGGGTGAACTTTCGGCCGCGGGCCAGCACCGCCACTTTTCCGGCGGAGCGGCGCTTGTAGCCCCTTATGAGAATGGCGGGTTTGCGCCCCGAGCGGGCCAGTTCCTGCGCGGCGGCGACCACGGTGGAAGTTTTTCCCGTTCCGCCCGAGGAGATGTTGCCGAAGCAGATAACCGGCACGGGCAGCGCTTGCGAGCGGAGGACCCCGGCGGAGTATAGCCCGCGCCTGGCGGCGATGGCGGCGGAATAGGGAAGGGAGAGGGTTTTCAGCGCGAGCCTGCCGGCCGCGTTCCGCTTAAGGCCGTCGCGCAGGGCTTTCGGGGAGAAAGGGCTGCCGGTCACGCGGCCCCCGTCATCTTTTTTATCGCAGGCATGGCTACTAGTTTAGCAAAAACGGCGTCGGGGGATAACTCCCTGAGGCATTTGACGCCTATGCCGCAGTCGTTGCGGCGGCAGCCGATGCAGGCGAGCGTTTCGTTCCTGACGACCTGGTGGTCCGGGTCCGCGGGCGGCGTCCAGTTCTCGGGCCGGCTGGAGCCGTAGATCCCCAGCGTCGGTACGCCGGAGGCCTGGGCTACGTGCTTGGTGCCGCTGCAGTTGGAAACGAGCAGCGCGGTCTTTTTCAGCAGGGCCGAAAGGCGGCGGAGCGTGGCGGTTTCCGGCGCCGGTTTTACGTCGGGGGAGCCAGACAGGGCCGCTATCTTTTCCGCCAGGGCCTTTTCGCCGGGGCCCCAGAGCAGGAGTACGTTAACGTCCAGCTTCCCCGCGGCTTCGGCGGCCAGGCGCGCGTAATGCTCGGCCGGCCATTGCCGGGTTACGCGCCTGGAGGCGGGGGAAAAAGCGAGGGTGTTCTTTTTTTTCAGGGCGAGCCCGGCCAGGGCGGAGCCGGCCCAGGCCTCGTCTTCCGGCGCCGGATAGATCCTGGGGTAGGGGTAGAACACTTTCTTAAGGCCCAGCCCGGCGAGGAAATCCACTTTCTGGAAGGCGGCGTACGGCTCGGTCCCGGTTTCGGAGACGAATTTGCGGTTGTAGGCCCAGGCCGACGCCGTGTGCGAAGGTCCCGCGGTCACGGGCGCGCCGCTGAACCAGGCCAGCAGCGCCGAGCGCGGGTTGGACATGAAGTCCGCCACCAGGCTGTATTTCGCGGCGCGGACCTTCAGCAGCCACTTGAGCGGGCTTCGCCTGTCGTAGACGAGGACGTTGTCGATGAAGGGGTTTCCTTTAAGCACCTGGTCGGCCGGCGGCTCGGTCAGGAAATCCAGCCTGGCTTCCGGGAAGTTCGTCTTCAGCACTTCTGCGGCCGGGGTAGTGAGCAGCACGTCCCCGATCTGGCGGAGCTGGATGACGAGGATGCTGCCGGGGTTAATGTCCATTTCTTAAAGGCGCGAAGCTCCCCGGCTCAGGTGCAGGGCCAGGTCCCAGTTGTTGTCGCCGCCGCGGACGAAGAGGCGGTCCAGCGTGGACGCTTTACGGTCCCAGGGCCAGGGGGTCTTCCCCTGGCGGAAGCTGAAATCGAACAGGTAGCCGCATTCGAGCGCTTTTTCCCTGATAGCGGGGATGTAAGCCCCGTCGCCGTAGGGGTAGGCGAAAGCGCACATTTCCCCGCCGAAAGCGGCCTCGAGCTGCCGCTTGGATTCCGCCATCTCCCAGACCGCGTCTTCGAGTTTCAGCGCGGAAAGGTGCGGGTGGTTCATGGTGTGGGAGCCGTATTCCATAACCCCGCTGTCCTGCATTTCTTTAAGCTGGGCCAGCGTAGCCATGTTCACCCAGGGTTCGGAAGCCGGGTTATGCCACAGGTTAACCTTGCCTATGGTATTGTAGACCACGAAGATGTTGCCCTTGGCGCCGAGTTCCTTAAGGATAGGCCAGGCGTGCAGGTAATTGTTCTCGTACCCGTCGTCGAAGGTGATCAGCACGGTCTTTTCGGGCAGCGGGGCGCCGGAGTCGTAAGCTTTCTTCAGGTCCGAGAAGAAAATGGTGGAGTAGCCGTTATCCAGAAGGTATTTGACCTGCGCGCGGAATTTCTCGGGGCTGACCCACAGGTCCCTGAGCTTAGAGCCCTTCGGCGGGCGGCCGACCTTGTGGTAACAGAGAACTTTAAGTCCGGGGGTGGATCTGCGCCACCAGGCCCAGCGGGCGCTGACCGCCAGAATTATGAACACCAGAACTGCCGCTGTTAATCCCATAATGTCGCTCCTTGCCGCCCTCTAACAGTTCTTTAGCCGCCCCGAACACTTCGCCTACGGTGAGCAGGCGCATGCACAGAAAATGGGCGTGCGGGCATTTTTTCGAGCCGTGCAGCGCGCAGGGACGGCAGGCCAGCGGGGTCTCGATCACCCGGTTGCCGCGGCCGTAGGGAAAGAAGCCGAGTTCGCGCGTGGTGGGCCCGAAGATCCCTACGGCGGGCACGCCGAGCGCCGCGGCGATGTGCATGGGGCCGGAATCGTTGGAGATGAAAACTTTCAGCGGGCGGATGGCTTCCATAAGCTCCGGCATGGTGGTTTTACCGGTCAGGTTGAGGCAGTGTTCCGGGCCGGCCAGCTTTTCTATGGCGCCGTTCCAGGCCGCTTCGCCGGGGCCGCCCACCAGCAGCACCTTGCCGCCGTAAGCCGCGGCCAGTTTCCTGATAAGGCTGGCCCATTTTTCCGCGGGCCAGCGCTTGGTGGGCCAGGCGGAGCCCGCGTTTACGCCTATCTTTACGTTGTCCTTAGGAGAGAACGGGGCGGCGGCGCCGGCGGCGCCGGCCAGGCCGGGGAAAGCGGCTTTCAGGTTCTCGGCCAGCGGCGAAAGCAGCGCCAGGTTGCGCTCCACGTCGTGGAGCAGCCACGAGAAGGGGACCTTGTGCGTAAGCAGGAAGCTGCCGACGCTTGAGGAAAAGCCCACCCGGACCGGGATGCCGGCGCGCCAGGCCAGCAGCGCGCTCCTGAGCGAGCGGTGCGGGATGATGACCGCGTCGAAATTGCGCGAGCGGAGCTCCCCGGCGAGGCGCCTGAATTCCGCCAGGCCGGAGGGCGCGGTCTTCTTGCGGTCCTCTATGATCTCGCGGGCCAGGCCGGAAGCCGCGAAGATGCCGGCGGTCTCGGGGCGGGTGACCACCGAGACGGCGGCGTCGGGAAAAAGTTCGCGCAGCCTTTTCAGCAGCGGCAGCGTCAGCACGCAGTCGCCGAGGAAAGCGGTCTGCAGCAGGCAGATCCTCAACGGTCCCGCTTTGAGGGGGGGCTTGTGCCCCGTAGCGTTCCATTGCTTCCGGAGGTCCTTCAGCAGCGGCCGGCGGCTGTCGGACGACCAGTCGCCGAGTTCCGGTCCGGAATGCAGCGCGGGCACGCCCAGCTCAGCGAGGACCTCCAGGTAGCGCTCCATGGTGTGCTTCTCCAGCGCGGGGCTGGGGATGCGGAAATTCACGAACAGCCGGCGCGCCAGAGAGGCCTTGCGGTAGCGGAGCTTGGCCTGCGCGCGCGCGAACAGGGAAAGCAGGCGGCTGCGCGGGGTGTCGTGCAGGTCGATGATGGCGTCGTATTGCGCCGCGTTGATGTCCCGGAGCGCGCGAAAAAAGCCGGTGAACGGCAGGATCCTGTCGATAAAAGCGTTCTTGGAGACCGCGCCCAGGAACTGGGGCTTCACCATTATATCCAGGCGGGCTTTGGGCCACCTGGCCTTCAGGTTGCGGAAGACGGGAGCCGTCAGGATGATGTCCCCCAGCGAGGACATCCTGATGATGAGCAGTTTTGGATCCGGTTTCGTTATTTCCACCATTGCAGAAAAATTATATCATTTATAAATTATCGGGAAGAGGCCGCTCCAGAGTTAAGGCTGTTATCCCCGCGCAATAAAAAGTTAATATAATTGTCGTTGACAAGACACTGGCTATAGACTATCTATATAATATGAGGCTGAGAACGGGCTGGCAGATTTTTATCCTTCTCCTGGCGGTGGGGGGCCTCTACAGTTACACCTCGGCCATCATAAGTTCACCTGCCTACAGGATCCTGATAAGCGAACAGACGACCATAGGCAATACCGCTCCCAAGACCGGCGGTTCCTATTCCATGTTCGGCAGTACCGGGCAGGTCGGCTACGGCGCGCTGGCCGGCGGGGCGTATACGGTGAACTGGGGGATAGTCAATTCCTGGCGGCCGCCGCAGGCCGACGTTTCCACCGCCCATGTCTACCCGAATCCCTGTTCGCTCAAGGTCGGCTGCAGAGGCGTAACTTTTACGCGCCTGACGCTGAAAGCCACCATAACCATCTACACCGTTTCCGGCGAAAAGGTGCGCGTGATAGAAAAGAACAACAATATCGACAGCATGGGCTGGGACCTGCGCACCGACTCGGGCGCCCAGGTGGCCAGCGGGCTTTATCTTTACTTCATTAAGGGCGAGGGCTCTACCAAGCAAGGCAAAGTTATCGTGGTAAGGTGAACTTATGAAAAACAAGATCTTGTTCGTTTTAGCCTTCCTGTGGCTCCCCCTGACGGCCGCGGCCGGCGACATCAAGCCCGGCACGGTTCCCGGCTCGATAAACTACCAGGGCCGCCTTGAACGCGACAACGCCCCGGTAACCGGTATCATCCATCTCTTCTTCAGGATCTACAACGCCGCTTCCGGCGGCACGCTGCGCTGGCAGAGCGCTGAAATAATCGTCAACGCCGCGCAGGGCATCTTCAGCGCCAATATCACCCCGCCCTGGGACGTTTTTTCCAGGAGCGAAACCCTTTACCTCGAAGTGCAGGTGGAAAGCGACGTGCTGGCCCCGCGCGAGCCGCTTAACAGCGTGGCCTACGCGCTGGTGGCAAAAAAACTGGAGGACGGTTCTTCCGTTTCCGTCTCCTCCCTGACGGCCGCCTACCAGGTGCTCCTGGCCACCACTCCCGGCTCGATGGTCGGGATCGGCACTAATTCCCCGGACTATAAGCTGACCGTCAACGGCGCGGTATGGCTTCACGGCAGCGAAGCCAAACTGTGTTTTGATACCGGGCACTGCCTGGTCGACGCCCTGGCAGCCACAGGGTCCGGCGGCATCAGCGCACCCGGCAACGCTGTACTGGAGTCCGGAAGCCTGGGAGACGGCTACCTGAGCGTTAATACCGGCAACGGCGGCTCAGGCAGCGGCACCTCCGAAAGGATGCGGATCAACGACGGGAACAAGAGCGGCACTGTGGCGATAGGTCCGGCCGCCATACAAAATCCTCAGCCCGGCGCGCTGGACGTGGACGGGCTTGTCTACGTCAGCACCTGGGGGGTGTCCGAGCGCAGCGGCGGGCCGGCGCCCTTTAACGGGAACATTCTGGTTAAAGGCGGGCGTGTCACGGGCAACAACGCAGACTACGTTTCGGTGGGCGAGGCCAACGACGTAATAGCCCTCGTAACGGGTGCGGGCGAAAGGCTGCGGGTCCACTCCAACGGCAGCGTAGGGGTGGGGACGAACAGCCCCGCGGCTGGGTATTTGCTGGATGTGGCCGGCAATATCCACACCAATACCGGCCTGCTGGCCGGCGCGGTCTCGGCCGGCGGCTATACCGGCTGGCTCTCGGCCGCCAACGAGGTGCGCGCCCAGAACGGCTCGCACCTGCTGCTGCAGTACAACAACCCTTTTAACGTCGGTATAGGCACGGATACGCCCCGCGAAAAACTGCACGTGCACGGGAGCGTGCTGGCGGATTACGGCGTAATAGCGTCCACCGCCGGCTTTACCGGGGACGTGGGCGTGGGCGGGAATTTTACCGCCAACGGCCTTAACAGGGAGGTCTTCCTTACCAGTACCACCATCTACGGTACGCTGAAGGTCAGCGGCGGCATTGGCTCCATGGCCGGCTTTCCCGCTTATATCGCCTCCACCCAGACGCTGACCGGCCTGAACACCTTCGCCAACCAGGTGGTGGTTTCGAGCGACATCATGACGCCCAGCAGGCTGGGCGTGGCCATGAAAGATTTTAACTTCGGCCCCGGCAGGTACCTGCAGGTGGGAGATAACAAGTCCGAGTACTCTTCACAGGATACCCTCGCCTACCTGGTGGGCGGCGACTCAGCCAACGCGCGCCTGCTCTTCTACCGCGGCGCGGCGCTGTCCGGCAGCCTGGAAACCCAAGGCGGGGCCAATCTCGCGCTGGTGGTGGGGGGGCAGACCAAGACCCTTACCGACTCCGTTTACCACCGCATCCAGAACAGCGTGGTCTGGATCTCCACCGGGATGAACACCACTCCGGCCGTCTACGTAAGTTCCAAAGACGGGAACGTGGGCATAGGTACTACGATAGCGGACCCGAACTACAAAATGACGCTTAACGGCGTGCTCCACATAGTAGGCACCGGGAACGGGATAGTCTTTCCTAACGGCTCATTCATTTCCAGCAATACCGTAGGCACTGCGGGTTCTATCTCCAACGCCGGGGATGCACTTGTAATGGCTAATACCGGAGGGAGCGGCGGCAACGTAATACTGCGCAATAATTCCCTTGACGGACTTGTTGTGGATTCTTCCGGCCGGGTAGGCATCGGCACGCTCTACCCGGTTTCCAAGCTGAACGTGCGCGGCGGGGACCTGGTGCTGGGCAACCCGGTCAACCCCTATTCCGGCGGCCCTGAGAACCTGATAGTGGCCGGCAACATAGTTTTCGACGGGGCGCTTATCCAGCGCTCGCTTTCGGCCACGCAGCTGTCCGGCCTCCTGGTGGCCGGCGACGTCGCTCTTTCCACCGCCACCGGCGCCATGACAGGCATCGGTACTATGACCCCCTTGCAGCGGCTGCAGGTAGCGGGCGATATAAACATCGAATCCGGTTACGGAATAAGGATAAACAATACTGCGGCCGGCGCCAATTACCTGCGCGGCGACGGCAGTCACTTCATAAGTTCCGCCATACTGGACGGGGATATCCCCGGTACCATAGTTAGAACTTCCCGGACCATCAGCACCACCAGCCCGCTTTCCGGCGGCGGCGACCTTTCCGCCAACAGGACGTTCGCCGTGGGCGGTCTTAGTTCGCTCGGCGGCAGCAACCAGGTGGTGGGCGTCAATAACGGCGCCGGCGCCTGGGAATACAAAACCATAGCCGGTGTCGCCGGTGAAACCAATGTCGACACAACTGTGGCGGGGGTGATCACCATAGGGATAGTTGACCCGCTGGCCGTGAATAAGGGCGGCACCGGCCTGGCGTCCTGGACGCAATACGCCCTGATATACGCTCCGACCACGGGGTCCCTCGGACAGTTGGGATTGGGAACGGTGAACCAGGTGCTGCACGGCAACGCCGGCGGCGCTCCCACCTGGGGCGCGGTCGACCTTACCGCGCATGTGAGCGGGGTGCTGCCCATTGCTAACGGCGGCACGGGCAACAGCAGCGGCAATGCCGCGACGGTAACTACGAACGCCAATCTTACCGGGCCGGTCACCAGCGTTGGCAATGCGACCACCATAGTTTCACCGCTGCCTGCCCTGAACGGTTCCAACCTGACGAGCCTTACCCCGGGCAATATTTCCGCCGGTACGGCGAACATCAGCATCTCGGGCAACGCCGCCACGGTCACGACCAACGCCAATCTTACCGGGAACGTGACGAGCGTCGGCAACGCTACTACGATAGCCTCGCTGCCGGCCATCAGCGGCGCGAACCTGACGAGCCTTACCCCGGGCAATATTTCCGCCGGTACGGCGAACATCAGCATCTCGGGCAACGCCGCGACCTCCACTAAACCGGCAGGCGGCGGGTCTACTAACCATGCTGTTTGTTGGAAGGCTGACGGAAGCCTGGGGTACTGTAGCGCTGTGGTTGATTCTAGCGGACTGTGCGGAACTTGCAATTAGGCGGTTTAACGAAGGGCTTCGGTTATTACTGCCATGGTTCTGGCAGTGGCGCCCTGCAAGGACGCGAGGACTTTTGAGGAGTTGAGTTGAGCCGCCGTCATGGCGGCCCGGTCGGTGAGGAGGGACGTCAGGATCTCGGCCAACTGAGGGGCGGTTTCCGCGAGGAAGCCGCCTTTTCCTTTTATAAGGGCGTCCCCGGCGTGGCGGGCGTTGCGGTAATTAGGCCCGAAGAGCGACGGCTTGGCGAAGAGCGCGGGCTCCAGGAGGTTGTGCCCGCCGGTGTCGTCCAGCGTGCCGCCCACGAAACACACGTCGGAAACGGCGTAGAAGGCCTGCAGCAGGCCCATCTCGTCCACCAGCAGGCAGTCGCTGCCGTAGTGAACTACGGGGGAGGACCAGCGCAGATAGGCGGCGGAGGCTTTCCTGAGGGCCGCTTCGGATTCCGATAGCCGCTCGGGATGGCGGGGGACCAGTACCAGTTTCAGATTCGATACCTTTTTCCTGGCCTCGAGCCAGGCTTCGATGATAACCGGCTCTTCCGCCGGGTGCGTGCTGCCGGCGGTAAAGACCGGGCAGCCGTGCCAATCGGAGGCTTCCAGGAATTCCCGCACCTTGTCCTGCCCCGCCGCGGAAACCCCAAGCAGGTCGTGTTTCAGGTTGCCGGTCTCGGTTACCCGGCCCTCCAGCCCGGCCAGCAGCCTGAAGCGGCCGGCGTCGGCGGCCGTCTGGGCCAGCACCTGTTTTACGCCCGAGAAGGCCAGCCTGGTAAGCGGCCAGAGGGCGCGGTAAAGGGAGAAGGTCTTCTGCGAGATCCGCGCGTTCACCATGAACACCGGCACGCCGGCGCGCGCGGCGGCGTAGAGCGTAGCCGGCCAGATCTCGGTTTCCGCCACCACCAGCATGAGCGGCCGGCGCCTGCCGATGAACGAGTCAGCGCAGGGGTAGAAGTCCAGCGGGGCCAGCCTGGCCTCGCCGAGCTTCGAGGCTTCGGCCCGGCCGGAAGCGGTGGAGGACGTGAAAAGGAGGGGGGCGTTAAAAGCCTTCGCGAGTTCGGGGGCCAGCTTGGACACGGCCTTCACCTCGCCCAGGGAGGCTGCGTGGATCCACACCGGGCGGGGGCCTTCCGCCGGTTCGCCCAGCCCCAGGCGCTCGCGCACCTCGCCGCCGAGGCTCTTCATCAGCGAGCGGCGGGGGGAAAGCAGGAAGAAAACCGCATAAAGGGCGGCAATGAGGGGCGCCAGCAGGCTGTAAAGTAAAAGGAGTATGAATCCCATAGGGACAGCGAAGGAACGTTACTTTTTGGAGGAGGCCGCCGCTTTCTTCTTTTTCTTGGAAAGCCAGGGCAGGGCGAACAGGGCCGAATATTTGGGGTTGAAAGCGCCGGTCTCGAACGAGACGCCTATCTTTTCGGCCTCGAGTCTGGCGCACAGGCCCTTGATGAGCTCGTTCTCGAACAGCGGCACGGCCGTGGTTTCCTGCGGGGGGAGTTCCGGCTCGGGGCAGGAAGCGATGTAGATGGCGGGTCCGAGCTCGAAGCCTTCTGGTTCCGCCTCGCGCACGGCCAGTTCCGCCGTTACGCCTACCGCGGTATTAAGGAAGACCTGCGCGGCTATGCGGTCCAGGCGGCGCAGGGTCTCGTCCTGCTGGCTGGCAAGTTTCTCTTCGAAGCTCTTGCCCAGGGTGAGGATGCCGGCGGTCATGGGCTGCTTGCCGTCGCCGCTGATCCGGTGGGCGGCCTCGTCTTCGGCCGCCAGATACTCGAAGACGACTGCGGGTTCCAGCGCGGCCGCCAGGCCGGAGGCATGTTCCCTCACGGCCTGCTCGTCCGCCAGCCCTACGGAGGCGAGGTCCAGCTTGTGCTTGCGCGCCTTGCGCAGCACTTCGTAGGAGTAGACCGGGATCTTGAACCTCTTTATCTTTCTCACGGGGCTTTATCCTTGCCTTATAGGGACCGCTTACTTATGGCTTCTGCGCTCCCACTGGTACACCATGGGCGTGCACAGCGCCACGGTGGAGTACACGCCGGTCACGGTGCCGATCAGCATGCAGAAGGCGAAGTTGTTGATCGCGATGCCGCCGAACAGGAACAGCACCAGCACGGTGATGAACACGGTCATGGTGGTGATGACCGTCCTGGACAGGCACTCGTTGACGCTGAGGTTGATCAGCTCGGCGAGGGCCATCTTGGGGAAGTTCCTCATGTTCTCGCGCATGCGGTCGAAGATCACGATGGTATCGTTGATGGAGTAGCCGGCTATCGTAAGGAAGGCGGCCACGATAACCAGGTCGATCTCGCGGTTGGTGATGGACATCGCGGTCAGCGCCACGAACACGTCGTGCAGCAGGCCGATAACGCCGGCCGCGCCCCAGACGGGGTTAGAGAACCGGAAGGCGATGTAGACGATGATGCCGAACATCGACAGGACCATGGCGAACAGGGCTTTCTTGGCCAGGTCGCGGCCCACCACGGGGCCCACGTAGTCGCGCTTCTCCTCGACGAACGTGGTGCCGGGGATGGTCTTGAGGCCGGTTATGATCTGGTTAGCCTTCTCGTTCACGTTCTCCTGCGTGCCTTTCACCTTGATCGAGTAAGAGGCGTCGGAGAAGCTCTGGATGCTGGCTTCCACTTTGGCGGCGTCCAGCGCGGACCTGACCGTCTCTATTGCCACGGGTTTGTCGAACTTCACCTGCATCAGCGTGCCGCCGGTGAAGTCGAGGCCCAGGTTGACGCCCTTTACCGAAAGGGAGATTATCCCGGTAAGGACCACCAGCCCGGAGATGGAGAAGAACACATGGCGGAGTTTTACGAAGTTGATGTTGGTCTTATGGAGTATCCTTATCATATGCTGAGCTCCTTGGGGTTAGAGGTGAGCCAGAATTCGTAGATAGCCCTGGTCACGAAGACGGAAGTGAACATACCGATAAGAAGACCGATGGTCAGCGTCACGGCGAAGCCCTTTACCGGGCCGGAGCCGAACTGGAACAGGAAGATGGACGCTATCCAGGTGGTCACGTTGGAGTCCAGGATGGCGCTCCAGGCCTTGTCGTAGCCGGTGGGGATGATCATCGCCACGGGCTTGGACAGCGCCATTTCCTCGCGCATGCGCTCGAGGATCAGCACGTTCGCGTCGATGGCCATGGCCAGCGACAGGATCATGCCGGCGATGCCGGGCAGCGTGAGCGTGGCCGAGAAGTAGCTCATCGCCGCGATCAGGAACACGAAGTTGAGCAGCAGGGCGGTGTCGGCGATGAAGCCGCCGCCTTTGTAGTAGATGGCCATGAAGACCAGTACCAGCAGCAGGCCGCCCAGCGCCGACATAAGGCCTTTGTGGATGGAGTCTTCGCCCAGACCGGGGCCTACCACGCGCTTCTCGATGATGTTCACCGGAGCGGGCAGGGAGCCGGCGCGCAGCACGATGGCCAGGTCGCGGGCTTCTTCCAGCGTGAAGGAGCCCTCGATCACGCCCGAGCCGCCGGAGATACGGGTCTTGATGACGGGGGCGGAGTGCACGACGCCGTCGAGCACGATGGCCAGGTACTTGCCGACGTTGGCGCCGGTGAACTGGTCGAACAGCCTGCCGCCTTCCTTATTGAAGGTGAAGCCGATGCTGGGGGTGCCGAACTGGCGGTCGCTCTCGACGCGCGCGTTCTCGAGGTAGGCGCCGGTCACGGACACGGTGTCGTTAAGCACGTAGTAGCGCGTCCTGTCGCCTTCCTCGCCTGCCGCCGATTTGCAGAGGATCGTGCCTTTCGGCAGCAGTTTGGCGATCTCGGGGACGGGCGTGCCGTCCTTGTTCAGGGGGGAGCCGTCCATCAGCTCGGCCTTGGAGATCACGGTCTGCGCTTCCGGGGATTCGTTCACGAGGCGGAATTCCAGCAGCGCGGTCTTGCCGATGAGGTTCTCGGCTTCTTCGGTGTTGGAGATGCCGGGGAGGTCCACGGAGATCCAGCGTTCGCCCTGGCGTGAGATGGGGGTTTCGCCCACGCCGTACTGGTCGATGCGGTTGCGGATGATCTCGATGGCGCGGGCCATCGCGTCGTTAAGCTGCTCTTTTTTTCCGAGCTTGGCGACGTCCAGCTCCAGCAGCAGGTGCGTGCCGCCGCGCAGGTCGAGGCCCAGGTTCAGGATGCGCTTGGGGCGCATGCGCACGGCTTCGAGCTTGGCGCGCTCGCCCGGGGTCTTGGTGTACCACTCCACGGTGGGGTACAGCAGCCAGAATGAAAGGATCAGGAGGCCCAGGACGGTGCCTATTTTCCAGTGTAATTTTGTCATTTCCGATCGCTCCTTAGTTTGCCTGCGTTACTTTGCCGTTCATTACCGCGCCGATGGCGCTGCGGGTGAAGGACGCTTTCACGCCCTTGGCTATTTCGAGCTCTATCTCGTCTTCTTTCACGGAGGTTATCACGCCTATCATGCCGCCGCGGGTTATCACCCTGTCGCCGGCCTTCAGGGCTTCCAGCATCAGCTTGGTCTCTTTAAGCTGCTTCTGCTGGGGGCGGATAAGCAGGAAATAGAAAATCACGGCTACGGCCGCAAAGGGGATAAGCTGCATCAGGGTCGCGTTCGCATTAGGGTTCATCGTTCCTCCGTCGTCAGTTGTACCGCTATTATTGTAACAAATTTTATCCGGCTTGTTACTTGGCCGTCATATAGACATCCATAAAGGCTTTCTTCGCCTGCTTGAAGTTACCCGCCGCCACCGCCAGGCGCATGAGCTTGGTCTGGTTGATAAGGAAGCGCAGGTTGTGGATGGACATCAGCTGGCTGGCCAGGATCTCTTTGGACTTGTACAGGTGCGACAGGTAGCCGCGCGAGTAGTTGCGGCAGCAGTGGCAGTCGCAGTCCGGGTCCAGCGGGTCCTGGTCGTTCTTGTACTGGGCGTTCTTGATGTAGAACTTGCCCTGCGAGGTGAGCGCCTGGCCGTTGCGCGCGTTGCGGGTGGGCAGCACGCAGTCGAACATGTCCACGCCCAGCTCCACGCTGTTCCAGATGTCCTCGGGCGAGCCCAGGCCCATGAAGTACACGGGCTTGTTCCTGGGGAGGTTCTCCATAACCGCCGCCAGGGACTCCATCATCTGCGCCTTGCTCTCGCCCACCGAAAGGCCGCCCACGGCGAAGCCGTCCGGATTCAGTTCGGCCATGTGCCGGGCCGCCTCGGCGCGCAGGTCCGGGTACATGGAGCCCTGGATGATGCCGAACAGCAGCGGTCTTTTAGCCGGCTCTATGTGCCGGGTCTTCTCGACGAAATGCGCCTTGGCCCTTTTCGCCCAGGCCTCGGTCTTCTTCAGCGCGTCCTCGGCGTCGGCGCGCGAGGCCGGGTTCTTGACGCAGACGTCCAGGCAGGTCCAGATGGAGGAACCTATGGAAGCCTGGAAATCTATTACTTTCTCGGGGCTGAAAAAATGCGGGCTGCCGTCTATGTGGGAGGAAAAGTGCACGCCGTTATCGGTGATCTTGCGGAGCTTGCTCAGGCTGTACACCTGGAAGCCGCCGGAGTCGGTCAGCACCGGGCCCGGGTGGTTCATGAAGCCGTTCAGCCCGCCGAACTTCTCGAGCGTCTCGAGCCCGGGGCGCAGGTAGAGGTGGTAGGTATTCGAGAGCAGGCATTCGGCGCCCAGTTCGGAGATATCGCGCTGGGAGACGGCCTTCACCGTGCCCTGCGTGGCCACCGGCATGAAGACCGTGGTATGCACCAGGCCGCGGGGCGTTTTCAGCACGCCCGCGCGTGCGGCGGTCTCCTTGTCTTTATGCAGCACTTCGAAATGTTCCATAGGTTCCTTCTTATAAGATCAGCATCGAGTCGCCGTACGAGTAGAAGCGGTATTTTTCCTTCACCGCTTCGGTGTAGGCTTTGAAAAGGAGTTCGCGCCCGGCGAAAGCGGAGGTCATGTACAGCGGGGCTGAATCCGGCACGTGGAGGTTCGTTATAAAGGCGCCGGCGGTCTTGAACTTGTAGCCGGGCCGGATGAACAGTCCGGCCTTGCCGGCCCCGGCGAGGACCGTGCCGTTCTCGTCGGAAAAAGTCTCCAGCGTGCGCATGGACGAGGTGCCTACCGCGACCAGCCTGCCGCCGTCGGCGCGGTGCGCGTTGATGGCGGCGGCGGCCTCGGGGCTGACCTCGCAGGACTCCTCCATCATCACGTGGGCGGCGGGGTCCTCCGTGCGCACGGGGCGAAAAGTGCCCCAGCCTATGTGCAGCGTAACGAAAGCGGTCTTAACCCCGGCGGTTTCCAGCCTGGAGAAAAGGTCCGGGGTGAAGTGGAAGCCGGCGGTAGGCGCGGCTATGGAGCCGGGCGCGGCGGCGTAGACGGTCTGGTACTTCTCTTCGTCGGGCGGGGCCGTAAGCCCGCGGCGCTTCCTGGCGTTCAGGATATACTGAGGGAGCGGCACGGCGCCGTTGGCCGCCAGGTAGGCCTCGTCCACCGGGGCGGAAAATTTAAAGGTGTAGCTGCCGTCGGCGTTCCGCGCCAGGCATTCGGCCACGACGCCCGCGGGGCAGTTGAGGGTCTGCCCGGAGCTGATCTTGCGGCACAGGCCGGTCCAGGCCGAGCCGTCCGCGGAGGCGGGGGCCACCAGCAGGATCTCCGACTTGCCGCCGGTAGGTTTTGTGGCGGCCAGGCGGGCCTTCCAGACGCGGCTCCGGTTCAGCACCAGCATGTCGCCCGGCCCGAGGAATTCCGGCAGGTCGCGGAAATGGCGGTGGAGCAGCGCTCCGTCCGAACGGCGCACGACCATCAGCCGCGAGGAATCGCGGGGCTCGGCGGGTCTGTCCGCTATCAGCGGCTCTATCTCGAGGGGGGCAAACTCGGCGAGGGATTCTTCAGTCATAATCGGTGATGGAGGCTCCGGGATAATATTGGTGCAGGATCTTTTTATAGGTGCGGCCTTTCTCGGCCATGGCCTTGGCGCCTTCCTGGCACATGCCCACGCCGTGGCCCCAGCCGCGCCCGGCGAATTCATAACCGCCCCGTACGGGGCTGATGCGGGTGATCAGCGTGCTGCGGAATTCGTAATTGCCGACGCTCTTGCGCAGTTCGGTCACGGGCGCGTCCTTTACCCCGCGGTCGGTGGTGAAGCGCAGCGACACGGCGCGGCCCGACCGGTCTTTCCTGTAAACCCTTACCGCTTTGATCTTAAGCGCGGTGGAGCCCTGCTTCTGGATGAACTTCAGCAGGTCCCCGGCCGGGACGAAAAGCTCCCAGCGGTAATGGCTTGCCCGCGAGCAGAAAGGGTCCGGGACCCCGTAGAGAGGTTTTATAACGTCCTCGCCCCAGGCGGATTTTACGCTGGCGGTATGGCCGCCGCAGCACGCGTGGAAGAAGGCCGTGACCAGTTTGCCTTTATATTTCAGCACTTCGCCGCGGGTGGAATTGACCGCGTCGATTATGCGCGAATTGATCCTGGCGGTACCGTTGTAGACCTGCATCTCCACGCCGTCCGTAACGTCGTAGTCGCGGGCGGGGTTTATGTTCTTGAGGGCGTAAGTGCGGGAAGCTACGGCCTGCGCTTTCAGCGCTTCCAGCGGCCAATCGGGGCTCATTTCCACGCCGAGGACGCCGTAGAGATAGTCTTCCAGGGGAAGGTACTCTATGATATCCAGCTTGTCCGCGCCCGAAGCCCTTATGAGGATATCTCCCTTGTAAAGGTTCCCTCCCAGGCGTATCCTTTCCTGCCCGTCGGAAGAGAGCAGTTTTATGGGGGAAGAGAGCTGCTGCCCCGCCACGGAAATGCCGCCGGCCGAAGCTTTTATTTCGTAAGCCGAGCGCTCCAGCAGCAGGTATTTCTGGCCGGTCTTTACGTCCTGCGCGTAGACGCGCGAAGAGGTCTTAAGTTTGAGCGAGGGGGAGTTCCTGGCGATGGCCACGCGGATGCTCGGGCCTTCCTCGGCGCGGCCGTCCGCCGCGCGCGCCCGGGGCGCGCAGTACAACAGCAATAGTAGTGCCAGGATGCGTTTCATCGATTACTAGATCAGTTCCTGCTGCTGGGGGAGTTTCAGGCCCAGGTGGGCCGCGGCTTTGGCGGTTATGACGCGCCCGCGGGTGGTGCGCTTGAGAAAACCGCCCTGCATGAGGAAAGGCTCGATCACGTCGGTAAGCGTGTCCTGCTCCTCCGAAACGGCGACCGAAAGCGTCTCGATGCCTACGGGCCCGCCGCCGAATTTCTCGGCTATAGTCAGCAGGATGCGGCGGTCCAGGTTGTCCAGGCCTTCGGCGTCGATCTCCATGGAGGTCATCGCGGCCTCGGTAACTTCGGCGGTTATGACACCGGCGGCCTTGACGTCGGCGAAATCCCGCACGCGCTTCAGCAGCCGGTTGGCTATGCGCGGCGTGCCGCGTGAGCGCCGGGCCAGCCGCACCAGGGCGGGCCTTTCCGCCTTCGTGCCGAGTATATTGGCGGAGCGGACCAGGATCTGGGTTATTTCCTCCTCGCCGTAGAACCCCAGGTTGAAAACTATCCCGAACCTGTCCCGGAGCGGTCCGGTGAGCAGGCCGCTGCGGGTGGTGGCGCCTACGAGCGTGAACCGGGGGACCGCCAGCTTAAGCGTGGTGGCGCCCGGGCCCTGGCCGGTATTTATAAAGAACAGGAAATCTTCCATTACCGGGTACAGCGCTTCTTCCACCGCCGCGTTCAGGCGGTGGATCTCGTCGATGAAAAGGATGTCGCCCTCGGCCAGCTCGGTGGTCAGCATGGCGGCCAGGTCGCCGGGCTTGGAGAGTACCGGGCCCGAAGTGACTTTTATGTTCACGCCCATTTCGCGGGCGAGGATGTATGAAAGCGTGGTCTTGCCGAGACCGGGGGGGGAATAGAAAAGGCAATGGTCCAGCGGTTCTTTGCGGCCGCGGGCGGCCTGGATGTACACCTTAAGGTTTTCCTTAAGCCGCTGCTGGCCCACGAATTCGTCCAGCGAGGACGGGCGCAGGGCCGATTCCAGCCGGGAGCTGTCGTCGCCGTCGGGACGGGCGGAAAGTATATCTTCTTTTTTTGCCATGTTATTTGGGGGAGAGCCGTTTTAGCGCCAGCCGGATGATGGCCTCGGCATTCGCCTGGGGGCCCGCTTCCGCGGCGGCTTCTTCAAGGGCGGAACGCGCTTCTCCGGCGCGGAACCCCAGCGCGGTAAGGGCGCTCATAGCCTGGATATAGCTGCCGGCCGGCGCGCTGAACGCGCCCGGGGCGCTGCCGAGCCCGGCGGCGGGGAGCTTGTCCTTCAGCGCCGCTACAAGCTTTTCCGCGGTCTTGGCGGTGAAGCCGAAGATGGCCGTAAGCGGCTTGGGATCTTTGGCGGCCACGGCGCGGGTAAAATCCGGAAGGGATTTTACCGCCTTCCCGAGGTAATCCAGGGCTTTCTTCGCACCGGTATTGGGGACCGCGTCGCGCAGCAAATCGAAGAGCTGTTTTTCCTCGCGGCTCAGAAAACCGTAAAGGGCGGTGCCGCCGTACATGCTTATGGATTCGGCGATATAAGCTTCGGCGGGGGAACCTTCGGCCAGCGCGTCCAGCGAAGGTTCGCAGAAAAAAACTTCGTAGCCGACCCCGCCGGTCTCTATCACGGCGCTCTCGGCGTTCTTGAGCACCACCAGGCCTTTCAGGTAGGCGATCATCTCATCCCCGCTTTGGCCCGGGCCAGCGCTACCGCCTTGGCGAACGGGGCCAGGCGCAGGTGGCAGAGGGCCGCGGCCATGGCGTCGGCCACGTCGTCCGGCTCCGGGATGGCGGCCAGCTTGAGCGTGAGCTGCACCACGCGCTGCATCTGCTTCTTCTCGGCGGAGCCGCTGCCGGAGACGGTCTTCTTTATGGTCTTGGGATTGTAGGCGCTTATGGGAAGGCCGCCTTTTTCGCAGGCCAGCAGGATCACGCCGCGCGCGTGCGTGGTGTTGGCCTGGGTGTCCGCCCTCTTGGAAAAGAAAACTTCCTCGATGGCCGCCTCGTCAGGAGCATGCGCCGCGATAAGAGCGCAGAGTTCGTCGAAAATAGAGACCAGCCGCTTTTCGAGCGGCGTGTTCTTGGGGGTGTGGATGAGGCCGGAAACGAGGAGCCCCGGGGGGGCGGCGCCGTTCTTCTCCAGTACGGCCCAGCCGGTCCTGTCCAGCCCCGGGTCTATGCCGAGTATTTTCACCGTTATTTTTCCAGCTTTTCCATCACGGAGTCGGGAATGTCGAAGTTGGAATACACGTTCTGCACGTCTTCGTGCTCTTCCAGCTCGTCCATCAGGCGGAGGACCTTCTCGGCCTTGTCTTCGCCGATGCTGACCTCGTTCTTGGGGAGCATCGTGATCTCGCCGGAGGCGAGGGGGATCTTCTTTTCTTCCAGCTTGGCTTTCACCGTGTGGAAATCCTGCGGGGCGGTTATGATCTCGTACTCGCCCGAATCGGCGGCGGCGCGGAAATCCTCGGCGCCTATATCCAGCGCCAGGGTCATCAGCTCGTCTTCCTTGGCATCGGTCTTGTTTACGGTAATATAACCCTTCTGCTCGAACATCCAGGCCACGGCTCCGGTGGAGCCCATATTGCCGCCGCTGGAGTCGAGGATCTTGCGGATCTCGCTGGCCGCGCGGTTCTTGTTGTCGGTGAGCACCTGGATGATCACGGCGATACCGCCGGGGCCGTAAGCCTCGTAAGTGATCTCTTCGTAGACGACGCCGGGTTCCTGGCCGGTGCCGCGCCGGATCGCGCGCTTGACGTTGTCCAGCGGCATGTTGGCGGCTTTAGCGTCCTCGATCACGGAGCGCAGGCGGGGATTCTCTTCGGGTTTACCGCCGCCGGCCTTGGCCGCGATGGTGATTTCCTTGATGATCTTGGTCCAGACCTTGCCTTTCTTCGCGTCGGTTATGGCCTTCTTGTGTTTGATCCCTGCCCAGTGAGAATGTCCGCCCATGGTAAGCTCCTTAAGTCCCGCGCGTTCTTGCTTGACGATTAAAATTTGCCGCAATTATGACCGCGGCTAAATAAATTCTATAATAATATGAATGCTTTAACAACCCGCCGCCGCGCGCTCTCGGTATAAGCGGCGGGCGTTACCTTCGCGGCAGCCCGCCGTACCTCTTAAGGGGGGTTCAGCGCGGCGACCAAGCGAAGCGCAGGAAGCAAGCGACGATGTAAATAAGGTCGGGACACCTCTTAGGAGGGGTTCAGCGAGCGCTCTGGCGCGAGCGACGACGAAACGGGGAACCTTAGGTTCCCCTTGTGGAGCACCCGGCCGACGAAGGCCGGGCGGTTAATCCGCCCCGCACTTAGTGCGGGGTGCGACCAGCGCCCCCTTAGCTCAACTGGATAGAGCATCCGCCTTCGAAGCGGCAGGTTGGTGGTTCAAATCCGCCAGGGGGCACCAGTTTTAGCGGACCGCGCGTAATCATTTTGTAATTAAAAGTTAACCTTAACGCAAACAGGATGGATTAGAATTTATATATGGTCGCCTTAATCTCTGCGCTGCTGTTCATGCTACCTGCCCTTCCCGGGCAGGCCGCGCCCGTTTCGCGCAGCGAGCTCGGCCGCAAGGCCCTGGCCACGGTAGTCGCCCAGCTGAAGAGCGACGACTCCGACCTGCGCGCCCAGGCCGCCGAGATCCTGGGGGCCACCGGCAACAAGGCCGCCATCCCCATGATGAGGAACCTGCTCGGCGACCGGGACAAATACGTCCGGATAGCGGCCGCCCGCTCGCTCTGGGAACTGGGCAGCCCGGCCGGCATCAAGACCATCTACGCCATCATCAACGACATCCCGGCGCAGGGCACGGTGCCCGTCACCAATTCGCCGCTCGTAGAACTTAAAGTTATAGCCCAGAACAAGGTCCGGACCAAGGCCATGGAAGCCCTCGTCGCCATGAAAGGCAAAGACGCTTCGGACGTGCTGTACAAGATGAAGAACGACAACTACGGCACCATCCGCGACGCCGCGGCCAAGGAACTGGCCAAACTCGGCAACGAGGACGAACTGGCGCAGTTCACCGAGGCGCTGGCCTCCGGGGACGAGGGTGTGCGCTACGAGAGCGCCATGGTCCTGTCCAAGATCTGCGTCTCCGCCGCCGTCGACCCGCTGAAAGCCATGCTGCCGGCGGAAAAATCGGTGCGCGTGCAGATGGCCGCGCTGGACGCCCTGAAATGCAACCCTTCTAAAAAAGACGCCTTGAACGAAGTCCTCAAACTGGCCGACAGCTCTAACCCGACCATTAAATACAAGGCCGTGGCCGTGCTGAGCGGCATAAAAGACCCCAAAGCGCAGGCGAAACTCGCGGCGGTGGCCGCGTCCGACGCTTCGGACATCAGGCTGAAGATCACGGCGCAGAAGGGGCTCATGTACAACGGCGCCCCGCCCGCCGTAGAGGTTGCCCAGAGCGCCCTCAGCGCGGTAAATCCCGAAGTCAAGCTGGAAGCCCTGGACGTGGTGGAAGGTTTTACCGAAGACGAGGCCATGCCGCTGCTGGCCCAGGCGCTGGACGATACCAGCATGCGGGTCAAGCTGGCGGCCTCCCTGCAGGTGCTTAAAAGGTTCGCAAGAAAATGACTACTATAGTAAGGAAACAGTTCATAATAGCCGCCGCGCTGCTCTTAGCGGCCGGCGCCCTGCAGGCCGGCTCCGGCCGCGCGCAGAGGCTCTCCCCTTTATCCGATTCCCTGCGCAAGGTCACCAAGGTCCCGTCCGCGGCCGCGCGCGAGGTCTTCCGTAAATTTTCCGCCAGGCAGGGCAAGGGCTGGCAGGTGCGCTACGACCCGCGCACCGCCCTGCCGGAGTCGCTGGAAGGCGGGCGGACCTCCGGCTATCCCGGCACCCCGGAACAGGCCGCCATGGCCTTCTTTTCGGATAACCGCGACCTGTTGAAAGTAGACCCGCAGGCGCTGCGCCTCGCCCTAAAAAAAGAATACATGGGCGTGACCCACCTGCAGTACCAGCAGTACAAGGACGGCCTGCCTGTGGAGTTTTCCTACGCCAGGGTGCACATTTCCGCGCGCGGCGAGGTCTCCGGCTACCAGGGCAGGTTCGAGCCCGACATCTCCGTTAATACCGTTCCCGCCATCTCCGCCGGCGCGGCGGCGGCGGCCGCCGCGGCGGATCTCGGCCTCAGGCTGCCCTCGCCCAGGACCGAACTGGTAATATATCCCGACGAAATATCCGGTACGCTGAAACTGGCGTGGAAAGTGCGCGGCAGGGCTAACGGCCTCTGGGTGTACTACGTGGACGCCTCCGACGGGAAAGTGCTTTTCAGATACGACGATCTGCGCCGCGCGGCCTGCACGGGCTTCTATCCCACGTTCGGCGCCTCCTCCGCCACCGTGTACGCCATTTCGCCGCTGCCCGCCTACGACCCTAACAGTATCTACCGTTACGAGTATGAATGGCAGGCGCCGGTGATAAAACCCCTGCGCGACCAGTACGTGTGGGTGGCGGATTATTCCACCAATACCGTCACCGATAAAGACGGGGACTACTGCTCGAATACCGACGGCAAGGTTTTCTCCTCCATCAAGG
This sequence comes from bacterium, assembly GCA_021811185.1. Taxonomy (GTDB): domain Bacteria; phylum Elusimicrobiota; class Elusimicrobia; order Elusimicrobiales; family UBA9959; genus UBA9959. The sequence goes on from JAJZPL010000003.1 coordinate 72,653, forward strand.
GACCGTATTTTTCCGTCACCAACTTCCGCGGCGCCAGCGCCCATTGGGACAATGCCGCCGGCGAATGGCGCACCCAGCCCGCTTCGGTCCAGAGCCTGCACCCCTACGCGGATTCACAGACCGTTCCCTACCCGGTTTCCGTCCCGCTCAGCCTGCTCGCGGCTGGCGAGAAATTCGCCAAGGTCATGCCTTATTTCTCATCTTTCGACGTTGGCGCGCTGGACGTGTACGGCTCCCTTAACGACGACGACGAAGTTTCGGTGGGCAACTCCGCCAGCGGCACTTCCGGGGTTTACATAGGCCAGCGCACCGCCGGCTTCTACGGCGCGGCGGTAGAGAACCCGTCCTACACCGTAACGCTCAAGGCCGACGCCGCCGGCACGCATAACGGCTTTTCCATAAGCGGTTCGCGCTACCTGGTCCTTCCCAGCGCGAGCGACCCCGTACACGCCAACAACGCCACCGGCTCCGTTATCTGGTCCACCTCCAACGCCAGCGTTTCCTTCATGAACAACTCCTCGGCGGACGCCAAGCCGCTGGGCGAAGCTAACGCCCTTTCCGAAGTGAACGCCTTCTACCACCTGAACGCCGCCCGGCATTACTTCGACGCGCTGAACGTGGATCCGATGGACAGCTCCGTATCCCCGGCCGACCTGTCCAAGCGGGTTCCCGTCATGGTGCACGCCCACGGCGAGGCCGACAGGGTAGGCACCACCGCCTGCAGCATGGGCGACCCTTCCTGCAACGGCATGCTCAACGCGTTCTACGACCTTGAGAACGACAACATCATGATCGGCGACGGCCAGATCGACCTCAACGGCAAATACCGCTCTTTCGCGCTGGACGGCACCATCGTACGCCACGAGTACATCCACCTGGTGATCAACAGGATCTACCCCATTATCAACTTCGGCGAGTTCGGGGCCATAAGCGAGGCCCTGGCCGATTATTTCGCTCTTTCTTCTTTCTGGAACGAGGGGTATACCGGCGCCCCATATCCGCTCCAGACCGTGCTGGGCAATTACGTCGGGGCCGGTGAAGGCGCCGCGCGCGACATCTCGGGCGGCGGCAACCCCACCGGCCTGAAGGTAATGCCGGCCAACTGGACGGGCGAGGTTCATGACGACGGCCTCATAGTCTCGCAGGCGCTGTATTCCCTGCGCCTTGGCACCAGGAGCCTGGGGAACCTTACCGGCGCGCCTTTCGCCGGCCGGCCCGCGGCGGACGTGCTGACCTTCGCCGCGCTCTTCTACTTCCCGGACAATTTCTACAATTTGCGAGACGCCATGAAGGACGCCTGCAAACAGCTGGAGCCCTACGGATGCACCCTCGGGATGCGCACGAACATAGATAACGCTTTCGCGGACCACGGGATAGGGACCATAACCACCGGGGACGCTTACGAGACGGGGGACAACGCCCAGCTCTGCGGCAATAACGACGGGCCGGAATGCGCCGCCGAGCTCGGCAACGACGCCCGCATCTCTCCCGCCACTATTTACCCGCTCGGTGACGTGGATTACTATTCCCTGCCGCTGGCCGCTGGAGCCTTCAAGGCCACCCTTCACTTCCCTGCCGGCGCCGCGGCCGACACCTTTAACGCCTACTCCCTCTTCCTCTTCGATTCGGAGCGCAACATCATGCGGAACCCCGACGGCACGGACGCCGTGGCGGTCCCGGTCATCTACAGCGATCCCAACGGCCAGGTCTGCCCGGATACCGGCGACTGCCTTACCCTGGACCCGTCGGTGACGCTCAACTGCGATATCCCCGCCGCCGGCAGGTACTACCTGGTGGTGTCGGCCGCGCCTACGTCCTCTTTCGGGAATTCCTCGGCTAATTCCCAGACACCTTACAGCGTGGACCTCTCCCGCAGCCCGCTCGGCAGCGCCCAGGCCAGTATCCTTACGGCCGCATACGACAATGACGGCATAACCTTCAACGTGCCCTATAACAAATTCGCCATGGCCGTGGCGCCGTCGTCCTCAACCCTTAACAGCGCGGAACAGGTCTTCGAATTCGCGCAGCTGCGCGACCATAATTACGCGCCCATAGACCTGACGCGCGCATATGCCGACGGTTCCGGCATGTACATGAAGCTGGTGGGGGGCACGCTGAACACGGCTACCACCGATATCGCCGGGCGCCCGATCCTTTCAGGCCAGGTACGGCTCCAGCCGGGCTTCGGCGCGCGCTATCCCGGCATAGGCACGGTCTACCTGGAAATTTTCGGCCGCAACCACCTGGGCCAGGTCCTTTCGATGGGCGTCTCAAACGCGGTCAACCTTTCCGCCAACAGGTCGGCCGCCACGGCTTATAACAACATTATCACGGCCGGCAGCTCGGCGCTGGTTAAGTACGAGCTCCTGTCCGCCGGCACGCTTACGGTAAAGGTTTATACGCAGAGCGGCTCTCTGGTAAAAACTCTTTTTGACGGCCCGGTAACGGCCGGGAAGGGGACGCTGGAATGGGACGGGGCAAACTCCACCGGCGGCAAAGCGGCCAGCGGCATCTATTTCGTAAAGACCAAGGGCCCCGGCCTGAACAAGATAGTCAAGATAGCCGTAGTGCGGTAGCCGAACGCTATAAATACTTTGCATATGAAACTCACATACGAGGAAAAAAATAAAGCGGCGCTGCTTCCCCGGTTGATCCCGGCGGTGCGCCGCGCTTTTTTTTCGGCCGCGCTGCTGGCGTTCGCCGCCCCGGCCTTCGCCGGCGGCCCCGGTTCCACTGGCATGCAGGTGCTGAAGACCGATATGAGCCCCAGGGCCGCGGGCATGGGCGGGGCTTTCGTGGCCGTGGCGGACGATATCTATTCGATGGACTATAACCCCGCCGGCCTGGGCCAGCTTTATATCCCGGAAGCCTCCGCGATGTACCTTTCCGGGTTCGACGATTCAACGCTGCAGCACCTTTCCTACGGCATGCCGCTGCCTTTCATCGGTTTCGCGGGGCTGCAAAAACCCGGCGCCGGCCTTTCGCTCCTTATGTCCGGCGCGGGCACGCTCAATTACCAGCGCATCAACTCCGACGGCTCCATCGCCGCCAGGTCCTACGACGCCCAGAAAGACCTGGCCCTGGCCTTCGGCTACGGCGAGAAGGTTTATTCCGGCGAAGTGAACCTGGAGGGGTATAACGCGAAGATAGAGCAATATCTCGGCATGAACGCCAAGTATATCAAGTCCACCCTGCTGGAAACCTATTCGGCCTCGGCGCTGGCCGTGGACGCCGGCTGGCTCGTGATGGAGCCCAGGCTGGGGCTTTCCTTCGGCGCTTCCGTCTCGAATTTCGGCAGCGGGCTTAAATACGTTTCGGAGGTCACGCCGCTGCCCTCCATCGTGCGCCTGGGCCTGGCTTACCAGCGGCCTACCGTAATGGACCAGTCCGTACTGCTGGCGGCGGAGGGGGACTTCTACACCCAGGAAGCCCAAAAGAGCCTGCGGCTGGGCATGGAATACCATTTCCAGAGCATCTTCAACCTGCGCCTGGGCTATAAAGCGGCGGAGGACAACAAGGGCTTCACGATGGGCCTGGGAGTGCGCTACGAGGACATGGCGCTGGATTTCGCCATGGGCATGGGGAACGCCGTATACAGCGCCTCCCAGGTGGCCTTCTCCTACAAATTTACCGGCATAACAGTTAAGGAATACCGCAAAAAAATGAATTACCGGGACCCCGAACCCGAAAAAAAGGCTCCGGCTGCAAAGACCAGGCCCCAGCGGCAGAAACCGTCCCGCAAACCGGCCGCTACGGAAAAGAAGAAGGATTCCGACTTCTTCTTCCTGTATTAGCCGTGCGCCTGTGTATCCTATGTTAAATTGACACCACCCCCATTTGTTTATAGAATTCTGCAATAGGGTTTTAAGGAGGCTATCATAATGAAAAAATTAATGTTCGCTGCCGCCGTGGCCGTATTGGCCGTAGGCTGTTCTTCCGCGCCCAACAAGGGCACCGTATCCAGCTCGGGCGAGATAGAGCGCGAGTGGGTGGAGGAAGGCGTCACCAAGAATTACGTTTTCGCCCGCGGCATAGGCGCGGCCGACCAGACCCTGGAGAACAAGACCCAGCGCATGGCGACCTCCCGCAACTCCGCCATCGTTAACGCCCAGTACAACATGCTCTCGTTCGTCAAGGGCGTCAACCTGGAAGGCGGCATCACCGTGGAGAAGGCCCTCGAGACCGACTCCGTGCTCGCCACCAAGATCGACGCGGTCATCAAGGGAGCCCAGGTCGTCCGCACCGAGTGGACCGCCGACGACGGCTGCGTGGTGATCCTGCGCCTGGCGAAGAAAACGCTTAAGGACGCCGGCCTTAAGATCGCCGAATAAGCGCGGGCGTTTATAAATGACACGCCTTACGCGACTGCTGATGGCGGCGGCTCTTTTTGCCGCCGCCGGCTGTTCCGGGAACCACCGCAAGAGTTCCATAAACCCGGCCTACGAGACCGAAGTGGTCGAGGCCGAGGGTATGGCGCCGGTAGTCAACGGCGACCTTGAGGGGGCTAAAAAGACCTCCCTGCATGAAGCCATGCGGAGCGCGCTCGCGCTCGTCGTGGGCGTCTACGTCTCGCAGGACGCCATGGTCTCCAAGTCCATCCTGATCGAAGAGAACATCACCTCCCAGACCGAAGGCTACATCGAGAAATACGAAACGCTCAAAGAATGGCGCGACGGGGATTTCTACAAGACCCGCATCAGGGCGCACGTGAGGAAGGAAGATCTTTCCGCCAAACTGCGCACGCTCGAGAGCGAACCGCAGAAGCTCGGGAACCCGGTCATCGGTTTCGATATCAAGGAAACCGCCGATTCCAAGCCGCAGCCGACCAACTACTCGGAGCTCGAACTCAAGTCCAGGTTCTCGGACGCCGGCTTTATTACCGGCGACAAGGACAAGGCCGACATCCTGATAAAGGGCACGGCCGAGACTTCGTTCAACACGAGGGAAGGCCTGGGCGGGTTCGTTTCCTACCGGGCGGGGATCTCCCTGGCCGCGGTGAAACAGGGCTCCCAGGAAACGCTGGCTTCCGTGCAGGAATCCGCGGGCGGCATCGACCTTAACGACAGCGCCGCGGCGCGGGCGTCCATCATAAACGCGGCCAAGAAAGCCGCCGACGAGCTCAAGGACAAGGTCCTTAAATCCCTCAGGGAAAAATCCATCGTCCGGCTTAACCTGGCCAACGTAAAGACGATGAACGACCTGAGCGACTTCACCAAGGTGCTGCGCAATATCCCGGCGGTCAGGGCCTCCTGGGTGCGGAGCTACGGCGGGGACGTAGCGGTGCTGGACGTGGCCATGCACACCGGCGGCGCGGCGGACCTTTCCCAGCTGCTGATGAAGAACGCGAAGCGGCCCGTGAAGATAAACCGGACCTCCTCATACGACCTGGACGCCGAGCTGCAGTAACCGGAGACCAGACAACGACAGGAAGCGGCCGGGAGATATCCGCTCCCGGCCGCTTCTTTTCTCCCTCGCTGGGATTACTGCTTCTTTAACTTCGCTTTACGCCGCGCTTCGAAGTCTTCGAGGGTTTTCCGCTGGCGGGCGATGTAGTCGTCTATGAAAGAGTCGCGTTCCGCCAGGCGCTTGCGCAGGCTTTCCACCCTGCCCTTAACCCGGTCATAGCGCTTCTGCTCTATCTGCATCAGGCGGGAGAGCCGCGCCTGCACGGCTATTTCTCCGGCAGAGGCGGAGGCTTCCCCGCCGGGCAGCAGCTCTTTTTCCACCGTGCCGCTGGAGAGTGCCACTTTGCCTTCGAACAAACCGACCGTAGTCTCTCCGGCAGTGGAGACCAGCATGGAGAAATCCGTGCCGCGCACGGCGCAGACCGCGGAGGGGGTCCTTACGGAGAACCTGGACGCCGCTGCGTTCTTCATTTTCGCCGCCATCCACAGGGCCTTGCCCTTGAGGAAAGAGAAGGAAAAAGTCCTCTCGCCGGCCGAAGACTTCAGCGTGTCGGCGGAGGTTTCGGAGTTCTCCGCCAGTTTAATGAACGTCCCGTCCCTGAAGAGCACCTCACACCAGGCGCCCTTGCCCGTCTGCAGGCTGTCCCCTTCGGAGACCGGCGCCCCTTTCCTGGCCGGCTGCCAGGCCGAAGCCCCGCTCTTCTTTATCAGCGCGGGCCCGCCAAGGTCGTAAACGCAGCCAGTCTCGACCGCGGCGGCCGCGGCGGCCTGCGCTGCCAGCAGAATGACAAGTAAAAGTTTCTTCATAAACCACCTCCCATAACTTTGTTCCTTAAATATACAATATATTATAAAATCAAACTATGGATTCTACCGCCTGTCCACCTAAATTGAACGGTCCCCGCCGCGGTTTTACTGGGCGCCGGCGGCCCGCGGCCCGGCGGGAGGCAAGATGAATTTTTTCCGCCTGCGCGTGATGAACACCCTGCTTTTTTTCGCTACGGGCATACTCATAGGCTTTATCCTTAAAGAGCGCTTCTACGGCCCCTCTCCCGCCAAAGCCCAGTACCCGCAGCGCTACCAGTCCGTGTATTCGGCCCAGCCCGAGGCCGCCCCGCAGCCGGCCCCGGAAGTAGAGACCACCATAGAGCCCGAAGAGACGGAACCTCAGGAACCTCCCGCCGAGCCCGAGCCCGCCAGGCCGCATAAAGCCGCCCCCAAGGCCGAAGAAGACTATTCCAACCCCATCGTGATAGAGGCTTCGCAGCCGGATGCTGAACCCGCACGTAAGAAGGACGCCATCCTGCGCGGCTCGCAGGACCAGTTCTTCAAGCGGCCGGCGGATTACACGGGGCGCGAACTGGAAATGGAACTCCAACTGATCACCGCGAAGCGCCTGCCTGGCGGCTGGCGCCTTAACTTCGTCTATACCGGCCCGGACAAGAGCGTGGATTACCTCTACGTCGACGACGACGAAATAGTCGGCGACAAGCCCGACCTGCGCATCGGCTATGTTTACAAGGTGCGCTTCCGCTGCTCCAAGGGGGACAAGGACGCCGGGAACGTCCTGCTGCTGCTCACCCCCACAGGGGACAAGGCCGCCTGGGCTACGGGGCTCTCGGCCGTGGAATAAAGGCCCGGTCCTTTGCAACCCGATCTTATGTCCTATTTCTTCATCGTTAACCCTAACGCCGGCAAGGGGCGTCTGGACGCGCGCGAGCGCATCCGGAGTTTTTTCGCCGGGCGTAAAATACGCTTCGAGATAGAGTACACCAGCGCCCGGGGGCACGCCTCGGAGCTTTCCTCCAGGGCCGCGCTGGCGGGGTTCAGCCGCATAGTGGCGGCCGGCGGCGACGGTACTATCCGCGAGACTGCGGCCCCGCTGCTTAACGGCCAGGCCGCGCTGGGGATACTTCCCTGCGGCTCCGGGAACGGGCTGGCCCGCAACCTCTATATCCCGCTCAAATTCGACGCCGCGCTGGCCGGACTGCTTGACTGGAAGCCTCGGACCGTGGACGCGGGCCTGGCCAACGGCCGCCCCTTCTTCTGCGCCGCCGGGGTGGGCCTGGACGCCGAGGTCGCCCATGATTTCAATTCCCTCAGCACCCGCCGCGGGATCCTGCCCTATGTCTGGCACGCCGCCCGCCGGGTGCTCACCTACCGCCCCAGGCCTATAGCGGCCAGGGTGGACGGCCGGCGGCTGGAACTGACGGCGCTCCTGAACGCGGTGCTGAACGGCACGCAGTACGGCGGCGGCGCCAAGGTGGCGCCCGGCGCCTACGTGGACGACGGCCTGCTGGACCTGGTCTCGATCAAGAAAGCCTCCCTGCTCCGGCTGCTTTGGGCCGTGCCCGCCCTTTTCTCCGGGCGCCTGGCCGAGCATCCCTCCATCTATTCCGCTATTAAGGGCAAGATCATAGAACTGGACTGCGGCGGCGGGGCGTGGTACCACCTGGACGGCGAGGATTTCTATTCCGAGGACGGGAAGATAAAGATTAGCGTGCTGCCGGCCGCCCTGAAAGTCATAGCCCCTCTACCGAGCCTGAATAAATAATATGCCTTTTCACGAGGAACTCTCCCGCGAGACCGTGCTGCGCAAGGCGCTGCCGGGCGGGAGGGTGCGCTGCCTCGCCTGCGCCCATAGCTGCGCCCCGGCGGAGGGGCAGGCCGGCATCTGCGGCGTGCGCTTTAACCGGGGGGGGAAACTGAGAGCCCCGTGGGGCTACGTCTCCGGCGCCGCGCCGGACCCTATTGAAAAAAAACCCTTCTTCCACGTCCTGCCGGGGGCCCGCACCCTTTCCTTCGGCATGTACGGCTGCAATTTCCACTGCGGCTTCTGCCAGAACTGGCAGATAGCCGGGGTTAAGGAAGCCGTGGCGCTGAACCCCGAGAAAACTTCTCCCGAAGCTCTGGCCCAAGCCGCGGCAGCCGCCGGCGCCCGCGCCGTGATCTCGACCTACAACGAACCGCTCATAACGGCCGAATGGGGAGCGGCGGTTTTCGCCGCCGCGAAAAAACTCGGCCTGCGCACGGGGTTCGTCTCCAACGGCTACGCCACGCCGGAAGCCGCGGCGTTCCTGCGCCCGCACATGGACCTGTGGAAGGTGGACCTGAAATCTTTCAACGCGGAGAATTACCGGAAGGTCTGCGGCGCGGACCTGGCGAAGGTTCTGAAAGGAATAGAGCTCATCAAGGCCGCCGGCTTCTGGGTGGAAGCGGTAACGCTGCTCATACCGGACTTCAACGATTCGGACGCTGAAATAGCGAAGATGGCCGCTTTTCTCGCCGGGCTGTCACCGGACATCCCCTGGCATCTTACGGCCTTCCACCCCGACCACCTGATGACGGACCGCGGGCCCACGCCGGGAAGCACGCTGCTGCGCGCCAGGGAAATAGCGCTGAAGCAGGGCCTGCGCTACGTCTATTGCGGGAATATCTCCGGCGTGGCCGGACAGAACACCAACTGCCCCTCCTGCGGGCGGGAAGTTATAACAAGGGAAGGTTTCGACGTGAAGAAGAACCTGCTGGGGGAGAACGGCGCTTGCCCCTGCGGGCACAAGATCCCCGGGATCTGGTCCTGAAGTCTACCTGAATAAAGAGGAGATCTTTTCCGGCCAGGGGTTCTCGCCCGGCTTCTGGAAAGCCGCGGCCAGGCCGCCTATCAGTACGGCGACCGTGACGCTGAGACCCGAGAAGCCGTAGGCCCCCAGGCTTGAATAGGCAGCGCCGCGCCAGAAGAAAAGGCCGCAGAACACAGCGGTAAAGAAGACCGCGGCGCACAGCCAGGCCCGGTCAGCGCCGGTGACCTTGAGCAGGCTGACCAGGTAGTAATGGAGCAGCGCCGCGCCGCCGGAGGCGATAGCGAAACCGAAGGAATCGGAGAGGAGCGGTTTAAGCCGGTACACTTCCCTGGCGCCCAGCGCGAAGCGGGCCAGGGCGAAGAAGAACTTCATGCCGGCCAGCGCGGCCAGCAGCAGCAACACCGTGGAGAAAAGGGAAACGGCCAGGTACCCGGCCAGGGCGTAAAGCAGCTTTTCCTCGCTACTTCTTGTCATAAAAACCGATCTCTTTAAGGAAGACCGGGTTGTCCTGCCATTCGGGCGTGACCTTTACCGTGAGGTGAAGTTCCACCTGGCGCTTGAGGAAAGTGCCCAGGGCTTTGGCGGAGGCTTCGCGCAGCTTAGCTATCATGCTGCCGCCTTTGCCGATCAGAATGGGTTTCTGGCTGGAGCGCGCTACGTGGATCGCCGCCAGGATCTGGTCGTCCTCGCCGGGGGTTTCCCGGAAGACCTCTATCTCCACCGCGCAGGAATACGGGATCTCCTGGCTGTACAGCTTGAAGATCTGCTCGCGGATTATCTCGGCGGCGTAGAACTTCTCCCAGCGGTCGGTCAGCTGGTCCTGCGGGTAATAGGGGGGGTGTTCCGGCAGCGCGTACTTGATGGCGGCGCGCAGTTCCTTCAGCCCGCCGCCGGTGAGCGCGGAAATGTAGAAAACTTCCTTGACCGTCAGGATGGAGCTGTAATACGCCGCCGCGGCCTTGGCCCTGTCCTCGGTGGTCTCCTTGTCGAGCTTGTTGATCGCCAGGAAGATCGGAGCTCGGACCAGCTTGAGCTGCTCGAAGAGCGGCTTCTTGTCTTCGGGCGGCAGCCCGGGCTCGGCGATCAGCACGCAGAGGTCGCCCTCTTCGGCGGCCGCGCGTTTGATGGCGCTGGCCATGCTGCGCTCGAACATGTTCCGCCCCTTAAGGAAACCAGGGGTATCCACGAAGACGGCCTGGTAATCGAGGCCGTTCAGGATGCCCAGGATATTGTTGCGGGTGGTCTGCGGTTTTTCGGAGATGATCGACAGCCGTGTGCCGCAGAGCGCGTTCATCAGCGTCGACTTGCCGGCGTTGGGCAGGCCCGTTATGGGAACGAAGCCTGCCCTGAAGCCTTTCGGGATCTCCGGCAGCGGTTTAAGGTTTTCTTCTTCTTTCACTTGTTGGTGGTGTCCTGTAACTCCGGCCCGCTTTATTTTAGGCAGACCGGGTTGCCCCAGAGGGGAAGCTGGGTGGCTTTGTCCAGTTTCCGGACCTTGATGTCGCCGGTGAGTTCCTGGATGAAAACTTCGCAGCTGAACACCCTGGTGCCGGCCACGAGGTGGCCGCCGAACGCCTTGCCTTCGGCGTCGGAGAACATGGCGTGCGCGTGCACCATCGGCTTGTCGTCGAAAAGGCTGACGTTGCCGGTGATGGAAAGGATCTCGAGATCTTTCTCCACGTTAAGCTTGTTGTATTTCTTGGTTTTCTGGTCGTAGACGGTGAAAGTGGCCTTCTCTACGGCGCCTATGGCGCTGATAAGGCCGCAGCGCACCTGGTGGTGGTGGCAGAAATACTGGATGGCCTGCAGCAGGTCCTCGCCCTTGAAGATGCTGAATAAGAACGCCCTGCCTGTAAGATACGGCTTCTCTTGAACTTGCATTATCCCTCCGTTGTCCCCGTTTTTACTTTGCAAAACTGTGTTCACGCCGGGGCGGCAGCCGGAAAAAGTTGCGTCCGGCTTATGCCCGTTATCCGCGCAATAGTATATTTTAGCAAATTCACGGCGTCCGTGCGGGCGGCGGAGCTTAAGCCCCCGTTGTCAGCAGGTCCCTTCGCGGAGAAAGCGCAGCGCTTTCCCGATGGTATAGGTTTTCTGGCCGGGCGGCAGCGCCGCCTGCAGTTTCCGCGCGGACTCGAGGTCCTCGCCCAGCGTGACGATAGGCGGCTCCACGTAGCCGTCGGCGTGGATCTGCGGCAGGCCGCAGGCCGAAAGCAGGGCGTTGCACAGGCAGGCCCGGCCGACCGTGTTCTGGACGCGCCCGCCCTTCGCGACGAAAGCGTCCACGGGCTCGGCGGGGCAGCGGTAGCCCAGCTGGCCGTCGGGGGTAAGATAATTCACCTGCAGCAGGCCCACGTCGCACCTGCGCTTGCGGACCTGGTAGACGGCCGGCTCGGAAATGGTGCCGGGCACCTGGGCGACCTTGAACGGGAAGCCGGTGGGGGAAGTAAGAGGTTCGTTGACCACCTTGAGTTCGCCAGCGGCCAGGAGAGCCAAAACTTTGTCCCGGTCCTTGGGGGCCATGCCCGACTGGCCGGAGAGGGCGGCCAGCGTGCCGAACTGGATGCCCGAAGCGCCCTGCGCGCGGGCGGCGCGCAGCCGGTCCGGGCTGCCGCAGGAACCGGCCAGCCAGAAAGGCAGCCCCAGGCCGGCGATGGCGGGGATATCGGCCTTGTCCGCGTCGGTATACATCAGAAACGGCTGGCCCTTGGCGTCGAAACGCATTTTGGCCGGGGCCACGCTGTGACCGCCGGCCTCGGAACTTTCCACTACGAACCCGTAGGGGCGGGTAGCGGGGTTGGAGGCCAGCGCGTTAGCCAGCGCGAAGGAGGAAACTATGCCCAGGAATTTGGGGGGCTTGAGCGGCGCCGCCTTTTCTCCGACCAACTTGCCGGGGCTTACCTGCGCGTAGAAGGAACCTGAATCGGAACGGACGCCGTAAACCTTGATGGACATGGCCGCGGGCTCGTGCCTGGAAAGGCGCTCTATCATCCCCGGCAGTTCGTCGGGGCTGCCCGCGCCTACGAGGATGTAAGCGGCGCCGGCCAGCATGGCGCCGTACAGCGCCCAGGGGAGAGGCCGCTCCACCTTGCGGAGGAAATTTATGCCTACGGGCTTGTCGTGGCCTTCCTTGGCCAGCCAGACCTCGGCGAAGTTGGCCGACAGCACCAGCACCTGCATCTCGCGGGGCAGCTCCCAGAAAGAATCCGGGCCGGGCTTGAAGTTCTCCATACGGGTGAGCCGGCACACGGGCACCTGCTTGTAGGGCGTTCCGGGGGCCCGGCCGCCTTCGATATAGTATTTATTGAAGATCTCCCAGACGTCGGCGGCCAGCGCCGGCTGGCGGCGGGCCAGTTCCGTGAAGGCGCGGCGCACGTGGCCGCCCGGGTCGCCGTCCTGCAGCAGGCGGGGGTAAACTATTTCCAGGCCGGTGCCGGAGACCACGCCCAGGCCGCCCATCATGGAAACTATCCTGGACATTACCCACCAGGAGATGCGCACGCCCATGCCGCCGGAAATGATCTCGGGGTCGAAAGTCTTTTCAATAGGTGTATTATCGGCTGTCACTTGAGCTCCATGGCTTCATGTTGTAAAAGAATAAACTCCCCATATATAGTATTTTACCTTTTACTGGCGCTTTTTGATACGGTTTTAGGGCCTTTTCTCTATAATCGAGGCCGGCCGGTTTGAGGAGGGGGCGTTTAAATAATATAATGATTGCAAGACAGTCTAACGGAGGATCTATGCCGGCAACAGCCACTGAAACAGTATCGTACAAGGAACTTGGTTTCGTGAATACCCGCGAGATGTTCAGGAAAGCCATGGAAGGCGGCTACGCCGTCCCCGCTTACAATTTCAACAACATGGAACAGCTCCAGGCCATCCTTACCGCCTGCGTGCAGTCCCGCTCGCCTGTTATTCTCCAGCTCTCGAAGGGCGCCCGCGACTACGCCAACGCCACGCTGCTCCGGTGGATGGCCCGCGGCGCGATGGAGATGGTGAAGGAAATGAAGGAAGGCCCCGTGCCCGCCGCCCTGCACCTGGACCACGGCGATACTTTCGAGTTGTGCAAATCCTGCATCGACAACGGCTTCTCTTCCGTGATGATAGACGGCTCCAGCAAGAGTTACGAGGACAACATAAAGCTCACCAAGCAGGTAGTAGAATACGCGCACGCGCACGACGTTACCGTGGAAGGCGAGCTCGGCGTGCTGGCCGGGATCGAGGACGAGGTTTCCCACGAGCACTCCAACTACACCGACCCCGCCCAGGTGGAGGATTTCGTGAAGCGCACCGGCGTGGATTCGCTGGCCATCTCCATCGGCACCAGCCACGGCGCCTTCAAGTTCAAGGTAAAGCCAGGCGAGCAGGTGCCCCCGCTCCGCTTCGACATCCTGGAAGAGTGCGAACGCCGCATCCCCGGTTTCCCGATCGTGCTGCACGGGGCCTCTTCCGTGCTGACCGAATATATCGACATGATCAATAAGTACGGCGGCAAGATGGAGAACGCCGTGGGCGTGCCCGCCGAGCAGCTGCGCAAGGCCGCCAAGTCCGCCGTCTGCAAGATCAACATCGACTCCGACGGCCGCCTGGTGATGACCGCGGTGATCCGCAAGGTCTTCGCAGAGAAACCCGGCGAATTCGACCCGCGCAAGTACCTGGGGCCCGCCCGCGAAGCGCTGGTAAAGATGTACGCCGACAAGAACAAGACCGTACTGGGCTCGGCCGGCCGGTATTGACCGCAGCCGCGGTGACGCAATAGAGGGCGGAGTTCCGGAACGCGGAGCTCCGCCTTCTGAATTGAGGCGGCTGAGATTTCCTAAAACACTATGGACTCCAAATACGACATCATAATCATCGGCGCCGGGGCTTCAGGTCTGGCGGCGGCCGTAGAGGCCTCGCGCTCCGGCGCCGCCGTGCTGGTGCTGGAAAAGAACCACGTCCCCGGCCGCAAGATCCTCTCCACCGGCTCCGGTAAGTGCAACTTTTCCAACCTTAAGATAACTCCCGCGGCCTATCACCCCGGGCCTGCGGCCTTCCTGAAAAAAGCCTTCACCGCGCTGCCCCCGAAGGAAGTGCTCTCGTTTTTCGAAAGCCTCGGGCTGCTCTGGGCCGAAGGCGAGAATGGCAGGCTCTTCCCCAGGTCCATGAAGGCGCAGGACGTGGCGAACGCGCTGCTGAACGAGCTGGCGGCCCGGGCGGTAAGGATACAGACCCTCATGGAAGTAACCCGGATAGCCTGCGCCGGCGCCGGTTTCACGGTAGAGGCGCAGAAAGTGCCGCCCCAGTGGGACAAGAAGAGCGCCAGGGGAGAGAAAACCTCTTTCGCGGCCGGCAAGGTTATCCTTGCGGCGGGCGGCCCGTGCTACCCGCAGATAGGCGGGACGGACAGCGGGCAGACGCTGCTGCTGGAATTGGGCCACACCGCTTCCCCGTTCTCTCCGTCCATCGTGCCGCTGAAGGTCGGGGAAAGTTTCGTCAGGGAGCTCGACGGCGTGCGGCTCGACGCGCGGCTTACCCTGCAGGCCGGCGGGAAACCCGCGAGAACCAAAGGCGAACTCCTGTTCACCGCCGGGGGGATCTCCGGGCCGGCGGCGCTGGAACTTAGCCGCCGGGCGCTGGCCGCCCTGGCCGAAGGGCCCGTGTCGGTCGAAGCGGATTTTTTTCCGGATTACAAATTGGCCGACCTAGAGTGCCTGGTACTTGCCAGAGCCGAACTTTTTTCCGCGCGCTCGTTCGCCCATTGCGTCTCCGGCCTGCACAACGAAAAACTCCTTAAAGCGGCGGCCGGTCTGGCCGGGATCCCCTGGACCGCCCTGGCCGGGCAGATCGAGCGCGGGGCGCTGCTGGGTTTCGCCGGGCTCCTTAAAGCCTTGCCGCTGGAGATAACCGGTTCCGCCGGCTACGAGGACGCGATGGTCGCTTCCGGCGGCTGCGCCGTTTCCGAAGTGGACCCTGTCACCTTCGGCTCTAAAAAGGTCAAGGGACTGTATATCACGGGGGAACTGCTGGACGTAGACGGGGATTCCGGAGGCTATAACCTGCACTTCGCCTGGACTTCTGGCATTCTTGCGGCCAGGGCCGCCGCCGGGAAATAAGGCGCCGGCGCGCAGGTCTCGACAACGGGCGGGGAGGGGACTACCCGTGCTTCACCAGGATGGATTCGATCACCTTGGCTACGTGCTCGCAAGTGTCCAGGGTAGCTTCGGCCACCTCGTAGATCTCCTTCCACTTTATCACCATGATCGGGTCCTTCTCCGTCTCGAACAGCCGGCTGATGGCTTTTTCCCTGATCTGGTCGCCGATGTTCTCAAGGCGGTTCACCTCGATACAGTGGTCCAGCACGCGGCGCTGGCGCTTGGTGTCGTGCATGTGCAGGACGGCGTTGGCCAGCGCCTGGGAGGACTGGTCGATGGTGTCGGCGAACTGCACCATGTATTCCTCGTTAGCGTTGAGCTTGTAGAGCTTGATGCGGTTGGACATGGAGTTTATCATGTCGAGGATGTCGTCCAGCGTGTTGGCCAGCGTGTAAATATCCTCGCGGTCGATAGGGGTGATGAAGGTGCGGTTGAGCATGTCCACGATCTCGTGCGAGAGGGTGTCGCCCTCGTGCTCGAAATCCTTGATCTTCTTCACGATCTCTTCGTCGAAGCGGCCTTTTTTGACCGCGGACTTGAAACAGTCGGCGGCCTTTACGATGTTTTCCGCCTGCAAATTGAGATAGTCGAAGAATTTCACTTCTCTCGGCAGGAAATTAATGGCCATTTGGTGAGCTCCTTGAACCTTGGGGTAAATTAATTATATCCTTTTGAAACACCGCTCGCAAACGCCCGGAGGACCCATGAATTTCAAGGCCGCGCTGTACAAAAGACTCGAGAAATACGCCAGGATAGACACCCAGAGCGACGAGAATTCGCAAACTTTCCCTTCCACGAAAAAGCAGTTAGTGCTTTTAAAACTCCTGGCCGCGGAATTGAAGGCCATAGGCGCCAAACGCGTAAAGCTGGACAAATACGGTTACGTAACCGCTGAAATACCGGCTACGGTAAAGGGGAAAAAGCCTGTGGTAGGTTTTCTGGCGCATGTGGACACTTCCCCTGCCGCGTCCGGGCTCGGCGTGAAGCCGCAGGTGCACAAAGCCTGGAAGGGAGGCGACATAGTTATCAGCCGCAAACACGGCCTGGTCCTGAACACCAAGAACTGCCCCGAACTGGCCGGCTGCCGCGGGGAAGACATCGTAACGGCTTCCGGCGATACCCTTCTGGGCGCCGATGATAAGGCGGGCCTGGCAATAATTATGACCGTGGCCGAATACCTGCTCAAACACAAGGAGATCCCGCACGGCGCGCTCAGGATAGGTTTCACCCCCGACGAGGAGGTGGGGCAGGGCGTCAAGTTCTTCGACGTGAAGGCCTTCGGGGCGGACGTCGCCTACACGGTGGACGGCGACGTGGCCGGCGCGGTGGAAGAAGAGAACTTCAACGCGGACGGCGTGAAGATCGCTGTAGAGGGCAAGAGCGTGCACCCCGGCACCGCCAAGAACGCCATGGCCAACGCCGCGCGCATAGCGGCGGACATCGTGGCCGGCTGGCCGGAGCACCTGCTGCCCGAAACCACGGAGAACCGCGAGGGCTTCATCATGTTCACGGACATTTCCGGCGGGACGGAAAAGGCGGAGGTCTCCGGCATCGCGCGCGAGCACGACCTGAAGAAGCTCAAAGCGATGGAGCGCCAGCTCGAAGCCATCGTGGCGGCCAAGCGCCTCAAATACCCGCTGGCCAGGATCGACCTGACTTTTAAGGAACAGTACCGCAACATGAAGGAAGTGATAGTTAAGCGGCCGGAGATCATGGGCAAGCTGATGGCCGCCGTAAAACAGGCCGGCCTCACGCCGCACGTAAAGCCAGTCCGCGGCGGCACCGACGGCGCGCGCCTCTCCTTCATGGGCCTGCCCACGCCCAACGTGTTCACCGGCGGCTATAACTACCACGGCCGCTACGAATGGGTCTCCCTCGACGGCATGAACAAATCCGCCGAAGTCCTCATCAACCTCGCCCGGGAATGGACAAAGTAAAAATATAGCTCCGGGAAAACATTTAAACCGCCGGCTAGCCGGCGGTTTTGTTTTAAGCCGGGGGAATAGCGGGTCCGCGGAAGAGGCGATTCTTTTCCTGGAGGGGATATTGTATTATGGCGGGAGAATCCTCCGCTTGCGCTCAGGCCTTGCGCGGTTGCGCGGCGAACGGGATTTTGGTAACATAATGACTACACGGTCAGTATAACCGAAAATGAAAGCTTTAACCACCGAACAGAAGAGGGAAAAAGAACTGGAGATATTGCAGGCCGCCACGCGCGTGCTCGCCGCGGGGGGCTTCGACGCCCTGACGCTGGACCAGGTGGCAAAAGAGACCGGCGTGGCGAAAGGCACGCTGTTCCTTTACTACCGGAACAAGCAGGAACTGGTGCTGGCGGTCTTCTCGGCTATGGCCGGGACCCTGGGCCGCACCCTGGCGGCCATTACCGCCTCGGGGCTTCCTCCGGAAGAGCTTCTAAAACAAACTATTTTAGCCCTGCTGGAACATTTCGACAAGAAACGCGATATCACCGGCTACTCCGGCGGGCTGCCGCTGGCCGGCCCCGGTAAGGAGAAGCTCCGCGCCAGCTTCGCGGCCAACATGGCGGCCATCGCCGCGGCGCTGAAACTTTGCGCCTCAGGGGGGCTGCTGGAACTGGAAGACCCCCTGTTCTCCGCTTCGGCGCTGTTCGGCCTCTGCCGCGGCTCCAATTCTTACGCCCGCGCCGCCGGCCGCGGGCTGCCCGTGCAGGAGCGCGCCCGCCGCATTGCCGGCATATTTCTGGACGGTACAAGGAAGAGATCATGAAATTATTAACGCTCGCGGTCTTTCTGGCCATCCCCTCCGGGGCGCTGAAGGCGCAGGAATTCTCCACCACCACCATGCGCCCCATCACGATGGGGGAAACCTACCGGCTGGCCCTGGCTAAAAGCGAAACTCTCGCGCAGCAGGCTGAAGGGATAAAACGGTTCGAGGCCGCCGAAAGCCTGATCTCCGCCGCCTTCCGCCCGTTCTTCGACCTTAATGCCGCCCAGGGCAAACAGCAGAATTCTCCCTCGTCCACCAAAGCTTTCCTCTCCGGGGGCTACAGCCTCTTCTCCGGCATGAGGGATTACATCTCAGCCAAAGCCGCGGCCGCGCAGACCGGCGCCGCCAGGCTGGACCTGGAGCGCGCCCGCCAACAACTTTACCTTAGTTCCGCCCAGGGATACCTGAACCTCCTTTTAGCCCAGCAGGAAGTCTTCATCCGGCTCGAGCAGATGCGGGTTACCGCCAAACGCATAACCGAACTTGAGGCCCGCGCCGACATCGGCCGCTCCCGCAAGAGCGAAGTGGTGGCCGCCAAAACCCAGCTCGCGCAGGACCGGGCCAACTACCTCGCCGCCGCCGCGGCCGAGCGCCTGGCGCAGCAGGCGCTGATGTTCATAACCGGGCTGGATACGGACCTGGCCCCGAAGGAATACGCCGTGTCCAGGGACGCCGCGCTGGACGAATACCTTAAGCTCGCCCTGCTGCGCCCCGACCTGGCCGCCAGGCGCAGGTCGCTGGAAGCCTACAATTACCTCGCCGACGTGCAGGACCATAACCTCTGGCCCACCGTGGACCTCTCCGCAAATTACTACGTAGTCCGCCGCCCGCTGCCCAGCCCGGTAGACCGCTGGGACGGCGCCATAGCGCTTAACGTGCCGCTCTATACCGGCGGCGCGGCGCGGGCGCAGAAAGACTCCGC
The DNA here is from genome assembly GCA_021811185.1 of bacterium. Taxonomy (GTDB): domain Bacteria; phylum Elusimicrobiota; class Elusimicrobia; order Elusimicrobiales; family UBA9959; genus UBA9959. Next base: position 91,443 of record JAJZPL010000003.1, read on the forward strand.
CTACGCGGCCCGGAGCGCCGCGGCCCTGGAGCTGCGGCTCGTGGAAAGGCAGGCGCTTACGGACGTGCGCTCGGCCTACGAGGAGCGCAAGTATTCCCTGCTGCAGACGGTCAGCCTGACGGAGGCCCTGGCGCTGGCCCTTGATAACGCCCGCTACCAGCAGGAAGATTACAAGCTCGGCCTTGTGACCAACCTCGACGTCCTGAGCGCTCTGAATTCCGTGCTCCAGACCCGCCTGGCGCTTTCCCAGGCCAAGGTGCAGGAGAACTTCACGCTCATCAAACTTGAGACCGCGGCCGGCCTGGAGGCCAAACAATGACGCTTTCAGATATTTCCATTAAAAACCCGGTTTTCGCCTGGATGCTGATGCTCGGCCTTATCGTGTTCGGCTCGATAGGCTTTTTTAATATGGGAATAAGCCAGATGCCGGACGTGGACTACCCGGTGGTCAACGTCTCGGTCACGCTGGAAGGCGCGGCCCCCGAAGTCGTGGAAACCCAGGTGGCCGACGTGATCGAAGGCGCGGTCATGAGCATCCAGGGGGTAAAAGACGTTTCGTCGTCGTCCAAGCGCGGCCAGTGCAACGTTACCATAGAGTTCGAACTCGGGCGCGACATCGACGTGGCCATGCAGGAAGTGCAGGCCAAGATCTCCCAGGCGCAGCACGACCTGCCCCGCGACATAGACCCGCCGAGCATAAGAAAGACCAACCCCGAAGACCAGCCGATAATCCGCGTGGCGCTTACGGGCAGCAGGGACCTTAAAGACCTGATGGCCTACGCCAACGATTTCCTCAAGGACAAGTTCACCACCATTTCCGGAGTGGGCGACGTGGACATGGGCGGCTTCGTGGACCCGAACCTGCGGATCTGGGTGAACACCGACGAGCTCAACGCCAAACAGATCACCGTCCAGGACGTAATCAACACGATCGGCAACCAGCACACCGAAACGCCCGCCGGCTACATAAGCGCCGGGGACAAGGAACTTAACGTGCGCGTAATGGGAGAGGCCGTCACGCCCCGGCAGTTCGGGGACCTGGTGATAACGGGCCGGGGCGGGGCCGCCATCTGGAAAACCTTCCGCATAAAGGACGTGGCGCAGGTTGAGGACGGCCTGGACGATATCCGCCGCGTGGCGCATACCAACGGCAAGCTCTCGGTAGGCCTCGGGATCATGAAGCAGCGCGGCTCCAACGCGGTGGCCGTCGCCAAGGCCGTGCGGGCGCGGGTGGCCGAACTGCAGAAAAGCCTGCCGCAGGGGATGAACCTTACGGTGGTGAACGATTCCACCCGCTTCATCGAGGAGTCGACGCGCGAACTCAACTTCACGCTGGTCCTCTCGGCGATCCTGACCGGCGTCGTCTGCTGGCTGTTCCTGGGGTCCTGGTCCTCCACGCTCAACGTGCTGCTGGCCATCCCGACGTCCATTATCGGCGCTTTCCTCATACTGTACTTCATGGGGTTCACGCTGAACACCTTTACGCTGCTCGGGCTTTCCCTCGCCATCGGCATAGTGGTGGACGACGCCATCATGGTGCTCGAGAACATCGTGCGCTACAACGAGATGGGCTACAGCCGCGTGAAGGCCGCGCTCGTAGGCGCGCGTGAAATAACCTTCCCCGCGATGGCCGCCTCCATAGCCATCCTCGCCATCTTCGTGCCCGTCATCTTCATGAAAGGCATCATCGGCAAGTTCTTCTTCCAGTTCGGCGTCACCATGTCGGCCGCCGTGCTGCTCTCGCTGCTGGAAGCGCTTACCCTCTCGCCGATGCGCTGCTCCCAGTTCGTGGATTCCGGGCGCACCACCGCGATGGGGATCTGGATGGACAAGGCTTTCATTGCAGTGTCCAAGGCCTACCGGGAACTGCTGGGAACGCTGCTCGACCACCGCTGGAAGACCATCGGCGCGGCCATGCTGGTGTTCACCGCCTCTCTCGCGATCGCCTTCAAACTCCCCATGGAGTTCACGCCTTCCCAGGACCAGAGCCAGTTCATGGTGCGCATGCAGACGCCCATCGGGTCGTCCTTCGACTACACCTCCAGGGTGATGGCCAACGTCGAGGCCTGGGCGCTGAAGCAGCCAGACGTGGAGCGCTATTTCGCCATAATCGGCGGCGGCGGGGTGAACAGCGGCATGCTTTTCCTGACGCTGAAGCAGCCCAAGGACCGCGTACCGCTCACAAAAGGCGGCAAAAAGCCCGCCCATCAGGACCTGATGACTTACACGCGCAAAGCCCTCAAGAAGATCGACGGGCTGGAGCGGATCTCCATCCAGGACCCGTCGCAATCCGGGTTCACGGCCAAGCGCGGCTACCCCGTGGAACTCAGCCTGCGGGGCCCGGACTGGGACAAGCTGGCGGAGCTGGACCAGGCGCTGATGAAAAAGATGGCGGACTCCGGCAAGATGGTGGACGTGGATACCGACTACCAGTCCGGCATGCCGGAGGTGCAGGTGATCCCGGACAGGGAAAAAGCGGCCGCGCGCGGAGTGGACATAGCCTCCATCGGCGAAGCCGTGAACGCCATGATCGGCGGCGTGCGCGTGGGCAAGTTCACCAAGAACGGCAAACGCTACGACATCCGGGTGCGGCTTGTCGGCAAAGACCGCCAGACCCCTTCGGACATAGGCAAGATCTGGGTACGCAATAACCGCGGGGAACTGATACGGCTCTCCGAGGTGATGAAGGTCGTGGAGAAGCCCACGCTGCTCTCGATCTCGCGGCGCAACCGCGAACGCGCCATAGGCATTTTCGCCAACCCGGCGCCGGGCGTTTCCCAGGGCGCGGCGCTGGCCGAGGTGCAGAAGGAAGCCCGGGCGCTGCTGCCCGACGGCTACCGCATCGTGCTTTCCGGCAGCTCACAGACCTTCCAGGATTCCTTCGGCAGCCTGATCACCGCGCTGGTCTTCGGCGTCTTCGTCGCCTACATGGTGCTGGCCTCGCAGTTCAACAGCTTCATCCACCCGTTCACGGTGCTGCTGGCGCTGCCGTTCAGTATTACCGGCGCCTTCATCGCCCTGCTCGTGGGGCACCAGTCGCTCAACATCTACAGCATGATCGGCATGATCCTGCTGATGGGCATAGTGAAGAAGAACTCCATCCTGCTGGTGGAATTCACCAATACCCGGCGGCGCGACAAGAAGATGAACGTCCGCGACGCGCTGCTGGAAGCCTGCCCGATAAGGCTGAGGCCGATCCTGATGACGTCCTTCGCCACCATCGCGGCGGCCATCCCGCCGGCGCTGGGCATAGGCCCCGGCGCCGAGACGCGCATCCCGATGGCCCTGGTAGTGATAGGCGGCGTGCTGTTCTCTACGTTCCTGACGCTGCTGGTGGTGCCCTGCGCCTACAGCCTTATGGCGCCGCTGGAAAGCGAGCGCCACGCCGAAGCGCTGGAGCAGGCGCTCAAAGAGCTGGGGGAAGCGCCAGCCGGCGATAAACCCTCATGAACGGAAGCAAAGATCAGCCGCGCAGCGCCGAATCCGAGGTCATCGTCGTCGGAGGGGGGCCCGCCGGCCTGATGGCCGCCGGCCGCGCGGCGGAGCTGGGCGCGAAGACCGCCCTTGTCGAAAAGAACCTGCACCTCGGCGTAAAGCTGCTGCTGACCGGCGGGGGCAGGTGCAACGTAACCAACAGCGCCGGCCTGAAAGAGTTCGTGGCGGCCTTCGGCGGGAACGGGAAATTCCTATACCGCGCTTTCACCGTTTTCTCGAACAAGCGCCTGGTGGAGTTCCTGGGCGCGCGCCATGTGCCCGTGCGCACCGACCCCGACGGCAAGATCTTCCCGGCGGACGACAAAGCCCGCAGCGTGCTGACCGCGCTGGACGGCTACCTGAGACGCCATAACGCCGAGGTCTCGTTCGGCCGGAAGGTTACGGGGATCCTTACCCGCGAGGGCAAAGAAGTAGAGGGGGTAAGGCTGGCGGACGGAGGGGTACTGCGCGCGAAGAAAGTAGTGGTGGCGGCGGGCGGCCTGTCCTACCCTAAGACCGGTTCCACCGGCGACGGCTACGCCCTGGCGCGGAAGATGGGCCACACGATAACGGCGCTCAGGCCGGGACTCACCGCCCTGGAATCGGACGAACCTTTTATAAAGGACCTGCAGGGCCTGCCGCTGCGGAACGTCACGATCAGGATCCTGGTGAACGGGAAGACGGCCGCGGCGGAAGACGGCGACCTGATGTTCACCCATTTCGGAGTTTCCGGGCCGAAGCTGCTGGTGCTCAGCGGCATAGCCTCGGACGCGCTGGAAGTTGCGGGAAACAAGGTGGAACTCTCCCTGGACCTGATGCCGGGACTCAAACCCGAGGAACTGGCCGCGGAGATACAGAAGTACTTCTCGGAAAACGGCGCCAAGATATTTTCCAGCTATCTGAAAGCCGCGCTGCCGGATTCCCTCGCCAGGGTGTTCGGCGAGCGCTGCGGCGTGGACCGCTCCAGGCAGTGCGCTTGCATTACCGGGCCGGAGCGCAAAAAGATCGCGTCCCTGCTGGGCGATTTCAGGATACATATCACCCGGCCCCGCCCGATCCAGGAGGCCACCGTTACGCGCGGGGGGATAAGCCTGGACGAGGTGGACCCGCGGACGATGGAATCCCGGCTGGTGAAAGGGCTGTATTTCTGCGGGGAAGTGCTGGACCTCGACGGCATCACCGGGGGCTTCAACCTGCAGGAAGCCTTCTCCACCGGCTACCTGGCCGGCCAGTGCGCGGCCGAAGCCCTGAAGTAACTTTATTTCTTTAACGCTTTTTTAAGGAACTCCACCAGCCGGGGGCCGTTGGCCTCGCGCTGGGAGTAGAAGGCGTCTATATGGCCGTAAGGAACGGCCAGGAATTCCTTGGGCGGCCTGGCGGCGTCGTAGAGTTTCCGGCCCTGGCTGAAAGGGACGGTCCGGTCGGTTTCGGAATGGATGAAAAGCTTGGGGCAGGTTATGCCGGCGATATAGTCCGACGGGGAATGGCGGCCGCTCACGGTCACCCAGGGCAGCCAGGCCAGCGGCCAGGTCCACCAGCGCTCCCTTAAGACCGCCGAGCCTACGCCCTTGTAGGAATAAAAAGCCCCTTCCAGCACCAGCGCCGCCGGCTTGAAACCCGACTCGCCTATCGCCGCCACGGCGACAGCCCCGCCCAGGCTCTGCCCGAAAACTATTATCTTATCCGCTTCCGCGCCCGGCAGCTTCCTGGCCTGCTCCAGCGCCGCCCTGGCGTCCAGCACCAGCCCGTCCAGCGTGGGTTTCCCGCCCGAAGCCCCGTACCCGCGGTAGTCGAGGATAAAAACGTTGAAGCCTTCCTTCGCAAGCCAGGCCGAAAAAGGGAAATGCGAGGTCATGTTCTGGGCGTTGCCGTGGAAATGAACGATGGTCCCGAGGGCGGTGCCGCTGGAGGGGAAGAACAGCCCGGTCAGGTCCGTGCCGTCCTCCGACCTGAATTTTATAACCTCGTATTTAAGCCCCGAGTCAGCCGGATCGGCGAAGACCCCTTTGGAAGGCTGGAAGAACAAATGCGTGCAGCCCGTCAGCGACAGGGCCGCCATCACGGGGAAAAGTGTTTTTACTTTTTTAAGAATGCCCACCTCTGATCCTCCGGCAGTTCTTTCCTACGGCGGGAATACGAATTGGTGGAAATAGATGCCGGCCTCTTTGACCTTGCCGCGCCAGCCGTATTCCACGCGGACCGCGGTGTTCCGCTCGAGCCTGAACGAAGCCGCCGCCGAGCCTGCCCAGAGCGGCCGGGTGTCGCCCAGCGCGTAGCTTATGTACCTGGCCTCGGCCAGGAACCTGAACGCGCCCCGCTCGGCCAGCACGCCGGCCTTCAGGCCCGCGCCGGCGCGCCAAGCGGCGTTAAGCGCCGGGCCGAAAGCGCTGTCCGCCTCGGCCATAACGTACCAGACCTGGCGCAGCGGCCCGGCCGCTTCAACGGCCAGCCCGGACCCGGCGTTCATCGCCCACACGGCGGCCCTGCCGTCCTGGCGGCCGGTCTCATCGGCCTGTTCCAGCCCCGCGTTGATCTCCCAGGAGGGTCGGCGCACCCAGCTGTCCCAGGGGTTAAGGCTTATCACCCGCGCGAGCCGGGCCTCTTTAAGGAACAGCCTGTTATAGCTCTTATCGTAGCGCAGCCGCAGGCCGCCCATCTCCAGGGCGGCGTCCGGCAGGTAGCCGGCCGGGTCGTCCAGCAGGTCCTGCAGGGCGAAGCGCGCCCGCAGTTCGTAAGCCGGCCCGCGTTCGAGCGAGACCAGGCCCGCGCCCAGCCTCAGGCTCTCGTGGCCGGCCGTAACCGGCTCCGGCCTCGCCGGGCCGCCGGAAAAAGTGACCTGTTGGCCGAGCGAGGCCCGGACCGCCAGCAGCGGGTCGGTGCGGTTATCGAGTTCGGCCTTGCCGATGCGCCTGGCGTAGAAGCGCCAGCTGAGGTAATCCACCGCCGCTTCCAGCACCGCGGCTTTGGCCGCGGGGTTGGCGTTTTCGAGCTTTTTAAGTTCCGCCGCCTGGCCGCCGCGCGCGAGTTCCAGTACCGAGGTCCTCTGGCCTTCGGAAAGCTGCGACCTTTTCCACTCCACGGTCTTCCACAATGAAGGGCGCCAGCCGGGCGCGGCCGGGGGGGAAGCGGCTATTACGGCCTTGGCCGTGTCCGACGGGATCACCCACAGGCGGAACCGGCGCGAGAGTTGCATTTCGGGCTTCACGATATCCAGCAGCGGCAGCAGCTGCCAGGAGCAGTTCCTCGTGAAGAAAAGGTAAGGGAAGGAAGCCTTGCCAAGTTCCCAGCCGTGGCGCAGCAGTCGGTCTATTTCCTCCGGCGTAAGGCTTAGCGGGAATTCCCACAGGTCGCGGTTCTCCAGGTTGTGGTATTCCTGGATCTTCAGGTAATAGGGTATCGTAGAGAACTGGCCGGGATAGGCGCCCACCAGCCCCTTGAGGGCGAAGAACAAACCGCTGTCCTTATCCGTGGTGGCGGCGTAATTGATGGTGTAGTCCAGCAGGTCCGCGCCGGCGGCGCCGCGCTTATGGAGGCGCAGGAAGGTGTGCCCGTAAAGCGTGGAAGGATTGTTAAGATAGCCGGCGGCGAAGATTAGGCTGACCGATTCCACGTCCAGCCCGGCCTTCCACTCCTCGAAGTCCGTGCAGGCTCGCGGCGGGAATTCCGCCGGGCTCAGCCCCAGCTTGCCCTTTAGCCAGCGGTAGCGCTCGGGGAAGCGGCATTCGGGGCTGGCGTTAGCGTCGGGCCCTTCGAAGAACAGGCCGTCCACGGCGGCTTCGAGCTCAAGCCTCGGGCTTATGCGCCCCCACTTTGACAGGAAAAAGTTCGGATTTACCGACGGACTGTGGTAGTCCCCGCCGGCCAGGTTCTTCTCGTAATACAGCAGCTTGAGCCAGTAAGGGTCTTTCCAGGCTTCCGCGGCGGCCTGGCGCAGGCCGAGGCGGCGCAGTTCCTGTTCCGGCGAGAGGGCGCGGGCGAAAGACGGAACGAGCAGGAGGAGGGCGAAAAGAAAACGGACCGGAGGTGTTACCCGCCCGGTCCGGTCTTCTTTCATCTCTGTATTACCGTTTATATGCTGGCGACGAGCCTGTTGATCTCGTTGACGGCGGTCTTCGCGTTGTTGGCGGCGAAGATGACGGCGTGGTTCTTCTGGAGGACTTCCGCGAACTTGGCGGCGTTCTCCGGGGTGTAGCCGTAGAGGCGGGCCAGGTTGGTCACGTACTCGCCCTTGCCGGCGGCCGCGTCGCGGGACAGGTCCTTGTAGTTGGCTTCGATGAAGCTCTCGCGGACCATGGAGACCTTGATCATCCCCTTGGCGTTGCAGCCGGAGGTGCCGAAGGTGATGCCGAAGGTCTGGCTGCCGAAGGTGCCGTTGGTGGTGGCCGCAAGGATCTGCGTGCCGTCGTTCTGCTTGAACACCAGGCTGCCCAGGCCGCAGCCCGCGCTGCCGTAATCGGCCGCGTAGGCGGAGGCGCCGAAAGAACCCAGTACTACCGCTATGAGCATTATTTTTTTCATTCTTATAGTTCTCCCCTAACTGATTGTATTTCTTCAACCGCAATTCTGCAAATTAAGCGGGCCCGCTGTCAATTTCCCGCTCGGGAGCGCTCAGTGCAGGCCTATCCTGCACTCGTGGTCCCTGGCGTACCGGTCCAGCGAAAGTTTTTCGTGCTCGCGGTAGGCGGCGGTGCGCTTCATCAGCTGGTCGAAATTGGTCTGGTGCGCGTCGAACATGGGCCCGTCGACGCACGCGAAGCGGGCCTTGCCGCCCACTTCCACGCGGCAGCCGCCGCACATGCCCGTGCCGTCCAGCATTACGGGGTTGAGGCTCGCGAAGGTGGGGGTTTTATGCGGCAGCGACGTGAGAGCCACGAACTTCATCATGGGTATCGGCCCGATAGTGAAGATAGCGTCTATCTTTTCGCCGGCGGCGTACAGCTCCTTCATGGCGTCGGTGACCAGGCCTTTTCTGCCGGCGGAGCCGTCGTCGGTGGTTACCAGCACCTTTTCGGAAATGCTCTCCATTTCGCGCTCCAGGATAAGCAGCTCCTTCGTGCGGGCGCCCAGGATGGAGATAACCTTGTTGCCGGCTTCCTTGAAAGCCTTAGCTATGGGGTAAAGTTCGGCTATCCCCACGCCTCCGCCCACGCCCGCCACGGTGCCGTACTTCTTTATCTCCACCGGGGTGCCGAGCGGGCCGGCCACGTCGCTGAAAGAGTCGCCCTGCTTGAAGGCGTTCATCTGGGTCGTGGATTTGCCGATGGCCTGGATGATCACGGTCACCGTGCCGGTCTCCGGGTTCCAGTCCACCAGGGTCACGGGGATCCGCTCGCCGCCCTCGTGCGCGCGCAGGATGACGAAATGCCCGGCCTTCGCCTTGGCGGCTATCAGCGGCGCGTAGATCACGTGCTTGGAGACGGTCGGGGACAACTCGACCTTCTCTACTATCTTGTAAAGGCCTTCCGCGGAATAAATATCGTGTTTCATAAAATTCTCCTTCAATTACTTCTTAGCCATCAGCCTGGCGTGTATCGCCTGCGCCGCGGCCTTGCCGTCCTTCATAGCCAGCAGCACGGTGGCCCCGCCGCGCACCACGTCGCCGCCGGCGTAAACGCCGTCCAGCGCGGTCTTGCCGGTGGTCTCGTCCACCGCTATGCAGCCCCACTTGTTCACCGAAAGGCCGGAGGTGGTCTGCTGGATCACGGGGTTGGGGCTCTGCCCCACCGCCACCACAAGGCTGTCCGCCTCGATATAAAATTCGGAGCCTTTCTTCTCCACGGGCTTCCTGCGGCCGGAGGCGTCAGGCTCGCCGAGCTCCATGCGCACGCACTTCACGCGCTTGAGCCGGCCCTTCTCGTCGCCTTCCAGCGCCACCGGCGCGGTGAGGAATTCGAAATGGACGCCCTCCTCCATGGTGTTCTCCACTTCCTCGCCGCGGGCCGGCATTTCCGCGCGGGTGCGGCGGTAAAGCAGCGTCACGCTTTCGGGCCCGAGGCGCATGGCGCAGCGGGTAGAGTCCATGGCGGTATTGCCGCCGCCCACCACCACCACTTTCTTCCCGATGTAGAAAGGAGTGTCCGTGGCGGGGAACTTGAAGGCTTCCATCAGGTTGATGCGGGTAAGGAATTCGTTGGAGCTGTAGACGCCCACCAGGTCCTCGCCGGGCACGTTCAGCGGGCTGGGCAGGCCGGCGCCGGAGCCGATGTAAATGACGTCGAAATCCTTCTTAAGCTCTTCCACGGTAATGGACTTGCCGATCATCACGTTCTTCAGGAACCGCACGCCCATTTTGCGCAGCGTCTCCACTTCGGAGCGCACGACCTCGCGCGGCAGGCGGAAGGTGGGAATGCCATAGCTGAGCACGCCGCCGAACTCGTGCAGCGCCTCGAAAACGGTGACGGCGTGGCCGAGCTTCCGCACTTCCGCCGCCACCGCCAGGGACGTAGGCCCCGAGCCGATGCAGGCCACTTTAAAGCCGGTGTCCGGCGCGCAAGCCGGGGGAGTGATCAGCCCGTTCTTGCGGGCGTAGTCCGCGGTAAAGCGCTCAAGGCGGCCTATCGAGACCGGCCCGAACTTTTCCTTGAGCACGCAGGCGTTCTCGCAGTACTTCTCCTGCGGGCAGACGCGGCCGCAGATGGCGGGGAAAAGGCTGGTCTCGAAGATCTTGGAGGCGGCGGCGCCCAGGTCTTCTTTGTAGACGAGGTCCACGAACTCCGGAACCTTTACGTTCACCGGGCAGGCCATTTCGCAGGGCTTGTTCTTGCAGTTCAGGCAGCGCGCGGCCTCGGTGACGGCGTCTTCAAGCGTGAAGCCGGTGGCTACTTCCTCGAAATTTTTGCGGCGCTCGACCGGGTCCTGGTGGCGGCCGTGGTTCTGCTTTATCGAAGGCGTAGGTTTTTTAGGCTTGTTGTCCATGTCATGGCTCCGTTTAGTATCCGGCAGTTGCCCGTCGTACCGCTAAATTATACCGAAAAAGGACTTGTGCCGCCATCCGCGGGCCGGCGCGGGGAGGGCGAACTGCTTGCCGGGCTGGAGCGGGAACTAAGGGGCCAGACTTCCATTTTTCATTCAGGCTCGACGGTAATCTTAACATATTCCCTTAAAGGGGAATTCTTAAGTACAATCCGTGATGGAGGGGAAAACTCCGGCTCTGATGCAGGATGAGCGGCTTTAAGGCCGTTATTTTACGCTTTCTTTACAGGTCCGGCGCTTCTATTTACTTGAAGTTCCCCCGGCGGGATGTAAAATATAGCGAGGCATAATTTATGAACTTCCTGATCGCCGGAGTCTTTTCATTTTCGCTTATGATCTACCTGGTTTACGCGATCCTCCACCCGGAGAAATTCTGAACGGTCACGGGATCTATCGGGACCTGAAGGTGCTGCCATATATGTTCGATACCCTGCAGATAGCTGTCTTTGCCGGCCTGTTAGTCCTGCTGACGCCGCCGCTTGGGAGTTTCATGGCGCGGGTGTTCGCGGGGGAAAGGACTTTCCTTTCGCCCGCCCTGGGCCCGCTGGAAAGGCTGGTCTACCGGCTGGGCGGCGTCGCCGCGGAGGATGAAATGAACTGGCGGGAATATTCCCGGGCCGTCCTGGCGTTCAGCGCCGTCGGCCTGGCCGCCGTATTCCTTATGCAGGTCTTCCAGGCTTACCTGCCGCTGAACCCCAACGAACTGGGCAATGTGGAATGGTCGAGCGCCCTGAATACCGCGGTCAGCTTCATGACCAATACCGACTGGCAGGGCTACGCCGGAGAGACGACCATGAGCTTTTTTACCCAGATGCTGGGGCTGGCCGTGCAGAACTTCGTGAGCGCCGCCGCCGGCATAGCGGTTTTCCTGGCGCTGGCGAGGGGGATCTCGAGGAAGAGCACAGATCTCATAGGCAACTTCTGGGCCGACCTGGTCCGCGGCACGCTCTATGTGCTGCTGCCGCTCTCGCTGCTCCTGGCCTTTGTCCTTGTCAGCCAGGGGGTAGTGCAGAACTTTTCGGCTAACAGGGCGATCACCACGCTGGAAGGCGCCCGGCAGTCCATCCCGCTGGGGCCGGCGGCGTCCCAGATCGCGATCAAGCAGCTCGGAACTAACGGCGGCGGCTTTTTCAACGCCAACAGCGCCCACCCTTTCGAAAACCCCACGCCGCTCTCTAATTTCCTGGAGGCGCTCTCGATACTCCTGCTGCCGGCCGCCCTGGTCTATACCTACGGCATCATGATCAAGGACAAGAGGCACGCCTGGGTCATCTACGCGGTGATGTTCGCCATCTGGGCGGGCGGCCTTGGAATTTCGCTCTATTCCGAACGCTACGCCTCGGAGCGGCTCTTTAACGGCATGCCGCTGATGGAAGGCAAAGAAACCCGCTTCGGCGCGGCTAACAGCCTGCTCTGGGCCACGGCCACCACGGCCGCCTCCAACGGCTCCGTCAACGCCATGCACTCCAGCCTGTCGCCGCTGGCCGGCGGGGTGGCGCTGTTCAATATGCACCTGGGCGAGATAGTCTTCGGCGGGGTCGGTTCCGGGATGTACGGCATGCTGTTCTACGTGCTGATGACCGTCTTCCTGGCGGGGCTGATGGTGGGCAGGACGCCAGAATACCTTGGCAAGAAAATAGAGAAGCGCGAGGTGCAGATGGCCATGATCGGCATGCTGGCGCCGGGAGCGCTGATACTGCTCGGCACAGCCGCGGCATGTATCCTTCCCGCCGGGCTTTCCTCGCTTTCCGCCAGGGGCCCGCACGGCTTCAGCGAGCTGCTCTACGCCTTCTCCTCAGCGGCCGCCAATAACGGCAGCGCGTTCGCCGGCCTGAACGCGAACACCCCGTTCTACAACCTTGCGCTGGCTTTCGCCATGCTCGCGGGGCGCTTTGTCTGCCTGCTGCCGGCGCTCGCCATCGCGGGTTCCATGGCGGAAAAAAAGTCCGCGCCGCCTTCGTCCGGCACTTTTTCCACGGGGAACTTCCTGTTCGCTTTCCTGCTGACCGGCGTAATAATGATAGTAGGCGTGCTGACCTTCGTGCCCGCGCTGGCCCTTGGCCCGGTCCTTGAACACATGCTGATGGCGAAAGGCCTGTTCCTTTTTTAGGGTAAAACTATGGAAGAAAAGAAAAAGCCGGCTTTCGATAAAATGCTGATACTCGGGAGTTCGGTGGAAGCGTTTAAGAAACTCGACCCGCGGGTGCAGGCCCGCAACCCCGTAATGTTCGTCACGCTGATCGGCGCGGCGCTTACCACGGCCGCCACGGCGCGGTCGCTCGCGGCCGGCCCGTTCCCGCTTTTCGAGTTCCAGATAAGCCTCTGGCTCTGGTTCACCGTGCTGTTCGCCAACTTCGCGGAGGCCCTGGCCGAGGGGAGGGGGAAAGCCCAGGCCGAAAGCCTGCGGCGGTCCCGCGTTGAAGTGACGGCCCGCCTGCTTAAGGACGGCAGCGAGGTGAAAGTGCCCTCCTCCGGCGTGACCAAAGGCGACCTCGTGGTCTGCGAAGCGGGGGATATAATCCCCGCGGACGGCGAGGTCGTGGAAGGCATAGCCAGCGTGGACGAGTCGGCCATCACCGGCGAGTCGGCGCCGGTCATAAGGGAAAGCGGCGGGGACCGGAGCGCGGTCACGGGCGGCACGCGCGTGATCAGCGACAGGCTGGTGATCCGCGTGACCGCGGAGCAGGGCAAGAGTTTCATAGACCGCATGATAGCCCTGATAGAAGGCGCTAAACGGCAGAAGACGCCCAACGAAATAGCGCTGGTCATGGTGCTTTCCGGACTTACCCTGGTATTCCTCCTGGCCGTTTCCACGCTGAAAGTTTTCGCCGATTATGCCGGGTTTTCCGCGGGGCAGGACCTGGGCGGGCTGGTCACCGTTCCCGTGCTGGCCGCGCTGCTGGTCTGCCTGATCCCCACCACCATCGGCGGCCTGCTGAGCGCCATAGGCATAGCGGGAATGGACCGCCTGATAAGGCGCAACGTGATAGCGAAAAGCGGGCGCGCGGTGGAAGCCGCTGGAGACATCGACGTGCTGCTGCTGGACAAGACCGGCACCATAACCCTGGGCAACCGCATGGCCACGGCTTTTATCCCGGCGCCGGGAGTTACCGAAGAGGCCCTGGCCGAGGCGTCCCAGCTGGCCTCGCTTTCCGACGAGACGCCCGAGGGGCGGTCCATAGTGGTGCTGGCGAAAAAACGCTTCGAACTGCGCGCCCGCGAACTTCACCCGGCGGAATCGTGCTTCGTCCCTTTCTCGGCGGCCACCCAGGTCAGCGGCATCGACATGAAGAACCAGGACGGGAAAATGATCCGGTCGATAAGGAAGGGGGCCGTGGACACCATCAGGGAGCAGGCGTCGAAGGCCGGGCTTGAATTCCCGCCCGCGCTGGAGGCGGCGCATAAGGAGATCGGCGGCAGCGGCGGCACCCCGCTGGCGGTTGCCGAGAACGGGAAAGTTATCGGGCTCATCCACCTTAAGGATATGGTGAAGGGCGGTATAAAGGAACGCTTCGCCCAGCTCCGGAAGATGGGGATAAGGACCATAATGATAACCGGCGACAACCCGCTCACCGCCGCCGCCATCGCCGCCGAGGCCGGGGTGGACGATTTTATCGCCCAGGCGACCCCGGAATCCAAACTGGCCCGCATAAGGCGGGAGCAGGAAGCGGGCCAGCTGGTGGCCATGACCGGGGACGGCACCAACGACGCGCCGGCCCTGGCCCAGGCCGACGTGGGCGTGACGATGAACACCGGCACCCAGGCGGCCAGGGAAGCCGGCAACATGGTGGACCTGGAGAGCAACCCCACCAAGCTGATCGAGATCGTGGAGATCGGCAAGCAGCTGCTGATGACCCGCGGCTCGCTCACCACCTTCAGCATAGCCAACGACGTAGCGAAGTACTTCGCTATCATCCCCGCGCTGTTCGCCACGCTCTACATGACGGAACGGCGCGGCGGCGCGCTCGCGGGCCTGAACATCATGGGGCTGCATTCCCCGGAGAGCGCCATACTCAGCGCGGTCATTTTTAACGCGATCATCATAGTGCTCCTTATCCCGCTCGCGCTGAAGGGGGTCGCGTACCGGCCCGAAAACGCCGGCCGGGTGCTGCGCCGCAACCTGCTTATCTACGGCGGAGGCGGCATAATCGCGCCGTTCATCGGCATAAAGCTTATCGATCTTCTTATTACCGCGGCGAAACTGGTGTAAAGGCTGACATATGAGAACATTCCTGCCCGCCCTCAAGATCTTCCTGGTCCTGACCGTTATCACCGGACTGGCCTACCCGCTGGCCGTAACGGCGTTCGCCAGGCTTTTCTATCCGCTGAAGGCCGGCGGCAGTTTTATCGTGCGCAACGGGCGGGCCGCCGGCTCGGAACTGATAGGGCAATCGTTCAAGGAGCCCCGCTATTTCCAGGGGCGGCCTTCCGCTACCGGCTACAACCCTCTCCCGTCCGGGGGCAGCAACCTTTCCCCGGCTTCGCTGGCGGTTAAAACACAAGTGGAAGCCGGGCTGGCGGCCTTTCTGGCCGCCAATCCCGGGGCTTCGGGCAAACCGGTCCCGGCCGAGATGGTGTTCGCCTCCGCCAGCGGCCTGGACCCGCATATAACTCCTGAGGCGGCCGCGGCGCAGCTGGAAAGGGTCGCGCGCTCCCGCGGCTTTGATTCCGACCAAAAAAAAGAGTTAGTATCATTGATAGTTTCCCTGACGGAAAGGAAGTACCTCGGCATTTTAGGCGAGCGCCGCGTTAATGTCCTGGAACTTAACCTCGGGCTGGACGATATAAAATGAATCCCGACGAAGAAGACCGGCCGGACCCGGACCTGCTGCTGAAAGCCGTAAAACAGCAGAACACGCGTGACCGCGGCGGGAAACTGCGCGTCTTTTTCGGCATGTCCGCGGGCGTGGGAAAAACCTACGCCATGCTGGAGGCCGCCCACGCCCTGAACGAGGAAGGCGTAGACGTGGCGGCCGGCCTCGTAGAGACCCACGGCAGGGCCGAGACCATGGCCCTCCAGGCGGGCATAGAGACCCTGCCCCGGAAACGGATCGTGTACCGCGGCAGGCAGTTCGAGGAACTGGACCTGGACGCGGTCCTGGCCAGGCGGCCGGAAGTGGCGCTGGTGGACGAACTGGCGCACACGAACATTCCCGGCTCCCGGCACGCCAAGCGCTGGCAGGACGTAATAGAGATCCTGGACGCGGGAATAGACGTGTACACCACGCTCAACGTTCAGCACATAGAGAGCAGGAAGGAGGACGTGGAGGTGGTCACCGGCATCCCGGTCCACGAGACCGTCCCCGACTCCGTGCTGGAGCGGGCCAGCCAGATAGAACTGATAGATATAACCCCCGGGGACCTGATAGAGCGCCTGGCCGAAGGCAGGGTTTACCTGGGCGAACAGGCAGGCCTGGCGGCGGATAATTTTTTCAGGACAGAAAAGCTTACGGCGCTCAGGGAACTCGCGCTACGGGTCACCGGCGAGATGGTGAGCAACGAATTGAAGAACCTGGCGGCCCTGCGGCCCGGCGCGGGCTCCCTGCAAACGCGCGAGAAACTGATGGTGGCGGTCAGTTCAAGCCCCTATTCGGCGCAGCTGATCCGCGCCGCCCGCCGCGCGGCCTTCAGCAGGGAAGCCGATTGGGTGGCGATCAGCGTGGACACGGGCGAGACCGCCGGCGCCGCCGAGAAAAAGCGCCTGGCGGAGAACCTGGAGCTCGCCAGGAAATTAGGGGCGGAGGTGCTGACCACCGCGGACCCCGACATCGTTTCCGCCCTTATACGCATGGCGCGGCAGCATAATGTCACGCAGATCATCCTTGGCCGCCCGCGCGGCAGCTGGTGGAAGAACCTGCTGCGGGGCGGCACGCTGCTGGACAAGTTCGTGGCCGTCGCCGACATAGATATCCACGTTATGCGCGTGCACGAACTGGAAGGCGGAGAGAAAGCCCCGCAGGCCCGCAGGCTTCCGGCGGGAGACATGTTCGAGCCGGACGAATACCTGCGGACGCTGGCCGGGCTGACGGCCGTGACGGCGCTGGGTTCGCTGCTGACCGGTTATATCGGCTATAAATCCGTGGGGTTCATCTATCTGCTCGCCGTGATGCTGACGGGGCTGTTCTACGGCCTGGGGCCGGTGCTGCTGGCCGCGCTGCTGGGCGCCGTCTGCTGGAATTATTTCTTCATCCCTCCGCTTTACGCTTTTCACATTTACGACACCGCGGACATCATAATGTGCGCCGTGTATTTCGTGACCGCGCTTATCATGGGCTCGCTGACGTACAGGATCCGGAGCCGCGAGCGCCTGCTGCGGCAGCGCGAGGAGCGCAACGAGACCATGTACGACATCGTGGAAACCATCGCCCTTTGCCTGAGCCGGGAGGAATGCGTAAAGGACCTCTGCGGCAAGATAGGGGCGGTGCTCGACGGAGAATGCGCCGTATTGTTCCGGGACTCGAAGGGGGACCTGACGGAGCTGCCTACCCCGTTCAAACTGTGGTTCTGGGACCAGAAGCGGCGGGCGGTGGCCAAGTGGGCTTACGAGAACGACCAGCCCGCCGGCTGGTCGACGGAGACCCTTTCCATGTCCGGCACGCTGAACCTGCCCCTTAAAGGGCCTTCCGGGATCTCCGGCGTGCTGGCCTTCCTTCCCCGGAACCGCGGCCGCACGCTCTCGCTCGACGAGAGCAATCTCCTTAACGCCGCGGCCGCCCAGATGGCGGTTTACCTGGAACGCGAGAATTTCCGCGAAAGCGCCATGGAGACGAAAAAGCTCGAGGAATCCGAGCGGCTGCACCAGACCATCCTGAACAGCATCTCGCACGAGATTAAAACCCCTCTCACCGCAATAATGGGCCTGTCCTCGGCCCTCGAGACCGGCGAGGTGGGCGGGAACCCGGAACTGCGCGGCCAGCTCCTGGGCGAGCTGGGCGAGGAGGTGGTCAGGCTCAACCGGGAGATCAACAATATCCTGGATATGTCCAGGCTCAGTTCCGGCGTGCTCACCCTGAAGAAGGAGTGGACCGATATGCGCGAGGTAGCCAACGCCTGCGCGGTAAAGCTGAAGAGGGAGCTGGCGCGCCACCGCCTTTCCGTTAAAATTCCCGAAGGACTGCCGCTCCTTAAACTGGACTTCCCGCTTTTCGAGTCCGCGCTTTCCAACCTGCTGCTTAACGCCGCGAACTACACCCCGGAAAAAAGTTCCATCGAGATCTCGGCGGGATCGGCCGGCGGGGAATTCCTGCTGCGCGTTTCCGACAACGGTCCGGGCCTCCCTGAGGAACAATTGGCCTCCGTGTTCGAAAAATTCTACAGGGCGCCCGGCAGCCGGGTCGGGGGCACCGGCCTCGGCCTGAGCATAGCCAAAAGCGTGGTGGAAGCGCACGGCGGCCGGATCGAGGCTAAGAACCGCGCCGGGGGCGGGCTGGAGCTTACGGTTTACCTGCCGCTGGAAAAGCAGCCGGAAATAGAAAGGAGCGAGGAACAATGACCACAGGCGCCAAGATACTCGTGGTGGACGATGAAAAATCCATCCGGCGTTTCCTGGAAGTAGGCCTCGAAACCCAGGGGTACAGCGTGCTTCTGGCCAGGAACGGGAAGGAGGGGGTAAAACAGGCCGCCGACCACCACCCCGACCTGATAGTCCTGGACCTGGGGCTCCCGGATATCCACGGGCTGGAAGTGCTGAAAAAGGTGCGCGAATCCTCCGCCACCCCCGTCATCGTCCTGACGGTACAAAGCTCCGACAAGGATAAGGAAACGCTGCTGGACTCCGGGGCCGACGATTACGTGACGAAACCTTTCAGCATGACGGAACTTTCGGCCCGCATCCGCGTGTGCCTGCGCCACAGCATAAATCTTAAGGATACCCCCGTTTTCGAGAGCGGCCCGCTGCGGATAGATTTCGCCAAACGCTCCGTGACAGTTAACGGCAATCCGGTCAAACTTACCCCGACAGAATTCGACCTGCTTAAAGCCCTGGCCCGCCACCCGGGCCGGATAGTGACCCAGCAGCAGCTGCTTAAAGAGATCTGGGGGCCCGCATCCCTGGAGCAGGCCCACTACCTGCGTATTTACATAGGCCAGCTCCGGAGAAAGATAGAGAAAGACCCGGCAGTAAGCGGCCTTATCCTGACCGAACAGGGCGTCGGCTACCGCCTCAACCTGCCATAATCCCGCTGATCCTCCCCGCGCGCCCGCCCCCGCTCCTTTAAAGGGGCCGGGGCATAATGCTATACTTTTAAGGTCAGGTTCCGCAGCACCCGCAAATTTCGCAGCTAAATCCTTAAGGAGATAATTATAATGGCTAATAAAAGAACAGCGATGGACGGAAATACCGCCGCGGCTTTCGTGGCGCATAAAACCAACGAAGTAATCGCGATCTACCCCATAACCCCTTCCTCCGTGATGGGCGAACTGTCCGACATCTGGTCGGCCAAAGGCGAAAAGAACATCTGGGGCACCATCCCTTCCGTGATCGAGATGCAGTCCGAAGGCGGCGCTTCCGGCGCGGTCCACGGCGCCCTTACCGCCGGCGCGCTGACCACCACCTTCACCTGCTCGCAGGGCCTGCTGCTGATGATCCCGAACATGTTCAAGATCGCCGGCGAGCTGACCAGCACCGTGTTCCACGTCAGCGCCCGCGCGCTGGCCACCCACGCGCTCTCCATCTTCGGCGACCACTCCGACGTGATGGCCGTGCGCCAGACCGGCTGGGCCCTGCTCGCCTCGGCCAGCCCCCAGGAAGCCATGGACTTCGCGCTGATCGCGCAGGCCGCGACCCTCAAGACGCGCGTGCCCTTCATGCACTTCTTCGACGGGTTCCGCACCTCCCACGAGCTTAACATGGTGGAGCCCCTTTCCCCCGAGGTCATGCGCAGCATGCTCAGCGAGAAGCTGATCGCCGAGCACAAAGGCCGCGGCCTCAACCCCGAAGCCCCGGTCATGCGCGGCACCGCCCAGAACCCGGACGTGTTCTTCCAGGGCCGCGAAGCCGGCAACAAGTATTACACCGCCGTACCCACGATGGTGAAGGAAGCCATGGGCCAGTTCGAGAAGCTGACCGGCCGCAAGTACGGCCTGTTCGACTACGTCGGCGCCCCCGACGCGGATAAGGTCGTAGTGGTGATGGCCTCCGGCGCCGAAGTCGTAGAGGACACCGTGAACCACCTGGTAAAGAGCGGCGCCAAGGTCGGCGTGCTGAAAGTCCGCCTGTACCGCCCCTACTCCGAAGCGGATTTCATAAAGGCCCTGCCCAAGACCGTTAAAGCCATAGCCGTGCTGGACCGCTGCAAAGAGCCCGGCGCGCTCGGCGAGCCCCTGTACCAGGACGTGGTCACCGCCTGCTCCACCGCCTTCAAGTCCGGCGCGCTGAAAGAGCTGCCCGCCGTGATCGGCGGCCGCTACGGCCTCGGTTCCAAGGAATTCACGCCCTCCATGGCCAAGGCCGTGATCGAGAACCTCGACGCCGCCAAGCCCGTGCAGGGTTTCACCGTCGGCATCAACGACGACGTGACCAACCTGAGCCTGAAGTACGACGCCGGCTGGACCACCGAGCCCGCGGACATCTTCCGCGCGCTGTTCTTCGGCCTGGGTTCCGACGGCACCGTAGGCGCCAACAAGAACACCATTAAGATCATCAGCGAAGAAGCCGGCCTGTACGCGCAGGGCTACTTCGTGTACGACTCTAAGAAAGCCGGTTCCATGACCGTGTCCCACGTGCGCTTCGGCAAGAACCCGATCCGCGCCCCGTACCAGATCGCCAAGGCCCGCTTCATCGGCTGCCACCAGTTCAGCTTCCTCGAGAAGTACGAGATGCTGAACAAGGCCGAGGAGAACGCCATCTTCCTGCTGAGCAGCCCGTTCACCGCCGCCGAGGTCTGGGACCGCCTGCCGATCGAAGTGCAGGAAGTCATCATCAAGAAGCACCTTAAGATGTACGTCATAAACGCCTCCAAGATAGCGGAAGAGGCCGGCATGGGCTCTTCCCGCATCAACGTCATCATGCAGACCGCCTTCTTCGGCATCTCGGGCGTGCTCCCGAAAGACGAAGCGATCGCCGCCATCAAGGCGTCCATCAAGAAGACCTACTCCAAGAAAGGCGAAGACGTAGTGAACATGAACAACAAGGCCGTGGACCTGACCCTGGCCGCGATAGAGGAAGTGAAGATCGGCGGCCTGACCTCCAAGATCAAGCGCGCCTGCGTGGTGGAGGGCTTCCCGCCCTTCGTGCGCGACACGCTGTGCGAGATGATGGCCTTCCGCGGCGACCAGCTGCCCGTTTCCTCGATGCCCGCCGACGGCACCTTCCCGACCGGCACTTCCCAGTACGAGAAGCGCAACATCGCCCTGGAAAGCCCCGTGTGGGAGAGCGACCTGTGCATCCAGTGCGGCATCTGCTCGCTGGTCTGCCCCCACGCCGCCATCCGCATCAAGGGCTACGACGGCGCCGAACTCGCCAACGCCCCCAAGACCTTCAAGTCCGCGGACGGCAAGAACGCGCTGAAAGGCCTCAAGTTCACCACCCAGGTAGCGGTGGAAGACTGCACCGGCTGCGGCGCCTGCGTGCACAACTGCCCCGCCAAGGAAAAGAAAGAGGGGAAAGAGACCGGCCGTAAAGCCATCAACCTCGCGCCCCAGTTCCCGCTGCGCGAGCCCGAGCGCGAGAACTTCAAGTTCTTCCTCGGCCTCAAGGACACCGGGTCCGCCAAGGTGAACCGCAACACCGTGCAGGGCAGCCAGCTGGTGCGCCCGCTGTTCGAGTTCTCCGGCGCCTGCGCCGGCTGCGGCGAAACCCCGTACGTAAAGCTGATGACGCAGCTGTTCGGCGACCACATGACCGTGGCCAACGCCACCGGCTGCTCGTCCATCTACGGCGGCAACCTGCCCACGACCCCCTACTGTAAGCGCGAGGACGGCCGCGGCCCCGCCTGGAGCAACTCGCTGTTCGAAGATAACGCCGAGTTCGGCCTGGGCATGCGCGTGGCCTACGACAAGCTGACCGAGGAAGCCCGCGAAGTGCTGACCGCCATGAAGGGCGGCCAGCTGAGCGCCAAGGCCGGCCTCTGCGACGAGATCCTCAACGCCTCCCAGGAAGACTGGGTGGCTATCGAGCAGCAGCGCGGCCGCATCGCCGATCTGAAGAAGGCCCTGACCGCCACCGGCGGAGAGCAGGCCGCGCGCCTGCTGTCGCTGGCCGACCACCTGGTGAAGAAGTCCCTGTGGATCCTCGGCGGCGACGGCTGGGCTTACGACATCGGCTACGGCGGCCTCGACCACGTGCTGGCCACCGGCCGCAAGATCCGCATCATGGTGCTCGACACCGAGGTATACTCCAACACCGGCGGGCAGATGTCCAAGTCCACCCCGATGGGTGCCGTCGCGCTCTTCGCGGCCGGCGGCAAGGTACTGCCCAAGAAGGACCTGGGCATGATCGCCATGACCTACGGCAACATCTACGTGGCCCAGATAGCGATGGGCGCCAACTACCAGCAGGCCGTGAAAGCCCTGGCGGAAGCCGAGGCCTTCGACGGGCCCGCGATAGTGATAGCCTACAGCCACTGCATAGCCCACGGCATCGAGATGCGCACCGCGATGGGCGAGCAGAAGAAGGCCGTTACCTCCGGCCGCTGGCCCCTGTACCGGTTCAACCCCGCGCTGAAGGCGCAGGGCAAGAACCCGCTGGTAATAGACAGCGGCGCGCCTACCACCTCCGTGGCGGACTTCATGATGGGCGAGAACCGCTTCCGCTCGCTGCACAAAGCGAAGCCGGAAGTTGCCGCCCGCCTGATGAAGCTGGCGGACGAAGAATACAAGTGGAGGCTCAGCGTCTACAAGCAGCTGGCCGCCATGAACTGCGACGTGCCCAAAGCCGAGGGGAAAACCGAGGAAAAAGCCGCGGTATAAAGGTAACAATAAATAAGCGAAGGGCGGGCGCCGAAAGGCTCCGCCCTTTTGCTTTGTCCCCGCAGGGAGAGCGGGCAGCCAGAGAGAACTTGACACGGCCTTTACAAGTCAAGCCCGGAGTAGGTCCTAAGACCCAGAAGCGGCTGGGCCCAAATATCTCGCCGGCCTGGGCCCTTTGATGCTGATATGTTTTGCCGTTCGGCACTATACTTTTAGTGTAGACAGATCAAAAGGAGTACGCTTCAAATGAAAACCAACCTCTCCTCCTTCTCCGCGGTCTTCCTGGCGGCATTCGCATTCACCGTAGCGTCGGCCTCCGCGCAGGAACTCATAGAAAGAGCCTCCGACCCCAACGCCCCGGAATTCACTAAATACGAAAAAGACAATTCCAGGGTGGACCCCGATTACTACACGATAAAGAAAGACTCCATAAAAGTTAGCCTGGTGTCCGTGGAGGACGAGCAGGTGATAGACTACGTGCAGCTCCAGGAGAACCCGGCCAAGGACCTGGCGAGCGCCCTGGTGAACATCGACAGCATCGTCAACGTTGCGTCCAAGGTCTGGGCCATAGTAGAAGCCAACGCCCCCGTAGTAAACATAAACACAAAGTACGCCACCGCCTATCCCCAGGGCGTCACCTCCGCCACCCAGCTGGCCGGGTGGAGCCGCCCCAAGTCCTACACCTACTCCTTCTACGCCGAAAACCTTTACGGCATGGTAATGATAGACTGCAAATACAAGATGTCTTTCACCTACGGCGGCGCTTATAAGGGTAAGGGCAAGTTCCTCACCGGGGTAGCGGTAATCCCCACCACGGTCACCGCGGGCTGGGGCTACAAGTTCTACATGAACGCCGCCGTGCCCGATTCCACCATCGCCAACGTCGGCACCGACACCGACCCGGTCGCCGCCATGCAGATGAAGCTTTCCTGGACCATGAAGACCGTGCTCAAGGAAGTGGACGGCACCAGCATTTACTACGTAGAGGGCAACGGCTATTTCGAAGAGATAGCCAGCCCGTTCAAGAAGAAAGAGAAGCAGATAGAGGAAGTTAAGTCGGCGGCCCCGCTGCTGACTCCGGAGAAACTGTTCTAACCAGTACCCGTCCGATAAGCGGGCAAAAAAAAGGAGACACGACAAATGAAGAAAGTCCTAGCTATAACCGCAGCCATAACAGCGCTGTTCGCGGGCAGGGTTTCGGCGGCCGACGTTACTGACCCCCGGTACTTCACCGTGGACGAAAACTCCATAACGATCGAAGAGCTCGCTCCCGACAGGGGCGGCACCATTCCCGGCCCCGGCGAACTGCCCAAGCCTCCCTCGGGCCCGGTCACTCCGCCTTCCGGTCCCGTTCTCAATCCGCCGCTGGACAATCCGGGAGACAACCCCGGCGCGCCCGTGGATCCGCAGGCGGGGTTCAACAACGCCGTCGACAACATCAACAGCACCGTAGGCGTGATCGACAATATCGTCAACCTTGCCCAGAAGATCTGGGACATTATCGAGAAGAACCAGCCCGTGGTGAACATCGCCACCAACTACGCCAACGCAGTCCCTTACGGCATGAGCCACTGGACCCAGCTGCAGCAGTGGAGCAAGCCGGCCACCAAGAAGTATTCGTTCTCCATGAAGAACGGCTTCGGTTCCGAAGTGGTGAAGGTCACCTACCAGGTGCACTATACCTATAACGGCAACTTCCAGGGCAAGGGCAAGTTCCTCACCGGCGTTACCATCGAGCCGCTCGAAGTGGTTACCGCCTGGGGCTATAAAGTAAGCCTGGTTTCCGAAGTGCCGGATTCCACCATCGCGAACGTCGGCACCAGCGCCGACCCCGTGGCCTCCATGCAGGTGCAGCTCCGCTGGACCGCCCACACCGCCCTTAAGGACATAACCTCCAAGGCTATCTACTACGTGCAGGGCGACGGCCTGCTGCAGGAGATCGGCACGCCTTTCAAGAACGCCCAGGAGATCAAGAGCCGGAAAGACGCCGAGGCGGTTAAAGTACGGATAGCGACCTCCAGCTTCAACTAAGCGGCCAAGACAGAGCATTTACAGCCCGGCGCCGGAAATACCGGCGCCGGGTTTTACTTTATAACCTAAAGACCTATACGGGCATAGGCCTTAATCTTCCGCCCAGGTGGGTATTTAGCCGCTGATATTCTTTGGCGCAAGGCTGTATAATTTATCTAGCGGCAATCGGTCAAAGGACAAAGGCAAAATGAAAAAGATCATCACACTCACTGCGGCAATAGCGGCGCTCTTCGCCGGAAGGGTTTCCGCGGCCGATATCACGGACCCCAGGTACTTCTCGGTGGACGAAAAGTCCATCGTAATAGAAGAGCTCTCCGACATCTCTTCAAGGGGCGGCACCATCCCCGGCCCCGGCGAACTGCCCAAGCCTCCCTCGGGCCCGGTCGCTCCTCCTTCCGGCCCCGTGATCAACCCTCCCATGCAGAATCCCGGGGATAACCCCGGCGCGCCCGTGGATCCGCAGGCCGGGTTCAACAACGCCGTAAACAACGTCAACAGCACCATCGGCGTGATCGACAATATCGTGAACCTGGTCGACAAGATCTGGACCATCATAGAGAAGAACCAGCCCGTGGTCAACATCGCCACCAACTACGCCAACGCCGTGCCTTACGGCACCAGCCACTGGACCCAGCTGCAGGGCTGGAGCAGGCCCGCCACCAAGAAGTTCGCCTTCTCCATGAAGAACGGCTTCGGTTCCGAAGTGGTGAAGGTCGTCTACCAGGTGCATTACACTTATAACGGCAACTTCCAGGGCAAGGGCAAGTTCCTCACCGGCGTAACCATCGAGCCGCTCAACGTGGTGACCGCCTGGGGCTACAAAGTGACCCTCGTTTCCGAAGTGCCGGATTCCACCATAGCGAACGTAGGGACCTCGACCGACCCCGTGGCCTCCATGCAGGTGCAGCTGCGCTGGACCGCCCACACCGCCGTAAAGGACATAACCTCCAAAGCGATATATTACGTACAGGGCGACGGCCTGCTGCAGGAGATCGGCACGCCTTTCAAGAACGCGCAGGAAATAAAAAGCCGGAATGACGCCGAGGCTGTTAAGGTGCGGATAGCCGGGTCAAGCTTCAACTAAACAGCATACGCGGTATATTTAAAACCCCGGCGCCAGTTTAACTGGCGCCGGGGTGCTTTTTTGCCGCCGCTGACGGGCCGCTAGGCCGAAAGGTCTTTAAGTTTTTTAAAAAGCTCCAGCTGCTGGGGCGAGAGTTTTTCCGGCAGGGCCAGCGAAATAACCACGTAGAGGTTCCCGTGAGTGCCGTCCTTGCGCGGCAGGCCGCGGCCCGGCAGGCGCATCCTGCGGCCGCCCCACGAGGAGGCCGGCAGCCTTACGGTAACGGGGCCCACCGGCGAGGGCACGGATATTTCCGCGCCCAGCGCCGCGTCCCAGGGGGGGACGTCCACTTTCACCACCAGGTCGTCGCCGTCTATCTCAAAGCGTGGGTCGGGGAGCAGGCTTATCTTGAGGTACAGGTCTCCGGCCCTTCCACCGGCGGTTTTGCCCTGCCCGCGCAGCCTGATAGTGGCACCATCGCGCAGCCCTTTAGGCAACTTTACGTTGAGGTCCCGCGTTTCGGTCTTGCGGCCGGAGCGGTAGGAGAAAGAAAGCTGTTTGTGCCCGCCCTTAAAAAGGTCTTCCACGGAAAGCTGCAGCTCGGCCTCCATATCCAGGGGCGACCGCCCGGGACCCTCCTCCTCCATGCCCCCGAAATCGCCGAAGGACCGCCCTTGCGCGCCGGCGCCGCCGAAGATGGACTGGAAGAAGTCGCTGAAATCCCCGAATTGCTCCGTCCCGGGGGCCTGCCCGCCCTGGTAATTATACTGGAAGCCGCCGGGCCGCTGCTGGTAGCCGCCGCCGGGAGGGGGGTAGCCCTGGCGGCTTTCCTGGGGATTCTCTCCCACCTGGTCGTACATCTTTTTCTTCTGCGGGTCGGAAAGAACTTCGTAGGCTTCGTTTATCTCTTTGAACTTGGATTCCGAGAGCTTATTCCCCTGGTTGCGGTCGGGATGGTGCTTCAGCGCCAGCTTGCGGTAAGCGGACTTGATCTCGCTTTCGCCGGCGGTTTTAGGCACGCCCAGCACGGAGTAGTAATCTATGTATTTAGGCATGGCTTACTTTAACCAGGCGAGGAAGGCGGCCAGGAAGACCCCGAACCCGAGCATGAGCCAGCGTTCTATCAGGCTTTCCGGGATACCGGGCAGCAGGGCGTCCAGCGCGCGCGCGATGATAAGCACGAGCGCCAGCGCCAGCGCGAAAGTCAGGATCTGCGCCCGGGAAGCCTGGGCTTCGGGGGCAGGTTCGGCGCCGGCGGGTTTGCCCTGCGGTTTAACTTCCGCAGGGGCTTGCTGGGACTGGTCCGTAGGATGATTTTTAGCCATAGTTACTTTTTGTTCACGAAAGAGATGTCCTGGAAGATGACCGTGACGCCGAGTTCCGAGCCTTCATGGTTCTTTACCAGCATGGTGCTGTAGCCTATGATCAGAGGAGTGTTGGCGTGCATGATGGAGATCTCGGCGCGGCGCACGCATTTGCCGCTTTCGATGGTTTCCTTTATAACCCCGGTCAGGGCGGGGAAAGTTTCGAAAGCCCGCTCATAATGCATTTCCTTACAGCAGGAGTCTGGTTCCATATGGAGGATCTTTCCGGCCATGGGATTAAGGTACACAACCCGGCCTTTAAGGTCCACGCTCACGAGTCCGCCGGTAAGGTTATCCAGTATGCACTGGTAATATTCCTGGATATTTGTGATCATGGGAATATTCTACAAAAAAACCGCCGCATGAAAAGAGGCGAGTGGAATTTGACCTCCGGCTTATTTTTGATATAATTATCCTGTAGTAAATATTCGCCGGTAGCTCAATGGTGGAGCATTCGGCTGTTAACCGAAGGGTTGCTGGTTCGAGTCCAGCCCGGCGAGCAAATTTAAAGACCCCCGCAAGGGGGTCTTTAAATTTACTCCCCGGGCTGGCTGATCTCGAATCAACTTCCCGGTTCGTGTCCGCGTAGCGGACCCTCTTGTCCAGCCCGGCCATCTTTCCAATTCATTAGCAGCGTCAGCTGCACTTTCCCGTCCAGCCCGCCTGACTTACAGTTCATCCTCATTCTCAATAAATAATAATAAAAAAAAAAACGCCGGATCAGAATGGATCCGGCGTTTTGCCCGTTAATCACTCAGTGGGCCTGAAAAACTTTAACGCCTACGCGGCCGGCCAGGGTAGTATCGTCCACGAAAGGATTCCGGTTGCCCTGGAACTTCGCTATAAGGTCGTTGCGGCGCTTCTCCGCCGCGTCCGGCGGGTCCTGGCGGTCCCATTCCAGGAACATCGGCACGCGGCTGGTCCAGAAATCCTTATAATTCACGCCATCCTTTATGTTCTGGTCGTAGTAGCGGACCACGAAGTAAAGCATGGCGCGGGCGATGTCGCCTTTGGCGGCGTTGGCGGGCTCGAACCCCTCCGCTCCCAGCTTGGAGCCGCTGTTGGTGGCATAGTCCGCCCGTGAGACCACGGCGAAGGGTTCGCTGCCGCGGGTATTATTAGGCTTCATGAAAGTGGGGAAAATATGATGCAGATCGGCGCGCATGGGCAGGGCCTGGTTGAAAAAACTCTGCGGCCAGGAATGCTCGGCGTTCATGCCGTCGGAATCCACGAAGTCGTCGCCGTTCTGGTCGCCGACTTCCTTATAGTCCTCGCCATGTTCGCTGGCGCCCTTGGCGCAGACCTGGGAATACAGGCACGTCACGCCGGGGCCGCCGCCGCAGCCGGCGTTGTCGGCCACCGAGAACATATATTTTTTGGCGCTAAGGTAAGCCGTGGCCTTGGGGGGCGCGGTTATGGCGGTGCTGTCGTGCAGGTACGCGAAAAGGGCTTCGCCGGAAAGGGGGGAGGCGGAAACGCGTTCGGCGCCGGAGGCTTGAGGGATATCGGATTGGGCGGGAAGCGCGGAGAGGAAGTTCTCCAGACTGGGCAGGTCCTGGGCCCCGGCCCCGCTGCAGCAGAAACCGGCGGCTAAAAGGGAGAGTACGAAGAACAACGCTTTGCGTTTCAAGATTCCTCCTGGCTTCGTAGTACGGCTTCTTTAATATTATACCTAAAACATAGCCTGCGCCCCTTGTGTTTTGCTATATTCAGATATGCTCCGGGCAGGGGGGCTCCGCGCTCGAAGACCGGCGGGATCAATGATTTTTGGAGGGTAAATGTTTAACGATATCAGGTTGCGCGCCGCGCTTTGCTGCGCTTTGTTCTGCGCCGGCGCGCCGCGCGCTTTTTGCCAGGAAGGCGGGGTGGATTTCTTCCAGTCCTCGCTCAGCGAGATCATGGACACTCCGATGCTGGCGGCTTCCTATTCCGAGGAACGGCCCTCCGACGCGGCCGCGACCGCCTACGTGATAACCGCCGAAACCATCGAAAAACGCGGTTATTCTACGCTGGCCGGCCTCCTGAACGATATCCCGCAGTTCCAGGTGCAGCGCAACTCCGACGTGCGCCGCCTCAACGTAGTAAGCGTCCGCGGCGTCCCCTATAACGAAAGGCTGGTCATCCTGTACGACGGGGTGCGGGTAACGCCGCCTACCGGCGACGTGATGAGCCTGGGCGGCCAGTTCTCGCTCAAGACCGCGGAGCGCGTGGAGATAGTGCTCGGGCCTATGTCCTCGCTCTACGGGGCCGACGCCTTCAGCGGGGTGATAAATATCGTAACGCGCAAGCCGGGATCCGCGGCGGCGGGAGCGAAGTACGGCAGTTTCAATTCCCGGGCCGGAAATATTTCCGCTTCCGGCGGCCTGCCGCCGGAGAGGCTGGCCGACAACCCCGGCGTGGCCTCGGCGTCCGTGGCTTACGAGGCGCAGGCGAGCGCCAACCCGAAACTCCCGGACCTTTACAAAACCGACTATTCCTGGTTCAACAATGAGTATCAGAGCGGCAAAGAGAAACTCCCGGACTCTTCCATAAAAACCGGGCTGCCGGTAGTGAAATATGACGCGGCTACCGGATCCGCTTTCCTTAACGCCAGGCTTAACCTCGGAGATTTCGAAGCAGGCCTGATAAAAATGCGCGAATCCCACTCCTCTTCCATCGGCGTGAAGCCGGAGCTGACCATCTACGGCAAGGACTCGCGCTTCATCACCGAGGACTGGACCCTTTACGGGCGCCACAGCTATACCGCCTCCGACGAGAGCTGGAAACTTTCCACGCAACTCTCCCATTACAATTACAACATAGACCCGGAGACCAGGTTCGTGAACAGTTTTTCAGGCTATACCGACGCCTTCAAGTACGCCTCCTCGCAGACCAATTCGCTAGAGGAGGTCCTTTCATTCGAGCCTGCCGAGGGCTTTCCGGCCCTGGTGGGCTTCACCTACCAGGACAACTCCGTCCTGCCTTACACTTCGGACCTGGGACACAAGTTCAACACGTCTTTGAGCCCGGGGTCGCAGGATTTCGTCTACGCGGGGTCCACTATTCCCGTGGATTTCTATTCGCTCCGCTACTCCAACACCGGGGCTTTCCTGCAACTGCAGGCGCGCGAAATAGGCAACGTCTCCGTCTCCCTGGGAATGCGGTACGACTACAACACCGCCTACGGCCCCACCTGGAACCCCCGCGCGGGGCTGGTCTGGAAACCGGGAGGGGAGGAGACTACGGTGGTAAAGCTGCTGTACGGCGAAGCCTACCTGGCCCCGTCCCCTTTTTACACGCATAAACACTTCGGGTCTTTCGTCTCCTCGCCCACCCCCACCGGGTATTACAGCTATTTCTTCCACGTCCCGAGCGACGACCTGGACCCGGAGAAGATACGCTCCGTGGAGGCGGACCTCGCCCACAGTTTCGGCCACGGCCTGCGCGTCTCGGTCAATCCATATTACACCAGGGTCAGGGACCTGATCCAGGACGTCTTGACCGGCCCCGGCACCTTCCACGGCGTGGACGTACTGCAGATAGAAAAGGCCATGAACCGTGGCTCCATGGAAACCTACGGGGCCACCCTGCGGGCCGACGCGGTGCTGCGCGGCGGGAAATGGAGCTTTGAACCCTGGGCGGCCTATACTTATTCCGAGGGCCGCCTTGCGGGGTCCCCGCTGCCGTTCAATTCAAGGCATACCCTGCAGTCGGGTGTATCGGCCCTGCGCGGCAGGTGGACGGTAACCCCGAAAGCGCTGTACCGCTCGGAAAGCCGCGACCAGGACGGAATAAGGGTCCCGCAGTTCACGGTCGTAGACATGTCCGTGCGCTATGCTTTCTCCCGCATGAAAATGGGGGCGCTGACGGCCTACCTGAACCTTAAAAATATTTTAGACAGGCGCTATTACAACGGCGCCTACGGCGGGGGGGCGGACCACCTGGCCGGCGCCCCGCAGGACCCGTTTTCGGCGGAGGCCGGGTTCAGCCTGAAATTTTAACCGATGAACATTAAAGCGCGAGAGAGCTTAAGGAAAAGGGCCGCCTGCGCGGCCGTTTCGGCGCTGCTGCTCCCGGCCGCTTTCCGGGCCGAGGCCGGCGAACTGGCGGCGGTGATCTCGTCCCCTTCCGCCCCCTACACCCAGGCGCTCTCGGGGTTCAAAGCCGCGCTGCCCCTGCCTTACGAGTCCTATGACGCATCCAAGCCGGGCTTCGCCCCGCCCGAAGACCTCAGGTTCGTGGCCGCTTTCGGCGTGCGGGCGGCGGCGGTCGACTACCCGCCAGGCACGCGCCTGGTGTACGCCCTGGCTCCGGTAATAGCCCGCAAACCGGGCTGGCACGAGATCTCCATGCTGCCGGCGCCGGAGAAGGCCGTGGACGCCTACCAGGCGCTGCAGCCTTCGCTCAAGCGCCTGGCGGTCTTCTGGAGCAAATATCCTGATGAAAGGTATATAGGCGAGCTTGTAAAGGCGGGGGCTCCCAGGGGCATAACGATTATCCCGGTAAAGATCAAGAGCCCCGACTTTTTTCCAGAGCGCCTGCGGTCCCTTATGGAAAAAATTGACGCTTTCTGGCTTATGCCCGATCCCGCCCTTATAAACCCCGGCAGCCTGATGGTGCTGGCTAATTTTTCCTGCGCCAACGCCATCCCGTTCTACGCGCCTACCTCCGCCCTGGTCCAGGACGGCGCCAGCGCGTCATTCTCCGCGGATTTCGAGGCCGCCGGCGCTGCCGCGGCGCGGGTCATAAGCAACATCTATCACGGCGAAGACCAGCCCGCCGTAACTTACCCGGGCAACGCGGTGATGCGGGTGAACACGGAATTGGCGGACAAGTGCCGCTGGCCCTTCAAAAAGTAAGCCTCCCGGCTGCTTCCTGCGCAAAAAGAAAGGCCCCTTAAAAGGGGCCTTCTTTATTTAAGTTCTGATATTCAATGCG
Source organism: bacterium (assembly GCA_021811185.1). GTDB lineage: Bacteria > Elusimicrobiota > Elusimicrobia > Elusimicrobiales > UBA9959 > UBA9959. Next base: position 123,171 of record JAJZPL010000003.1, read on the forward strand.
CTTCGAATACGGCTTCGCCTATCTTGTCGGCCAGGGCGGGGTTGTCTATGAAAGGATTGCGGTTGCCCTGGAACTTCTCCACCAGGTCGTTGCGGCGGCGCTCGTTGGCGTCCGGCGGGTCCATGCGGTTCCACTGCAGCAGCATGGGCACGTTCTTGGTCCAGAAAGCGTCGTAATTCATGCCGCCCTGGCGGATGCTGTGGTCGTAGTAGCGCACCACGAAGTACAGCAGGGCGCGGGCCACGTTGCCCTTGGCGGCGTCGGCGGGTTCATAACCCTCCTTGCCCAGTTTAGAGCCGGCGGAGGTGCTGTAAGTGGCGTTCGAGACCATCGCGTATTTAAGGTTGCCGCGGCGGCCGTTGGGGACGGAGAGAGTGGAGCCAAGCTGGTGCAGATCGGCCACCATCGGCAGGTTGCTGTTAAAGTAGCTCTGGGGCCAGATATGTTCGGCGTTTATAAAGTCGCCGCTTTTCCCGTCCCCGTTCTGGTCGCCCTGTTCCTTATAGGAGTTCCCGTTGCCTCCGGAACCGTTTATGCAGACCTGGGAATACAGGACTATTATGCCGGGACCGCCGTTGCAGCCGGTATTGTCGGCCGTGGCGTACATATAAGACTTCGACGCTTTATAGGACGGCTGAAAGGTAGGGGCGGGGGTAACGGACTGGTGAAGGTACTGGAACAGTTGTTCGCCGGAAAGCGAAGGGTCGGGGGCCTGCTGCGCCTTATAGAGCGCGGGGGTTCCCGGCATGGGTACGGCGATATCCAGGAACGCCGCCGGAACGGAAGCCCTCAGGGCTTCTAAAGCCGGGACCTGGGCTGCCAGGTTAGAGAGGGGGGAGAGGTTAAGTACCGCAAGTAAGAGTATTCCAACGAAGCGTTTCAAGATTCCTCCGAGAGTACCACGCTGACAGGCTTGACCAGAATCAACTGATTAAAGTCAATATAGTTTAGCCTATGATGCCTATTCAGCAAGGGCCAAAGGGCCCAGATGTTATCTGGGTCCTTTGGCCTATAAAACGCTATTTCACGTTGGAACCGCAAATAAAAAAGGCCGCAAGAAGCGGCCTTAATTATCGCGAATGAGCCCTGATCAGCGGAGCAGCAGCAGCCCCTGGATGCCTTCCCATATTATCTGTACGCCTATGGCGAGCAGGATGAAGGCCGAGATCTTGGAGATGGTCTGCTCCCCGGCGCGTCCCAGGCGCTTGATCAGGTATTCCGAGTAGCGGTAGAAGAAGAACACGCTTAAGGCGGCCAGGGCTATCCCGGCCGAGATGCCGGCGAAGTTCACCCAGGTGGCGCTGGCGAGCAGGGAGCCGGCCGGCACCAGGGTAAGGGTAACGGCTATCGAGCCGGGGCCGGCGGTAACGGGCATGGTCATGGGGAAGAAGGCTTTGGCGGTCATCCTGGCCTTCAGCTCGTCCTGCTCGTCCCTCGAGAACTTGGGCTGGCTGTTAAGCATGCGCCAGGCGGTGTTAAATAGCAGCAGGCCGCCGGCGATGCGGATCACGGGGACGGAGATCCCGAAGATCTTAAGCAGCCAGCCGCCGGCCACCAGCACCGCGAAAAGCAGCATAAAGGTGTTCTTGCCGATCAGCCAGGCCAGGCGGTGCCGGTCGTCGTCCGGCAGGGACGAGGTCATGTCCAGGAAGATGGGGGACATGGCGGGCGGATTAAGGATAGGGAAAAGCGCGAGAAAAGCGAGGCCGGTGTAGCTCAGGAACTCTTGTATCATGCGGATATTATCGCATTTTGGGCGGGCGACAAAAAAGAGGCGCCCGCCGAGGCGCCTCTTCGTAAGCCGGGACTTCTACCAAAGATTCACGTCAAGCTGCACGGTAAAAGTATCCGCGCCGGCCACTTTCGGGTTATTGTAGATGTCATAACCTAACAGCAGGCTGGTGTTCGGAGTGAAAGCCCAGGAAAAACCGAAACTGAGCGCGCCGAGGGCGGAGCCGCCGCCCTGGTAGTCCACCGCCGCCCAGAGCTTGTCGGAGATCTCGCTTATGGTCCGGTCCCAGGAAAGCAGCGCGCCGTTATTGGCCTTCTTGCCGTTCTCGTCCACCAGCACCTTATCGTTGCCGGAGAAGTAGCCGGCGGAGAGCCGGCCGAGTTTGCCGAAATTCCTGGCGGCCAGGCCGTAGACCACGTCCTGGTCCGTGACGTCCTTTTTAAGGCCGAAATTATAGCCGCCCAGCGCCAACGCCGGAGAACCGGAGAAAAGCGAGCCCTCTGGGGTACCGGCCTTGGCGTGCAGGTAGACCGGGTAGCTGTCCGCGGGAAGCCCGGCTTTCATCACGTCGAAACCGGCTTCGGCCTGTACTTTCTCATACGGCAGCACGCCGATGGTGGGCCCGATCATGAAAACCGGGGCTTTCCAGGTTCCGTTATCCTCTTTCTGCGCCGCGACGTAGTTGTCCACGTTCAGATGCGCTACCTTGTATTTCTGAATATCGGTGGAGGGGATCCAGATCTGTGTGGACGGGGTAGCGCCCGCGGCCGAGGCCGACAGCATCAACGCGGTCATTATGATCTTTTTCATTTTTTTCTCCTTATATTAAGAGGAAGCCCGCCCCGCCTCGCGGCAGGACGGGCTCCCTAAGCCGCAATTAATGCAGATAGGCGGTTTCGCCGTGCAGCGCTTCGTCCAGGCCGTCCGTTTCTTCCTTCTCCGAGGTCCTTACCGGCGTGAAAAGGTTTATCACGAACAGGCTGCCGTAAGAGAAGGCAAAGGCGTAAGCGGCGGTAGCCGTTACGGCAAGAGCTTCCTTCAGGAAGAAGTTCATGCCGCCGTGCCAGAGGCCGTTAGCGCCGGCCGCGTTCACCGCGGTGGTGCCGAACACGCCGAGCATGATAACGCCCAGGAAGCCGCCCACTCCGTGCACGCCCCAGACGTCCAGGGAGTCGTCCCAGCCCAGCTTGTTCTTCAGGTTGACCGCTATATAGCAGACCACGCTGGACAGGATGCCGATGAACACCGCGGCCTTGGTGGTAACGTAACCGGCGCCGGGGGTTATAGTGGCGAGACCCGCTATGGAGCCGGTCAGCAGGCCTACGAACTTGGGTTTCTTCTCCAGCGACCAGGCGATGAACAGCCAGGTGATGGCGGCGAAGGAAGCGGCCACGTCGGTGTTGACGAAGGCGAGCGCGGTCACGGAATCCACCTTAAGTTCGCTGCCGGCGTTGAAGCCGTACCAGCCGAACCACAGGAGGCCGGTGCCGAGGGCCACGAGCGGGATGCTGTGCGCGCCGGTCTCCACGACCTTGCGCTTGCCGACGAAGAAGACGGAAGCCAGCGCCGCGAAGCCCGCGGTGGCGTGCACCACGATGCCGCCGGCGAAGTCCAGCACGCCGTGCGCGGCCATCAGCCCGCCGCCCCAGACCATGTGGCAGAGGGGGAAGTACACGAAGATCAGCCAGGCCACCAGGAAGATCAGGTAGGCCTTGAAGTTGATGCGGTTCGTGAACGCGCCGGTGATCAGCGCCGGGGTGATCTGCGCGAACATCATCTGGTACGCGAAGAACACCAGCAGCGGGATGCTGGTAGAGCCGGCGAAGGCCGTGGCCGGCGTGATGCCGTGCATGAAGGCCATGTCCAGGTTGCCGATCACGGCGCCCTGGCCGCCGGAGAAGCACAGCGAGTAGCCGAAAGCGTACCACAGCACCGTGGTCACGCCCATCGAAACGAAGCTCTGTATCATGATGGCCAGCACGTTCTTGCGGCCTACGAGCCCGCCGTAGAAAAAGGCGAGGCCGGGGGTCATGAGCATGACGAGGCTGGTCGACACGAGCATGAACCCGGTATTTCCGGTATCGAACATAGGTTTTCCTCCGTTGAAGTATGCGCGCTCACGGCCGCGCTTTCCTTATTATAGGGATTGACGGAGGGACGGGGTATCGGGGATTCCCCTAAAGGGTTGGTGGAAAAACCTTATGACGCCGGTCAGAGGCTGACCAGCCCTTCCTTTACGGCGTAGCGGGTGAGGCCGGCTATGCTCTGGATGTCCAGTTTCTCCATGATCTTCTTGCGGTGGGTCTCCACGGTCTTCACGCTGAGGGCCAACTTGCTGGAAATTTCCTTGGTGCGCAGGCCTTCGGCCAGCAGCTGCAGCACCTCGCGCTCACGGGCGGAGAGGATGGTGAAAGGGCTGCGGGGATCCGCGGCCAGCCCTTTGAGGTAGTCGCCCAGCACCAGCGAAGTGATGCCGGCGCTGAGAAAATAGCGGCCGCAGCTCACGGCCTTGATGGCGTCCATCAGCTCTTCGAAAGCGGAGTCTTTCAGCAGGTAGGCGCGCGCGCCCGCCTTTAAAATTTCGGTGACGTACTTGCGGTCGTTGTGCATGGACAGGGCGATGATGCGGGGAGGCCGGCGGCCCGCGGCTATCTTTCTGGCGGCCTCTATCCCGTTAAGCCCGGGCATGGAGATGTCCATGATGACGATGTCGGGGGAAAGTTCGCCGGCCAGCTTCACGGCCTCGAGCCCGTCGCGGGCGCCGCCGACCACTTTGAGGCCGGGCTGCTTCTCCAGCAGCGCGCGCAGGCCCTCGCGGAAGATCTTATGGTCGTCGCAGATCAGTATCTTTTTTTCCATTTGATTTACCTTTGCCCAGGGGGGCCGTTATCACCGCGAGCGTCCCGGCGCCCGGCCGCGAGCTCAGCCGGAAAGCTCCGCCCAGGTGGGAAACCTTTTCGCGGATAGAAAAAAGGCCGAAGCCGCCGAGCTTCCCGTCGTAAACCGAGCCGGCCGCCGCGTTGAAGCCGCGGCCGTTGTCGCGCACGGTCACCACGATGCGCGGCCCGGTACGGCGCACGCGCACCGACACCGCCGAAGCCTTGGCGTGTTTGACCGCGTTCACCAGCAGTTCGCGCACGGCCTTGAAGATCATCACGCTGGTCTCGGTGGGCAGCGGCTTGGCCTTGCCGTCGCCGCGGAAATCCGCTTTCAGGCCGTGCCGGGCGCGGATATCCTCGGTCAGGCGCTCCAGCGCGCTCTCGAGGCCGAGCTCGTAAAGGATGGGGGAAGCCAGCTGAAAAGTGAGGCTGCGCGTGGCCAGGATGGCCTCGTCGAGGAAGCCCGACAGGTTCGTCAGGTCGGACGCCGCCTCTCCGGCCGGGCAGTGCCCGCGCAGGGCGCCGGTCTTCATTTTGGCCATGGCCAGCGTCTGGCCTATCATGTCGTGCAGGTCGGTGGCGATCTCGCGCCGCTCCCGCTCCTCGGTGAGGATCAGGTCGGCGGAAAGCCCGCGGAGCTTCTCCTGGTAAATGAGTATTTCCTTCTGGCGCAGCTCGCGCTCGCGCACTTCGGCCTTCAGCGCGGCGTTGAGCTTTTCCAGCTCGGCGGTACGTTCGCGCACCCTGCGTTCCAGGTCCTTGTGCGCGTCCAGCAGCGCCTTGGAGGCCAGCCGGCGCTCGAAGTAGACGCGCAGCATGTCGGCGAGCGAGTTGATCAGGTTCCTTTCTTCGGCGAGGAAAGGGCCTTCCGCTTCCGGCGGGGTTTTCTTAAGGTAATAGACCTCGATGCGCCCTGAGAGGCTGGGGCTTACCCTGAAATCGCAGGCCTGCAGCCGGGAGCTGCGGCGGAACCCCGCGGTGCGGCTCTCGTGGGCGCCCACCATTATCCTGGCCGCGGTTATTTCCGGGTACTGCCAGGCCGGCGGCACCAGGCGCACCACGCGGTCGAGCACTTCCTGGTAAGGTAAATTATCGTTCTGCAGAATGCAGATAGCGGAATGCAGCGCGGTGAGTTCCTTGACGCGCTCGCGCAGGGCGTGGATAACCTCGTTCTTCGGCACTTCCGGATGCAGGGCGTGGATCGCCTGTTCGGGGGGGAGGATAGCCTGCTTAAGCCCTTTGTGCGCCGCCATGGAGCAAGTTTACAAAATAAGCCCCCGGCGCAGGCAATTTTGTATCATCTAATTACGATGCAACAAGGGAACGGCTTACGGTTCCGCAGGCTGAATTCGGAAAAGGAAATGCGCGCGGCGGCGCGGCTGATGGCCGCCTCCGACCCTTGGCGCAAGCTCGGCCTCACGCCAAAGCATTGCTTAAAATCTTTTAAGGTCCCTTACCGGGAAACCTGGCTGGCCGTAGCCGGCGCAGACATCGCCGGCCTGGTCACCATCACCATGTACGGCACTTTCCGCGGCTACATCCAGTCGCTGTTCGTGGCGCCGGGCTTCCGCGGCACCGGTGTGGGCGCGGAACTTCTTACGCGCGCGGAAAAAATAATTTTTAAAAAAGCCCCCAACGTATTCCTGTGCGTCTCCTCGTTCAACAGGGGCGCGCAGCGCTTCTACCGCAGGCTGGGTTACGCCAGGGTGGGCGTGCTAAAGGATATGGTGGTGAAAGGCCAGGACGAGATACTGCTGAGGAAGACCATAGCGCCGGCGCTCGGCTTCAAAGGAAAAAATGTCTAACGATAAGATCAGGATCTCATTTCACGGGGCGGCCGGCGAGGTTACCGGCTCGCGGCACCTGGTGGAGGCCGGCGGCAAGAGCGTGCTTCTCGACTGCGGCATGTTCCAGGGCCACCGCACCGACGCGGACCGGAAGAACAGGACCTTCACTTTCCCGCCGGCCTCGGTGGACGCCGTGCTGCTCAGCCACGCGCACGTGGACCACTGCGGCCTGCTGCCGCTGCTGTTCAAGGACGGCTGCGACGCCCCCGTCTACGCCACGCCGGCCACGTCGGAAATTACCGGCATCATGCTGGCGGATTCGGCCAGGCTGCAGGAAGGCGACGCACAGTACTTCAACAAGATCCACGCCGCCGAGCACCTTACCATCGAGCCCCTCTATGAAGAAGAGGACGCCAAACTGGCGATGTCCCATTTAAAACCCATAGAGTACGGCAAGAACTTCAACCCGCTCCCGGGCGTGTCGGCTGCGTTTCTTAACGCCGGGCACGTGCTGGGCTCCTCTATGACGCAGCTGGACATAGAGTCCCCGTCGGGGAAAAGGCGCCTTCTCTATACCGGCGACCTGGGCCGCGAAGAGACGCTGCTGCTGGAAGCCCCCGCGGCGCCGAAGGGCGTGGATTACCTGGTGATCGAGAGCACCTACGGCGACAGGCTGCACGAGCCGCTCTCGGACGCGGCCGGAAAACTGGCGGCGGTGATCAAGCGCGCCGTGGCCGAGGGCGGGAAGATCGTGATCCCGAGCTTCGCGCTGGAGCGCACGCAGGAGATAATCCTGATCATCGACAAGCTCCGGCACGACAACCTGGCTCCCGACATCCCCGTGTACGTGGACAGCCCTATGGCGGTGAGCCTCACGGAGATCTTTAACAAGCACCGCGAGGAGTTCTGTTTCGGCGCGGGCTTCCGCGAATACGCCGTTCACGACGGCGACCCGTTCGGCTTCGACTATATCCGCTACCTGCGCACCAAGGAAGAGTCCCAGACGCTCAACAATAAGAAAGGCCCGATGCTGATCATCTCCGCTTCCGGGATGTGCGAAGGCGGCCGCGTGCTGCACCACCTCAGGAACGGCCTGGGCTCGGACAACAACACGGTCCTGCTGGTGGGCTACCAGGCGCAGGGCACGCTGGGCCGCAAGCTGCAGGACGGGGAGAAGAAAGTTAAGATCTTCGGCATGGAGCAGGAAGTGTGGGCCCGCGTGGAGACCATGCACACCTTCTCCTCGCACGCCGACAAGAAGGACCTGGTGGATTTCATAAAACTCGTGAATCCCGCCAGGGGAACCTTCCTGGTGCACGGCGACCCCGAAGCCCGCGCCGCCCTCTCCGCGGCCCTCGCGGCCGAAGGCGTGAAGAACGTAAAGTGCCCGGCCATGGGCGAGGAATTCGAGCTTAACTAAACGGGGCAGCGAGATGCCCAGTCGGTGCGGCCAAGGGGGCCGGAACGCAAAAACAGGGTCTCGCACACCGTGCTCGCCCTTCGCTGTCTCGGCCCTCGCGCTTGCGTAAGCTCGGGCCTCCGACGCGTTTTACTAACCCGGCCCCCTCGTCCACACCTCCGATACTCGCCATAAAATATTTGCCATAATGTTTTCTGCTGGATTAGGAAGACAATCTAGGGACTTCCATGCAGATATCGACCATATTCAAATCGAAACGATGTCGTTTTTTATGTATTTCAGCTATTCTCCTGCCAATTGGTTTTATCCTCATATTTCCATTAACTAATCCATGGGTTATATTTTCAAAAGACCGCATCACAGGAGTTGCGTGGGTTTACAGAGGTTTATCTTTTGAGGATGATAGATGGGAAGTGGTTTTAAGAGGTGTAAAATCTGGGGAGTCTATATGGCTTCGTGTGGCTGCCGATCTCAAACCCGCGCTGGATACACATCCAGGTGAGGAAATGATTGGTGCCGTCTCTATAGCTCTAGACAAGAATCCAGAGAGCGCACTTAAATTGCTTGTACCTGTTTATGGGGCTCAGTTAATATGCGGAGAGGAAATGGACGGAAGCCCTCTAACCCCAGACCATGCAAAAGCAAGACGACTACTATTAAGTCAAACTGAGGTAGCAAAGTCATATTCACAATCTTTCAAAGACTGTAGTCAAATAGTTTCTGCTATATACAACAGAAGCCGGTGGGGATATAAACCACCACAACAAATTCATGTGGGACATAGTATTCACTAAAAACCAAGTACCCCCAGATTATACGAAGGGGCTGGACGCGGGGACCGGAAAAGCAAAAGCCTCGCGCAGGCCCGAGCTTACGCAAGCGCGAGGGCCGAGTGAAGCAGGCGCGAGCACGGTGTGCGAGACGCCGGTTTTGCGTTCCGGTCCCCGTGGCCAGCCCCGACTTCGCATCTCGCGGCAGTACACTTAATGCGTTTAGCTGGGCGTGCAATAATCATTACCAATGAAAAAGAACTATAATATAGTTAACATATGAAAAGACTACTCAAGAAAATCGGCCTCAAGGCCCTGCACACGCTGGGCATCAAGAAAGAGGCGACAGGGTTCTATGGACTGGGTATAGCCCCCAAGCTCATGGACATACTCGATAAAAAAGGCTTTGTTACCCCCACGCCGATCCAGGAAAAATCCATCCGCGTGGCCACCGAAGGCAAGGACATGGTGGGCATCGCCCAGACCGGCACCGGCAAGACCATCGCCTTTTCGATACCAATGATCCAGCGCCTGGCCGCCGGGCCCGGCAAAGCCCTCGTGCTGCTGCCTACCCGCGAACTCGCGCAGCAGGTAGCGGACGTCTGCCGCGACTTCGCGCCTGCCTTCGGCATGGGCGTTGCCTGCCTGATCGGCGGCGAGAGCAAGGAAGGCCAGCTCAGGGACCTCTTCAAGAAAGCCCGCATCATCATCGGCACCCCGGGCCGCGTCTACGACCACATCGAGCGCGGCACGCTCAAGGTGCACGACGCCCGCATCCTGGTCCTCGACGAGGCCGACCGCATGTTCGACATGGGCTTCGCGCCGCAGATCAACCGCATCATCCGCTGCCTGCCGACCGTGCGCCAGACCATGCTGTTCTCCGCCACCATCCCCGACGAGGTGATGAAACTGGCGAGCCAGCACATGAAGCTGCCCATCCGCATAGAGGCCGCCAAGTCCGGCACCGCGGCCGCCAACGTGGTGCAGGAGCTCTACGTGGTGAAGACCGGCTCCAAGCCCATGCTGCTCTCGAAGCTGCTGGAGAAATACGCCGGCACCGTGCTGATCTTCGTGGAGACCCGCTACGACGCCGCCAAGGTGGCAAGCATCCTCTCCTACATGGGCCATTCCGTGGCCGAGCTGCACTCGGACCGCACGATGGGCCAGCGCAAGGACGCGATGGCCGGCTTCAAGTCCGGCAAGTACCGCATCCTGGTGGCCACCGACATCGCCGCCCGCGGCATCGACGTGACCGGCATAGAACTGGTGATCAACTACGAGATGCCCGCCGAGGACGACGCCTACGTGCACCGCATCGGCCGCACCGGCCGCGCCGGCCAGCCCGGCCGCGCCATCACCTTCGCCACGCCCGAGCAGGGCGGCGACGTGCGCAGCATCGAGACCCTTACCGGCGTCCCGCTCACGCAGGTCACCCACCCCGAGATCCCGGCCGAAACCCTCTGGGGCTACGACAAGGCCATCTCCGGGCGCGGCTGGAACCAGCGCACTTCCCGCAGGCCGGGAGGCGGCGGCAGGCGCAGATAAGCTTAAGGGCTTAAGACAAAAAGAACCCCGCTCTCAGGCGGGGTTCTTTTTTTATCGGCGGCTATGCTTTTACTTCGGGGCAAAGCCCTGCAGGAAGAGCTTGTCGAACTCGGCCTTGTACGGGCTTACGTAGACCGGAGCCATGGTGAAGATCGTGTTCTCGGTATTAAGCTGCTCGGCGGTAGCCGACCAGTTGAAGGAGCCGTTGATCAGCAGCGAGGCGTCCAGCACCGCGTACTTGTTGTGCATCAGGCCGTTGCCCACGCGCCCTTCTTTCAGGCGGACCTCGATGCCGTTCCTCTTTACTTCCTCGCGGAACGGGAAAGCGGACTTGGCGTAGAGCAGCATCTTAACTTTCACGCCGCGGGCGGAAGCGCGGACCAGCGCGGCCATGGCCGGCTTGGAGGTAAAGGAGAACATTGCCACGTCCACCTCGGAGCGGGCCGCGTCTATCGCCTTCACCATGGTCGCCTCGGTGCCGCCGCGGGGTGAGAAGATATAGTCGGGCAGCGGCGTCCCGTTGAAATTCACGGCGGGGGTGGGATCGGCCGGGGGCGCGGTAGGCTTGGCCGCCGGCGCGTCGGGCTTGCCCGCGGGCCGGGCCTGCTGCCACATCCACTCGAAGTCCGCCTGGTAGCCCTGGATGATGTGCTTATCGGAGAGGAACATCAGGTTCTCGTAGCTGGCGTTCTCGGCGGAAAGGCTCCAGTTGGCCGAGCCGGTCTCCATCAACCGGCTGTCGAAGATAGCGAACTTGCAGTGCATGGAGCCGGAGCCGGCGCGGCCTTTCATAACGCGCACGTCGAGCCCCGCGTCCACCAGGTCCTGCATCTCACGGCCGGCTTTCGGGTAGACGTGCTCATAGTCCAGGATCACGCGCAGCTTCACGCCGCGGTCCCGGGCCTGGATCAGCGCCTTGGCGGCGGCGGGGATCTGCAGGTTGTAAAGCGCCACGTCCAGCGTGGAGGCGGTACGGTCGATGGCCTTCACCAGCACGTCCGAAACCTTTTCCTCTTCGGTGAAAATGTAGGCGGGCAGGCCGGCCCAGTCGTAAGCGGCGCTCCGCGTGAGCGGGGCGAGTACCGGCATAGGCGGGGCGGGCAGTTCTGATCGCCCAAGGTCTTCAAGGCGCAGCGATTCCAGCGGGGGGGAAGCGGCGGCCGCTACGGAAGGAAAGGCTATGAACAGCAGCAGAAGGGAACGCAGTATTTTTTTCACTATGCCTCCGCCCATCGTACCCTGAAAGGATACCTATAGCATAACACTCCGCGCCCGGCCGCAGAAGAGGCTTTGGTCCCATGGCCCGCGTCTTTTAGGACCCAGGGGCATCTAGGGCGAAAGGCCGATGGCGGCCCCGCGGCTTTATCAGTATAATGTCAGTATCATGCAATGCAAGACCGGTGAAATAGTGGTCAGGAAGGTGGAAAAGGAAGACGCCGGCTGGAAGGCCCACTTCGCCGCTTTTTATTCCGACTGCGGCGTGAAGAAACTCGGGCGCAAGGCCCACGCCTACTTCGCGGCTTACTGCGGCGAAGAACTGGCGGGCCACAGCGTGGTCTATCTTGAAAAAGGCCGCTGGATCCTGGACGGCCTTAGGGTGAGCCCCGAATACCGCGAGATGGGCATAGCCAAGCGCCTGACCGAAGCCCGCATCCGCCACGCCGTGGGGCTGGGCGCGAAAGAGATCTGGTACCCCTGCGACGACGGCAATCTGGTGACCATCTGCTGCCACCTGCGCTACGGCTTCGAAAAAGTATGCGCCCCGGGAGAACCGCACTGCACGGTGGCCACCGCCCACTGGTACAGGCTCGAGGTAACGCCCGCTTTGTTCGAGAAGTTCCCAGTACTTAAACCTTAATCTTCAGCCCCGTAAACTTCCTGCTTCTCCAAAGAAACGGTGATGCCGCGCGCTTTCACCAGTTTCAGATATTCCCTGGTGCGGTCGCTCGAAACCGCCAGTTCCGCCGCGGCCTTCTCGCCGGGGCCTATGGGTTCGCTGTAGCCGTAGGCCCGGGACCAGATGACCGCGCCGGTCTCGTCCTTGAAGACCAGCGTGCCGTTGAAAGCATAAAGGCGGCGGTTGGAGACGTTCTCGAATTCCACGTAAAGTTTTACACCTATCTTTTCCTGGGTGACGACCTGCTTCTTTTTAATAAAGACGGCCTCGATCGGGTCAGCCTGCCGCGCGGCTTTAACCTGGGCGGGGGCGGCTCCGCCCTCCAGCCTGGTGACGCGCTTCTCTACGGAGGTAAGGCGTTTTTCCACCTTGGCGACGCGCTTCACAAGCCCGGGCACGCGCTTGTCCCCGTCCTGCGAGTGCGCCGGCACGGCCGCCGCCAGCAACGCCGCTAAAAATAGGAATTTCATCAGTAATTATTATAGCACTACCCACGCGGTCCCATATATGGGATAATGGTATATGACCGACACAACACAAACCCCCGCTGCAGGCTTTTACGGCCTCGGCATCGCCCCCAAATTACTGGAGGCTTTGGATAAACTAAAATTCACGGTTCCGACGCCTATACAGCATAAGGCCATTCCCGTGGCTACCGAAGGCAAGGACATGGTGGGCATAGCCCAGACCGGCACCGGCAAGACCATAGCTTTCGCCATCCCGATGATACAGCGCCTGGCCGCCTCCGAAGGCAACGGCCTGGTGCTGGTCCCTACGCGCGAACTGGCGCTGCAGGTGGCCGAGGTGGTAAAACAGTTCGCCCCGGCCATGGGCATGGGCACCGCTGTAATTATAGGCGGCGAAAGCCTGAGCCGCCAGGTGCAGGAGATCCGCCGCCGCCCCCGCATCATCATCGCCACTCCCGGCAGGCTGATCGATCACCTTAAACAGCGCAACATCCGCCTGGACGACGTGCGCGTGCTGATCCTCGACGAAGCGGACCGCATGTTCGACATGGGCTTCGCCCCGCAGATCAAGCAGGTCATAGCCGCCTGCCCGAAGGAACGCCAGACTATGCTCTTCTCGGCAACCATGCCGGACGAGATCCTGAAGCTGGCCTCCGCCCACATGAAGCTGCCGATCCGCATAGAAGTGGCTAAATCAGGCACGCTGGCGGAAAAAGTGGAGCAGGAACTTTTCGTGGTGGACCGCGGCGATAAACCCGCCCTGCTCGCAAAACTCCTGGACAAATACTGGGGCAGCGTGCTGCTCTTCGTGCGCACCAAGCATAACGCCAAGAAGATAGCCCAGACCATCCGCCAGATGCCGCACAGCGCCTCGGAGATCCACTCCAACCGCTCGCTTGCGCAGCGCCGCGAAGCCCTCGAGGGCTTCAAGTCCGGCAAGTACCGCGTGCTGGTGGCCACCGACATCGCCGCCCGCGGCATCGACGTGACCGGCATCGAGCTGGTGATCAACTACGACCTCCCCGACGAGGACGAGAATTACGTGCACCGCATCGGCCGCACCGGCCGCGCCGGCCAGCCCGGCCGCGCCATCACCTTCGCCTCGCCCGACCAGAGGAAGGACGTGCGGAACATCGAGCGCCTGATCCGCATGCCGCTCGCCTTCTCCACCTATCCCGACACCGGCACCCCCAACCAGGCCGCTTTTACCGCCAACCGCCCGCCCGCCGGGCAGGCCCGCCCCGCACCGAGCGGCGCACAGCCCGAGAGGCCGGCCGCGCACGAGCCAAGGCCGCGCCAGGAAGGAAGCGCGCAGACTTTCGACCGCAGGCCGCCGGCCCACAGGCCGGGCGGCCCCGCCCGCGGCCCGAGCCGGAGCGGCGGACGCCCCGCCGGCCCCCGGAGAGATTCAAGGCCCGGACGCGGGCCCGCCGGAGGCGAACACGCTTCCAGGCCTCCCTTCAGGGAAGGCGGGCGCCCCTCCGGCCCCCGCAGGGATTCCCGCGACAGCCGCGGCCCCAACAAGTACGGCGTAAAACCCGGCAGCGACAGCCGCATTGTAAGCCCCTCGCCTTATTTCGAGGAACCGCGCCGGAGCACCGGCAGGGGCAATTACCGCGGCGAACAGCCCCGGACGCAGGCCCCGAAGCCTCAGGAAGGCGCCAGCTGGTTCTCTCGCTTTCTCAAGAAAAAAGCGGACCACCGCGGCTAAGCCGCGGCAACCGGCCTTTCAGCTATCCCCGCGCCCGCAAAGGCGCGGGGATTTTTTTGCGCCGATTTATTTCGCAGCGCCCGCTCTTTTTTTTGTATATTTGGGTGTGGTCAGGGAAAATGGAAAACGGGAAAAGAAACGCTTATAAACTTTTTTTCGACAAAGCGCCTGGGATGCTCTGTGTCTGCGGCTTTGACGGCTATTTCCGAGAGCTCAACCCGGAATGGGAAAAGACCCTGGGTTTTACCGCCGGAGAGCTTCTCAAGAAGCCCTACCTAAGCATAGTCCACCCGGACGACGCCGCCGGCGCCCGACAGGCGGAACAGCGGATCCTGGGCGGTGAGCCCGGCATACAGTTCGAAACGCGCTGCCTTTGCAGGGACGGCTCGTATAAATGGCTCAACTGGCGCTGCTCGGCGGACCCCGCCAACAGCCTTTTTTACGCCTCGGCCGCCGACATAACGGCCCGAAAAATGACCGAGGCCGCCATCTGCGAGAGCGAAGCCACGCTGCGCAGGATCCTGGACCTGGCGCCGATGTCCATGGCCATCGTGAACATAGACGGCACTATCGAATACATAAACAAGAAAGCCGAGGAAACTTTCGGTTTTTCACATACCGACATCCCGAACATGGACCGGTGGTGGGAGCAGGCCTATCCCGACCCGGTTTACCGCAAGGAAGTGGTGGAGCGGTGGATGGGACGGGTGCGCAAAGCTTTCGCGGAGAAGACGGAGATAGACGGCGGCGAATACACGGTGACCTGCAAGGACGGCACGGTAAAGAACGTTTTCATCTTCGGCGTAATAGCGGCCGACAAGGTTTTCTGCATGTTCGACGACATCACGCTGCGCGTGCGGGCTGAACGGGCGCTGCGCAAGAGCGAGAAGGAGATCCGCTCGCTGAACTCCGAGCTGGAAAAAAGGGTCCGCGAGCGCACCGCGGAACTTACCGCGGCCAACGAGGAACTGATGGGGGAGATAGCCCAGCGCCGCGAGGCCGAGCGCGCGCGGCAGAAGCTCAGGGAAGAACTGATCCAATCCCAGAAAATGGAAGCGCTCGGGCGCCTGGCCGGGGGCATCGCCCACGATTTCAACAATATCCTGGTGTCCATAAGCGGCTACGCGGAGTTCCTGATGAACACCATGCCCGCCGGGGCTCCAGCCAGGAGCGACCTCGCGGAAATACGGCTGGAAACGGAGCGCGGGGCCGCGCTCACCAGGCAGCTGCTGACGCTCAGCCGCAAACAGGAACTGCAGACGCAGATGGTGGACGTGAACAAGGTTACGGACGAAGCCGAGAAAATGCTCCGGCGCATCATAGGGGCGAACATGCGCCTGGAAACGAAGCTGGCCCAGGAGCCCTGCCGCATCTGCGCCGACCCCTCCCAGATCTCGCAGGTTATCATGAACCTCGTCATCAACGCGCGCGACGCCATGCCGGACGGCGGCAGGATAGTCATTGAGACCGCCAGGACGGTTCTCGACGACAAGACTTCCGGCATGAGGCTGGCGCCTAAGCCGGGAAACTACGTGATGCTCTCCATCAGCGACACCGGCTCAGGAATGGCCCCTGAAACCTTGTCACATATCTTCGAGCCCTTCTTCACGACCAAGGCGCCAGGCGCAGGCACGGGACTGGGGCTTTCCACGGTATACGGCATAGTCAACCAGGCCAGCGGCGGCATCGCCGTAGAAAGCGAACCGGGGCGCGGCTCGGCTTTCAAGATCTATTTTCCCCGGGCGGAGTAAGGCACGCCTGCCCGGGCTCCCTGCGTCTAAGTTGTAAATTCCGCACGCGCCCGCATCCGGGCGGCCTCCCGGTTTTGTGGCCCATTTGACCGATATAGTTAGAAAACATATAATATGGTTCCGAACTATATTGGGACCCCATGGACCGCAAACATTTCCTGCTTAAAAATCTGCCCCGCGGCAACAGCTTGGACGGCCTCGCCAGGGTATACCCGCAGACCGACCTGAAGGCCATTGAAGTTTTCAGCGCCCTCATCGGGCTTTCCGGCGAGATCCTCTGCGCCGTAAATTCGGTACTCGCCAGGAGCGGGGTTTCCCAGGCCCGTTTCCGCACGCTGCTGCACCTGCGCCGGGCGGGCAAAGACGGCCTGCACCCGATGAACCTGGCCAAGGCCCTGGGCGTAGGCAGGGCCACCGTCACCGGCCTGGTGGACGGCATCGAGCAGGCCGGGCTGGCGCGGCGGCTGCCTTGCGCCGACGACCGGCGCTCCATCATGGTCGCCCTTACCGCTAAAGGCGAGAAGTTGATCGACTCCCTGGCCCCCGACCGGCTGAAGCGCGTCTCTGAATTGATGGGGGGGCTTTCGGGCGCGGAAAAAAAGGAATTTACGCGGCTGCTGGACAAAGTCAACGCCAATATGCCCGCTTTCAGGAAAATATGAAAACGACAAAACTGCTCCTCTTTATACTGTTGGCCGCCGTACCAGCCTGGGCCGAGGACCTTAGCATGACCCGCGGGGTAGAACTGGCCCTGAACAACAACCTATACATGCGCCTGGCCAAAGCTTCGGACGATATAAGGAAAGCCGAGGCCCTTATAGCCGCCTCCCGGCTGCTGCCCCAGGTTGAATTTTCCATAAGCCAGACCAGGACTTTCAAAGAGAACGCCACAGCGCTGGGCTTCGGCGAAGCGCCCGGCGGCGGGGTCTACATGCTAGGCCCGTTCAACACTTTCGACGCGAGGCTGAGCCTGGTGCAGACCGTGCTGGACCTTTCCGCGCGGAATACCGCCCGGTCAAGATCCGAAGACGAACGCTCCGCCAGGCTGCGCGTCTCCCTTGCCGCGGAGCAGGTTTCGGCAGCCGCCGCGCTGGCTTATCTCGACGTACTGCGTTCCAGCGCCGCGGTAAGTTCCGCCGCCTCGGGGCTGGAACTGGCCGCCAGCCTGAGCGCGCTGGCCGGGAACAAGCATGACGCGGGCACGGCGACCGGCCTGGACGTGCTCAGGGCGCGCACCCGGGAGGCTGAGGAGAGCCTGCGCGTCAGCCGCGCCCGGACGGCGCTGGCGGAAGCGCAGCTTCGTCTAAAACATTTGCTGGGCCTGCCTTTTGCCAAAGAGCTGCGGCTCACGGAAACCCTTGCCTTCACGGCCCCCGAAGTGCCGACAGAGAAGGACGCGGCCGCCCGCGCCCTTGCCGGAAGGCTGGAGCTCGAGATGGCCCGCGCCGACCTCTCCGCCGGCAGCTACGCCCTGAAAGCGGCGAAGGCCGCCCGCATCCCGGCCATCGCCGTTTCCGGCGACGCCGCCATGAGCGGCAACGTCCCGGACCACAACGCCAAGCTGGTAGGGGATATCGGCGTTGGGCTCCGCGTGCCGCTGCTGGCCGGCGGCCGCGTGTCCGCCGGCATCGACGCCGCTTCGGCCGCCCGGAAAAGGGCACAGAGCCTGCTGGACGACGCCGCCGCGCAGGTGGAAGAAGAAACCCTTACCGCCCTTTACCGGCTGACAGCCTCCGCCCAGGAAGTGGCTACGGCGTCCATGACCGTTACGATGACCACCCAGGAGCTGGAGATGGCCCGCAACCGCTTTTCCGCGGGCGTAGGAGACAACATAGAACTGGTGGACGCCCAGACCGCCCTTTCCCGCGCGAAGGACAACCTTGTAGACGCTCTGTCGCGCGGCAAGGAAGCGAATATCCGCCTGGCCCTGGCGCTGGGCAGGATGAAAGATCTTAAATTCTGACAAGGAAAACGACATGAACGACACGACCTCTTCCAAACCCAAAGTAAAAAGGCCCCACTGGGGCGTGCTGGCCGGCCTGGGCGCGCTGGCCCTCGCCGGCGCGGTCTTCTACTGGATCCATTCCTCCGCCCACGAGACCACCGACGACGCCACCATCGAGGCGCACGTCCTGCCGGTCAGCTCCAAGGTGACGGGACAGATCCTGGAGGTGGACGTGGACGACAACCAGCACGTCGAAAAAGGCGCGCTGCTTGCCCGGATAGACCCCCGCGACTACCAAGTGAAACTGGACCAGGCCGGGGCGGAGCTGGCCGCGGCTAAAGCCGAAGCCGCCCGCGCCGCCGCCGACGCGGCCAGGTCCAAACAGCTCTTCGAACGGGACGACGTGTCCCGCCAGGTTTACGATAAGGCCGTGGCCGACGCCGAAGTGTTCAAGGCCAGGGCGGAGCTTGCCGCGAAGAAGGTCTCCGCCGCCGAAATGGACCTGTCCTATACCCGCCTGACCGCGCCCGAAGCCGGCAAGGTCACCAAGAAGAACGCCGAGCTGCGCGCCTTCGTGCAGGTGGGCCAGCCGCTGATGGCCATCGTCACCGACCAGGCCTGGGTGGTCGCCAACTTCAAGGAAACCCAGCTCACCCGCATGCGCCCCGGCCAGAAGGTTACCGTGGAAGTGGACGCCTTCCCGGGCAAGGAGCTTAAAGCCCATATCGACAGCATCCAGTCGGGCACCGGCGCCCGCTTCAGCCTGCTCCCGGCTGAGAACGCCACCGGCAACTTCGTAAAAGTGGTGCAGCGCGTGCCGGTCAAGATCGTCTTCGACGAGCCCGTCACCGGCCTGATGCTGGTGCCCGGCATGTCCGTCACTCCCACCGTCCACTTAAAGTAATGGAGCCGAAGAGCCACCAGCCCGGCTTCTGGAAGCCCGCCCACTCGCCGTGGCTGGTGGCTTTTTCCGTGCTGCTGACCACGTTCATGCAGGTGCTGGACACTTCGGTGGCCAACGTCTCGCTGCCGCATATCGCGGGCGGGCTGTCGGCCTCCACGCACGAAGTTTCCTGGGTCCTTACCAGCTACCTGGTGTCGGGCGCCATCATGCTGGCCGCCTCCAGCTGGCTGAGCGTCTTCGTCGGGCGCAAGCGCTACATGGCCATCTGCGTGATCACCTTCACCGGCGCCTCTATGCTGTGCGGCATGGCCCAGACCCTGCCGCAGCTGATCCTCGCGCGCATCCTGCAGGGCATCGGCGGCGGCGGCCTGCAGCCGCTGTCCCAGGCCATACTGCTGGAAAGCTTCCCGCAGGAAAAGCGCGGCCAGGCCATGGCCGCCTACGGCATGGGCATCATCGTCGCCCCCATCATCGGCCCGCTGCTGGGCGGCTGGATCACCGACAATTATTCGTGGCGCTGGATCTTCTACATCAACGTACCGATAGGGGTCCTTGGCCTGGTGCTGCAGAACATGTTCCTGGAAGACCCTCCTTACCTGAAGCGCGACAGGTCGGCGAAGATAGACTACTTCGGCCTGGCGCTTATGGTGATCGGTCTCGGGGCTTTCCAGCTGGTGATAGACAAGGGCCAGGAGGTAGACTGGTTCGCCGACAACTGGATCCGCCTGGGGACCTTCATCTTCACGCTTGCCTTCCCGCTCTTCGCCTGGTGGGAACTCAGGCGCAAGAGCCCGTTCATGAACCTGCGCCTGCTCAAAAGCCGCAACCTCACTATCGGCACCAGCCTGATGGCGGTGCAGGGCGCCGTGATGATGGGCTCCACGGCCATCCTGCCGATCTTCATGCAGCAGCTGCTGGGCTACCCGGCTTTCCAGAGCGGCATGTCCATGATGCCGCGCGGCATAGGCTCGATGGCGGCCATGATGATGATCAGCGCGCTGGTCTCGAAGTTCGGCAACAGGATCATGATCGCCGTCGGCTTCCTCGGTCTCGCCATAACCATGATCATTTTCTCGGGGCTGAACCTGAACATCGCGCAAAGCACCATCATCCTGCCGTTGTTCTTCAACGGCCTGATGATAGGTTTTACCTTCGTGCCGCTCACCACGCTGACCATGGCCAATATGCGCCAGGCGGATATCCAGCAGGCCAGCGGCATCTTCAGCCTGCTAAGGAACATCGGCGCCAGCGTAGGAATCTCCCTCATGTTCACGATGCAGGCCCGCATGGCGCAGGTACACCAGAGCGCGCTCGCGTCCAACATCAACTCTTACAGCCCCCAGTTCCAGGTCTGGGCGGCGCAGGTTCAGAGCCTGCTGCAGAACCCTCTGGCGGCCTACGGCCTGGCCTACCGCAGCGTGGTGCGGCAGGCCGTACTGCTTTCCTTTATGGACTGTTTCAGGTGGCTGGCGTACACCGCCATCATCTCGATGCCGCTGATAGCTTTCTTCAAGGGAAGCCGGCACATAAAGAGCCAGCATGAGATGTCGCTTATGGAATGACGCAGTTATCGCTGCAATGAAAAAGGCCGCCCGCGCGGCCTTTTTCATTCTGTTTCCGGCAGCCTAAAGGCTGCCGCCGCACTCGGCGCAGAAGTTGGCGCCGGGCTGATTCTGAGCGCCGCACTTGGGGCACTTGGGCATTCCCAGCGCCGCCCCGCAGTTCCCGCAGAACTTCCCTTCGCCGCAGGGCTTGCCGCACTTGGGACAGACGGTCTGCTTCTGCTCTATCTTGCCGGTAAACACCGGAGTGGCCTCCGCCGCGGCGCCGATATCCTTTACCATCTTCTGGGCGCGGGCGGCGGACACTTCCACGCTCTCCCGGGGCGCGTCGGAAACGCAAAGGCCGGCCTGCTCGTTCCAGCAAGTCTCGCAATGCCACTTATTGCATTTGGGACAGCGCTTGAAATGTCCCTTGGCCTCGTTCTGGGCCAGTTCGAAAGCCTGCTCGTGCTCCCGGTGCCAGTCCGGGGACATCCCGTTGAAACGCTCGCTGATGGCGTCCGAGCCGCGCTCCAGGCTGGAGCCCAGGCCCGACTGGCCGGCCAGCTGGGCCACCACGCCGATCATGTCGCCCAGGCCCTTGAAGAACTTCTTCTTCTTGTAGGTTGAGGATTCCGTGAACCTGGTCTTGTAGCCCTCGCGGCAGGTGTCGCAGAAAAAGGTGAACTGGAAGCCCGCCTCGGTGCTGTTGTCGGCGTAGTTGCTGGTGAAAGCGATAAGTTGTCCTGACATTACTTTTCTCCTTTCAAAGATTTACCGCACTTTACGCAAACCCCGCCGGTCGGGAACTGTTCGGCGCCGCAGGCCGGGCAAACCGCCCCAAGTTTAAGCCCGCAGGCGGCGCAGACTTTCCAGCCCTCTTTCACGCTGGCCCGGCACTTCGGGCACTTAAGGTCGCCGCAGGGATTCGCTTTGCCGCAGGCCGGGCAGACCTGGGCGTCCGCGTCCGCGAGTTCGCCGCAATAACGGCAGGGATGTTTATATCCCGGCATATTCAGCTCCTTTGCCGGCGCCGCTGTAAAAGCCGAGGATCAGCCCGAGCGCCACCGACCAGACCGCCGCCAGGCCTATCCGGAAGTCCGGCGGGAGCAGGAAGGTCACCGTGTGCGCCGGGATCCAGAACCAGAGCAGCGAAAGAAAAGCTTTGTCCAGGCCGGCCCAGTTGCGCCGCCCGTCGATAGCGCTGTCGCTCAGCCTGTGCGCGATAACGAGGAAGGGCCCGAACTGCAGGTTCATGAAAGCCGAGATCAGGAAAGCCCGCCCGAGAACGCCGGGCTCAGGCAGGAAGCCATGGGCGACCAGCCCTTCGGTAAAAGCGACGAAACCCACGAAAGCGTATTTAATGCAGACGGCCAGGGCCGCCCAGCCCAGCGCCTTGAGCAGCGTGACCCGGGGGGAGAAGGGGGCGAAGAATCTGCGCGCCACCAGCCATTTGGAGGCGAGTTCTCCGAAAGTGCCCAGCACGGCGAACTGCGCCATGGCCGTAAGTATCGGGTGAGCCTGCACCAGTGAAATATAGAGCTCCATGGCTATATAATATCAATTTCGAAAAAGGCTTTGTATAATCTAGGCATCGGGAAAAACGGCAGGACCGGGAGGAGATTCATATGGCTGACCAGGCACAAGGCGTAAAGTGGGATCTTAAAGGCTACTTCCCGTCGTTCAACGGGCCGGAAATGCTCAAATTCAAGACCAGGCTGGCGTCCGATATCACCAAACTGCAGAAGAAAGCTGAGGGCCTGGCGCCGCTCTCCGCGAAGACCGCGGGGGCCTGGGAAGAGCTGCTGCTGGCCGCCGAGGACGCCGAGACCCGCCTGGGGCACGTGCTCTCCTACGTCGGCTGCCTGGAGTCGGCGCACGCGGACAAAGAAGAATACGCCGCCGAGAGCGCGAAGCTCTACGGGCTGGCGGCGGAATACTCCAAGTTCGGCGTGGACCTGCTGCGCGCCTTCAAGGACGCGC
Organism: bacterium; assembly: GCA_021811185.1. Lineage (GTDB taxonomy): Bacteria > Elusimicrobiota > Elusimicrobia > Elusimicrobiales > UBA9959 > UBA9959. Next base: position 145,503 of record JAJZPL010000003.1, read on the forward strand.
CCGAGAAAGTTTTTGCCGCTTTCGTTAAAAGGGAAAAGCTGAAGCCGGTGGCGCATTCGCTGACCCGCGTACGCGAGCGCGCCCGCAGGACGATGACGCCCGCCGAGGAAAAGTTGGCCGCCGACCTGGGCGTGGACGGCTTCCAGTCCTGGGAACGGCTGTACAACAAGATCTCCTCCAAGCTGCAGTTCGACATGGCCTGGCCCGACGGCCGCAAAGAGCGCCTGCCCATCTCCCGCTGGCGCGCGCTGATGTCGGACGCCGACCGCAAGGTCGGGCGCGCCGCTTTCGAAGGCGGCAACAAGGCCTGGGCCGGGATAGAAGACTCCTGCGCCGCCGCGCTGAACGCCCTGGCCGGCACGCGCCTGGCGCTCAACCGCCGCCGCGGCGTTAAGCATTACCTGGAGCCCGCGCTCTTCAGCGCCGGCATCAAGAAGCGCACGCTGGACGCCATGTACACGGCGGTGAACAGGAACCTCGAGCCAGTCCGCGACATCCTGCGCGCGAAAGCGGCGGCAATGAACAGGAAGGGAATAGCCTTCTTCGAGCGCGAAGCCCCGCTGCCGCTTAAAGATTCCAAGACCTTCACCTGGGAGGAAGGGTCCGCGAAGGTGGACGCCGCTTTCAGCCGGGTCTACCCGGCGCTCGGGGCTTATTACCGGGATTTCCTCGACAAGAAATGGCTGGAGAGCGAAGCCCGCGGCGGCAAGCGGCCCGGCGCCTTCTGCACCGGGTCCAACCTGACCCGCGAACAGCAGGTATACATGACGTTCAACGGCAGCCTCGGCGACGTGAACACGCTGGCGCACGAGATGGGCCACGCCTGGCACAGCCACCTGCTGAAGGAAATGCGACCCTGGGCCACCGAGTACCCCATGACGCTGGCGGAAACCGCCTCCATCTTCGGCGAGCACCTGCTGGCCGAGGGCATCCAGTCCGACCCGGGCGTGAGCGAGGCCCAGAAGCTGATCATGCTGGACGAGTACCTCACCGGCGCGGCCGTGACCATCCTCGATATCACCGTGCGCTTCGAGTTCGAAAAGGCCTTTTACGACGAGCGGCAGAAGGGGGAGGTCTCCGTGACGCGCCTGAAGGAACTTATGACCGAGGCGCAGAAGAGGATCTTCGGCGGCGCGCTGGAACCCGGGGGCGAAGACCCGCTGTTCTGGGCCTCCAAGCTGCACTTCTATATGTCCGGGGTGTCTTTCTACAACTTCCCGTACACCTTCGGCTTCCTGATGGCCGCCACGCTGTTCCGCAAGTTCAAGTCCGAGGGGGCGGCCTTCCTGCCCAAGTACGAGGCCTTCCTGCGCCTGACCGGCTCGGACACGGCGGAGAACGTGGCGAAACGCAGCCTGGGAGCGGACATAGGCGACTCCGCCTTCTGGGAAACCGCGATAAAAGGCCTGGCCGAACCTTTGGCCAGGTACAAAAAACTGCTGGAAGGGATAAAAACGGCCGCTTAGCACGGCCATAAACAGAAAAATACCCCGGGACATGGATCCCGGGGTATTTCTTTTACAGAATCATCCTATCTTAAAACCCGCCATTCTTTCCGCCAGCCGGGCGACGTACCTGCCCTGGTAGCGCGCGCCGTCCAGCTCGTTCTTGCTGGGCAGCCTTTCGCCCTGGCCTCCGGCGATGGTGCTGGCGCCGTAGGGGGAACAGCCCGTGAGCTCGGTTACGCCCATCTGCCCCTGGAAAGTATAGGGCAGCCCGGCTATAACCATGCCCTGGTGAAGCAACGTGGTATGGAAAGAGAGGATAGTGGATTCCTGCCCGCCGTGCTGCGTGGCGGAACTGGCGATAACGCTGCCCACCTTGCCGGCCAGCGCGCCTTTCAGCCAGAGGCCGCCGGTAGAATCGAGGAACTGCCGCATCTGCCCGCACATATTGCCGAAGCGGGTCGGCGTGCCGAAGATTATCGCGTCGGCCGCCGCCAGGTCTTCCGGCGTGCAGACCTCCACCGCGGCCTGCGCCTTCTGCGCCTCCACGGCCCCCATCTTGGCCAGCACGTCGGCCGGCAGGGTTTCAGGAACCCGCTTTATGGTCACCTGCGCGCCCGGCACGGACCTGGCGCCCTCGGCGGCGGCCTGGACCATCTGGTAAATATGCCCGTACATCGAATAATAAGCTATCAGTATTTTCATTTTTCCTCCGGTTAAAGTTCCATCCAATTCAGCCCCACCCGTGCAGTTTACAATAAAAAACGCCCCGTTGCGCGGGGCGTTTTCAGTTCGGAAGATCCGGGAGGGATCAGTCGTCGGTCGTGATCCCGTTAAAGAAGCCGCGGTTGAGCACGGTGCTCTCCACGGGAACTGCGGGAGCCTGGGGGATGACATGGGTCCAGAACCTGGGGCTGAGCATGGCGCCGGTGTTCAGGTATTTCTGGTCCGCGGAGTAGATAACGTTGCAGTCGCGTTTGCCGGGCATGTTGTCGGGGCAGCCGAACTTGCTGAACACGGCGTAGCGGTAATCGAACCCGCCCTCGCCGGCGGCGGCGCGGCCCTGCGAGGAAAAATATTTAAAGCCTATCACGCCGGCGCCGTACTTGGGCAGGACCTTGCCGGCCTTGTCGATATACCCCATAAAGGTCACGGCGTGCCCGGTCTTGGTGGTGCGGTTGATATTGACGAAATCCCCCGGGGTGAGGTTCTCGAAAGTCCGGCGCTCGCCCATGCCGAAGTTGATCAGCGCGTCGGCGGTACCGTTGGCGTTGAAAGCGGGATTGACCCAGATATGGCCCTTCAGGTCGGTCACGCTGAGTCCTTCGAAGCTGCGCTTGGGGAGGTAATCGTAAACGGAGTAATCGCCGGTCTCTTTGGCGTAAATATCGAAAGCTGTAAGGATGATCTCCATCTGGGCGGCCACGCACATGGTGAGCGGGGCGTGGCGGGCGGTGATCACGCCGTAGGTATGGTACTGGATGTCGTGCGTAAGGATGGAATTGATATCGTAACCGAGCAGGCCGTAGTTGGCGCTCAGGTAGGCTATGGCCTTAAGGACATAGGCGTTAAAATATTTATCGCCGGCGGGCTGTCCCGCGCGAAGGGGGATGGAAACGGCGGGGACCGGGACGGCTGGGAGTTCCCGCAGGGTTTCAAGCGTTACACTTTCCAGGGCAAACTGCGGTTGGGCGGCGAACGCGGCGCCGGGGATAAGAAAAAGGAAAGGAAGAAGAAGTTTATACATTGACATTGCTCAAGCCGGCCGTCTATCCCAATTATACAACTTCAAAGGCGCCTGTCAACACTTTCGGCGCCGGGCTGCGGCAGTACGCTTAATCGATACGGCCGATAAGGCGCAGTATGCCGTCCAGGATAGTCCAGGGATTGGGAGGGCAGCCGGGGATATAAAGGTCTACGTGAATGTCCTTAGGAATCCCCGCGCATTCTTCGTGGCCAGCGTAGGGCCCGCCCGATATGGCGCAGGCGCCGCAGGCGATCACCACTTTCGGGCTTGAGACCGCAACGTAGGTCTTGCGCAGCGCCAGTTCCATGTTCTTCGTTACCGGCCCGGTCACCAGCAGCCCGTCGGCGTGGCGCGGGGAGGCCACAAACTGCAGGCCGAACCGCCCGATGTCGAAGCCCAGGGTCTGCAGCACGTTGCAGTCGGCCTCGCAGCCGCCGCAGCCGCCGGCGCTGACCTGGCGCAGCCGGAACGAGCGGCCGAAAATGCCGCGCAGTTCGGCGCCCAGGGCCTCGGCCCTTTTAAACTCGCCCTTGCCGATCAGGAGGCCGTCCCGGCTGCCGGCACAGAGCCGGTACCCCCGGCCGAACTGCACCGCCTCGGGGGCGGCCTTGGCGCAGTCGCCGCAAAAAACGCAGCGGCCCAGGTCCAGCCCCGCCCCGTCGGTAATGGCGCCGTAAGGGCAGGCGGCGGCGGCTTTCTCCAGTTTTAGGGAGCTGAGCTTCGGCAGCCCCAGGTAACGCGGAGAAAGCTTCATGTCCGCCGCCGGGAAAGGCATGGTCCTGTAGCCTTGCTTAAGTCTCGCCAGGAACGACTTTATCATAAGTCCCGCCCGCAATAGGAAAGATTAAAACTTTTGTTGCAGAGGGGAAAATCCGAGATCTCGCCGCCCCGGAGCGCCATGGCCAGCGCCTGCCAGTTATGAAAAGAAGGGTCCACCACTTTATAATGACTGAACTTCCCGTCCGCGCCCGTCACCGCAAAATGGCAGATCTGCCCGCGCCAGCCTTCCACAAGCGAGAGCGCGGCGCCGCCCGGCTTAAGCCCGCCGCACTCCGCGCTTACCGGGCCTTCGGGCAGGGCGTCCAGCCAGCCCGCCACGAGTTCGGAGGATTTCTGGATCTCCAGCCAGCGCACGTAGGCGCGGGAGTAGACATCCCCGCTGCCGGAGACGGACATGGTGAAGCCTTCATAAGGGCCGTAAGGGAAATTGCGGCGGGTATCCAGGCCCACGCCGGAAGCCCTGGCCGCAGGACCTACGATGCCCAGCCCCTCGGCCATCTGCTTGGTGAGCACACCGGTCCCGTCGAACCTGTCGCTGACCGAGTTCGTCTCCCAGAGCAGCGAAACGGCGTTCTCTACGTCGCGGTAGGTATTGTCCAGCCGCAGCTTAAGTTCCTTGATGAGCGCGAAATCCAGGTCGAAGGCCACGCCGCCGGGCCTGAGCATGTTCCGGCCGAACCGGTTGCCGCAGACCAGCGCGGTCATGTTGAGGAAGTCCCCGCGCAGGCGGCCGCAGAAAGAGGCGGTGGGCAGGTAGGCTACGTCGCCGGCCAGCGCGCCGAGGTCGCCGGTGTGGTTGGCCAGGCGCTCCAGCTCCAGCATCAGGCCGCGCAGCGCCTGCGCCCTGGGGGGCACGTTCACGCCCGCAAGGGCCTCGACGGCGCCGCAGTAAGCCCAGGCGTGTCCTATAGTGGTATCACCGGCCAGGGTTTCGGCGTAATGGATAGAGCGGCCGTCCGGCCCCCCGATGATCTTTTTCTCCACGCCGCGGTGCTGGTAGCCCAGCATGATCTCCAGATGGAAGACCCGCTCGCCGTGGCACTGGAACCGAAAATGCCCCGGTTCGATGACGCCGGCGTGCACCGGTCCCACGGCCACCTCGTGCACCTGGCTGCCGTGCACTGTAAAGAAATCCGCCACGCCCGGCGTGGAGCCCGGAGTGTTGAAACGTATGGGTTTAAGCCAGGGATGGCCCTCGGGCTTAAGCCCGCTCTGCTCGTAGATCTCGCGCTCGAACAGGTGCAGCTGCGGAAAGGAGGGGGTAAGGGACCTGAAGGGCCCGATAACGGCCGTGGAATACACCTCGGCCCGGCCGTCGCGGTCGAAAGCTATGGCCATAACGAGGCGGTACGCCCCGCCTTCTGGCACGGCGAAGTAAGCCACAGCGCGGCCTCCGGCGGCCAGCCGCGAAGCCACCGCGTCGAAGAACAGCCCCGAGTCCATGTCGGCGGGGGCGAAGTCGAAACTGGTCATGGTCTCTATTTTCATAGCTTGCCCGCCACGCCTTGCGCGGCCCTATTTATTAATTCGTTAAGCCAGCCCGGCATGTAAAGGCCGGCCAGCATCACGCAGGCGAAGAAGAAAGCGGCAGGGACCAGCATGCCGCCCGGTTCCACGAAAGACTTCTCGCCGGGCTTCTCGGCGCGCTCGCCGAAGGTCATGGAGATAAAAACATTGGCCATCCCGGCGAAAAGGATAGCCAGGAAGAACAGGTAGGCCCCGGCAAGCCAGTAATGCTTAAGCGCCAGCGCTTCCTTGAGGATCAGGAACTTGGCCAGGAACACTCCGGAGGGAGGCGTGCCGGTGATGATGAAGAACCCGCCCAGCCAGAGCGCGGCGGTCTTGGGCGCGCGGCGCCACAGGCCCTTCACGTCCGCGATGCGCTTGGTCTTCTCGGCCGCCAGCACCACGCCGGAAGTGAAGAACAGGCCGGCCTTGGCGAGGGAATGGCTGAGCGCGCCCAGCATGGCGCCGAAGATGCCCGCGCCGCCCAGGCCCACGCCCAGCGCCAGGATGCCCATATGCTCTATGCTGGAGTAAGCCAGGAGGCGCTTATAGTCGCGCTGGCCCAGCATGAACAGCGCGGCGGTGACCATGGAAAAAAGCCCGAAAAGCATGAGTATCCCGCCGGTAAAATCAGCGAGGCCCGCCCGCGCGCAGACGGCGTTGACGCGCAGCACGCCGAGGAACGCGCAGTTGAGCAGCGCGCCGGAAAGCAAGGCCGACACCACCGCCGGGGCCTCGCTGTGCGCGTCGGGCAGCCAGGTGTGGAAGGGGGAAAGCCCCATCTTGGTGCCGTAGCCCACGAAAAGGAAAAGGAAAGCGGCCTTGAGCAGCGGCTTGTCCAGCGAGGCAGCCTGCGCCAGCAGCCCGCCGATGTCCAGCCCGGCCCCGGCCTTTATGCCGGCGGCGCCCAGGAACAGGTTGCCCATCAGCGCGAGCGCAATGCCCACCGAACAGATCAGCAGGTACTTCCAGGTGGCTTCCAGCGAGCGCTTGTGCCGGTGAAAGTAAATGAGGGGGGCGGAAAGCAGCGTGGTCGCTTCAACCGAGGCCCACAGCAGGCCCATGTGGCGGCTGGCCGTGACGGCCGTCATGGCGGCCAGGAACAGCAGCAGGCAGCCGGTAAACACGGCCTCCGGCGCGTTGTTGAAGATGAAGCCGTCGGCGGCCTCCTCGCCGGGGTCGCGCTTCTCGAGCGCCAGGTAGGTGACCGCGTACTGCGAAGCGCCCAGGAACAGCAGCGAAGTTATGCCAAGGAAGAGAAGCCCGAGCGGGTCGTAGGCGAACCACAGAGCCGCCGGTTCCCGCACGGGCGCCTGGACAACGGCGGCAATAAGGGGACTAAAAGGATTGCCTACGATGGACTTACCTATTACGAAAACGGCCAGAAGGAAATGAACGCGGGCCGTCCAGAGCAGCAGCGTCCGGCGGGCGGCGTCGCCCCGTATCAGGAAAGCCAGCAGCCCGGCGGCCAGCGGCATGAGCATCAGCGCGTTGATCATTTGCCGTACTCCCCGCGGCGCCAGTCGTTCAGCTCCGAAAGCTCCGCCGTATCGATGTGGTCGAACTCGCGGCTGATATGGAAGATGGCGATACCCATCACGAACACGGCCACGAACACGTCCAGGAGGATCGCCAGTTCCACCATCATGGGCTGTTCCACGAACAGCGCCAGCCCGAAGATGTAGATGCCGTTCTCGATCACCAGGTAGCCCAGCACCTGGGTGATGGCCTTGCTGCGCGTGGTGATCAAGAGGAAGCCGGTGAAGATGGTGGCGAGCGAGGCCGGGACGATCCAGGCGATCTCGGTCTCGGGCAGCGGCAGGCGCGAGCCCAGCCACGACGAGGCGATGAAGGCGCCGAGGCAGAGCATGATGGACGCCGGGTAGCTGATCAGCGGCTCCACGTCCTTGCGCGCGCCGGATTTATCCCTGGCCCGCATGAGCAGCCAGGGGAAGACCGCGCCTTTGAGCGTGACGATGACGCCGGCGAAGACCAGCGCGCGGACCGGGGGGGCGCCGTGCACGGCCAAGAGCGGCAGCATGCCGGCCACCACGCCCTGGAGCGCCACCAGCTTTATGCAGGAGGACAGCGAGCCGGTCACGGCCAGGGCCAGGTCCAGCAGGATCACGAAAACGATTATCAGTTCGGCGAAAGTATGCATTTAAATTCTCTTATCTTCCCATCTGAAAGATCAGCGCCAGGGCCGAAAAAGCGAAAGCGGTGATAAGCATGTACGGGACCTTGAGCAGGCGCAGCCTGGCGATCACGGACTCCGTTACGCCCACCGCCGCGGCCACCGCCAGGATCAGCAGCACGTACAGGCCGCAGTCGTAGGCCCAGGAGCCTGAATGCCGCGGCAGGAGCATGCAGGCGATCAGCGACGAGAAAAGCCAGAGCTTCAGCGAGGCGCCGTAAAGGATATAGGCCAGGTCCGGCCCGCTGTGGTCCAGGATCATCGCCTCGTGGATCATCGTAAGTTCGAGGTGCGTGTTTGGGTCGTCGGCGGGAACGCGGGAGTTCTCGCAGAGGAGCACTATAAAGAAGGAAGCGGTCAGCAGCGCCAGCACCGGGGCCGCGGTGCGCCAGATGTCCCCGGTGAGGGACCCGAACATGCCTGCCAGCGAGGTCTGCCCGGTAACGCGGGCCAGCGCGGCCAGCCCCAGGAAGAAAGCGGGCTCGGCGAAAACCGCGAACTGCATTTCGCGGCTCGCGCCCATCCCCTCGAAAGCGGAACCGGTATCCAGCGCGGCCAGTACCGTGACGAACCTGGCCAGCCCCAGCAGATAGATGATGAAGATGAAGTCCCCGTCGAAAGCCAGGAAGGACGGCCGGCCGGCGAAGGGCAGCACCGCCAGCGCCGTGACCAGCGCCGCCGCGGAGATGACCGGGCCCGCCTTGAAGACCCAGGTGGTGGTAGCGCTGTAGACCGGAGTTTTGGCGAAAAGTTTGTACAGGTCGAAGTAAAGCTGCAGCAGCGGCTGCCCGCGGCGCCCGGCAAAAAAAGCCTTAACCCGGTTTATCACGCCCGGCAGCAGCGGCGCCAGCAGCATGGCGGCGAGATACTGGGAAAGTGGTCTTACAATTTCCATAGCAAGAGCCCCAGCAGCGTGACGACGATGTACATGATATAGATCTGCAGCCGGCCGTGCTGGATCCAGCTGAACCTGTAGGCCAGTTCTCGGATGCGGACGGCCACCGGGGTATAAAAGGAATTATAGAAAACGGCCTGCGCCTCGGCGGAGAAAGAGGCCTTGCCCGGGAAGTATTCGGAGATCACGGGATAATTGCCTATCTTCCTCAGTACGGGCTGGAAGAAATCCGTGAGCGGCTGGGAGAACGAGGAGGCTCCGTACTGCATGCGGGGCGTAGGGGCGGCGTAGCCGCAGTCCCAGGTGGGGCCTGAAGCCGGGACCCTGCCGCTGAGGAAAGCGCGGCGCTTGAAGGCGGCTATGGCCGTAAGGCACAGCAGCAGCAGGCCGCCGGCGGAAATGTACACTAGCGGCCCGGCTCCCTCGAGCCCGGCGGTAAAACCGTAGAGCGGCCCGAAACCCGCCTTGACGGCGAAAGCGAGGGGGATGAGCAGCAGCGGGGAGGCTACGCCGGCGCCCAGGCACAGCAGCGCCAGCGCGCGCATCGAGAACAGCATCAGCGGCCCGGACTCGTGGGCTTTAGCGGCACGATCCGTGCGCGGTTCGCCCAGGAAGACGGCGCCGCCGGCGCGCGTGAAAGCCGCCGCCGCCAGCGCGCCCGCGCCGGCCAGCGCCAGCCCGGAGATAACCCCGGCCATGGCCACGCCGCCGGTGGCGCTTACCGACTTGAAAGCGCCCGCGTAGATAAGGAATTCCCCGGCGAAACCGTTGAAAGGCGGCAGCGCGCAGGCCGCGGCCGCCCCGGCCAGGAACAGCAGCCCCGTGCCGGGCATGCGCTTCGAAAGCCCGCCCAGCGCCTCCAGCTCGGCGGTGCCGGCGCCGTGCAGCACGGAGCCTGCGCCCATGAACAGCAGGCCCTTGAAGAGCGAATGGTTGAAGACATGCAGCAGCGCCCCGGCGAAAGCCAGGGCGGCCAGTTCGTAGGAGCCTCGCACCGCGCCCGTTACGCCGAGCCCCAGCGCCAGGATTATTATCCCTATGTTCTCGATGCTCGAATAGGCGAGCACGCGCTTGAGCTCATGCTGCCCCAGCGCGAAAAGGGCGCCGAGCAGGCAGGAGAAAACGCCTATGACCAGCAGCGCCCAGCCCCACCATTCCTGCCAGGGCTGCAGGAAGCCCAGGATCCTTATGAGCCCGTAAACGCCGGCCTTGATCATGACGCCGCTCATCACGGCCGAAACGTGGCTGGGCGCGGCCGGATGCGCTTCGGGCAGCCAGACGTGCAGCGGGATGAAACCGGCTTTAAGGCCGAACCCGCCGAGAGCCAGCAGGAAAACCGCGGAGGCCGCCGCGCAGGAGGAGGGGGCAACGAAAGACGAGAAATCCAGGGCGCCGGCGCCGGAGCCCAGCAGCGAGAAAACGGCCAGCAGCATCAGCGCCCCGGCCCCGCCGGCGGTGAGGTAGATGAAGGCGGCCCGGCGGGACTGCGCTTTCTCGTGCTCGAACAGGACCAGCAGGAAAGAGGCCGCGGCCATCAGCTCCCAGCCCAGCAGGAACAGCACGGCGTTGGCCGAAGTGAAGACCAGCACCATGGCGGCCGTAAGCGTGTTGAAGGCCGCCCAGGCCAGTCCCAGCGGTTTTTTGCCGGCGTAGGTTTTGAGATAATCCACCCCGTAAACGGCGGAAAGGGCGGTAAGGACAAAAACGGGCACCAGGAAGAAAGCGGCAAGCGGGTCGAGGTTAAGCGTGAAGGACCCCAGCGGCACGGACCAGGGGAGGGAAAGGGTTTCAGGCTTTCCGGACAGGAGCACCTGGATGGAAGGGATAAGGCCGGCTATGGAGGCAGCCACCGCGCCGTAAGCGCCGGCGTCCTGCGCGCGGGAAGGGGTTCTGCCAAGGCAGAGCGCCAGCGCGGAGCTGGAAAGCAGGATAACCAGGGAAAGTAGAACCAAAAGCATGGGCGGTTAAAAAGAACCTTTGAATAAACTGCGCCCGGAGTTATATTTCCGCGGCGCTCACATATAAACGGCGATAGATATAATTTAAATAATATCGGCGCGGCGTGTCAAACCCGCCTAGTTTATAATAAAATACCTTTAAGCAGGGGAAACATGAAAAAAAAGAACTCCAGGCCAAGAAAGGCCGCGCCCGCCGCGCTCAACCCGCCTGAACTGCTGGCGCAAATGCTCAACGCGGTAGCCTCTCCGGTCTTCGCCAAGGACAGGCGGCACCGCTGGATCTACCTGAACGACGCGTACTGCGCCTTTATGGGCCGCAGCAGGGGAGAACTGCTCGGCAAGAGCGACCCGGATTTTTTCCCGGAGGAGCAGGTCAAGATCTTCTGGGAGCGGGATAACAAGGTGTTCTCGAGCCGGGGAGAGGATATCAGCGAGGAGCTCCTCACCGACCCCGCGGGAATAACGCACACGATCGTCACCCGCAAACAGGTCTTCCGGGAGCCGGGCGGCAAGGACGTGCTGGTGGGGGTGATAAACGACATCACGAACCT
>JAJZPL010000004.1 GCA_021811185.1 bacterium
CTCGCGCAGGGCGAGGCTTACGTAAGCGCCGAGCCCGAGCGGGAGCGCGGCCACGGTGTGGCCGATAGCGTGCCCGACGGGCCCATACCCCTGACGTTCCGACTTTGCTAACCTGCGGTTCTTGATTCTAAACTTACTTCACCATTTTTCTGGCTTTGGCCGCTATCGTCTCCGCCGTCAGGCCCAGCGCCTTGTACGCCTCCGCCGCCGGCGCCGACTTGCCGTAAGAATCTATGCCGATAGTCTCCACTTCCGTCCCCACCAGGTCCGTCCAGCCCACGCTCCGGCCCGCCTCCACCGCCAGCTTGGGCAGGTTCGGCAGGAACAAAGAATCTTTGTACGCCTTGTCCTGTTCCCGGAACAGCTCGAAAGAAGGCACCGAGATAATGCGGGCCGCAATGCCGTCCTTTTCAAGAAGAGCCGCAGCCTCGAACAGCGTGGAAACCTCGGAGCCCGTAGCGATCAGCTCTATCGACGGCACCGTGGAAGGCCCGCGCAGCAGGTAAGCGCCGCGCTTAACGCCGGCCGCTATCTTTTCCTTGTACTGCGTCATCAGCGGCAGCTTCTGGCGCGACAGCGCCAGGCACGTCGGGCGCTTGGAGCGCACCGCTATCTCCCAGGCGTAAAGCGTTTCCCACGCGTCCGCCGGGCGCAGCACCAGCAGGCCCGGGATCAGCCGCAGGCTCATCAGGTGCTCCACCGGCTGGTGCGTAGGGCCGTCCTCGCCCAGGCCGATGCTGTCGTGCGTGAACACGAAGATGGAGGGAGCCTGCATGATGGCCGCCAGCCGGAGGGCCGGGCGCATATAGTCCGAGAAGGTCAGGAACGTCGCGCCGAAGGGGATCAGCCCGCCGTGCAGCGCCAGACCGTTCACGATCGAGGCCATGCCGTGTTCGCGGATGCCGAAATGCAGCGTGCGCTCCGGCTCCTTCACGAAGTCCGTCTTGGTGGAAGGGCCGAGGTCGGCCGAGCCGCCGGTGAAGCCGGGGAGGGCGTCGGCGATCAGGTTGATCACCTTGCCGGAAGCCTCGCGCGTGGCCATGGGCTTCTCGAAGAAAGCCGCGTCCTGGGCGAACAGCCCCTCGGGGATCTCGCGGCCCAGCAGGGCCTTGGCCAGCTCGGCCTTTTCGGGCAGGGTCTCGGAGTAATTCTTCCAGAGCTTCAGCCAGCGCTTGCGGTCCTTCTCGCCGGCCTCGGCCTGCTTCTCGAAGCGCGCCTTCGCCTCTTCCGGCACGAAGAACGGTTCGGCGGACGTCCAGCCCAGCTGCTTCTTGGTGGCCAGGATCTCGTCGGGCTTGAGCGGCTCGCCGTGCACGGAGCTCTTGTCCTGCTTGGGGCTGGCCCAGCCGATATGGGTCTTGCAGATGATCATCGAAGGCATCTCGGTCTCGCGCTTGGCCTTCTTGATGGCGGCGTCGAGCTCGTCCAGGTCGTTGCCGTTCTCCACTTCCAGCACCTGCCAGCACTGCGCGACGAAGCGCTTCTTCACGTCCTCGCTGAAGGCTATGCTGGTGGAGCCTTCGATGGTGATGCTGTTGGAATCGAACAGGCAGATCAGCTTGCCCAGCTTCAGGTGGCCGGCCAGGGACGCCGCCTCGTAGGAGACGCCTTCCATCAGGTCGCCGTCGCCGCAGATCACGTAGGTAAAATGGTCAACGAGGGGGAACTCCGGCGTGTTGAGCTTCCTGGCCAGCAGCTGCTCGGCCAGCGCCATGCCCACCGCGTTGGCGAAACCCTGGCCCAGCGGGCCGGTGGTGGTCTCCACGCCTTTGGTATGGCCGTATTCGGGGTGGCCGGGGGTGAGGCTGTCCAGCTGGCGGAACTTCTTAAGGTCTTCCATCTGCAGGCCGTAGCCGTAGAGGTGCAGCATGGAGTAGAGCAGCGAGGAGCCGTGCCCGGCGGAGAGCACGAAGCGGTCCCGGTCGAACCACACGGGGTCGGAGGGGACGAACTTGAGGTGGCCGGCCCAGATGGCGTAGGCCATGGGCGCCGCGCCGAGCGGCAGGCCGGGGTGGCCGGAGTCGGCCTGGCCCACCATGTCGATGGAAAGGGTCCTGAGGGTGTCCACGCAGAGCTGGTCGGTAGTATCGAATTTCATCATTTCTCCAGTAATTTTATTTTCCACGCCTGCAAAGCTATTATGGTCTTGGCGTCCATTATAAGACCTTTTTCCAGAAGAGTCCAGGCCTTGTCGAAGGGCAGGATCTCGGTGTTGAGGAACTCGTCGTCGTCGGGGTCCGGCTTGCCGCCCTTAAGCCCCGTGGCCGTGAACACGTGCAGCACCTCGTTCGAGAAGGCGGTGGTGGGCCAGAAAGAAATAAGCGGCTTGATGGTGGCCGCGGTGTAGCCGGTCTCTTCCTTAAGCTCGGCCTTCGCGCGCGCCAGCGGCTTGTCCCCGATAAAATTCAGCTTGCCCGCCGGGATCTCCAGCGTGGCCTCGTTAACGGGATACCTGAACTGCCGCACGAAGATGATGCTCCCGTCGGGCAGCACCGGAAGCACCGCCACCGCGCCCGGGTGTTCCATGAAAGCCCGCGTGGCCTTCTTCCCGTTCGGCAGCGTCACCGTATCCGCCCGGAAATTCACCGTCCCGGTATACATCACCCGCTTCTTGTGAAAATTCTCGCGCAGCCCGGCATGCTTATCTTTCTTAACACTCATCTTCCCATTATATAATTTACGAAGATAAAGTCCTCCTCGTTAAATATCCACAGGCCGGGAGCGGCCACGGGGGCCGGAACGAAAAAACAGGGTCTCGCACACCGTGCTCGCCCTTCGCTGTCTCGGCCCTCGCGCTTACGTAAGCTCGGGCCTCCGACGCGTTTTTCTTATCCGGTCCCCGCGTCCGCTCCCTCCAGCCCCCACCGTTAAAATATTGCGCATCCCCAATATCTCTGCTATAAACTAACTAACAGTAGGGGTCGAATTCTAAATGAAAAAACAGATTTGGTGGATATTGCCGGCAGTAAGTTTTCTGCTTTATATCCCGGATATATTCGGGTATAAGGCCTCGCTTTGTGACCACGTTATTTATGCTGCACTAATGCAGGTTGTCATGTTCCCTATATTCTTGCCGATGTCGTGGTTTGAGAGAATTATCGGGGCATCAGTAAATGAGGCAGTGGTAGTAATCGTTTCAATACTCTTTTATTTAGCATTGGGATTACTAATTTCCAAGTGGAAGTCTAAAATTAAGGCATGATGACATCCAGGTTACAAGCCAACCGCCGGGGAGCCGGCGGTTTTGTTTTGGGTTGGGGAGAAACGGGAAGCCCCGGATCGTAACCAACGTTAGCTAAACCGGAGGGGGCGGACGGGGGGACCGGGTTAGCAAAACCGTCGTGAGGCCCGAGCTTGCATAGCGCGAGGGCCGAATGTCGAGCGAGGGCACGGTGTGCCCCGAGCGCGTTTTGCGTTCCGGTCCCCCTGGCCGCCCCCGACTGGGCATCTCGCGGCCCTTCACCCAAAGCCAAAAACACGCCTTTTCGTCTGGAAATTCCTTAAGGCCCCTATTTATTTATATAATTAAGACCTGTGATCGGAACGGTTACGGACGATTTGCTGCTTTCTATATATTAATGCAACCCGGCTTTATACACTTACATAATCACTCCGAGTACTCGCTGCTCGACGGCATGCTGCGCATCAGCGACGGCCACGGCGGCCCCTCCGAGTTCCTCAAAGGCCTCGCCGCCAAACCCGGAAACGCCTTCGCCATCACCGACCACGGCAACATGTACGGCGCCATGGACTTCTACTTCATGGCCAACCAGGTCGGCCTCAAGCCCATCATCGGCTGCGAATGCTACGTAGCCAAAGGCTCCCGCAAAGACCGCGACAAGAGCACCAGCCGCCGCGACAACGGCCACATGACCGTCCTCGCCAAGAACGACGCCGGGTACCGCAACCTCATGAAGCTCGTCTCCAACTCCTTCATCGAGGGCTTCTACCACGACCCCCGCATCGACAGCGAAAGCCTCGCCAAGCACGCCGAAGGCCTTATCTGCCTCTCCGGCTGCCTCAAATCCCACATAGCCCGCGCCTGCGCCGAAGGCCGCCTCCCCGAAGCCGAAAAAATGGCCATGGAGTACCAGGACATCCTCGGCAAAGGCAACTTCTATCTCGAGATGATGGACCACACCATCCCCGAAGAGCAGGCCGCCATGGCCGGCCTCATCGAGATAGCCAAGCGCACCGGCATCCCGCTCGTGGCCACCAACGACTGCCACTACCAGAAGAAAGAAGACTGGGAAGCCCACGAAGCCCACGTCTGCATCTCCACCGGCAAGCTCCTGGACGACCCCGACCGGATGCGGCAGACCCAGCACGAGCTCTATTACAAATCCCCCGAGGAGATGATCAAGCTCTTCTCCCACACGCCCGAAGCCATCAAGAACACCCTCGTCATCGCCGAGCAGTGCAACATCAAGATCGACACCAAGACCCTGCACCTGCCCGCCTTCGATATCCCCGCCCAGTACAAGGCCGACCACACCGCCGGCGACGGCGACTACTACTACCTCAAAGACCTCTGCGAAGCCGGCCTAAAGAAGAAAGTCCCCAACGCCGGCGAAGAGTACCACAAGCGCCTCGAGTTCGAGCTCGACACCATCAAGAAGATGGGCTTCTCCAGCTACTTCCTGATCGTCATGGATTTCATCAACCACGGCCGCTCCATCGGCGTGCCCGTAGGCCCCGGCCGCGGCTCCGGCGCCGGCTCGCTCGTGGCCTACACGCTGGACATCACCCGCGTGGACCCGCTGCCGAACGCGCTGCTATTCGAGCGCTTCCTGAACCCCGGCCGCAAAAGCATGCCGGACCTCGACATCGACTTCTCAGACGACGGCCGCGAGAAGGTGGTGCAGTACGTACGTGAGAAGTACGGCGCCGCGCGCGTGGCCAACATCATCACCTACGGCACCATCAAGGCTAAGAGCGCCGTTAAGGACGTGGGCCGCGTGATGAACATCCCGCTGGCCGACGTCAACGCTATCTCCAAACTGATCCCCGCCGAGCTCGGCACTACCCTTTACAAGGCGCTCAGCGAAGTGAAAGAGCTCCAGGAATACCAGCGCGACCCCCGCCTGAAGAAGATGTTCGACATCGCCCTCAAGGTGGAAGGCCTGCGCCGCCAGACCGGCGTGCACGCCGCCGGCGTGGTGATCTCCAAGGACGATATCACCGACTACGTGCCGCTGGCCAACCGCAACAACAAGGACGTCATTACCACCCAGTACGACGGCAACGTCCTGGGCACGCTGGGCATGCTCAAGGTGGACTTCCTGGGCCTGCGCACCCTTACGATCATAGAGACCGCCTGCGAATTCATCCGCAAGCTCCCGGGCAAGGAAAATTTCGACATCTACTCCGTGCCGATGGACGACAAGGCCTCCTTCGACCTGCTGTGCGAAGGCCGCACCACCGGCGTGTTCCAGCTGGAAAGCGAAGGCATGAAGAAGCTGGTTAAAGGCCTCAAGCCCACCGCGTTCAGCGATATCGCCGCGCTCGTAGCCCTGTACCGCCCCGGCCCCATCGAGAGCGGCATGCTGGACATGTTCGTGGACCGCAAGCACGGCAGGAAGAAGATCACCTACGACCACCCGCTGCTCGAGCCCATCCTGAAGGACACCTACGGCATCATGGTGTACCAGGAACAGGTGATGGAAATTTCCAAGAAGCTGGCCGACTTCACGCCCAGCGAGGCCGACGACTTCCGCAAGGCCATGGGCAAGAAGAAGCTGGACGTGATGGAGAAGATGCGCGTGAAGTTCGTGGAACAGGCCAAGAAGTTCCACGACGTGCCCAACAAGCTCTCCAACAAGATCTTCGACGACATGGCCAAGTTCGCCGGCTACGGCTTCAACAAGTCCCACTCGGTGGCCTACGCCCTCGTGGCCTACCACACCGCCTGGCTGAAGGCCAACTACCCCGTGGAGTTCATGGCCGCGCTGCTCACCAGCGAAATAGGCAAGAGCGCCGTGAGCTCCGAGGACAAAGAGAACAAGCTGGTCACCTACATAGGCGAGGCCCAGGACATGGAGATCGAGATCCTCGGTCCCAGCGTGAACGGCTCCCAGAAGAAATTTTCCATAGAAGAGAAGAACGGAAAACCAGCCATCCGCTTCGCGCTCACCGCCGTTAAGAACGTGGGCGAGGGCGTGGTGGAGGCTATGGTGGCCGAGCGCGGCCGCAACGGCCAGTACCGCTCCTTCGAGGAGTTCACGCTGCGCGCGGATTCCAAGCAGCTCAACAAGCGCGTGATCGAGTCGCTGGCCAAGGGCGGCTGCTTCGACTGCTTCTACCCCACCGAGAAGCCCGAGTTCTCCCGCACCAAGGCCATGGAGGCCGTGGAGCTCTTCGGCGGCAAAGGCGGCCGCGACGTCAACCAGAGCCTGCTTTTCGGCGAGGAGAAGAAAGCCGCGGCCGTAATGAGCGAACACGCCCTGCTCAAGAACGAGCACGAAGTGCTGGGTTTCTATTTTTCCGGCCATCCCCTCAACAGCTACCGGCGCCACCTCGGCATGGTGGCCAACGCCCACGCCGAGAAGATCCTGGCCGGCGGCTTCGAGGAAGACGCCGTCGTGCGCGTGGCCGGCATCGTGACGGCGTTCAAGAATATCCAGACCAAGAAGACCGGCGAGGCCATGGCCAAGTTCGAGGTGGAGGACCTCACCGGCAACGTGGGCGTCTGCCTGTTCCCCAAGAAGTACAAGATATACGGCTCGCAGCTGGGGCCCAACAAGATAGTGGTGGTAACGGGCAAGGTGCAGAAATCCGATTTCGGCGAGCAGAACTGGGAGCTGATCGCCGAGGAAGCCTACCCGCTCTTCGACGCCATGAACAAGTGGGCCCGCGGCCTGGTCCTGAACCTGCCCGAAGGCATCCTTTTCGACGAGAAGCAGCTGCAGGAGCTCCGGAGCCTGCTGAACAAGAACCACGGCGCGTGCCCGGTCTATTTCCAGGTGAACACTAAGGCGCGGGGCGCCTATATGATAGAGACTTCCGAACGGGTGGGGCTTTCCGAGCTCCTGCTCCACGATGTGGAAAAATTACTGGGGGACAAAACATGGAAAGTGGAAAGCGGATTCTGATCGCCGACGACGATCCCGATATCATAGACCTGCTGGAATCGTATTTCAAGAGGGCCGGTTTCATAGTTACGGCCAAGATCAACGGCAAGGACGCGCTGCAGGCCGCCGAGGCCGACAAGTTCGACCTGGTGCTGCTGGACGTGATGATGCCCTATATAGACGGCTACCACGTGGCCAGCGAGATCTCTTCCCGGATGGGCTCCGACGCCCCCAAGATCATCATCATGACCTCCCGCGACGTCTCCAGCGAGAAGGGCATAGCGCTGCTCTCCGGCGCGATGGACGTGGTGCAGAAGCCGTTCACGCTGGACGAGCTGGACGCCAAGATCCAGGCCGCCCTGGGTTGATAAATTTCGGATAAACGCTTCAAGGAAGGTAAAAATGAAAAGACTGAATATTGCTCTGTCGTTAACCCTGCTGCTGGCGGCCGCCGCGCCCGCCCTGGCGGCCAAGGATAAAGATAAAGATGAATCCGTGGTCCTGCCCGACGTCGAGATGATAGACATCCCCACCGCGGGCATCCTGGATTACTACGGTTTCCAGGTGAAGACGCGTTTCTACTCCGGCGGCGGCGTGCTGGGCGCGCTTAACTTCGGCGTGCTGGAGCGCCTGAACCTGGGCGCGGCCATGACCGTGGACAAGCTGATCGGCTCCGATTCCGAGATCAAGATGCGCCGGCCCGAGATCCAGGTGAAGTTCCGTTTTTACGACGGCGGCTACTACATCCCCGCCGCGGCCGTCGGCTACGACAGCCAGGGCTACTATTACGATTCCACGGCCAAGAAATACCAGGAGAAAGGCAAAGGCCTGTACCTGGCGGGGTCCAAGGAAATAGGCGTGCCCGGCCTGGTGGCGCATGGCGGCTTCAACGTGCCCGACTTCGACAACAACTACCTGTTCGGTTTCCTGGGCCTGAACTACACGCTGGAGGACAAGGTGGCGTTCATGGTGGAATACGACAGCCTGTTCCACAACGACGACCCCTCCCGCCTTAACGTGGGCACGCGCATCTACGTTACGCCCTACTTCCAGCTGGACCTGGCGGTGCGCGAACTGGGCCGCAACGAAAAATTCGCCAACGGCCTGCCCCGCAAGGCGGAGCGCATCGTGCAGATGCGCTACACCACGAGCTTTTAAAGAACTCCGCGGCCGGCGCCGCGGCGGCAGATACAAACTCAAAGGAGACATGACATGAAAAAGAAAATAGGAATTTTGACGGGCGGCGGCGACTGCCCCGGGCTTAACCCGGCCATCCGCGGCTGCGTTTACTCGGCCGAGAAGTACGGCTACGAATGCGTGGGCCTCACCGACGGCTGGAAGGGCCTCGTGGAAGGCACCACCACCCCGCTCAGCCGCGAGATCGTGGAATACAGCATCATGAAGGGCGGCACCATGCTGGGGACCTCCCGCACCAACCCTTACAAGAACGAGGGGAACGTTGAGAAATGCCTGGCCACGTTCAAGAAGCTCGGCCTGCACGCCCTGGTGGCCATGGGCGGCGACGACACGCTGGGCGTGGCCACCAAACTGTACCGGGACCACAAGCTTAACGTGGTGGGCGTGCCCAAGACCATGGACAACGACCTGAACGTCACGGACTACACTTTCGGTTTCGACACCTCCGTCACCCGCGCGGTGGACGCCGCGCAGGCGCTGCAGGACACCGGCAACAGCCACCACCGCGTGATGGTGCTGGAAGTGATGGGCCGGCACGCCGGCTGGGTAGCCCTCTACACGGGCATCGCCGCCGCCGCCGACTTCGTCTGCATCCCCGAGCGCGCCATCGACACCGCCGACATGCTCAAGAAGATCAGGGCCGCCCACGCCCGCAAGCGCTTCGCGCTGGTGGTCACCAGCGAGGCCGCCGAGCTCCCCGAAGTGGGCGAAGGCGCCTCCAAGCGCGAGGTGGACCAGTTCGGCCACGCCATCCTTAAGGACCGCGGCATGGGCGAGCGCATAGCCCAGTTCATCGAGAAGCAGACCGGCATAGAGACCCGCCACGCCGTGATAGGCCATATGCAGCGCGGCGGCGCCCCCACGCTGTTCGACCGCATGCTCGGCACCCGCGTGGGCATGAAGGCCGCCGACCTCGTGCACGCCGGCGACTTCGGCAAGATGGCCGCCCTCGTCAATAACAAGTATGTCGGCGTCCCGCTCGAAAGCGCCACCGGGGAGCTGAAGACGGTCAACAAGGAATGGTTCGACGTGATGGAAGTGATGTTTTAAAAGGATGCTATGACAGAAAACATACAGGCAAAAGCGCCGGCGCAGTTCCAGCGCAAGACGATAATGATCAAGAAGGGCCTGCAGTACCGCTACATGGCCCTGATCTTCATGAGCGTACTGCTGGCTTTCATCGTGGTGGGGCTGGACATCCTCTGGACCGTCTCCAAAGTGGTCACCGAGCACCCCATGATGCAGCCGCTGCTGGAAGAGCTTTCCGCCATGATGCCGCTGTTCGGGATCAAAGTCGTGATGTACATGGTGATGGTCCTCATCGTGGCGGCCGTGGTCTCGCACCGCATGGCGGGCCCGGTCTTCAAGTTCGAGAAGAGCTGCGCCACGGTGGGCGAGGGCGACCTTACGCACCGCGTGTACCTGCGCAAGGGCGACCAGCTGACGGACCTGCAGGACCAGTTCAATAATATGACCGGCGCCGTCAACGAGGTGGTAAAAGAGTACGAGAAGTTCCGCGTGGAAGCCGCCGCCGCCGGCATGGGCGACAAGGCCGAGGCCCTTTCGAAGAAAGTCTCGGAAATAATGCCCAAGTTCAAGGTGTAAGATGCTCCTCCGCCCCGCCGTTTCAGCGCTCGCCCTGGTCCTGCTGTGCGCCGCCGCGTCGGCCCAGCAGGCCGGCCGCGAGGCCCTGACGCTGGACGACGTGGTCTCCCAGGCGGTCAAGCACAGCCCCGCCGCGCTGGCCGCCGAGCAGGACATCATCATAGCCAGGCAGCGGGTGAGCGAGGCGCGGTTCATGTACCTGCCGCAGCTCACCCTTTCGGGCACGGCCAGCAAGGCCAGCCTGGAG
Organism: bacterium; assembly: GCA_021811185.1. GTDB lineage: Bacteria > Elusimicrobiota > Elusimicrobia > Elusimicrobiales > UBA9959 > UBA9959. The sequence goes on from JAJZPL010000004.1 coordinate 10,120, forward strand.
TATCCCGCCGTGCTGGGCCCGGAGCTCGGCGAGCGGTACATCGATCCTTCTAAAAACGCTTTATACTCCCTGCGCGTGCAGGGCCTGCAGCCGCTGTATACCGGCGGCAGGACCACCAACACCATAAAGCTGGCCAAGGCCGCCCACAACCAGGCCCAGGTCAGTTACGAGGCGGTAAAGGCGCAGGCCGCCCTGGAGGCTAAAAAGGCTTTTTACACGCTGCTCTACCAGCGCCGCCTGCTGGAAGTTTCCTCGCAATGGCTTGCGCGGGCGCGCGAGCTGAACGCTTCCCTGCATAAGGACGCTTACGAAGAGCTGGAAGCCTCCATGCTGCTTTCCGGCCTTTCCGACCGGGCGCAGCGGGCCGCCAGCGGCGAGGAAGCAGCCTCCACAGAGCTGCTGCGCGTGATAAGCAGGGAGCCGGGCTACAAGCCCGTGATCGACGGCGTGCTCGAGCCGCTGCCGGTGGAATCCGACCTGAGCCGCAGCCTGGTCACCGCGATGGAGACCCGGCCCGAGCTCAAGAGCGAGATGTACCGGGCCCAGATGGACGACATCGCCGTGAGCATGGCCATGGTGCGGCGCTACCCCACCGTGTACCTGGGCGGCTCCTACGACGTGAACGCTTTTACCCTTTCCGACCTGGGGAACCAGTCCGTGCGCGCCAACAACTGGCTGGCCACGCTGGCCATCCACCTGCCGATCTCTTACGACTTCTGGACGCAGGTTCAGCAGCGCCGGGCGCAGCAGCGCCAGGGCGAGCTGGAACGCATAGAGCTGCAGGACAAGGTCCGGTTCGAGATCATAGCCGCCCACAAGGATGCCCTCTTCTGGCAGGGCGAGGCGGTCAAACTGGCGGCGGAAACCGCCAGGCTGAAGGCGGGGTACGAGGCGGCCGCGGTGTCGGCCAGGCCGTCGATGGCCGCGCTGCGGGCGCTGTGCGCGCTGTGCGAACTGGAGAAAAGGTCCATGGACGCGGTGTACGCGGAGCTTACGGCGCGGGCCCGGCTGGAATGGGCGCGGGGGCGGGACTTCCTGGATAAGCAATAACGCGGCGAAAGCGGGGTTCCCAGGGGTAACGGTTTTTTCTAGTGATGAAATCGATCTTCGCAATTTCTCTTTTCACGCTGCTGGCGTCCGCGCCGGCTATTCTGCACGCCCAGGGGTCTGCTTCGGTAGAAGACAGGGCCAGACAAAATAATCCTTCCTCAATATCGTTCTCGGGAGACGAAAGCGACGACTACGTCCTGCGCGAGGCGCTGTGGACCAGGGCCGCCACGGCCGCGCCCGGCGCGCGTCCCACCGTGGGGCTGGCGCTGTCCGGCGGCGGCGCGCGGGCCTTCGCGCATACCGGCGTGCTGGACGTCCTTAACTATTCCGGCTTCCCCGTCGATTACGTTTCCGGCACCTCCATGGGCGCCATGGTGGGGGCTTTTTACGCCTCGGGCCGGCCGATGGACGAAATGTGGCGCTTCGGGCGCGAAGCTGTAGCTCTTAAGGTGGCGCGCGATTTCAAGACCATAAGAATGCTGCCGCTGCTGATAGCGGACAAACTGATCAACCCGACGCACATCACCCGGTTTATCGACGGCAAACTGGGCGGGCTGGAGTTCAAGGACCTGAAAAAGCCGTTCGCCTGCACGGCCATGGACCTGCGCACCGGCGAGAAGATCATCTTCACCGACGGGCCGCTGGCCATAGCGGTGCGCGCCAGCGTCAATATCCCCGGCATCTTCGCCCCGGTACAGTACCGCCAGCGCTACCTGGTGGACGGCGGCGTGGTGGACAATATCCCGGTGGACGCGGCCAGGGGGCTGGGAGCCGAGTGGGTGCTGGCCAGCGTGGCGGAGAACTCCGTGGACAGGATGCCCGAGAGCGTGCTGATGACGCTGATGCAGGTTATCGATATAAGGGGCACGCTGCTGGCCCGCGAGGCTGAAAAAAGCGCCGATTTCGTGGTGAAGCCCAAGGTGGGGGACATAACCGTGGCCGATTTCGACCGCTGCGTGGAAGCCGGCGAGGCCGGGGTGGTGGCCGCTTCCGGCAGGCTGGACGCGGCCAAAGAGGCCTACCTGGTCTTCGCCGCGCCCGAACTGGTAGAGAAATTATGACCTTGAGCGTACCGGCCTCCTTTAAATATTCCGCCGCCCTGGCCGCCGCGCTGCTGCTGGCCGCCGCGGCTCCTGCGCGGGCTTTTCTTTTCTGGGGGCACGGCAACGCCAGGGCCGGCGCGCTGCTCGGCGAGATGGGCGCCGCTTTCGGGCGCGGCGACTGCGTTACGGTGCTGGAAAGGTCCGGCGATTTTTTCGGGGAAAAGCCCCCGGCGGAAATGCGCGAAGAGGCCTACGGTTATACCGGGCGCTGCTACGAGGCCTCCGGCTCCACGGACAAGGCCATAGGCGTCTACAAGCTGGCGATCGGGCTCTATCCCGAAAACTCCCTTTTCGCTTACCGGCTGGCCCTGATCTATAACCAGAGCGGCTTCCCGGAAACCGCCGTGCCGCTTTTTATCAAGGTGCTCGCGGTCTACCCCGACGATATCGGCGCCAACCTGGGCCTGGCCAGGGCTTACGCCGCGCTCGGTTTCCTGGCCAAGGCCGGGGATTACTATTCCCGCGCCGTGATCCTGCAGGATTTCAAGGACGGGCCGGTCCTTAAAGAATACGCTTTCTGCATGCTCAGGAAACGCGACTGGAACGAAGCCCTGTTCGCGGCGGGCAAAGGCGCGCAGGTAAGCCCGGCGCTGGCAGCCTGGCCGCTCGTAGAGGCGCGCGTGCGCGCCGGCAGGGGCGATTATCATACGGCGCTCGCTTCCATGGAGGCCGCCATCCGGCTCGAGCCTTCCAGGCATTTGCGCCTGGAGCGCGCGTTGTACCAGCTGCTGGGCGGCCTGCCGCGGCGGGCCGCGGAATCCGCCGACGCGGAACTGCTGCTGGACAAGGCCGACCCGCTGGCCTCGCTGGTGAAAGGTATGGCGCTTTACAAGTTGGGCGACAAGGCCGGGGCGGCGGAGTATTTCACCCTGGCGAAGGCGGGCGAGCCTTTTACCGCCGGGATCGCGGCGGCTTTCCTAGGCGCGCCGGCAAAGAGCGGGGGGGACTCATGCAAAAAATAAAATTCTGGAAAATGTCGGGCGCCGGCAACGACTTCGTGCTGCTCTCGGGCGGCGGCCGGAAGACCGCCGCGCTTAAGAGGCTGGCGGTAAAACTCTGCGCCAGGAAAACGGCCGTGGGCGCGGACGGCCTGCTTTACGTTAATAAGGACGGAGAGACTTCCGTTACGCTGCGCTACTTCAACTCCGACGGCTCCGAGGCTTTCTGCGGCAACGGTTCGCGCTGCGCGGCCTGGTGGGCATATTCCACCGGGCTGGTGAAGAGCGGCAAATTCCTGCTCAAGACCTCCGGAGGCGAGCTGGCCGCGGACATAAAGGCCGCCGAGAGCGTAAGGATGCGGATGCCGGACGTGGAGGACGTTTCTTTAGGCCACGGCGGGGCCTGGTCCAAGCCGGTGCGGTCCGTGCATTTCCTGGATACCGGCGTGCCGCACGCCGTGGTGCCGGTCTACGACCTGGAGAAACTGGACGTGGGCGGCGTGGGGCGGCTGCTCCGCTTTCACAAGGCCTTCGGCACGCAGGGGACCAACGTGGATTTTGTGCGGGTGGGCGGCGGCAAAGTGTACGTGCGCACCTATGAGCGCGGGGTGGAGGGTGAAACCCTGGCCTGCGGTACCGGTATCACTGCCAGCGCCGTGGCCCTGGCGCTTACGGGCGAGGTTAAGTCCCCCGTTACGCTGGTAGCGCGCAGCGGCGACACTTTCCGCGTATGGCTGAAGCCGTCAGGCGCGGGCGCGAAGGAAATTTACATACAGGGTCCGGCTAAAATAGTATTCGAAGGGGAGATATTATGCTGAAACTTAAAGGTTGCTTTACCGCTATCGTCACGCCGTTCAGGAGCGGGAAAGTGGACTTTCCGGCGCTTAGGAAGATCGTCAACTTCCAGATTGAGCACGGCATAGACGGGCTGGTGCCCTGCGGCTCCACCGGCGAGGCCGCCACGCTCACGCCGGAAGAATACCTGGCCGTGATCAAGGCCGTGGTAGCCGCGGCCAAGGGCCGGGTGCCGGTGATGCCCGGCGTAGGCACCAACTCCACCGCCAAGTCGGTGGACATGGTGAAGAAGGTCTCCGCGCTGGGCGTGGACGGGCTGCTGGCCATAGTGCCTTATTACAACAAGCCCACGCAGGAAGGTATGTCGGCGCATTTCTCGGCGCTGGCCAAGGCCACCAAGCTGCCTATCGTCCTTTACAATATCCCGGGCCGCACCGGGGTTAACATGCTGCCTGCCACCGCGCTGAGGTTGCGGAAGAAATTCAAGAACATCGTGGGAATAAAGGAAGCTTCCGGCAGCCTGGACCAGGTTAGCGAGATCATCAACGGCGCCGACAAGGACTTCGTGGTAATGAGCGGCGACGACTCGCTGACTCTGCCGATGATGTCGGTTGGCGCGAAGGGCGTAATTTCGGTCGTTTCCAACGTTGCCCCGGCGGAAACCGGGCTGATGTGCTGTCTGTTCCTGGAAGGGGAGACCGAAGCTGCGGCGGCCATCCACCACGTGCTGTTCCCGTTCGGCAAGGCGCTGTTCGCCGAAACCAACCCTATTCCGGTGAAGTACGCGGCGCACCTGCTGGGCCTGTGCCGGCCGGAGCCCCGCCTGCCGCTGCTGCCGCTTTCGGAAGCGCGCCGCGCGCCGCTGAAGGCCGCCATGAAGAAGGCCGGAGTTCTGTCCTGATGGAAAAGGGGACAGGCTACTTTATTTGAAATAAAGTAGCCTGTCCCCTTTATTTAAGGAGCATATGAAAACGACAATATATTATTATACCGGCACGGGGAATTCGCTGTGGGCGGCCAGGAAGCTGGCGGCCGAGCTTAAAGAGGCCAAGGTGGCGAGCATGCGCCGGAGCAAGCCGGAGGCGGCCGACGCCGAGGCTATCGGGTTGGCTTTCCCGGTGCACGTCTGGGGGCTGCCAAGCCGCGTCATAGATTTCGTGAACAAGCTGCCGGTGGGCAAGAGCAAGTATTACTTCGCGCTGGGCGTGAACGCGGGGCAGGTGGCCGGCACGCTGAACCAGCTTAAGAAGCTGATGGCCGCGCGCGGGCTTACGTTGCACGCCGGCTACGACCTGGTGATGCCCAGCAACTATATCCCTTGGGGCGGGGCTATTCCCGCTGAGGAGCAGGAGGCGAAGTTCGCGGCGGTGGCGAAGAAGATCAAGGACGTGGCGGGTACTATCGAGGCCGGGCAGCCGGGGCCGGTGGAGAAGGGGCCGCTGTGGCAGCGGATGTTCCTGTCGGGCGTGGCCTACAAGTTCACTTTCAACAAGCTTGCGAAGGCGGACAAGGATTTCTGGGCGGACGACAAGTGCAACGCGTGCGCTATCTGCACGTCGGTCTGCCCGAGCAGCAACATCATCATCGACAACAACAAGCCCGTGTGGCAGGGCCGCTGCGAGCAGTGCCTGGCCTGCATCCAGTGGTGCCCCCTCGAAGCCATCCAGTACGGCAAAAAGACCCCCGGCTACGCCCGCTACCACCACCCCCAAGTCCGCCTCTCCGACATGATGTCGTAAGAGCGGAGTGCTTTGGGTTAAGGGCCGCGAGAAGTGAAGTCGGGGGCGGCCAAGGGGGCCGGAACGCAAAACGCGCTCGGGGCACACCGTGCCCTCGCTCCACATTCGGCTCCGGCGCTACGCAAGCCGGAGCCTCACGAGGGTTTTGCTAACCCGGCCCCCTCGTCCGCCCCCTCCATATAATCAAACGCGCTTAACGATCCTTTCCTAAATAAGTAATTGACCCCGCCCACTTAAGATACATCCGATTAACCCACCCTTCGGATATTGTATGTGCTGTATTTGACTTTTGGGCGCTGGTCTGCCAGAATATTTAAATCCGGGGGATGTATAAATTTAAATGAAAAATATTTTTATATCGGTATTGTGCTTTTGCTCTTTATCATTGGCTGAAGCCGGGTATAAGCTGACCGCTGATTCCCCGGAGGTTATTCAATTGGTTCCAAGCGGTGCAACTATCTGTAAGGCATATCCTGTTTTAGAAATGGATAAAGGGGAAATTACTCGCGGTTGGTATGGCTTGCCAGAAAGAAAGATGGACGATTGCGTTATTACTGCAGACTTAGACAATGATGGTGAGGAGGAATTGGCGATATTCTATTCAATTCCGACTAAGGGTGATCTTTCGACTAGTTATTTGGAAATACATAAAAAAATCAAAGGAAAATGGAAGTTGCAGTATCGGAACGCCTATGGGAACGTTGTTCTCGATTTTGGAGTGGTTGAACTTTTCAATAATAAAAAAAAGCAAGTTATCGTCGACTCTGGAGTCGGTGCATCTATCGGATATAGGTTATTCGTGACTCAATATAACGGCAAACAATATGCTTCTTTGCTTTCCGAAAAGGAAGAGAGTCTGAATTCGGGTATTTTTGTGAGTGACATAGATGGAAACAATCAGAAAGAGATATTAGCCTCCCACAGGTTTTCTCCACTAGCAATGGTATATAAAAGGAACGATAAAACCGGTTTTATCGAGGTTCTGACCGATACGAATTCTGTAACTTTAAGAAACTATTATAAATTAGTCATAGCGAAGATAAAGACGCCGTTTGAAAGCGGTGGTAATTTTAATGATGGCTACGCTTGGGCATTATTTGAAAGCTATGACAAGCTTGGTGATTCCGCGAATGCCATAACGATTGGCAAGCAGTTGATGGTGTGTAAGGGCGGCGACGAAAATAAGTACGCGTGGTACGATTCTGTGAAGAGCCGACTTAAGGTTCTTGAGAAGTCTAAATAGTATATTCGATTGTTTCTAGGTGCTTGGAGGGGGCGGACGGGGGGACCGGATAAGCAAAACCGTCGTGAGGCCCGAGCTTGCATAGCGCGAGGGCCGAATGTCGAGCGAGGCCACGGTGTGGCCGAAGCGTGTTTTGCGTTCCGGTCCCACTGGCCGCCCCCGACTTCGCTTCTCGCGGCTCGTTAGCCAACGTTATTCTGTCGTGGTAGATACTACGGTGGGGGTGCTGACTTCGATTTCGGTTGAGGTTATGACTTCGAAGTTTTCGTCGAGGAGAGAGTCTTCGGTTTCGTCGGGGAGGTAGCCGGAGGCGCGCATGCGGTTGACGATGCGGCTCTTCTGGCGCTCCATGAAGCGCGTGCCGCCAGTAGGATTGTAGCGCCGCGGGCTGGGAAGAGCCGCCGCCAGCGCCGCGCCCTCCTCCGGGGTAAGGTCCGCCGCGCTCTTGCCGAAGTAGGCCTGGGCCGCCGCCTCAGCGCCGTAAATGCCCCTGCCCCATTCCGCCACGTTCAGGTAGAGCTCGAAGATGCGCCGCTTGCCCAGCGCCTTCTCCAGGCGCTGCGCTATCAGAATTTCTTTTATCTTACGGAGCGGGTTCTTGGATGGGGAAAGGTAAAGGTTCCGCGCCAGCTGCTGCGTAATAGTGCTGCCGCCCGAAGCCAGGCGCTTCTTCTCCCAGTCCCTCGCCAGAGCCTCTCTGGTGCTCTCCCAGTCCACACCCTTGTGACGGTAGAACCCCCCGTCCTCCGCCACCAGCACCGCGTGCTTAAGGTTCTCGGAGATGTCGCCCCAGTTCCTCCAGACCATCCGCCTGCCCAGCTTCCTGCCCTGCGCCCGGGCATGCGCCTCTTTAAGCCGCATAAAGGAGGTCTCCGCCGGGTTCCTCTTCTTGAACTCGCTAACGTCGGGCAGCCAAAGCACGTAGGCCGCGCTGGCTAACAGGAGGAAGCCGGTCAAACCGGCGAAAATGTACAATTCCCGGCCGCCCAGAAGATAGAAACTCTTTTTGCTTTTCATTTGACCAGCAGGCGTTCGGCCGCTTCCAGGCCCTCTTTCACGCTCTCTTCCATGAAAGAATACTTCCAGGCGCCGTAGCGGCCTATGGACTGCGCCCTTTTAGTTTTAAGCCAGTCGAAGATGACCGGCAGGGCTTTCGCCCTTTCCCTGTTGTAGATCACGTAGGCGCAAGGGATCTTTAACCAGAGCTTTTCCACCACCTGGCTTTGGCTCTTGATAAGCCCGCAGGCCTTGAGGCCTTTAAGCACGGCAGCCTCGGCCGAGGCAAGGTCCAGCGCCTCGCCGGCGGTGGCTATCTCTATGTAGAACGAAGCGCAGCCGCGGGGGGCCAGCGACTTGGCGAAATTAGTGGCGATGCCCGCGCGGTAGAAAGGAAATTCTTCGCCGGGGAAGTAGCCCCAGTGCATGTCCGACTTGGCGCCTTTCACTCCCAGGTTCAGCACGTACACGGTGTTGTGCCGCAGCGAGGCGGCGGCGCGCCTTACGGCGGCGGGCGCGTCCTCGGCCTTGGCTATCAGCTCGTTCAGCGGCATGGTGTTTATCAGGCGCTTGAAATTAACGGGGCCGAAATAACGGATGTCCGCGGTGCCCTTGCCCAGGTTCAGGCTCTCGACTTCAAGGCCCAGGCGCAGGCCGCGCGACTTCTTGGCCAGCGCGTTGGCCAGCGCCCCGATCCCGCCGCGTTTAGGGTAATGGAAAACGGTGTTGTAGCCTATGCCTTCATTCGCCCTGCCGTAAGCGCCCTTTATGACCTCTTCGGGCTTAGGCATGGGGACGAAAGGGGCGCACCATTCCGTAGTGAGCCTTTCCATGGGGTACTGCCAGAGTTTGGCGTTGTAAGGCAGCATGAAATGTTTTGAGATCCCGTCGCCCAGCACCCTGCGGGTCCAGCGGCTGAAAACCTCCGAGCCGTCGCCCGGGCCGGTATGGCCCGCGTTGTAAGCTTTAAGGAAACCGCTCACGCATTCGGACTTAACTGCGGGCGGCATGGCGGCCAGGTTGGATTGGAAAGGGAAAGGCGTCCAGCGCTTGTGGGCGTATACCCTGGCGTCGCGCTTTATGCGCGCGCAGTTGCCGGCGAGCGCGCCGAGGATGAATTTGGAGGTCTTGGGCCAGCGCAGGTGCAGCAGGTGGCCGGAATAGTCGAAGTGAAAACCGCCCTTGGCGACGGTGGCGGCCAGCCCGCCGGGGCGGTTCTCGCGCTCGGCGATAATATAGTCTTTTTTCCCTTCCAGCGCTTTGGCCGCGGAGAGGCCGGCAAGGCCGCCGCCGATTATAAGAATATTTGTTTTAAACATAGCTATCCTGTTTTTCTAAGGTTTGGGAAATCGCTGAAAGACGGTGATCTTGTCCGGTATATAAAGCATGTCCGGGATCTTTTTCGTGAACGGCAGGCCAGGCAGGGCCAGGGAGGCCCGGAAATCCTTTATCTCCCTGTAGCCGTATTTAGCGGCGGCCGGGGCTAAATCTCCGCCCTGCAGGTCCCTGCTTTCAAACTCAGTTACCAATATGTACTCCGGAGTTGCGGCGGGCAGAAGGTCGAAGCCGGCTTGGCTCCTCCATTTAACGGAGGTAAGAGGGATATATTTATAATCAGGCAGGCCGGTGTGCTCCGGGTGGCGGTATTTCCGGTCCACAAGGCCGGGACTGAACCAGGAGGGCTCCCTCAGCAGGCCTATGCTGGAGCCGGGCCTGATATTTTCGGCCATCCAGGCCGAGGCGGTGTCGCGGATATCCGGGGGGGATATAAGCCTGAAATATGCGGCGCTATAAACGGCGGTTTGCGCTATAACGGTCACAAGGGCGAAGATTCCGGCCGCAGCGGATCTTCTCCAGGCCAGATCAACGGCTTCCGCGCCGAGTATCAGCAGAAAGGGCAGCGCCGGCAGGATGCGTCCCGGTGAAACAAGCGGTCCCGCCAGGAAAAAGAACAGGATCAGGATGGATATCCATGCCAGTAGTAGGAGAGTTTCTTTAGCGCGCCTGGCAAAAGCAAGCGCGACGCCGCCGGCGGAGATAAAAAGAAGCGCCGGCCCGAGCGCTTCTGTGAAAGCGGCTGATACCAGTGAGACATGACTTTGAAAAGATAGAGCATGATCGCCGGCAGCCTGTGTATTCAGGAATCTCATTCCTGCTAAAAAGTCGGGGAAATCCAGCAGAGTGTATGGCGATACGATGAAATAGAACAGGAACAGCGCCGCAAACCCTGCCGCGGCCTTTTTACGTTCGCGCCAAGCGCCGCCACGGAGAATGTGGGCGAGGATCAGTATCAGGAAAAGCGGGGCGGCGGAATATCTTGTGGCTGTGGCCAGTCCGATGCTCATGCCCGCCAGAAAGTAGTCCCGCGTGCTTCCCCGGCGGATAATATCGGTCAGGAAAATAAAAGCCAGTACGATCCAGAACGTGCCAGGAACGTTCATCAGAATATAACGGGAATAGATAACATGCGCCGGCATGACCGCCATAAAAAAAGCCGCCAGCAGCCCGGCCCGCTCTCCGGACAACTTTTTAGCCAGGAGATATGTCACCCAGACCGTAAGCAGCCCGTAGAAAACGGAAAGCAGTCTGCCAGCCAGGTACAACTTGGCCATTTCACCTATATGCGCGTAATAAAAGCCTTTGTCAGGGTTAAGGGTAAGTAATTTCACCGTGGATAAAAGCTTGAGCAGCCCGCCGTAGGTGTAGAGGTTGAAGGTGCCCTCGTAGAGCGCGTGCGGCATTTTGTCGCTTACCGGGTTGAAATCCAGCTTGGAAGGGTTTATGCCCTGCAGAGCGGTGAACACCGTGGCCTCGTCGGGGTTGTAGGTCGCCGTATGGAATTGGTTCGGCAGGGTCCAGCCTATGAGGCTAAGGCGCAAGGCCGCGGCGCACAACAGGATAAGTATCAGCGCAAGTTTTTCTTTTGACAGGGTTCTCGGCATATTAAGACCGTCTACGTTCAATTTTATCACTTTTCAATCCGCATATCTCCGGGTAAGTCTTTTAGAATCGTGGTAATATTGTGTCGACAGCGCAGCAGCTGCTGCGCAAGTCTGACGGCAGCGTCTCTTCTGTTGAAAACATCCCTAAATAAGAAGATCTGGACCTAGCGCGGCTGCCTGTAGGAGACCGGGGACGCGGCGCCTAAATTCTCATATTCGTATTTCCAGTCGAGCCTGATCGGCGACACTTCAAGTAAACGGATCGTTACGAACGCGCAGCGGCTTTTCGCGCATTTCGTCAAATAAAAAACATCTTATGACGATTTTGCCCGATATGTGGCGCGGCCCCGTTTCGGGATCGATAAATTATATCCCCTCATGTTCTATTGGCACTATGGCCGGGATAGAAGGAAAAGATACGGCTTGTCCTGGTTCGCCCTGTTCAGGTATTGGCTGTATTCCAAATCCTAATAGCCCCTGCCCGGCGCAGGCGCTCTATCGTTTCGCGGTTTTAACGGACTCAAGGGTCTGTTTAAGCAGGCTCAATTCCTGTGTAAGCAGGCGGTTTTCCGATTCTAATTTATTGGCTTTAATCGTAAGCCGGTGGGTGAAGACAAAGAGAATCGCGAATAAAGCGCCGAACATCACCACGAAAGGGAACTTGACCCCGGTGATCTCCGCCGACCATTCGGCGAACCGGGGGAAGAGGGTGAACGCGCCGGGAATAACGGCCACGGCGGACAACATGAGCAGGTCGAAGAGGTCCAGCTGGCGCAGCGTGGTTTTGCGGATGATGAGGAACATATAGCCGCAGATGAAAGAGATCACGAGAATACTGGTGCGGATAGAAACAGTGTGCATGGATATGCCCTCCGGTCAGAATGACGTCGCCCGCGTGAACCGCGCCAAAATAATGTAAGCCAGAACCCGGAACATGTAACTCAGGGGTTTCAGCCCGGTGATGGAACTGGTCCCTTGTACGCGCCTGCGCATTTCCACGGGGACCTCGGTCACGGTAAAACCCATTTTAAGCGCCCAGGCCAGAGAAATAGGCTCGGGAAAATCATGGGGGTAGTGCTTCGCGAAAAAACCTATCATTTCCCGGTCCAATAAACGCATCCCGCTCGTCGGATCGGTAATGGAGCAGGGCTGGAACAGGGCGTTGAGCGTTCCGGCGATTATCCGGCCGCCCAGGCGGCGCGCATAGGTAGAGCGGAACGCGGCATTGTGCAGATAGCTGCTGCCTATGATGATCGAGCGGGGCGTTTTTTGATAAGCCTGGAGCAGTTTCGATATTTCGCCGGGCTGGTGCTGCCCGTCGCCGTCTATCTGAACGCAGAGATCGTAACCGTGCTCGCTGGCGTATTTTATCCCCGTTTGTACCGCGCCCCCTATCCCCAGGTTCCGCGGCAGCCTCACCGCCGGGGAAAGTTGGCTGGCGATCTGATAAGTGGAATCCTGCGAGCCGTCATCTATGACTATGGTCTCATAATTCTGCCGGCAGGCCGCTATTTCCCGCAAAAGCGCGCCTATCGTTCCCTGCTCGTTATAGCAGGGAATAATGATCAAAACCCGCGGCGGGCTTATGAGTTCCGGCATAGTTTCCCGGTAAGAAGCGACTTAAGCACCAGCCAGTAAATAAAGGCCATTCTGCGCGGTAAATTCTCCATTTTGGTTTCCGGAGCGCCGATAACCGCCCGCCACCCCTGCAGCCATAGGTCCGCGCCGTGTTCAAGCTTTCCTATGAAAAAAGTCCGGACAAGCCTCTTTCTGCGGTTTTCTATCGTCTTATAGTCGCCGCGGCCTTTGGGGGAAAAGCTGATAAAGGCTTTTCTGTCAGCAAGGGAAATGTCCCCTCTCGCGTGAACCCGGCTGCCGGCAAAAGCGGCCACTATGAAAACCGCGACTTCGTCCAGGCCCGCTTTCAGCATTTGCGAAAGATAGCGGTCCGACGCCTCAAGATCCGTTTCCGTCTCGGCCGGATGCCCTACCAGCAGACAGGCCTGAGTGCGGATCCTGTTGGCCCTGCACGCGGAAATTAATTCAATGCCGTGCTGATAGTCGAAGCATTTGCCGATCCGGCTCATGAGCCCGGCGCTGCCCGACTCCGGGCTGATAGAGATATAGCGGCAGCCCGCCGCGGCGAATAAGGGGATCTTGTCTATGTGCAGGGTTTCGGCCTTGGTGCCGCTCACAAAATAAAACCTGATCCCGGCTTCGCGCTCGATCAGTAATTCGCAGATCTTTTCCCAGCGCTGATGCTGGACGGTCGGATTCAGGTCCTCGATCTGAAAATCGCGAACGCCGAAGCGGTCCCGTAACGCCAGCATTTCATCCACGACCTCTTCCGGCTTATTGCCGCGCCAGCGCCGGTTATTGGTTTCAGGGACCACGCAGAAATCGCACGGGTAGGGGCAGCCGCGCGAGGTCAGGATAGGCAGGAATTTGGGCGTTTTAGGGCCATGAGAATAGGGGAGAGCCCAATAGCCGGGCAGGTTGACAAGGTCCCATGCCGGGACAGGGTAGTGCAGGTCTTTAACCGTTAGCCTTTCCGGAAGAAGCGCTGAGCCGCGGGCCATTACGTTCGCCGGCGCGGGGCCGGAGCCGGTGCCGGCGAACTGCTCTTTGATCGCATCCCAATTGAAGTAGGGTTCTCCGCAGATCAAGAGGTCCGCGCCGGCGTTGAAATAATCGGCCGACGCGCGCGGAAGCGAATAGGCCGTTACGGACTGGGAGTTTTCCAGGATTGCTACGGGAATCAGCGGGAACGCCTGTTTAAGCCGGGCGGTTATATCAAGAAGTTCCTGATGCGACATGTACGAGATCGCATATAAGATAAACGCTTCCGCCTCCTTAAACCTGTCCTCACCGAGATGGCAGGATATCGGCTCTCCCTGAAGGTAATGATCGCCGGCGTCCGACAGCCGCCCGGGGGCGTTCCCGAACAGATCTATCAGCGAGACCGTATCCCCGCGCTCACGCGCGTAGGCGGCTAAAGTGGCCAGTTCGATCGGCCAATATGGTACGCCTGAGCCAAGGAAGTCACCTTTCTGGATAGCCAGCCGCGGCGAGATCAATGTCAATTTCATTCTCAATCCAGCACGGGATAGTGATTGGTGCGCGCTCGTTCCTGCTCCCACGGCCGGCGTCTGCCCCCTGCCAGCCAGTCGGAAAAGCCATAGCCGATATCCATCGAGTCCAGGGTGCCGATGTAGTTGAAAGCTCCCTGACGCCCTATGGTCCGGAAATTTTCGAATTGGTCGAGCCGATGAATGATCTCATTCAGGTCGGTCTCGAAGCCCGTGCGGAAAACCGGGTAGCTCTTCGGAAGGCGGACTACTTTCTTGTCCAGAAGCCGGAACCCGGTATATCCCATGGCGGTCAAGCCGGCCAGCGCGGCCTCGCATAGTTCGTCGTCGGTCTTTTTCGCCAGCGGCCGGTCCGGCCCGCTCATGATCTCGCAGCAAACAAAACTGCCTTCTTTTGTCATCTGAGGGTCGAACGATTCCTGCTCGCTTAGCCGGTGAAAGATAATGCCGGGGTCGGGTACGAACACCCAGGATTCGTCAAGCAAGCTCTCGCGGTCTATATGCAGGAAGACCAGCAGCAGATCGTTCAGCGTCGCGACTTTCTCCGCCAGTTCCGGCAGGTGCTTCGGCAGGGAATCGCGCAGCAGCCTGGTGGCGAGCGCCAAAGGCAGGGTGGAAACCACGTAATCGTCCGGCCCGACTTCTATCCGGCCTTCCGCGCCGGTGGGCAGTTGATAATGTATCGCCTGTATCCGTCCCTTGTCCGCGGCCAGCCGCGTTACGGTATGTTCCAGTAAAAATTTCCCGTTAACGCCGGCCTTCCTCTCGATGGCCGACCATAAACGGCCCAGCCCGCCCTTTGGGTAGCGGAATGTCAGGGCTTCGAACTCGCTGCTCTTCTGGAATTTAAGCAGCCGCCCGAGAACCTCGGACAGCGAGGGCGTTTGAACGCGGCCGCGCGACAGCTTTGAATCCAGCTCCCGGGGGTTGCCCCATAATTTTATCGCAATTGGTTTGAACAGCGCCTCATACAGCGGCGCGCCCACCCGCGAAACCAGATCCTCTTCGAAGGTGCCGGCGACCGCCGTGCCTGTGAGGTTTCTCAGGCGCGCCGCCGCGTATCCGGCTACCATCCGGACAAAGGCGGGGAAGCCGAATACGCCCGACAGAGAGAACGGGGACGGCGGATAAGGCAGGTAATGCCCGTTCATGTAGATGCTGCTGACCTTGTTGCGGGTGAGCCAGTCGGACCCGGGCAGCAACCCCTCTACCCGGCTTACTGTTCTTTTATTGACCGAAAATATTTTGTGCGGCCCCAGGTCATGCGCGCCGGCGTCCTTCCAGGCCACGGTCCGGGCCAGTCCGCCCAGGCAGGCGTCCTTTTCCAGCAGCACGAAGTCCCCGAACTCCGCGTCTTTCAGCCCGTCGGCCGCAGCCAGGCCTGCCGGCCCGGCGCCGAGAATATATGTCGTCATTGTTTTATCCGCGCCAAAGCCGTGGTCTGGCTGGCGTAATACGGGATCGGAAGCCTTTGGATGAAGCCCGGCGTCAGGCGGGTGATGAGCGCGGTAAGCGGAATCTTGTAATGGACCGCCATGCGCTCCAAGTAGCCGAATTCCAGCGTTTGCCAATACCTTTGGAAGTGGAACGCTTCAAAACCCGTTAATGAACAGATATGCCGGATAGATCTTTCCGTGAAGTGGTGCAAATGGACCGACAGGATCCACCAAAAGCGCCGGCCCGCGAGCTTGGCCTGCCAGGTGCCGATGTCCGGAAAGTTGATCAGAAGGATCCCCTGAGGTTTTAGCAGTTTCCTGATCTCCGCAAGAGCCGCTTTTGGATCGGGCAAGTGCTCTATAACGTCCCACAGACAGACCAGATCAAAACTCCCGGGAGTAAAACTGTGGCTCTCAATGGTTCCCTGTTCTATTTGCAGCCCGCGCGCCTTGCCGCGCGCGACAAGATCGGCGGAAGGCTCCATGCCGTAGGCGTCGTAGCCGTACTGCTTCGCCGCATCCAGAAAGGCTCCGCCTGCGGTGCCTATATCCAGCACTTTCGCCCCCCGGGCGGGAAGGTAGCCTGCGTGTTTTTGTAAAGCGCGGTAAAAGCTGAGGACGCGCATGGAGTATTGGCTGTCATGGGCGCTCTCTTGCGAAGCCATATATCCGGCGACGATAGTCCCGGCCTCGAAGCGCGGACTTTCAAAGATCATTCCGCAATCTAAGCATTTTACGAGTTGCTGAGTTCCCGGGATCCCGGAGGCCGCGCCATAAAGTTTGGCGGGATCCCCCTCGCTGATCCGGGGGGACATGAATATAGACGATCTGCCGCCTCCGCAAACGGGGCAATTTTGCTTAATTCTTTCCAAGATTCGCCTCCCTGGATGCGGCATATTGTCGGATTTGCGGTTCGGGCCGGATCTGATATCTAAAATTCACGAACCATGGGATACCGCGTTTCCCCCGACAACCTGCCGCTGCGCTGTCGCGGCAAGCTGCGGGGGGTTACGGTAAAGACCGGGTTCCGTTCTTTATCGCGCAGCAACGGATACGACCGCGGCTTTTACCGCGTCGGTCACGGTCTTGATCTGCGCGTCGGTGAGCTCCGGGTACATCGGCAGCGAGAACACGGTGTCCATCACCGCGTCGCAGACGGGCAGGTCGCCGCGTTTGCCGCCCAGGTGCGCGTACGCTTCCTGCAGGTGCAGGGCGATCGGGTAGTAGATCTGGTTGGCGATCTGCTGCTCGGTCAGGTGCTTCTGCGCGCTGTCGCGCTTGGCCTTGCTGTCGAAGCGGATGGTGTAGTAGTTGAACGAGTGACGCGCGTTGGCGGGGACCACCGGGGTCACGCAGACGCCCTTGAGGGCCTCGGCGTATTTGGCGGCCACGGCGTTGCGCATCTCGGTCCACTTCTCCACATGCTTCAGGCGCACGGAGAGGACGGCGGCCTGCACGGTGTCGAGGCGGGAGTTGAAGCCTTCCATCTCGTGGTGGTAGCGCACCTTGCTGCCGTGGTTCCTGAGCTGCTTGAGCGTCTCGTAGATCTTGTCGTCGTTGGTGGTGATAGCGCCGCCGTCGCCGAAGGCGCCCAGGTTCTTGGCCGGGAAGAAACTGAAGGTGCCGCAATGGCCGATATTGCCGAGGTACTTCCAGTCCTTGCCGCCCAGCTGGTACTTGCCGGTGAAGGCCTGCGCGGTGTCTTCCACCACGATCAGGTTATGCTTCTTGGCGATCGCCATGATGGCGTCCATGTCGCAGGGCATGCCGTACAGGTGCACCGGCACTATCGCGCGGGTCTTCGAAGTGATCTTCTTCTCCACGGACCTGGGGTCCAGGTTGTAGGTCACCGGGTCGATGTCCGCGAACACGGGGATGGCGCCTACCTGGGAGATGGTCTCGGAGGTGGCGATGAAGGTGAACGGGGAGGTGATGACCTCGTCGCCCTTCTTTATGCCGCTGGCTATGAAGGCCATGCGGAGCGCGTCGGTGCCGTTAGCTACGCCCACGGCGTACTTGGCGCCGTTGTGCGCGGCGAACTCTTTTTCAAATTTCGTCACTTCTTCGCCCAGGATGAAATTGGCCTTATTGAACACGGCCTTGACCGCGGTCTCGATCTCGTCCTTTATGGGGGGGTAACCCGCGAGCATATCTACCATTGGTACTTTCATATTGGTTCCTCCGTTATCTCACTAACCTTATTGTATAAAAAGATAGGCGAGTAAGGCCACCCAAAGGGGCAAGCCAATTTTGTTATAATTTCGTTGATGAAAACCACCATCGTTATCCCGTCCTATAACGAGATGAAGACCCTGCCGGCCGTGCTGAAGGCCGTGGCGGCGGTGCCGCTGGATAAGGAGATAATAGTTGTTGATGACGGCTCCACGGACGGCACGCGGGAGTGGCTGGCCGGGACCGCCGCCGGAGAATATCCTTTCCTCAGGGTCATAGAGCATGAGAAGAACACCGGCAAGGGCGGGGCGCTGATCACCGGTTTCGGCGCCGCTACCGGGGACGTCGCCATAGTGCAGGACGCGGACCTGGAATATGACCCCGCCTGTATCCCGGCCATAGTTAAGCCCATAGAAGAGGGACGGGCCGACGCGGTGTTCGGCTCCAGGCTTTATTACGGCAAATCCGCAACCTACAATATCGTTTACCTCTGGGGGAACAAGTTCCTTACTTTGCTGGTGAACCTGTTCTTCGGCGCCCGGATGACGGATTCCTACACCTGCTATAAGGCCTTCCGGACCCCGCTGCTGAACAAAATTAAACTGACCTCCCCGGGGTTCGAGATCGAGGCGGAAATTTCCTGCAAGACCGCTTTTCTGGGGCTGCGTTTAGAAGAGGTGCCTATCCCTTACGTCCCGCGCTCGCGCCGCGCAGGCAAGAAGATAAATTTCAGGGACGCCGTAAAGGGCGTGCTCAAGATCCTGCGGCTGCGGTTAACGCTGCGCCGGGCGGATTTCCCCCGATGAAAGTGCTCATCATAGGCGCTTCCGGTCAGGTGGGGGGAGCGCTGGCTTCCCTCTGCGTGCGGCGCCGGCTCGAGGTTTACGGCACGTCCCGCCGCGGGCAGGGCTTTCTTTACCTGGACTTGGCGGATCCGTCTTCGGTTGCCGGGGCGTTTAAGGCGGCCGCTCCTGACCTGGTCTTCCTTTGTTCGGCTATGACCAACGTGGACAACTGCGAGCGCGAGCCAGAACTCGCCCGGAGTGTTAACGCGGAAGGTCCGGCTCTGGCGGCGGAAGAATGCCGGAAGGCCGGCGCGAAGCTGGTTTATTTTTCCACCGAGTACGTCTTCGACGGGGCCTCGGGGCCCTACGGCGAGGACGCCCCGGCCTGCCCGGTAAGCGTGTACGGCCGCACCAAGCTGGAGGGGGAAAAGGCCGCGCTGGCGCTGGACGGGGCGCTGGCGCTGCGCACTACCGTGGTTTACAGCCATAATACGGCTTCCAAAAATTTTATTATGCAGTTGGTGAGCAATTCCCGCTCGGGCGCTAAAATGCGGGTGCCTTCCGACCAGTTCTCCAACCCCACCTACGCGCCGGAGCTGGCCGCGGCGGCGCTGGACCTGGCGGGCCTGGACGCCGCGGGCGTGTATAACGTGGTGGGGCCGGACTGGATGAACCGCTACGATTTCGCCCTTAAGGCCTGCGCCGCCTTCGGCTTCGACCCCGCTTTCCTGGAGCCCCGGCTGACCTCGGAGCTCGGGCAGATCGCGGCCAGGCCGCTGAAGGCCGGGCTCAAGACCGAAAAGCTCGCCGCGAAACTCGGGCGCCGGCTGCCTCCCGTGGAGGACAGCCTCCGGAAGATCGCGGCCATCATAAAGCAATATGAATAACCTGCTTGAAAATTTCCGCCTTTACCTGCTGGCCTTCCTGCTGCCGCTGCTGCTTTCGCTCGTGCTTACGCCGCTGCTGCGGGCCCTGGCGCTGCGCTTGGGCAAGCTGGATAAGCCCACGGATATCAAGACCCACAAGGTCCCCACTCCGCTGCTCGGCGGGGCGGCGATCTTTATTTCCTTTTCGGTTTCGCTGCTGGTGATGAGGTTCTATACCTCTTTCCCCACCGGCACGCTGCGCGACCTGCGCCTGCTCCTGGCCGGCGGCGGTATTATGTTCGCGCTCGGCCTGGTGGACGACTTGCTGAAACCGCTCGGGCTCGGCGTAAAGACCAAGTTCGCGGTGCAGTTCGGCGTGGCCCTGCTGACGGCTTACTACGGTATCAGGATACACTTCATCCAGCCGGATCACCTGGCTTTCGCGCTGAGCATGCTGTGGATCGTGGGGGTTTCCAACGCCTTCAACCTGATAGACATCATGGACGGGCTTTCCGCGGGACAGGCGGCGCTGGCGGCCTTCGGTTTCCTGCTGATAGCTTTCCCGTCGGAGTCCATCTACGTCAACTTCGCCTCCGCGGCCCTGGCGGGCGCGGCGCTGGGCTTCCTGCCCTATAATTTCTCGAAGAAGTATAAGATCTTCATGGGCGATTCCGGCAGCCTGTTCTGCGGCTACGTGCTGGCGGTGATCGCGATGGGCACGCGGTACAGCGACGTGAACCCGCTGGGCGTTTACGCGCCGCTGTTCATCCTGGCGGTGCCTATCTACGACACGGTTTTCGTTTCGGTGATGCGCCTGCGCCGCGGCCACTCGCCCTTCCTGGGCAGCCGCGACCACTTCGCGCTGAGGCTGGAACACATCGGCTTCACGCGCCGCCAGGTGGTGCGGCTGTCCTCGCTGGCCACGCTGGCGCTGGCGCTCTTCGCCTGGCTGATAACGCAGGTGCCGCTGGCCTGGGGCGTGCTGATCGTGTCCGTGCTGGCCGTCGAGTTCGTCCTGATCGGCCTGGCCATAGCCAAGATAAAAATATAGCGGACAGCCGGGCGGCAGGGACCGTAGTCTCTTTGCCGCCCGGCCGTCCGCTTTTATCCCGTTACGTTCATTCCGCCGCTATCGTGAATTCCGGCGGGGTATTGATGCTGCGTTTTACCGTGCACTGTTCGGCGGCCTTTATCACGGCGCCCTTGTACTTTTCGGGGAAATCCTTCGGCAGGACGATCTTGAAAGAGATCTTTTTCATCAGGTGCGCTTCGGGGTCCCAGTCCATGGACTGTATTATTTTCAGCCCTTCCGCGCTGAGCCCGCGGGATTGGATGAAGCCGAGCACGAAGATGCCCGCGCAGGTGCCCAGCGAGGCCAGGAACAGGTCGAAAGGGGAGGGCGCGGAACCCTCTCCTCCGCCGCCCACCGGCTGGTCCGTGGCTATCTCGAAGCCGTGCCAGCTGGCGTTAACTTTTTTCCCGCCCGGAAAAGATATTTCCATTTCGCTCATTGTGCCGCTCCTTTGGCCTGTGACAGCCGCTTAACTTCTGAAAATTAGATGTGAAAAGAGCCTGAAAGTTTCAGGCTCTTTTCACGCGTAAGCCCCGGAGGGCTCAGAAGGTGTGGCGGTGCAGCTCTTTGGTGATGCCGGGGATGATGGTGCTCTTGCCGTCGCCTATGGCGTGCATCTTCAGGATCTCGCCGTAGACCTTCTCGAAAGCCGCCACGACCGCGGGGTCGAAGGACTTGCCGCTCTCTTCCAGGATGTATTCCCTGGCTTTCTCCGTGTCCCACTTGGGCTTGTACACGCGCGGCATGCACAGCGCGTCGAACACGTCGGCCACGGAGACCACCCTGGCGTAGATCGGGATCTGCTCGGCCTTCAGTTTTGCGGGGTAGCCCGTGCCGTCGTACTTCTCGTGGTGCGAGGCGGCCACCTTGCAGGCTATCTGCAGCAGCGCGCTCTCGGCGTTGCAGAGGATCTTGGCGCCGTAAAGGGTGTGCTTCTTCATCTCGGTGAACTCTTCCGGGGTCAGCTTGCCGGGCTTCAGCAGGATGGCGTCGGCTATGCCCACCTTGCCGATGTCGTGCAGGGGGCTCGCGTAGCGGATGCTCTCCACTTCGCGCTCGGGCAGGCCCAGGCCCTGGGCGATCAGCGCCGAGTACTCGCTGATGTGGCGCAGGTGGATGGCCGTGTCCTGCTGGTCGCGGTATTCCGCGGTGACGGCCAGGCGGTAAATGGTCTCGAGCTGGGATTTGGACAGGCTCTCGTAAAGCTGGGCGTTCTCGATGCCCGAGGCCGCCAGCGAGCTGATCAGCTGCAGGATGCCCTCGTCGTCCACGTCGAAGACGGAGCCGTTCTTGTTCATGGCCTCGAACACGCCGATGATGTGCCCGCCCACGTTCTTCATGGGCACGGCCAGGATGCTGCGCGTGCGGTAGCCGGTCAGGCGGTCGAGGTCGTGGTTGAAGCGCTCGTCCTGGTAGCCGTCCTGGATATTGAGGGTCTGGCCCGAAGAGGCCACGTGGCCCGCTATGCCCTTGCCGAAAGGCACGCGGATCTCGGTGTGCTGCATGCCCAGCGCCACTTTGCTCCAGAGCTCGTTGGTCTGGCGGTCAAAGATGAACACGCTGCAGCGGTCGCAGTTAAGTATGGTCTTGACCTGCTCGGCGATCAGCTCGAGGAGTTTGTTAAGGTTGGTTTCCTTGGACACAACTCCGCCGAAATTCACAAGCAGGCGCAGACGGTTTTCCAGTTCTTCGGCCCGGGTCATAATGTATATTTTAGCATTAACAAGGTGCAATAGTGCTCAACAACGGCGCAAGAAAAGCGGGGCCCGGTCACTGCGCCGCGGGGGTCTCCCGGGCCACTTCGTCCACGAACACGCTGTAGTGCACGGCCCTGGCCGAGGGGTAGGCCGCGCGCAGCCCGGCGTTGATCTGGATCAGGCAGGAGGTGCCGCCGGCTATGACGGTATCGGCCTGCGCGGAGGCGATGTTCCGGAGTTTCCGGTCCAGCACCATGGCCGCTATCTTGGGGTTAGTGAAAGCGTAGGCGCCGGCGCCGCCGCAGCACCAGTCGCTCTCGTTGAGTTCGCGGTAATTCTTGCCGGCGAGTTTGCGTAGCACGTCCCTGGGCTCCTGGCGGATGCCCTGCCCGTGGCAGGCCCGGCAGGAGTCGTGGTAGGTGACGCGCCCCGCCCGCTCGAGCGCGGCGGGGTCGGCCTTGCCGGCCTTTTCGGCGGGGATGAATTCCAGGATGTCCCTGACCGCCGCCGCGAAGGCTTTGGCCCTGGGCCGCCACTCCTCGTCGCCGGTGAAAAGCTGTTCGTAGGTCTTCATGAAGGCCGCGCAGGAGGAGCAGTCGGCTATCAGGGGGAACTCCCCGAGCTGCGCTTTCAGCGCCTCGTAGCGGACGATGTTGCGCCGCGCGAACTCTCGCGCGTCCTCCATCCTGCCGTAATTGTGGGCCAGCAGGCCGCAGCAGAGGTTCTCCATGAAGATGCCCTCGCCGGAGGTCCGGCGCAGCACCCGCACCGTGGCCAGCGCCACGTCCGTGAAAAGGAAGTTGGGGCCGCAGGGGGCGAAATAGGCCCAGTTCACCGTAGTTTTGCCCTCCGCGCGCAGCGCCGGGTTGGCGTGCAGCAGTTCCGACGCGAAACGCAGCGGGACCTTGCCGACCGCGCCTTCGGCTTCGGAGAGCCCGGGCATGCCGAGCAGGTCGTACAGCCCCAGCTTGTTCGCCAGGCGGGGCAGACCGGAGAGTTTTACCAGGTAGGCCAGCTTGAGCCAGAAGGCGAACAGCCCGGGCGCGTCCAGCAGCGTTTTTACCGCCGCGCGCGCGAAGAAATTGTCGCCGTAGCCGTCCAGCGACCTTCTCCCTTCCAGCACGATGTCGGCGGTGGGGACCTTGGCGTAGCAGGCGCTTGAGCAGGCCCCGCACAGCAGGCAGGTGGACAGGGCTTCCCTGGCGTCGGCGGTATGCCTGGCCTTGCCTTCGAGCAGCATGCGCACGAACTGGTTGCGGCCGCGCGCGGAAATGGTTTCCCTGCCGGTCAGCATGTAGGTGGGGCAGGAGGTCTCGCAGTAGCCGCAGCGGTTGCACTGCGCGGCGGCGTCGTAAAGCGTGCGCTCGCCGAGGTCGGTGAGCAGGGGGCCCAGGTGGCGGTCCGCCTGCTCGTGGGGGTACATCTCGTTGGCGTCGTGCTGGATGTGCGCGAAAGAGGAATTGCCGGCGGCGGAGTCCATCTCCCGCCTGGCTTTCGCCGTTTCTTCGTTCTGTGGTTGGTCGCTCATTTGTTCGCCTTATTTACGCTTTCCCGCCGTCGCCGTAGATCCAGGGGTTCAGCAGGTTCCGGGGGTCCAGGGCCTTTTTGAGGCGCCTGTGGAAAGGCCCCGGTTCGAAGGCGTCCCAGGCCGCCGGTTCCACGAAAGCGGCGTGCTGGCGCCGGGCGCCGGCCGAAACGGCGAAGGTGGCGGCCAGGATCACGCAGTAAGCGCCCATCGAGCCGCAAAGAAGCTTTACCGCGTCGTAGCCGGCCACGTTCTTGACCGTTTTGCCGCCGAGCTCCAGCAGCCCGCCGTCGGCGGTGGCCACTTCCAGGCCCAGCAGGATCTCGCGGACCTCCGGGCAGACCTTGGAGGCGATAAGCCCGCCGACGCTGCCTTTCAGGTCCGGCAGTTCCAGCGCCAGGCCGGCCTCTTTCAGCTGCCTGCGGAATTCCTCCAGCGGCAGCCCCGCCTCGGCCCTGGCTGTCAGGTTCTCCCGGTCTATGACCGCTTTGCCGGCGAGGGAGCGCAGGTCCAGCGGCTTGGCCCCTTCCATTATCCTGTCCGCTTTCAGCCTGGTGCCAAGCCCGGTGACCGCGGTGCGGACCCCGCTCCTGGAGCGCAGGCGCAGCTCGTCCACGATGCTGCGGCCTTCGGGGCTCAGCGCGGCCCTGGCCGCCAGGCCCGCGGAACCGGGTTCGGGATTCGAATCGAAGGAGACCGGCAGGATCTTGTCGGGGTTCGCCAGGTCGGCGGGATCGAAAGCTTTTTTAAGGGCGCGGAAGAATTCCAGTTCCTCGCGGCCGTAGAGCCAGCCCATGGCCACGCGTTTCTCCACGCCTATGCCGTGCTCGCCGGAGATGGTGCCGCCCAGCTTGATGCAGGATTTGAGGATCTCGTAGCCGGCCTTCTTCACGCGTTTTACTTCCTGGAGGTCGCGCCGGTCGAAGACGATGTTGGGGTGCAGGTTGCCGTCGCCGGCGTGGAACAGCAGGCCGGCCGTCAGCTTGTACTTGGAAAGGATCTCGCGGGTTTCCCTTAGGGCTTCCGGCAGCCGGGGCCTCGGGACCACCCCGTCCTCGACCGCTATGTCGGGGGCCAGGCGCGCCATGGCCGGGTAGGCGCCTTTGCGCGCCTGCCACAGCAGTTCCCGCTCCGCCTCGCTGGCTGCCACTTTAAAGGACGAACAGGCGTTGGCCGCGCAGATCTTCTCCACGGCGTCCAGTTCGCGCCTGACCTTGGCCGCGTCGGCGCCGTCCAGCTCTATGATGAGGACCGCTTCCGTATCTTCGGTAAAGGGGTTTTTCTTGCCGTTCAGGGCCGCGTCCAGCGACACCTTGTCCATGGCCTCCAGGGCCCTGGGGACGATGCCGTCGCCTATCACCCTGGTGACGGCGGCCATGGCGGCTTCCATGGAGGCGAAGGAGGCCGAAGCGGTCTTGATGCAGCGGGGGATGGGGAGGATCTTGAGCCAGGCGTGCGTGACGATGCCGAGCGTGCCTTCGGAGCCCACGATGAGGCTCATCAGGTCGGGGCCCGGGTCCCGGTAGGACCAGGTCTTTACTTCTCCTTCGGGCGTGACCACTTCCAGTTTTTCCACGTTGTCGGCGGTCACCCCGTATTTGAGGCACAGCGGGCCGCCGGCGTTCTCGCCGATGTTGCCGCCGATGGTGGAGACCTTCTGGCTGGCGGGGTCGGGCGCGTAGAAGAAACCGAAAGGCTCCAGCGCGCGCTGCAGTTCCATGTTCACCACGCCGGGCTCTACCAGCGCCACCCTGGCGGCGGTGTCGATCTGCCGGATCTTCTTCAGGCGGGAGAGGTTCAGGATCACGCCGCCCTTGAGCGGGATGGTGCCGCCGGAGAGGTTGGTGCCGGCCAGGCGCGGCAGGTAGGGGATGCCGGCCGCGTAAAGGGC
The DNA here is from genome assembly GCA_021811185.1 of bacterium. Lineage (GTDB taxonomy): Bacteria > Elusimicrobiota > Elusimicrobia > Elusimicrobiales > UBA9959 > UBA9959. Next base: position 35,459 of record JAJZPL010000004.1, read on the forward strand.
TTTTACCACCGGCGCCACCTGGTCCGTGGAAGTAAAAGTTACCACCGCCTCGGGCCGGGCGCGGGCCATGCCGGCGTCGTAGGAGTACATCAGGATCTCGGCTTCTTCGGTGCGGAAGTTCTCCCGGCCTACTATCGCCTCTATCTCCTGCTGTATCGCGCGCATCCTGTGATGTTTGAACATAATATTGATACCGCGGCCCCGGGCTCCCGGCCGCGGGCTTATATGTAAATTATACCGCGGAATCGCGCCAAAGGCTAAACTAACGCCCGGGGCTTGCGCGGTCCTTACTTCGCCGGCCTGAGCTTGGCCGTGAAGTGCGGCAGGATCGGGGAGGCTTCCACCACTTCCAGCCCTTTCACGCACTTCTTGTTCTTCGCCAGCCAGCCGAAAACCTCGATCACGTAATCTATATGGCTCTGCGTGTAGACCCGGCGGGGCATCGCCAGGCGCACCAGTTCCATGGAGGCGGGCAGGAAGCTGCCGGCCTTGTCGCGCTTGCCGAACATCAGCATGCCTATCTCCACGCCGCGGATGCCGCCCTCCAGGTACAGCGCGCAGGCGAGCGCCTGGGCGGGGAACCGGCCGGGCTTTATGTGCGGCAGGAACTTCCTGGCGTTAACGTACACGCCGTGGCCGCCGGGGGGATTGATGATGGGCACGCCGTGCTTCAGCAGGCCCTCGCCCAGGTACGCCGCCGAGCGGATGCGGTACTGCAGGTAATTCTCGTCGAGCACTTCGCGCAGGCCGATGGCGATGGCCTCCAGGTCGCGGCCGGCCAGGCCGCCGTACGTGCTGAAGCCCTCGGTGAGGATCAGCATCTGGCGGGCCCTGGCGGACCAGTCGCGGTTGTTCATGGCCAGGAACCCGCCGATGTTGACCAGCGCGTCCTTCTTGGAGCTCATCCACGTGCCGTCGGCCAGCTCGAACATCTCCTGGGCGATCTCGCGCACGGGGGTGGAATTGTAGCCTTTCTCGCGCAGCTTGATGAAATAGGCGTTCTCGGCGAAGCGCGCGCAGTCGAGGAACATCGGGATGCCGTATTTATTGCAGAGGTTGCGCACGTCCTTTAGGTTCTGCATGGAGACCGGCTGGCCGCCCAGCGAGTTGTTGGTGACGGTCATAACGCAGAGGGGGATGTGCTCCGCGCCCTTGGCCTTTATGAACTTCTCCATGGCGGCAACGTCGGCGTTGCCCTTGAACGGGGCGGGCCTGTCGAAGTCCAGCGCTTCCTTAACCGGGAAGTCCATGGCCTCGGCGCCGGAGAACTCCACGTTGGCGCGCGTGGTGTCGAAATGCGAGTTGGAGATGATGCACTTGCCCTTGCCGCCGATCACGCCGAACAGGATCTTCTCGGCCGCGCGGCCCTGGTGCACCGGGATGATCTCGGCGAAGCCGGTCAGGGACTTTATCTCGGTCTCGAAATTGTAGTAGCTGCGGGCGCCGGCGTAGGACTCGTCGCCCACCATGATGCCGCCCCACTGCGCCGCGCTCATCGCGCCGGTGCCGCTGTCGGTCAGCAGGTCTATCAGCACCTTCTCCGCCCGGACGTTAAAAAGGTTGTAATGCGCCTGCTCCAGCGCCTTGAGCCTTTCCTCGCGGGTGGTGACCCCGAGCGGCTCCACGCTCTTGATCTTGAAAGGCTCTATGATAGTTTTCCATTTCGTTTCCATTGTTCAGGCTCCTTACTTTACGAGGATAGACATAAGTATGAAATAGGCCAGCATCAGCGCCCCGCCGAACGGCAGGGCGGCCTTCGCCCACTCGCGCGACTTGATGCCCAGCTTGGCGGAACTGACGATGTTGGGGATATTGCCGGGGATCAGCATGCCGCCGGAGACCAGCAGCCCCATTAAAATGAACTTGATCTGCCGGTCCGTCATCACCGGGGCTACCTCGGCGGCGGCCAGCGTGGCGTTGTCCAAAATGGCGGAAACGGAGTTGGCCCAGTAGAGCGCCCAGGTCGGCAGCCCCGCCACGAAGCGCTCGGCCAGCGGGGTGAGGCCCGCGCCCAGGAAAACCAGGGCCATCACGAAGAGGTACACTTTGCCGGCGCGCAGGAGTATTACTTTATGGGTGTCGTGCGCGTCCTCCCGCAGACCGGCGTGTTCGGCCGAGGCCGCCCTGGCCCCGCGGGCCGCCAGCGCCGCGCAAAGCAGCACGCCGGGGATTATCCACGCTCCGAGGGAGTTAAGGAGATAGAAGAATCCCGCGTCGTGCGGGGGGCCCTTCAGTTTGGCTACTACTATGGTGGAGAGCGGCTCGCCCAGCGGGGTGAGCGCCGCCCCGAGCCCGATGGCGTAGCAGGCGTAAACCGTGAGTCTCACTTCGAAATCGCGCTTCAGCTTCAGGATCGTGACCACTTCAGCCAGCATGATGGCCGAGACTATGGCCGTGAAAACGCTGGAGCCCAGCCCCAGCGCCGCCACGAGGATGAAGATGGTGGGGCCCAGGCCCAGCTTGCCGCAGAGCGCCGCGATCAGGCCGCGCAGGCGGGGGCGGAAGAGGCCGAACAGCCAGCCGACCACGGCCACCGCCGCGGTTATGGCCAGCGGCTCTTCCAGCGCCTGCAGGATAAGGCCCCTGCTCCAGAGCCCTGAAATGCTGACGGCCGCCATTCCCATCACGAAGAGGAAAGCTTCCAGGTCCTGTTCCACCCTCTTCACGGAGAAGGGGAGCACAAGGGTAAGGCCCATGACGACGCCCAGGCCGGCCAGAATAAGGTAATCGGACATAAATAAGCGGCTCTCCGCCATTTGCTACAATAATATTCTAATATTTTAGCAGGGGCATAAAAAGCGTTATGTTTAAATTCAGGCGTCCTGTGGGGCTTTTCTTATGCGGCGGCGGCGCGCTGGGCTCCTGGCAGTCCGGGGTGCTGGCCGAGCTGGTGCGCCAGGGCCTGCATTTCGACGCGGTGGCCGGCTTCAGCATAGGTTCGCTGAACGGGGCGGCCTACTGCTACAACAAGACCGGCGAGCTGCGCCAGCTCTGGCGCGACATGAAGCCCGAGTCCATCCTGCAGCTGAAGCCCCGGTACTACAATATCCCGATGGAGCTTTACCAGCACACCGGCGGCAGCCTGCTCGGCAAGCTGGGTTTCTTCTTCCAGAACCGCCTGGCCAAGCTGACCCTCTTTTCCAACAAGCCGGTGTACGACTTCCTGAACGGCTGGCTGGTGAAGAGCGGACCGCAGTTCCAGCGCAATATAAAATTTTACGTGATCAGCCACGCCGTGGAGATGAAGCTTCCCTATATCGTGCCCTTCGACGGGTCCACGCAGAGCCACAACCTGTCCTTCACCGACGCGCTGATGGCCAGCTGCGCCATCCCGACGGTCTTTCCGCCGGTGGAGGTGGAGGAGCACGGCCGCAAGTACCACCTGGTGGACGGCGGCGTCATAGGCATCGCCACCATCAACTTGAGCCTTTTCGAGGGCTGCCGCACGGTGATCATGATCGGCAACTCCCGCGACGCCGACCTGGATTTTCCCGCCGCGGGCCCGTTCGGCTACTTCGAGCGCCGGGCCCGCAGGATGCTGGCCATCCATACTCAGAAGATCTATGAGTCGCGCGTGTTCATCAAGTCCGAGCCCGACGTGCACCTGATCAAGCCGCCGGCGGACCTGGGGCTGAACCTGCTGGAGTTCGACGGCGCCAAATGCGAAAAGGCTTTCGATATCGGGACGGCGGAGGCGGAACTATTCCTTAAGAACTTGGGCCAGGCCGGCCATGGTTAAGCTTGCCGCTCTGACTTTCCCGGGGCTCCCGGTTTGCCGTCGTCAAGGTGAATTTATGAGAATATTGCTCCTGCTGTTTTTGCTTTCAGCTCCCGCCCGCGCGCAGCTGCCGGCGGCCCGCGCCGACGACGACGGGCTCGGGCCCGCGCTGGTGGACCTGAACGCCTCTACCCGGCCTTTCGCGCTCAGCCCCGGCGCGGACGAGCGCTACGATATCGGCATAGCCGAAATGTACCGGCTTGAATTCGACAAGGCCGGGAACGAATTTAAGGAGATAGTCAGGCTGGACCCGCAAAGCCCCGCCGGCTACTTCGCGCTGGCGGCCCTTTCCTGGTGGCGCTACTCGCAGAATTTCGACAATACCGAGGGGGACTTCAAGGCTATCGAGACCGAGTTCATGTCGAACGCGGACAAGGCCATCGAACTCTCCGAGAAGCTGATAGACGAGGGGCGCGACCTGGACCAGGCCTATTTCTTCATGGGCAGCGCCTACGGCCTGGAGGGCCGGTGGTACGCCGTGCAGCGCAGCTGGTGGCGCGCCTACACCCACGGCAGGAAGGGACGCAAGTTCCTGAAGAAATGCGTGGAGGTGAATCCTGCGGTCTACGACGCCTATCTGGGGCTGGGCATCTTCGATTATTACGCGGCCACGCTGCCGGGCACGCTTGGCCTGGCGGCCAAGCTGTTCGTGGGAGGGGACAGGCAGCGCGGCATAGAGTACGTGAAGATAGCAAAAGAAAAAGGCAGGTTCTTCAAGACGGAGGCGCGGTTCTTCCTGGTGGAAATCTATTCTATGCACGAGAAGGATTTTAAGGCGGCTTATGCCGAGGCTCAGGGGCTGCGCGCGCTGGACCCGTCCAATATGCTTTTCCGCCTGGCCGAGCTGATGACCCATATCCAGGCTAAGGACTGGCAGGGCGTGCTGGACGAATGCGAGGCCTTCCTCGGCGCCTGGCAGGTAAAGCCGCAGCCCGGCCTTGAGCCGCAGCTGGCGCTTATCTACCTCTCGGCCGGCGACGCGCTGATAGCCATGAAGCGCTACGAAGAAGCGGTGGGCTGGCTTACCACCGGCATAGAAAAGACCGGATACCCCGAGAAAGGCTGGGTGACTTACTGCCACCTGCGGCGGGCCCAGGCGCTGGACCTGCTCGGCCGCCGCGACGAGGCGCTGGCCGACTATAAGACAACGGCCGGCCGCCCCAACTTCTGGGATTCCAAAAAATACGCCCGGGCGGGGCTGAAAAACGCGCCTGACTACAATGAAGTCTACCGCCAGATGACGGTGGATTGAGCGGCCGGATAAATTTTAATATCTGTCAACGAGGTTATTATGAAAAGATCGGAATTTACCGCGGTAGTGCCGGTGGCGGGGATGGGGACGCGGCTGCGGCCCCACACTTATACTTATCCCAAGGTGTTGCTGACCGTGGGCGACAAGCCCATCATCGGCCACATCCTGGACGAGTTGCAGAAAGCCGGCATAAAGAAAGTCTGCATGGTGGTGGGCTACCTGGGCGAAAAAATAAAGGAATACGTCAACAAGAACTATAAGGGCCTGGAAGTTTTCTACGTGGAACAGACCGAACAGAAAGGGCTGGGCCACGCCATCTGGCTCACCCGCGGCTGCGTTAAGGGCCCGGTCATGGTAATGCTCGGCGACACCATCCTCGACGCGGACCTCTCCAAGTTCATGGACCCCAAAGAGGACTGCATCGCCGTAAAGGAAGTGGCCGACCCGCGCCGCTTCGGCGTGGTGGAGGTGAAGAACGGTTATATTTCCGCCATGGTGGAGAAGCCCGAACATCCGAAGACCAAACTGGCCATCGTCGGCATCTATTCTTTCCAGGATTCCGCAATGCTTTACGGCAGCCTGGACAGGCTGGTAAATTCAGGCAGGACCACCAAGGGCGAGGTCCAGTTCACCGACGCTATGGCGCAGATGGTGAAGGACGGCCACAAGATAAAGCCCGTGGCCATAGAAGGCTGGTACGACTGCGGCAAGCCCGAAACCCTGCTGGAGACCAACCGTTATATCCTGGACAACAAGAAATTCTCGCCCCGGGCAAAGAATTCGCTGATCATTCCGCCTGTCTACATCTCGCCCACGGCCAAAGTGCAGAACTCCATCGTGGGGCCCTACGCCGCCATCGGCGACGGGGCCAGGATAGATTCCTCCATAGTCTCGGACTCCATCGTGAACGAGCACGCCTCCATAACGAACATGAACCTGAGCGGCTCGCTCGTCGGGCCCAGCGCCACCGTGGTGGGCAGGAAGGACCAGTTGAACGTGGGAGAGAATTCCGAGATAAGGTTCGACAAGAACGCCTGCGAACTTTAAAGGCGTGTGGTAAAAAAAGGGGACAGGCTACTTTATTTAATAAAGTAGCCTGTCCCCTTTTTTTATTAGTCGTTTATTTCAGCAGGCTCCAGTCCAGCAGCTTTATGCGCTTGGCGGCTTCTTTCAGCATATGGTCGGGCTCGGTGAGCGAGAACCGCACGTAGCCTTCGCCGTACTTGCCGAAGCCGGAGCCCGGCGCGGTAAGCACCGAGATCTTGTCCAGCATGAAATAGACCGCTTCCAGCGAGGCGCATTTTACCGGAGGCCGGGCCCAAACGAAGCAGCTGCCCTTGGGGTCGGGGAACTGCCAGCCGGCGGCCCTCAGCACGGCGCAGAAATCGAGCGCGCGCTGCTTGAATTTCTCCCGGATGGGGGGGACGATCCGCTCGTGGTGCTTCAAAGCGTGCGCCACGGCGTTCTGGATGGCGTTAAAAGGGCCGGAGTCGATGTTCTCTTTAAGCTGGTTCAGCGCGCAGACCAGCTGTGAGTTGCCCACCACCCAGCCTACGCGCCAGCCGGCCATGCAGTAGGTTTTGGAAGAGGAATAGAACTCCACGGCGATGTCCCGCGCGCCCTGCACCTGCAGCAGGCTCGGCGCGGGCTTGTCGAAGTAGATCTCGGCGTAGGCCGCGTCCTGGGCGAGGACGACGCCGTTCTTCCTGCCCCACTTCACCAGGTCCTTGTAGAACTCCAGCGTGGCGCCCGCGCCGGTGGGGTTGTTAGGGTAATTGAGGAAGAAAAGTTTTGTGCGGTCCACTATCTTCTGCGGGATCCTGGCGAGGTCCGGCAGGAAGCCGTTCTTCTCCAGCAGCGGCACGTCGTGGATGCGGCCGCCGGCCAGCACCACGCCGGTGCGGTACGTGGGGTAGGTGGGGTCCGGGATCAGGCAGTAGTCGCCTTGGTTCATCACTACGAAAGGCAGGTGGGCTATGCCTTCCTTGGAGCCGATCAGGATGGATACTTCGTCGCTCTGGTGGAAATTAAGGCCGAACCTCCGCTTGTGCCAGGCGGAGACCTCTTTGCGGAGGTTCTCGTTGCCCTTGGTGTTGGGGTACCGGTGGTTGCGCCCGTTCTTCACTTCCCGCACCGCGCAGCCGACTATTTCGGAATCGGTCGGGATGTCCGGGTCCCCTACGGCCAGGCTGATGATGTCCTTGCCTTTGGCCCGTTCGGCGCGTTCCTTCCGGTAGAGTTCCTCGAAAAGGAAAGGCTTGAAAGATCTCAATTTGTCGCTCAGTTCTATTTTCATAAGTTCCAGTGCCGGTTACCGCGGAGCCCCTAAAAGGCTCAGCTGCGGCAGGTACGTGACCAGCGCCAGCATGGCGAGCAATATCAGGATGAAGGGGCCGATGGCTCGGTAAAGTTCCGGCAGCTTCTTGTCGAAGCGGGAGCTGGCCAGGAACAGGTTGAGCCCCAGCGGCGGCAGCATGTAGCCGATCTCCAGGTTCAAAAGGAAGATGATCCCCAGGTGTACCGGGTGGATGCCGTACTGCGCGGCTACCGGCACGATGATCGGCACCACGATGATGATCGCCGAGAAGATCTCGATCATGTTGATGACCAGCAGGAAGGCGTTAAGGAGGATCAGGAACAGGATCTTGCTGTCGACGTAGGCGTGCAGCCAGGCGAAGACCTTGTCCGGGATCTGCGCGTCGATCAGGTAGTTGGTGAAGCCCAGCGCGGTGCCCAGCACCAGGAAGATGGCGCCGACGAGCAGCATGCTCTTTACCGCCACGCGCGGGATGTCCTTGAACAGGTGCAGGTCTTTGTAGACGAAGACTTCCGTGACCAGCACGTAGAAGGCCATCACCGAGGCGGCTTCGCTGGCCGTGAAAAGACCCATATAGATGCCGCCGATGATCACGAACGGCAGCGGGATCTCCCAGGCCGCGGCGCGCGCCGCCGTCTTAAGACGGGCGAACGAGAAGGCCGTGGGCTTGATGCCGGCTTTCTTCGCCGTGAAGAAGGCGTAGACGGAGAGCGCGAGGAGCAGCAGCAGACCGGGCAGCAGGCCGGCCTTGAACAGTTTGTCGATGTCGATCTTGGCCACCAGGCCGTAAAGGATTATCGGCAGGCTCGGCGGGAACAGCAGGCCGAGGCTCCCGGTGGTGGTGAGCAGGCCCAGCGTGAACTTTTCCGGGTAGCCCTGTTTGGAAAGCATCGGGTACAGCAGGCCGCCCATGGCTATGATGGTGACGCCCGAGGCCCCGGTGAAGGCGGTGAACAGCGCGGTGGTGCACAGCGCCACTATCGCCAGCCCGCCCGGCATAGCGCCGAACATGGCCTCGGCCAGCGCCAGCATGCGCTGGGGGGACTTGCTTTCCGCCAGGATATAGCCCGAGAACGTGAACAGCGGGATGGCGATCAGCGCCGGCAGCGAGGCCAGGCGCAGCATCTCCACGATCACGGCGGAGGAGTCTATCTGGGCGCCGGAGAAGAGGTAGATGGAGCCGGCGCCTATCAGCGTGAAGACCGGGGCGCCCAGGAAGGCGAGGAAGATTATTAACAGCCCTATTATTATCGCCATGTTAGTAGGCCCCTTCGGCGGGGTCTTTCTGCCTGAAGATGCCCAGCAGGGCGTGGAAACCGGTTAGCGCGAAAGCGGCCGGGATGATCATCACGGCCCAGCCGTCCTGGACCGGGAAATCGTTGATATAGAAGGCCACGGCGCCGGCGGCGAACTCGTCGCGGATGAACTTGTAGGCGGCGTAGAACAGCAGACCCGAGGCCGCTACCGTGAAGACGGAGGCGAAGACCTCGAGCGGGCGGTGCAGCGCCTTGGGGGCGAACTTCACGAAAGCCTCCAGCGCGAAGTGGCGGGAGTAGCGCGCGGCCAGGGCGGCCCCGGTGAGGCCGGCCCAGAGCACCATGTGCCGGAGCAGCGGGTCCAGCCAGACTATGCCGGAGTGGAAGAGGATGCGCAGCAGCATTTGCAGGATGGAAAAGCCCACCATGGCCAGCACCAGCGTCACCACCACGCCTTTTTCGGCCTTGACGATGTAGTCTTCGAATTTGAGGATATATTTCATGGTATTCGGTACCGTTCTTCTGGTCTTATTATCCTAAATGCCTTGGCAGGACCGCAAGGCTATGCCAGTGCCGTAACAGGGCCTATGGCCATCAGACGGCCAAGGCGGCGGATAAATATTTTTGTATCATAGTCGTAAGCAAAGAGGACAATATTATGGCCACAGATATTGAGATAGCCCGCACCGTAAAACTTAAGGATATTAAAGAAATAGCCGCGCGGCTCGCCGTGCCCGAGGACGACCTGGTCCTGTACGGCAGGCATAAGGCCAAACTGCCGCTAAAGCTGATAGACCTCGAGAAGGCTAAAAAGAACAAGCTGGTCCTGGTTTCCGCCATCTCGCCCACGCCCGCGGGCGAGGGCAAGACCACCGTTTCCATAGGCCTCGCGCTGGGGCTGAACAGGATAGGCAGGAAGACCACCGTGGTGCTGCGCGAGCCGTCCCTCGGGCCGGTGTTCGGCATCAAGGGCGGCGCCACCGGCGGCGGGCATTCCCAGGTGCTGCCGATGGAGGACATCAACCTGCATTTCACCGGCGATTTCGCCGCCATCGAGAAGGCGCATAACCTGCTGGCCGCCATCATCGACAACAATATCCAGAATAAGAAGAGCAACCTGGGGATAGACCCGCGCACCGTTACCTGGCGGCGCGTGATGGACATGAACGACCGGTCCCTCCGGAAGATCATCGTGGGCCTGGGCGGTACCATGTCCGGCGTGCCGCGCGAGACCGGCTTCGACATCGTGGCCGCTTCCGAAGTGATGGCCATCCTCTGCCTGTCCAACGACCTGCAACACCTTAAAGAGAAGCTCGGCAATATTTTCGTCGGCTATACATATGACCGCAAGCCGGTCTATGCGCGCGACCTGAAGGCCAACGGCGCCATGGCCGCGCTGCTCAAGGACGCCATCATGCCGAACCTGGTGCAGACCAGCGAGGGCACGCCGGCCATCATCCACGGCGGGCCCTTCGCCAACATCGCGCACGGCTGCAACTCCATCATAGCCACGCGTATGGGGCTGACCCTTTCCGACTACGTGGTGACCGAGGCCGGCTTCGCCTTCGAACTCGGCGCGGAGAAGTTCCTGGACATCAAGTGCCGCTACGCAGGTCTCTGCCCCAGCGCGGCCGTGCTGGTGGCCACCGTGCGCGCGCTCAAGTACCACGGCGGCGTGGCGCTTAAAGATCTGAACGCCCCCGACCCCGCCGCGGTCAGGCGCGGGCTGGAGAACCTGGAAAAGCACGTGGAGAACATGAAGCAGTTCGAGCTTTCCCCGGTGATCGCCATCAACAAGTTCGCCACCGATACCGAAGAGGAAATAGCCGTGATCCTGAAGCGCTGTGCGGAACTTGGCGTGCCGGCGGCCGTGGCCGACGTGTGGGGCCAGGGCGGCGCGGGCGCGGCGGAACTGGCGGAGCTGGTGGCGAAAGCCGTGGAATCCAGGACCGCCTGCGGCTTCAAGCCGGTTTACGAATGGGAATGGCCGGTTGAAAAAAAGATAGAGGCCATCGCCGGCAAGATGTACGGCGCCAGGCACATCGATTATACGGCGAAAGCGAAGAAAGACCTGGAGAAGATAAACGGGCTGGGGCTGGATAAACTCCCGGTCTGTATCGCCAAAACGCAGAAGTCCCTGTCGGATAACCCGGAGCTTATCGGGCGGCCCAAGGACTTCGTGGTGACCGTGCGCGAGATCGAGATAGCCTCCGGCGCCGGCTTCATCATCCCGATAACCGGCGATATCATGCGTATGCCCGGCCTGCCGGAGCACCCGGCCTCCGAGAACATCGACATAGACGCCAACGGCAACATAACCGGGCTGTTCTAGGCGGCGGGCGCGGGGGCGCCCGGTAAGCGATGATAAATTCACCTCATATCCGGCGCCTGGACGCTTCCAGGCTGGAGCTCCTGCCTTCCTATAAGCAGGGGATGAACGCTTCCGCCGTGGTCTATGTGGACGCGGAGCTGGAGGCCCTGGTAGAGGACCGGGCCCTGGACCAGATAGCCAACGCCGCCGCCCTGCCTGGCATAGTCGGCCGCGCGCTGGCCATGCCCGACATCCATACGGGTTATGGTTTCCCTATAGGCGGCGTGGCGGCTTTCGACGCCGGGAGCGGCGTGATCTCGCCGGGCGGCGTAGGCTACGACATCAACTGCGGCGTGCGCCTGCTCGCTTCTTCCATCGAAGCTTCTTCCATTAAAGATATACAAAGCCTGGCCTCGGCGCTTTATTCCCGCATCCCGGCCGGCCTGGGCGCGGGCGGGGGTGTGCGCCTGGACAAACATGGCGGGGAAGCGCCGCTGATAAAGGGCGCGGCCTGGGCGGTGGAACAGGGCTTCGGCAGGAAGGAAGATTTGCTGCACGCGGAGTCTTTTGGCTGTATGGACGGGGCGAACCCGCACGCGGCCAGCCGCCGGGCGCTGGAGCGCGGACGGGACCAGCTGGGCACGCTGGGCTCGGGCAACCATTTTTTGGAACTGCAGGAAGTAACAGATATTTTCGACGAGGCCGCGGCCGGGGCCTTCGGGATCTTTAAAGGCCAGCTCACCGTAATGCTGCATACCGGCTCACGCGGTTTCGGCCACCAGGTCTGCTCGGATTTCATGGAAGTGATGCGCGCGGCGGCGCGCCGCTACGGGATCCAGCTGGCCGATCCCCAGCTGGCGGCGGCGCCGTTCCGCAGCACCGAGGGGCAGGACTACTTCGGGGCCATGCAGGCGGCCGCCAACTACGCCTGGGCCAACCGCCAGGTGCTCACCGGGCTGACGCGGGACATCCTTGGCGAGGCGCTCGGCCTGGGCGAGAACGCGCTGGGCCTGCGCCTGGTCTACGACGTGGCACATAATATCGCAAAGCTTGAGGAACACGTAGTGGACGGGAAAAAGGTACGCGTAGTGGTGCACCGCAAGGGCGCCACCCGCGCCTTCGGCCCCGGCCACCCGGAGCTGCCCGCCGCTTACGCGGCCGCCGGCCAGCCCGTTATCATCCCGGGCGACATGGGCCGGGCCTCCTACCTGCTGGCCGGCACCAGCGCGGCCCTGGCCGAAACTTTCGGCTCGGCCTGCCACGGGGCCGGCCGGGCCTTGTCCCGCCACGACGCCACGCGGCGCGCCCGCGGAAGGAACATCGCCGAGGAGCTGGCCGCCAAGGGCGTCTGGGTGCGCTCTTCCGATCCCGCCACGCTGGGCGAGGAAATGCCCGAGGCTTACAAGGACGTGGAGCTGGTTGTGAAGGTGATAGCGCAAGCCGGCATAGCCCGCAAAGTAGCCCGGTTCCGGCCCCTAGCCGTGATAAAGGGTTAGCCCGCCCCCGCGCCCCCCGCGCTGAAATGTTAAAATAGCGTTTGGGGAAATACAAAGCCGTAGGATCTATGCCGAACCGGGATTATCAATTCATCGAGAGCACCGTCAGCCTGTGCCCGGGCTGCATGAAGCGGGTGGACGCCAAGATCGTGCTCCGTGGCGGCAGCATCTACCTGCTTAAACATTGTCCCGAACACGGGGAGCAGGAAGAGCTTCTGGAAGAAGACGCCGTGTACTACCTGAACCGGATGGCCTACGATAAGCCCGGCACCATTTCCAAAACGCAGGCCGAGCGAAAAGACGGCTGCCCTTTCGACTGCGGGCTCTGCCCCGAACACGACCAGCATACCTGCATAGGCCTGATAGAAGTTACCCCTAAATGCGACATGCAGTGCCCGGTCTGCTACGCCGGCAGCGGCAGCGGGGGGGACTACCTGCCGCTGGAGAAGATAGGCGAAATGCTGGAGTTCTTCCGGGATTCCGAATACGGCAGCGCCGAGATCCTGCAAATAAGCGGCGGCGAACCCACCACCCACCCGCGGATACTCGATATCATCGCTTTGGCGCGCAAGAAAGTTAAATACGTGTTCCTGAACACCAACGGCCTGCGGCTGGCCGAAGACGAGAGCTTCGCAGCGGAGCTGGGGCGGTTCCAGGGCGGCTTCGAGATCTACCTCCAGTTCGACGGTTTCGAAAAAGAAACACATGAGCGGCTGCGCGGCAGGGACCTTTCCGAAATTAAGCGCAAAGCCCTGGCGAACCTGGCGAAATATAAAGTGCCGGTGACCCTGGTGGTCACGGTGGCCAAGGGCGTTAACGACGGGGAACTGGGGCGCGTCGTGGAGTTCGGCATCAATGCCGGCAATATCCGCGGCATCAATTTTCAGCCGGTGGCGCTCTGGGGCCGCCTAGGGAATGTGGACAGGAAAGAGCGGGTGACCGTCACCGGCATCATAGCCCGCCTGGAGCAGCAGACCAAGGGGATGCTGAAGAAGAGCGACTTCGTCCCCCTGCCCTGCGACGTGGACCGGGTGGCCCTGACCTATCTGTACCGCTCCGGCGGCGGCTTCACGCCGCTCACCCGGGACCTGGACATAAAAGCCTGCCTCCCGGCGATAAATAACACTTTTAACTTCGACCCGGAAGACTTCATGAAAGACCTGGCTAAAAAAGCCCCGGGCGCGGCCGCCTGCTGCTGCGGCGCGGACCTGCTTAAAAATTTCAAGAAGATCATCCCGGGCGAGTACCTGCTGAAGTCGGAGCAGAAAAAGGTGGAGTACGTGAACGAGAACACGTTCCGGATCAGCGTCACGTCCTTCATAGACGCCCATAACTTCGACATGAAGTCGATGAAGAAAGAGTGCGTGCACATGATTACCCCGGACCTGAAGAAGATACCTTTCTCGGCGTATAACATGCTGTACAGGAACAAATGACCGAAACTTTATGCCATCTCTTCGACACGCCCGAAAAGATCTTTTACGCGGCGGTGGAAATATCCGTTATGCTGTCCGTCTTTGCCGTGCTGGTGGCCATCCTGATAGACTTCGCCGAGTTCCAGAAGCGGGAACAGGTTAAGAAGGAAAAAAAGAGCGTGGTGGAAACGGGTACGATGCTGATGTTCTTCTTCGGCTTCTACGCTATCCTCCGGACGGGCGCCGGGCGCATCGCTTTGGAATTTTCGCCCCTTAAGATAATCCTCATGGTTTCAGGGGCGCTCCTGGTGATAACCGGCTGCGCGGTGAACGTGAGGGGCCGGCTGGACCTGGGCAGGAACTGGGGCAACCAGATAAAGATCTACGGCGACCATACCTTCGTCACAGGCGGGATGTACCGGCTGGTGCGGCATCCGCTGTACGCCTCGCTGGTCTGGATGTTCCTGGGCGCGAGCCTGATCTACCAGAACTGGCTGGCGCTGGCGGCCGCTCTCTTTATCTTCATCCCTTTCATGCGCTACCGGGCCAGGCAGGAAGAAGAACTGCTTGCCAGGGAATTCGCCGCTTACGCGGACTATCGGAAAAAGGTGGGGATGTTCTTCCCCAAACTATGGAACAAAAATTGAAATTGGTGAAACCTGTGTCGGTCCCGTCGGCGGCTTTCGCCTTCTGCCGGTACACGCTGGCCCTGCTGGTCTGGGCCGCGCTGATCTTCCGTTTTAAGCCCTTAATGATTGTGGCTTTTATACTCTTCGCGCTTTCCGCTATCTTAAAGGTAAGGCGCGCGCCGCTGATCCTGCTGTATTCTTACACGGTAAATAAAATCTTCAAGTCTTCCGACGAGGTGCTGAACGAGGACGCCATGCGGTTCGCGCATCTCATGGGCGCGATCTTCAGCCTGGTCTGCATAGGCCTGCTTTATTTCGCTCCGCCAAGAATAGGCTGGTCCGCGGTGCTGGTCTTCGCCATCATGAAGAGCATTTCCGCCCTGGGCTTCTGCCCGGCTTCCAAACTGTACGAATGTATGTCGAAAGGCGGCTGCTGCGCTTTTACCGGGAAGCATGGTTGAGCATTACACGCCCGAACACTGGGGCATAAGGCCCATCCTGTTCCACGCCGGGGGCTTCGGCGTGCCGGCTTATTCTTTTTTCGTGCTGCTCGGCCTCGCCGTGGGCGTGGCGGTTTATTTTTATGAGGCTAAGCGGGGGAAGAAGCTTACCGAGCAGGGCTTCTTCATCTTCATAGGTTCGCTGGCCGGAGGCGCGCTGGGCGCCAAGTTTACGGAACTGGTCATTAATTATAAGGCAGCGCTCGCCGCCGCTTCCCCGGAGCTTCTTTTGTCCGGCCGGACCATCGTGGGCGGGCTGATAGGCGGCGCGGCGGGCGCGGCGCTCACCAAGAAGGCCATGGGTCTTACGGAGCGGCGGGGAAATTTCTTCGCTCCGGCCATAGCGGCCGGGCTGGCCATAGGGCGGCTGGGCTGTTTCTTCCAGGGCTGCTGCTACGGCGTACCGACCTCCCTGCCCTGGGGCGTGAACTTCGGCGACGGTATCCCCAGGCACCCTACCCAATTGTATGAATCCGCTTTCATGCTCATTATGTTCGTCTACCTGGAAAAGGTTAAGAACCGCGCGAACCTGGCGCCGGGCCGCCTTTTCGACTTGCTGATGATGAGTTACTTTACTTTCCGCTTCTTGATCGAGTTCATCCGGGTGGAGAAACCCGCTTTCTGGGGCCTTTCTGTGTTCCAACTCATCTCCTTAGCTGTTATAATTTACCTTAACAGGGGCCTCATACTTGACTACGCGCGGGGACAAAAAAACTATGCCTGAAGAACAAAAACAGGGAACTGAAAGTGCGCCCGCTACCCGAGGGTATTACAAGGATACAGGCAGCAAGGTGACCGACTTCCTCGTGGGGTTCCTGGGTTATCCCATAATTATGTTGCTCGCCCAGATGGCGTTCGGGCCAGATATTCCCATGAGGGGGAGTTCTCTGGCGGGGTTGGGCACGGCGATCGTAAGTTTAGCCTTTACGGTGTTTTTTGTGGTGTTCGCCTACAAGCGCGGCCGAAAGTTCATCGCTATCGGGATACTCTCCCTGCTTATAGTCCCGCTGATAGCCGCCGGCAGCTGCCTTCTGATCGTGATGGCGGTCTCGGGACATTAAGTTATGCCGGAAGAACAAAAACAAACGCCGAGCGCGCCTGAACAGCCTGGTTATTACAAAACTACCCGCAGCAAAGTTACTGACTTCCTGCTGGGTTTTTTCGGCTTTCCTGTCCTTCTTTCTTGGGGTGTCACGATGCTCTCGCGCGTGCGCGATCCGAACCTGGGCAGCTACGCCCTGGCGGCCGCCGCCCTGATAACGCTGGGCTCCTGCTTTTATGCCGTGCAGAAAGGCCGGAAGTATATCGCCATAGGGATAGTCTCTTCGATCATGATCCCGCTGCTCATCGTCGGCAGCTGCATGCTGGTGATCTACGGAGGCCGTTAAATATCATGAGCGGGACGAACGTATGATCCGCTGGTGCGCCTACTGCCAGAGCTATATGGGTGAATCCGAGCCGTTCGCCGATTTTTCCCTGACGCACGGCCTTTGCCCTAAATGCGCCGCCAGCGGGATCGCCGAAGATAAAGGCGTTTCCGGCCGCATGCGGCCTTTGGTTAACTTTTTCCTAAAATTAAGGAACGAGGTCAGGGCGGGGATAAAGGCCGACCCGGCAGTATGGGTTAAAAACGCATATGACCTGGGCATAAAGCCCGAAGACCTTCTTATCGGAGTTATCCAGCCCGCGTTATATGAAATAGGCGAACTCTGGGCTAAGGGTGAAGTGACGGTGGCTATCGAGCACCGCTTCAGCGCGTTCGCCGAAGAGATGGTCGGCGCGGTTTACCGGCATTATCCCGAGCTCGCAGGGCACAGGCAGGCCAAAAAACCTGACGTGCTGCTTACTAACGCGGACGGGAATTACCATACCCTAGGGCTTAAATTCCTGGAGGTGCACCTGCTCTCCCGCGGCCTCAAGACTTATACCGTGCTGCCGGGGCTGCCCGGCAGGGAGATCCTGGAGCTGGCCAGGTCGCTGAAGCCTAAAGCCCTCGGCCTCTCCGCGGCGCTGCTGCCGCAGCTCAGGGAGGTAAGGGAATTCGCCGGCGAGCTCACTAAAATGCCGAAGGCGGACAGGCCCCTGCTGCTGCTTGGCGGGTTTCCGCTTAAAGAAGGCCTCGTGCTGCCTGCGGAACTTCAGGTGAGGTGCTGCCGCGGCATACAGGACCTGGACCTTTCCGATATCAGCTCAAACCGGTAAAAAGGACGCTGCGTTCCGCATAAAAATATATGGACATAAAATGCCCTCACTGTTCCCGGACCGTGCCCGCGGAGAACATCAATATCCAGACCAGCATCGCCAAGTGCGGGTCCTGTAACGCCGTGTTCGGTTTCGCCGACAAGGTGCCCGGGGCCTCGGCTTTCGGTCCGTCGAAGAGAACGGTGGAGATGCCAAGTAATTATACCGTCGCCAATGAGGGCGCGGACCTGGTGATCACGCGCAGGTGGATGAACTGGAAGTACGTGATGATGCTGGTGTTCTGCGTATTCTGGGACGGCTTCCTGGTGTTCTGGTACTCCATAGCTTTCAGCCAGGGCGGGCCGCTGGCGATGAAGCTGTTCCCGGTGCTGCACGTGGCCGTAGGCGTGTTCCTAACTTACAGCACCCTGGCCGGCTTTCTCAACAGGACCAAAATAACGCTCAATACCGGCGAGCTGCGCATAAAGCATTATCCGCTGCCGTGGCCGGGCAACAAAGTCGTGCCGCGGCCGGAAATAGAGCAGCTCTTTTGCGAAGAGATAATGCATTCCAATAAGAACGGGACCTCTTACACCTACAACCTGCAGGCGGTAAAGACCGGCGGCGGGCGCCTGAAGCTGGTTTCCGGCATGGACAAGCCGGAGGACGCGCTGTTCCTGGAACAGAAGATAGAAGGCTTCCTCGGCATCACGGACCGGCCCGTAGCCGGCGAGATGCGCCCGGCCTAACGCGGCGCTTAATATAAGGAAGGGCCCGGCTTGCCGGGCTTTTCTATTTGAAGATGATCAGGAGCGCGCCGGCGGCTATCATGGAAGCCCCCAGCCACTGGTACGCTCCCAGGCGTTCGCCCAGGAACATTACCGACAGCAGAATAGCGAAGACCAGGCTGAGCTTGTCTATAGGCGCTACCAGCGAGGCGGGGCCCGTCTGCAGCGCGCGGTAGTAGCAGATCCAGGACAGCCCCGTGGCCAGGCCTGACAGCACGAGGAAAATAAGGCTGTGCCGGTTCAGCAGCAGCGGGTTCTTCCATTCGTGCCGGGCCGCCACCAGCGCGCCGAGAAAGGCGATAATAACGAAGGTGCGTATAAGTGTGGCCAGATTCGACGGGATGTCTTTCACTCCCACCTTGGCCAGTACCGCCGTCATCCCGGCGAACAGCGCCGAACCTACCGCGTAAAGTTTCCAGTCGGTCATGATCTTCCTTTAGAGAATATCCTCTTCTTCCAGCGGCGGGAACCAGCGCTGCGCCACGAAAGTCGGGATAACGGCGCTGGCTATCAGCACGCCGGTGAGCACCGAGTACTGCTCGGCGTTCAGCAGGCCGCCCTTAAGCCCGAACAGCGCGGCCATCAGCCCGAAGGTGAGGCCGGTGGACATCAGCAGCGTGAAGTAGTTCCTGTTGGCGGGGAAATATTTGCCGGCCAGGAAATACACACCGGCGAACTTGGCCGCCTGTTTAACCGCGAACAGCGCGGCAAAAAGCCCGGCCGCGCCCCACAGCGCGCCAAGCGAAACCTTCATTCCGGCCACTATAAAGAAGAAAGGCGTGATGAAGGCGTAGGCTACCGTGCGCAGGCGGTTCTTCACGGGGGCGGCCTTGGTGGAGGCGAAGTGTCCGCTCATTACCAGGCCGAAGAGGAAGGCCGGCAGCATGGCCTGGCTGGACCCGAGTTCGGCCAGGTAGATGAAGGCGAGCAGCACGAAGAAGATATATTTTATCTCTGGCTCTATCACCTTGCCCGAGAGCGCCGGGTGGTTGAGCAGCCCGGCGGAGAAGCGCCCGGCGAACACCAGGAAGCCGCCGGAGACGCCCAGGAAGAGCAGGGTGTAGGGGTTGGGCTTGAGGAAAGCCAGGCTTAGCGCCAGCGCGGTGAGGGTGTTGGTGAGGAAGGTGCAGGCCATCAGCAGTTTGCCGGTGAGGGTCTTGCTGAGGCCGGTCTCGGTGAGCACGGAGTAGACGACGGCTAGCGAGGTCTCGGAGAGGGCTATGCCGGTGATGAGCGAGGCCTGCGGGCTCCAGCCTGCGGCGTAGCGGCAGAAGATTGCGCCGGCGGCGAAGGGGGCGAGGAAGGAGAACAGGCTGAGCGTGGCGGCTTGCCTGAAGTTCTCTTTCAGGAGTTTGGCGTCTACTTCGGCGCCGGAGAGGAAGGTGAGCACTATGCCGCCGAAGCCGGCGATGTAGGCCATCCAGTCGGCGGCGTGCAGGCCCAGACTGCCGGCGGTGAGGCCGAGCAGGATCTCGAAGATGGCTACCGAGAGCCCCAGCCGCAGGCTCAAGAGGCTGGCCGCGAAGATCATCAGTCCGGCGATCAAGGGTATTTTGTCAGGTTCCATAATCGTTCTCCGGGTCCCGCCACGGGGGCCGGAACGCAAAACACGCTTCGGCCACACCGTGGCCTCGCTCGACATTCGGCCCTCGCGCTATGCAAGCTCGGGCCTCACGACGGTTTTGCTTATCCGGTCCCCGTGGCGGGACCCGGGGCCTCACTATGTAAAACGACCTCTACCTTAGCGGGTAGAGGTCATTAGTCCCTGCGGACGGTTTCCCCGGGGGGCCGGGGCGGCGGACTTCATCGCCGTGTTCAAATTATACAAATTACTTCTTGGGCGCGCGGAAGGTTCTCAGCGCGTTCTCGACTTTGTCCAGGAGTTCCCTGGAGTAGAGCTTGCCTGCCAGCGCCTGGCGGGCGTCTTCTCCGGCCTTCTCGAGTTCGGTCACCACGGCGGGGCTGGCGGGTTCGGTGAACACCAGGCCTTTCTTTTTAAGGATGCCGATGGACTGCTCGTTCTCCTTGCGGCTCTGCAGCGTGAGCGCGCGGAAGTATTTCTCTCCCAGCGCCAGCATGGTCTTCTGGTCGGCGGGGGTGAGAGTGTCGAAAGTCTTCTTGGAGATCAGCACCGCGCCGGAGGCGTTGGTGAGCGGCAGCGCGAACACGTACTTCATGCGCGCGAACCACTGCAGCGCTATCACGGAAAGGGGAGAGCCGTAAACGCCGTTGATCATGCCGGTCTGCAGCGAGCTCATCACGTCGGTGATGGAGAGCGGGATGGGTTTTATCTTCAGCGCGGCGAAGGTGGCCTCGGCTATGGGGTCGCCTTCCCAGATCCACATCTTCACGTCCCGCAGGTCTTCGGGCCTGGTCACGGGGATGTTGGAGAAGATGTTAACGTTGCCCACTTCGGCCCAGCCCAGCAGCACGTAGCCGCGGCTCTCGAAGATCTTCCTGAAATCTGCGTCCATCGTCTTGTAGACGTAGTCTATCTCTTTGGCGTTCTTGAACAGGAAGGGCGTGTCCAGGATGCGCGCCTCGGGGGCCACCTCGCCTATGCCCACGCCGGTAAAACCGCCGGCCTGCAGCTGGCCCAGCCTGATCTTCCTCACTACATCCTTCTCGTCGCCGGAGACGCCGCCGGGATAGATCTTGAACTTAACGCGGCCGTCGGTCTTTAACGTGGTCTCCGTGGTGAACTGCTTCATCGCCTTCATCCAGGTGGAGCCGTCCGGCGCCAGCGTGGCGAATTTTATCATGGTCTGCGCCTTCAGCGGCAGCGCCAGCGCCATGGCTGTAAGGTATACGGCTGCGGTTTTAGAAAAGTTCATCTTTTTTCTCCAGTAATTTCTTCGCCTTGAGTTTGGCCACTTCGTTCGGCAGGCGGGTCACTCCGTCCTTCGGTTCCGCCTCGATTATCTCGCCGAGGAGCCGCTCGAAAAGGGCCTGGTCCTGCGCGGCCACCGCGCCCAGCTTGGCGTACAGGTAGCGGCTCAGCATGAAGTCCGCGCCGGGGCCTTTCAGCGCCAGCTCGAAATGCTCCGCCGCCTTCTCGGGGCTGCCGCCGAGCATGCGGGGCCTGATCGCGTAGTAGGCCCCCAGGATATCCTCGGCCGCGTTATAATAGTAGCCGGGGTCCAGCTGCAGCAGTTTCAGCGCCGCCGGCTCCAGCGTGGGGATCTCCGCTATGGCTTCCGGCTTGTCCCGGTTGATGTTCATGTAAAGGGCCTTGCAGAAGGTATGCCAGAACAGCGGGTGGGCGTCCTTCTTCTTGGCGGTCTCCGCGGTGGCGCCGTCGAGCGCCCGCTCGGCGTAGGCCTGGCCCTTCTGGTAGAAGACCGAGGCGCGCTCGGGGTTCTCGTCCTCGAGGAACATGAAGGCGTAGCCGCAGAAGCCCTGGGACGCGTTCACCAGCAGGTCCTTGTTGCCGGGGTCGCTGGCCAGCAGGATCTCCATCAGCTGCAGGTTGGCCGGCAGGGCTTCCTTCACGTACTGCGGGTCGGACTCGGAGAAGACCACGGGCAGGCCGGTGTCGATAATGCCGGAGGTGACGTGCGCGGCGGTGCGGTTGAGCGAGCAGCCGGTGAGGGCCGCCAGGCACAGGGCGTAAACCAGGTGTTTTACGTTCATCCGCGTTTCTCCTTCACCAGGGCCGAGAAAGCCGCGGCGGTGTCCGAATATTTCTTAAGGAACTCCTCGGCGGGGGTGGGGAAGCGGTAGGTCCAGTTGTGGTCGCCCAGTGTGCCGGGGGTGTTCACCCTGTCCTTGGTGCCGAAGATGTCCTGGATGGGCAGGATCACTATGCGCGAGCCGGCGCCCAGGAGCGAGGCCAGCACTTTTTCGCGCGCCTTGGCGAAGACGGGCGGGGTCGACTCGTCGCCGGAGGCCAGGTTCCAGAAAAGTTTTTTCTCGACCGGGTCCACGGTGTCCCACCAGTCGGCCAGCGGCTCGTTGTCGTGCGTGGAGGAGGTGGCCAGCGAGACCGGGCCGTAAGTTTCCGGGTTTATGTAGCTGGTCCCGTCCTTGGTCTTCTCCCAGCGCATCACCTTATAGCCCGGCACGTTCAGTTCGTTCAGCACCTCGCCCACGTAGGGCGGGATCAGGCCCAGGTCCTCGGCCACGGGCAGCATACCGCTGGCCCCGGCCACGGCCTGGATGAAGCGTTTGCCGCGCTCGCGCTGGGCGCGCTCGTCCTTGATGTCGAAGTCCGGCTTAAGCGCCACGTCGCGCGGGATCACCCAGGTGCGGAAGAAACCCACCATGTGGTCGATGCGGAACAGGTCGTAGAATTCGGCGGCCTTCTTAACCTTGGAGCGCCACCAGTCGAAATTGTTGTTCTCGATCACGTCCCAGTTGTAGGCCGGCAGGCCCCAGCGCTGGCCGGTCTCGCTGAAAGCGTCCGGCGGGGCGCCGATCTCGCGGTTGATGTCGAACTCGGCCTGGCGGGCCCACACGTCGGAGCTTTCCTGGTTCACCATGAACGGCAGGTCGCCCAGGAGCTTGATGTCCAGCTCGGCGGCGCGGGCGCGGGCGGCGGTCCACTGGCGCTGGATGGCCCACTGCAGGTATTTGAAATAGAGGATCTGGTGCTCTTCGCGCTGCTGCAGTTCCCTGATGGCCTGCTGGTCGCGGTCCTTCAGCGGGCCTTCCCAGTGGGTCCACGAGGTCCAGCTGTGGGTGTCCTTAAGGCGGCGGAACACGGCATAGTCGTCAAGCCAGCCGGCGTTGGCGCGGCAGAAGGCGCGGAACTCGTTGGCGAGCGCCGAGTCCTTGAGGATATGGTGCTGGTGAAAATGGGTATAGACCTTCCAGAGGGTGGAGAACTTGATGTTCCTCACCTCGTCGTACATTACGGTGTCCGCCCGGCGCAGCTGGCGAAGGCCGGACTGGAAGCGGCGGGAATTCACTTCTTCCACCAGCGCCGGGGATTCTTTGAATTCCGGCAGTTCGTCCACGGCTATGTAGATGGGGTCCAGCGCGAAGGCCGAGAGGGCGGTGTACGGGCAGGAGACGCCGGGGGGCATCTCGTTGATCGGCAGCACCTGCAGCAGGTTCAGGTTCATGGCCTTCATGGCGTCGAACCAGAGGGTCATGGAGCGGGTGTCGCCTATGCCCCAGTCCTTCTTGTGGCGCATGGAAAAAATGGGGAAAAGGGTGCCGGTATGATTTTTTTCCAGGAATGGGTGCATATAGGTGAAAAATTACCTCGCGGCTACGGCTTCTATCTCCACCAGCGCGGCCTTGGGCAGGGCTTTCACTTCCACGGCGGCGCGGGCGGGGGGATTCTTGGAGAAGAATCTGGCGTACACTTCGTTCATCTGGGCGAACTGGCCCAGGTCCGCCATGAACACGGTGGTCTTCAGCACGTTCTCGAGGGTGAGGCCCTCGGCCTTGAGGATGGCCTCGATGTTCTTGATGGAAGCTTCGGTCTGGAGCTTGGTATCGGCCGGGGCCAGTTGGCCGGTGGCGGGGTCGATGGGCAGCTGGCCCGAGATGAAGATGAACCCGTTGGCTTCGATGGCCTGGGAGTAGGGGCCGATGGCGGCGGGGGCGTTCTTGGTGGCGATGATCTTTTTCATGATTAGTCCTTTCTGGTCCTTATGAAATTTTCTATCGAGCGGTCGTAGCTCCGTTCCGCTTCCGGGGTGAAATAGCAGCCGGGCAATTCCCCGCTGGCGCGGTGGTAGGCCACGCAGTCGCAGCACAGGCCCTTGCGCGGGCAGGGTTCGTAGGTACAGGCGCAATTCTTAAGGTTGGAGCTCTTTTTACAGTCCATATAAGCGTTACAGCAACTATATTACAAAATTCGGTACTTTACTTGCTCGTCCGGCCAGTAATTGTAATAATATCAATGTGAAAAACACTATACATTTTTCCGGCATCGGCGGGGTAGGCATGAGCGCGCTGGCGCAGGTGAAGGCCATGGAGGGCCGGAGCGTGAGCGGCTCGGACCGCGACTTCGACCGCGGCCGCAACCTTGACGTTAAGGCCAAACTGGAGGCGCTGGGCATAAAACTCTTCCCGCAGGACGGCTCGGGCGTGAACGAGGAGACCGCGGAGCTGGCGCTCTCCACCGCCATCGAAGATACCAATCCCGAAGTGCTGCGCGCGAAAGAGCGGGGCCTTAAAATCTGGCACCGCTCGGAACTGCTGGCCGCCGAGGTGAACGGCGCCGACACCATCGCCGTGGCCGGCACCAGCGGCAAGTCCACCGTGGCCGCCATGCTGTTCTGCGTGCTTGAGGCGGCGGGGCTGGAGCCCTCTATAATCACCGGCGGCGCGCTGGGGCAGCTGAGGGAGCGCGGGCTGATCGGCAACGCTTTCCGCGGCAAGGGAAAAATTTTAGTGGTGGAGGCCGACGAGTCCGACGGCACCATAGTGCGGTACATGCCCAAGACCGGGCTGCTGCTGAACATCAGCAAGGACCATAAAGAGATAGAGGAGCTCAACAAGATCTTCACGGAGTTCGCCGGTCACTGCGGCCGGCTGCTGGTGAACGCCGACGACAAGCCCGCCGCCGGGCTGCTGCCCGCCGCCGAGGTTTTCGGCTTTAACGCCGGGGCCTGGAAGGTCGCCGACGTCAAGACCGGGCCTTTCTCTTCGGATTTCAAGATAAACGGCGTGCCGTTCACGCTGCCGGCGCCCGGGCTGTACAACATCGAGAACGCGCTGGCGGCCTGCGCGGCCGCCTCGCTGTACGGCGCCAGTCTCGAATCCTGCGCGGCGGGGCTTAAGAGTTTCCGCGGCGTGGAGCGCCGCTTCGTGCTGGTGGGGGAGAAGAACGGCGTTACCGTGATAGACGATTACGCCCATAACCCGGCCAAGATCACCGCGCTGCTGAAGGCGCTGCACCAGGCGCCTGGGCGGCGGTTGCTGGCCGTGTACCAGCCGCACGGCTTCACCCCGACCCGCCACCTTAAGAACGAGCTGATCGAGAGCTTCGTCACCGGGCTGAACCCGGCCGACATGCTGATCATGCCGCAGATCTATTACGCGGGTGGCACCGTCAGCAAGAATATTTCCTCAAACGATATCGTCTCGGGCGTGGCCGAAAAAGGCCACTCGGCCGTCTATTACGAGAACCGGGCGGAGATCCCGGCCGCGCTTTCCAAGCTGGCCAGGCCCGGCGACATAGTGGCCGTGATGGGCGCGCGCGACGCCACGCTGGCCGAGTTCGCCGCCCAGATCCTTAAGGCCCTTTAAAAGTTATGTCAGATCAACGGAGAAAATTATGAAACCTGAAAAAATAACCGAAGGCGTCTACACCCTCAGGGTCAACCATTTCAACCGCCGGCTTTTCGACTCGCTGATCCCGCTGCCGCAGGGCACCAGCTACAACGCCTACCTGGTAAAAGGCTCCGAAAAGACCGCGCTGCTGGATTCCGCCGACCCCGAGAAGGCCGAGGTCCTCTTCGACTTCCTCAAAGAGGAAAAGAAGATCGACTACGTGATTTCCCACCACGCCGAGCAGGACCATTCCGGCTCCATCCCGCTGGTGCTGGAGCGCTATCCTGAAGCCAAAGTCGTGACCAACGCCAAGTGCAAAGAGTTCCTGATGACGCACCTGCACCTGCCGGCGGAGAAGTTCATCGAGGTGAAGGACGGGGAAACCCTTTCGCTCGGCGGCAAAACCCTGGAATTCGTGTTCCTGCCCTGGGTGCACTGGCCCGAGACCATGGGCACCTACCTGCGCGAGGACAAATGCCTGTTCTCCTGCGATTTTTTCGGCTCGCATATGGCCACCAGCGAGCTTTTCTCCGACGAGCGCGGGGTCTACGAGCCGATGAAGCGCTATTACGCCGAGATCATGATGCCGTTCCGCACCAACATAAAGGCCCACCTGGAGAAACTGGCGAAATACGAGCTCGCTTTCATAGCGCCCAGCCACGGCCCGGTGCACAAAAACCCCAAATTCATCATGGACATCTACTCCGACTGGGCCGTCTGCGGGCCCAGGAATAAGGTGCTGGTGGCGTACATCTCCATGCACGGCAGCACCTATATGCTGGTGAACCGCCTGGTGAGCCGCCTGCAGGAAGCGGGTGTTTCGGTGGAGAAGCTGAACCTGGACCAGTTCGACGAGGGCCGCGTGGCCATGGCGCTGGTGGACTCCGCCACTTTGGTCATAGGCACGCCCACCGTGCTTACCGGCCCGCATCCCAAGGTGGCGTACGCCGCCTACCTGGCCAACCTGCTGCGGCCCAAGCTTAAGTTCGTATCCGTCGTCGGTTCTTTCGGCTGGGGAGGCCGCGCGCTGGAAACCATAGCCGGGCTTATTCCCAACATCAAGGCCGAGGTGCTCAAGCCCGTCATAATTAAGGGCATGCCGACCGCGGCGGACCTCGTCCAGATAGATGAACTGGCCGCCCTTATCGCCGAAAAGCACAAAGGCCTGCCGGCCTGCGGCTGAGAAGGCCGCGGTGGGCTGTCTTTTTTTTGGGCCTTGAATATTACGGTTTTGTCTGCTAGACTCTTAATAATGCATAACCTGTTTTTCAGTTTCCCGCGTGGGAAGGGTGAAAATCAGGCATTTGTTTTCTTTTAGCCAGGGGGCGGTCATGGCGTACAACTCTAACGACAGAAAAAAAGCGCTTCTAATTTCGATGCTCATTTTCCTGCTCGGCGGCGGCGGGATCTTCCTCTTTTTCATCATCCAGGGTTCCAATGACCTGACCGGGGCCGGAAAGAATAATTTCCATTACGGCAACGCTACCCGCGGGGCTGTTTCTTCTTTTTTCAAGGTCCTGGGTTTCGACGACGCGGAACCCCTTTCCAAAGCAGCCAAGGTGCGGGTAGAGGCCAGGGGACTGCTTGAGGACGGCCCTACTCCGCCCGCTGCCGATGTTTCGGACTGGATGGCTCCGGCCGGGAAAACCGGTAATTCCGGCCCTTCCGCGTCAAGGTCGGGCAGCACCGCCGTGCCCAGGATGAGCGGAAGGGGGACTTCGGGTGTGGGCGGGCTCGGCGGCGGCGGGTCTAAATCTTCCGGAGGTGTTTCCCGTTTCGGCGAAGGTTCGGATGGCGGCAACACCAAACTGGCTGCCGCGGCGGCCGGTGCGGCCGGAGTTAACGGCAAGGGCACCCTCGGAGCCCTTACCAACGCGCGGGCCGCGCTGGGCGAAGGTCTGCGCAGCGGTTCGGCCATGACCGCCAAGAGCAGCTGGGACCGCAGTTTCGGCGTGGGCAGCGCCAGTACCCGCGGCGGGCCAAGCATGGCCTACGGTAAATCCGGCCTGGTCAGCCTCGATAAGATCAAAAAAGGCGAGGTCGACAACCTCAAGACAACGGATATAAAGTCGCTTAAAACCCCGGAGCCGGGAGCTTTTAAGGAAGACAAGGACGCCGAGGCCAGCGATCCCACCCTGAAAAAAGCCAAAGAGGAGGCGGCGGCGGATGCCGCCAAAAAAGCCGCCGCGGAGGCCCTGGCCAGCGCTGCCTCCAATAGCCTGACCGGGACATCCTCGGATAAACCTAAATCCGCGGATGGCGACACCAAGGATGGCGGGGAACCGCCGCCTAAGAAAATAATGGATTTGGCCAATTCTTCTTCCTGTTCCAAGAACTGCACCACGGCTGACGGACAGGTGTGGTCGGATAATAAAATGGTGGTGGGCAAAGATCCTGCCGGGGGGGGGAATTATATAGCCGAATATTCCGGCACGCAGACCAACCCGGTTACGGGCGCGAAAATTTCATACGTGGACACTGTGCGGATATCTCCTGACGGGACAAAGACGATTATAAGTGTCAATGAAAAGCCGCTCTGATTGGGCCTTGACAAGTCAACTTCTGTCTGGTATAACATAGACGAAATAAACTTTACCTTGAACGTCCCGGGGACTGTGTCAAGGAAAGTTAAGTCTTATTTATGCGGGAAAAATCGGCGGGCTTTGAATAAGGCGGGGTTATGATGAAACTTCAAAATAAAAAATCCAAACCTATACAGTACGTTATAGGCGGCACTGTGGCCGTTGTAATACTGGGGCTGTGGGTTTCCCTTCCTCTGATGAACGGCGGTTCCGCCGACAGTTCCGTTTCCGCGGGAAATCCTTTCAAGTCCAAAGTAGCTGACATCTCTTCCCTGGGCAGCGAGATCTCGGCTGAAGGCGGCGCTCCCGGCTCGCCTTTGAGCGGCGAGATGATAAACAATCCCGCCACCTCGGGCGAGGAAATGGCTTCTTCACTTTTTCAGTCCGGCCCCAGCGAAGAAGAGGCCCCGGCGGCCTCCGCCTCCGTTGACCAGGCCCCGGCCGCTTCCGGCCCAGGCGCAGGTCCTTCAGCTTCCGGCGCCGCTCCCTCTTCCGCTCCCCACGGCAAGCTTGCCGCGGCCGCGTCCATAACCGCCGGCAACTCCAATTCCATGACTGCCGGAGGTGTGCATAATAAATTTTTCGGCTCCGGCAACAATAAGGCCGAATTTGCTCCCGCGGGCCCCGGGCCGGACATGAAGAAACTGGCCACCACGGACAAGAAGTCCGCCCTGGTGGCAATGCTGAGCAGCAGCGCCGATAAAAGCGTCCTGGCAGCCAAAAGCGGCAATATGGACGCCGCCAAGGGCGGGGCCGCCGCCGCTTTCGGCGGCAATACCGCCAAGGGCGATACCGCCGACCTTAACGGCGATTTAGAGGCGCAGTCCCTGGAGTCAGGGCTGCAGATGGGACAGACCGCCCAGGACCTCAAAAAGAACGACCCCGGCCTGAGCAAGCACAAGGTCACCCTTCCGGAACCCAAGGTGGAAAAGGATGAAGACGCTAACGCCGAAATGAAGAAGATGATAATGCAGATGATAATACAGGCGGTATTAAAGGTTGCGCTCGGGTCGCTGGGCTTTTAGGCGCCCAGGGAAGATTTGCAAGCGGGAGGAAATTTTATGAACAACTACAATGAAAGGGAAGAGAAGAAAGGCGGCTTCTGGTCCGCGCTTTCCGGGCTTTTCAGGGGCGGTTCTTCCGCTATGGGCGGCGCCTCTTCCGGGCTCGGTTCGGCCGGCGGCGGGCTTGGCGGCCTCTTCGCCACCAAGGCCGGCATCCTGGGTATGGTGCTTGGCGGCGCTACCATAGCGGCCGGCGTTGGCGTGGTCTACAACTTCGTAGGACCCTCATCCAAGCCGGTTTACTCCCCGGAACTTTTCCAGGAAAGTTATTACGAGGAAGAATCCTCCAAGGCCGGCTTCGAACGCGCCCAGGCCCGCAACACGGCCGCGGCCGAACCTTCCACGCTGGATATGTTCAAGGAGCAGGCTAAAAAAGACGGGCTTGGCGGCCTGGCTTCAGAGGCTTCCGACCAGGACAAAGCCGATGCCTCGGCCGGAGCACCCGCTGACGGGGCGTCCGCTGACAGCGCGGCTCCGGGCGCTCCCGGCGCCGAAGGCGCGGGTTACGGTTCAGGCTCCGACTCGAGCGGGCCCAAGCTTAAGGCCGGGTCCGGGTTCGGCGGTAAAGGGGGGTCAGGTTCCGGTACTTCCATGCCCAAGATGCAGGGGAACGGCGGGCTGAGCGGCGGCATAGGCGGCCAGTTCCAGTCGGTTTACCGCGCTCCCGCTAACGCCGGTAAGACCTCCGCCATGACCGCTTCAGCCGCCAGGGTCAACAGTTCTCCCAAATATGCGGTTCCTCTGGGTAAGGGCAAGGGCGCTTACGGCCAGGCTAAATTCGCCGGCAAGATGGGCGCCAAGGCGGCCTATTCCGCGGACGGTTCCAGCGCGCGCTCGGGCGCTACCAGCGCTTTCTCCGGCGAAACCACCGGGGCCGGGGATGTGGGGGCCGCCGGTACTGGCGCCGGGCTGGGCGGGGCCGGCGTTTCCAACGGCTCTGCGCTTAAAGGCAACGATCCCAGCATTAGCAGCAATGAGTCCACTCCTCCCGCTGTTCCCGAACCTACGAAAGAGAACCCCTGGCAGGCGACCGAAGACGGTATCATGAACGCCATGATGTGGGCCGGCGGCCTGATCCTGGTTACCAAATTGCTCTCCGGCTTAGCGAAAAAAGCGGTTGAAATCCCCTGGCTGTCGGCCGCCTTGTATATTGCCGCCATGGCGGCTGCGGCTGCGGCCATCTTCTATGCGGTCAAGGTTATAATGGGCGGCTTCAAGATGTACAGTACATACGGTCAGAAGATGATGGGCGGGCTGTATATCGTAGCCGGTATAGTTCTTATCATGAAGGCCATCGAGGCCCTTTGTGAGGCTGCCGGAGGGGCCGGAAGCGCCGGTACCGAATCTACGAAAATGGTGGATGGGAAGTCGGTCACTATTAATAAGGGCGGCTCCCCTGTACTGGGTGGTGCTAGCGGCTTTCTTAAAGGCATGGGCGGATGGTCCAGTGCTTTCGACCTTGGCAGTTTGTTCAAGTAATCGGTGAGGGGATATTGGAGGCGTTATGAACGACAATCTTCCGGAAATAAACTTTAAGGAAAAAAAGGAAAAGAAGCGCGGCCTGCTCGGCTGGCTCAAGAGCAAGCTGGGTTTCGGTTCCCGCGGCGCCGCCATGGGCGAGGCGGGGATAAACCCTTCGGCCATGAACGTGGGCAGGGCCCTCGGCGCGGCCAAGTTCGGCGCCTCCGCCGGGCTGGGCGGGTTCTTTTCCGCTAACATAGGCGCCATAGCCACCGCGGCCGTTGTTGCCGTGGCGGGCGGCGTCTACCTGGCCAATAACGCCCCGTCCCCGACTACCGGCACCTCTGCCTTCAGCTCCAATAGGAGTCCGGACAATTATGTGCCGGCCATCCTGAGAAGCCAGGCCGCCAATCAGGGTTCTTCGCTTGATATGTTCAAGGATACGAACAAGGGCGCGGGCCTTGCCATGGAGGAAGGCGCGAAGCCTGCCAAGCCTGAGGAGCCTAAGGCCTCGGCCGATGAGGAAGCCGCCAGCAACCCCGACGCCAACCAGGCGGCCCCGGACCAGTCTAATATGGCGGAATCCATGATGGGCAAGCTCCAGGGAGGGAATATAGGTTCCCTTACCAGCTCCCTGGGCGGCGGTTCCAACAAGATGTCCGCCATGGGCGGCTTCGGAAATAAGTTCAACCAGAACGGCGCCGGCGGCAAGTCCGGTTTTACCTCCGGGATCGGCGCCGGCTTTGCGGGCCTGCCCAAGTTCGACCAGCGCAAAAACAAGATGATGGCCATGAAGGCCTCGTCCCGCCCCGTGTTCTCCAGCAGCCAGGCGGGGAAGAAGGCCCAGTTCGGCAAGGGGGCTTTCAACCAGGCCAAGGGCATGCGCGCCACGCAGAAGAGTTACGATAAAAACAACATCGACTCCGCCCGCTCCACCCAGGATAAGGCCTGGGAGGGCAGCACCGGCTCCGGTGCGGCCGACGGCGGCGCCGGCATCGGCGACGGCGGCGCCGGCATAGTCACTTCACCCTCGCTCGATAACGGCAGCGGCTCGACCGGCGGCGGCGGTACCGGCGTCAGCGATGATGCCGCTATTCCCGAAGCTTCCAATCCCACCGACGTCAGTCCGTGGAAAGGGATGCCGCAGCAGGCGATGATGTATATCATGATGTCGGCCGTGCTCTCTGTTATAGGCGCCTTCCTCATAAGCATAGGCACAAAGATGAGTTGGGCCGTCGGTCTCGGCACCATACTTACGGCGCTTGGTTATCTCTTGTGCGCCGTGGCGATGGGGCTCGCGCTGATGGCGCTGATGATCGGTATTAAGCTGATGGGGCAGCACGGTCAGGCGCTGATGGGCACTGTTTACGTCCTGGGCGGCGGAGTCGCCATGGCCGGGGCCGCGATGGCGATGACCGGAGAACCCGGCAAAGCCATGAACACCAATGTTCTTTGGATGGGCGCTATTACCGGCATAATGGGCCTGCTGGGCAGCATGCTTGGAGGAGCGTAAGACTTGTTCGCGGTAAGAGCGTTGTCTCGCCCTCCCTTTTTGGCGTCAACAAAAGGGAGGGCGTTGCTTTAATATGAAGATCGTCCTGCTAAATCCCCCGTTCCCTCAGCCGGAATGGCTGGTCCGCCTCATCTATAATCACAATGTGCCGCTGGGGCTGGCCTATCTGGCGGCTTATCTGCGCCAAGCCGGGCACGAGGTGCGCGTCTTCGACCCTGAGCCGTCGGGAATGCCGCCTGAACTGATGTGGCGGAAGGTGGAAAATTTCAGGCCTGATGTCGTCGGCGTGACCTCCGTGACCCCGAATTTCATGGCGGCGCGCGGGCTGGCCATGGAAGCAAAGCGGCGTTTGGGCTGCCTGGTGGTCATGGGTGGGCCGCACGCCAACGCGCTGCCGCATTCGACCCTGCAGGGCACCCCGGGGCTGGACGCGGTCATAATGGGCGAGGGCGAGATCCCAATGCTGGCCATGGCCGCGGAATTCGACGCGCGCGGCAAGGTGGATTTTAACAAAGTCCCAGGCGCCGCTTTTTTTGAGGCCTGGAAATACCGCGAAACGCCGCGGCCCGGCCTCATCTCCGCGCTTGACTCTCTGCCTTACCCGGCCCGCGATCAGTTCGACCTGCGGCTGTATTACCGGCACCGGTTTTTTTTCGGCGGCAAAAAAAGCGCCACGGTCCTTACCAGCCGCGGCTGCCCCGGGCAGTGCACTTTTTGCGCCAATATCTGCATGGGCCGTAAATTCCGCGCGCACAGCCCGGAACGCGTAGTGGCGGAGCTGGAGCATCTGGTGGAAAAATACGGGATCCGGCATTTCCAGATCTACGACGATTGTTTCACCGCCGATCCGAAGAGGGTCTCCGCTATCTGCGACCTTATCCTCGCTAAAAAATTAAAGATAACCTGGGGTGCTTTCGGCCGCGTCAACACGCTGCTCGACGAGGCTTTGATCCTGAAGATGAAGCGGGCCGGCTGCGAGCATATCCTGCTGGGGACGGAGTCAGGAAGCCAGCGTATCCTTGACCTGATGAAAAAAGGCACTACGCTGGCGATGGCCGAGAAGTGCTGCGCCCTGCTGCGCAAGCACGGGATCATCTACAGCAATTCTTTCATTATCGGCAGCGAGGGGGAAACCGAGGCGACCGTCATGGAAACCATCGCGTTCGCGAAGAAACTTAAGGCCGACCTGGTTAATTTCGTGATCCTGATCCCGTTCCCCGGCACCCAGGTCTTTGAAAAGTATTTTAAGGATTATGACCGCCCCGATACGGACTGGAGTAACTGGTGCGAGCAGGGGCTTGACAGGCCGGCGCCCCCGAGGCAGACATCCCTTACGATGGCGGAACTGGTTCGTCTGCAGGGGGTAGCCTATCAGAAGTATAACCAAAACCCCATGCAGGTGCTGCGCACTCTGGTCTTCGGGATGAGAATTCAGTAAGCCCGGGAGGGCTTGACAGGTCAAGTGTTTTATATTATAATATATATGTATAAGTGGCTTTGCTCTGAACTTTTTTTATAAAATTGTGTCAGGGAAAGTTGGAGTTTCTTTTATAGCTTAAGCGCGGCGGCAAATAAATTTTAAGGGTTATGCGGCGGGCGGGATGGAGGCTATATGAGCAGCAAATTTGTTGAAAAACACAAGCGCAAGTCCGTACTTGCCGCCCTGCTTTTTATCTTCCAGGGCAGGACCAAGTACGTCGGGATAATGCTGATCGTTATGATCCTGTCCGTGCCCTTTGTCATCTCCGGCGAGACGCTCGGCCGTATCATGGAACTTCCCCCCGTAGCGGCTTTCCTGAAGTCGGTGGGGCTGGGCAGCGTGGTTTCGACGCTTAACCCCAAATACTCAAATGACCTCCTGCGCGCCGCCATGGACAAAGCCGCCGAAGACAGCGGGCAGAATTCTTTCTGGGCCAAGTTCCTCAAAAGCATAAACGCCACGCTTCCGCCCGCCGGGGGCCCCTCCTCCATAGCCATGATCCGCGGCGGCGGGGATATTTTCGGCCTGCCGGAGATAAAGGACGAAAAGGGCGGCAAGCGCGGACCGGGCCAGGTGGAGGGCGTGGTCAACGAAGAAGAGCGCGGCCGCGGCGAGACCGGAGATGATGTGGATCTTGAAGGCTTGATCGGCGGCGCCGGAGCCGGCAAGGACGGCGGGCTTTACGGCGACCTGATGGGGCAGAACCTGGCCGGGCGCTTCAGCGATGGCGGTTCGGCTGCGGGCAATGGCCCTTACATGAACCGCACCGCGATGAGCGGTCCCGGGATGTCGGCCGGCGGGCAGGCCGCGGGTATGTACAGCCGCGTGCTGGGCCAGGCCGCCAGCAAAGTGCCGGTCCCAGGGGCTCCAAAAAAGGTCAACGCCAAGCTGATGGGGCGCGTTTCCGGGTTTTCGTGGAAGAACGTAGGCTACAAGACCAAGAACGCCAAGGTGGATATAAAACTCACCTCCAAGAAGCCGATGTTCCAGCTTGCCCAGACCTTCGCCATGACGGGCTCCGCCTACAAGGCCAAAGACTCGGCTCTCGAGTACCAGGCCGCATACGTAGGTACTACTTACGACGGCAACGATTCCAACCTGGACGCCATACAGACGGACGCCTCCGCTCCCGCGGTGCCCGACACTTCCTTCACCGGGGCCCTCATGACCGGGGCCGGGGACATGCAGCAGCAGGCTATGGACTGTTCTAAAGCGCAGAACGATCAGGGAGCCAGGATGTCCGAGGACGGCAAGGCGATGGACGACATCGCCAAGACGCTCGGCAAGCCGCCCAAGTGCTGCAGCGGCGGCGTCGGGGCCTGGAACGCCAAGATCGACCAGATAATTTACAAGTGCGTGGACTTCAACGCCAACGAGGCCATACTTTCGGCCAAGTGCCAGAACAAGAGCAGCCAGATGGATTGCAACAGTTATAACTCGCAGAAGATAAAGCCCTGCTCCAAGTGGAAATGCTGGCTGGCCATTATCCTGATGATCTTCCTGGGCTTCCTGCTGGGAGGACTTCTCGGCGCCCTGATCGTGGGCGTGCTCGCCGGAGGTTCCATGCTGGGAGGCAGCATGTTCGGCCCGGTGGGGGACATGGTCAGCGGCTTTATCAGCAAGATCGCCGGCGGTTGAGGGGCCGGCCCTGGATTCTTAAGCCCGCGGTAAGCCCGGTGGAGGATTGTTCCGGTTGTGAACATCTTTTGTGCGGCGTCTGCTTGTGATCCGGCGTTTGCGCCGGCGGAACG
Organism: bacterium; assembly: GCA_021811185.1. Classification (GTDB taxonomy): domain Bacteria; phylum Elusimicrobiota; class Elusimicrobia; order Elusimicrobiales; family UBA9959; genus UBA9959. Next base: position 70,463 of record JAJZPL010000004.1, read on the forward strand.
TTTCTTCCGGAACGCCATCAGCGTTCAGGCTTCGCCCCGCGGGCTTTTCTATGGGCCGCGTCCCGGGGAGCCGGCCCGGGGGCAAACGAGCGGCGGCCCGGTGGGCCTAAAGGCCCATTAGCTCAGGGGACCAATGACACTTGGCTGGAGCATTAATATTAGGTAAATTATAATCGGAGTTGTATGTAAATATTTTCGGCTGGTTTCGCAGGTGATCGGCACTCGGGAATTTAAATCAAGGATCGGAGGAAGTTATGAATCTTTATAATGAAGACGAAAAAAAGGACGGGGCGCCGGTAATACCCAGCGGCGCTTCGCCGTTCAAGAAATCCTCCGCCTTCGGCAAGCCGATGTTCTCCCGCACCGCCGGCGGCATAATGGAAAGGCTCAAGAACCTGTCCCGCAAGGACATGGCCTTCGTGGGCATAGGCCTGAGCGTCCTGGTCATGGCGCCCGTGGCGGAATACATGACGTCCAAGCCTTCCACCGACAACCTTCTCACCCCGGGCTTCGGCTCCAGGGAAGGCTCCTCCGCTACCGGGGGGGTGTATGAACCCGGCATCAACGCGCTCAGCCAGGGCTCCCCGGACGGCTCGGGAGAGGTCATCACCCCGCTGAGCTCCAGGGACCCGTCCTCGCTGATCCTCGGCTCGCAGCCGGCGCAGGCGCCGGTGGCGCCCGTTTCGGCGCCCCCGCCCAGCACCAGCTTCCGCGATTCCATGAAAGACGCGGGCCGCAACGCCTTCTCCGAAGTGGCCAAGTCCGCTGGCGCTCCCACGCCCATCCCGCGCATGCAGTCCGCACTGCGGAGCTTCGGCTCTTTCTTCAGCGGCGGCGAAGGTACCCGCACCGGCGGTACGCTGGGCGGCGGCAAAATAATCGACGACGCCAAGGCGGCTTCTTCCAAAGCGGCCGGGCGCTCCATGGTAGGCCCGGTGGCTACCGCCGGCTATAAGGGCGTGGCCTCCAGCAGTCCCCACGGTTCCTCCGGGGGCGCTTACGATAAACTGCGTTCCCAGGGCGACAGGGCGGCCAGCAACTTCAGCGGTACTTCCGCCATCAGCTCCCTGGACAAGGCCGCGGCCGACTCGGTGGACATAGGCAAAGGTACTGGCGGCCTGGGCGCGGGAGGCGCGGATTCCGAAAAGACCGGCAAGCCTTCCAATTCCACCACCAAGTACGACCACAGCCGTTCGGGCGAGTCCCTGGCGGAAATGGCCGCCAAGCAGCGCATGCAGAAAGCGCTGGACTGGGAATTCTTCAAGAAATACGAGATCCCCAAGCAGATCATCAACGCCGTAGTGGGCGCGGTGTCCACTTCCATCGGCAAGTTCATCGGCGACTCTATCGACGGTGTCCTCAGTCCTTCCAGCCCTCCCGCCAAATGCTGGACCACCGTGGCGGATATCCCCGACTGGGACGGGGCCAAGAAGGCCTGCGCCAACAGCACGGACCCGAAGTGCAAGCTTAAGTACGTCTGCACCGACAACGGCGGGCCGACCGTGATCTCCTACCAGGTCGGCAAGGAAGCCGCGGTTTCGCAGTCCAAAAAGTGTATCTGCAACGAATTCTCCGGCGGCGGTTCCGCCCCCTCCGGAGACTCCGGCACCCCGGGCTCTACCCCGTCCGGGTCGTCACAGAACCCGATAGCGCCGGGGGCCACGCCTACGCAGATCGCGGCTAATACGGCGCAGAACATCGGCGACTATGATACCGTGCTTAAGGAGACCGTGATACCCGCGCTGAAGGGCTATCACGACCTGGCAAAAAAGACCGTGGGGGACAACGGCGCGGTCAAGGCCGCGGACCCCGACAAAGAGAAGAAGGTTACCGACGCCCTCAGGGACGCGTTCGGCCAGCTTGATGTTTCGGCGGGTAAAACGTTCAACAACGCTATAGCCCCCAAGAACGCCGCGGCCAGGACCGCGCTGAACGAGTACGCCTCCAAAGTTTCCGCCACGTACGCCAGGTTATCCTCTTCCCAGGCGAAGAAGGATATAGATAACATAAAAAAACTCAAAGCCGCGGCGGCGGCCGACATCGCCAGGAATACCTGCAATGTCAAATTGAATAATACCGCCAACGCGAGCGGCGCCGTAGTAGCCGCTACGGTTGAGAACTGCAAGGCCATAGTCGAGACTATCGACAAGAGCCAGGCCTTCACGGCCGCTACAGGCAACTTCGACGCCGCTACCGCCGCGATGGACGGCCAGCGCAACATGAGCTCCGCGTTCAGCGCGCATATCGCCGTGATGGACGGAGACGTGAAAGCGATGCAGGCCAGGCACGCCGAAGTGCCGCGGAAGGTGAACGAGATCCTGGCGAAAACGGACATGCCCATGATGGAGAAGATAATGGCTATCTCCGATATCGGCAACGCGCCCGCGGACGCGCCCGCCCCCGCGGCTAAAGGGGTAAAGGAGCAGGAGACCATCCCGCTCCGCATTTCCGCCATAGAGCTGCGCGGCATAACGTGGGAATCCTTGTGGAATAAGGACTTTAAATCGGACGCTGCCGTAAAGGCCGAGCAGGACGTCTGGAAGACCTTCGAGGATGCTTCGGCTAAAGGCGCGGCCTCTCTCGATAGACCTTCGAATATCGAGGCGGCCTTCCAGCGCCCCAACGAAATGAACTCGGCGATAACCGGCGCTTCCAAAGGCCTGGCCGACATAGACTCCATGGTGGAAACGGCCGGGCAGAACTCGCAGGCGTCCATAAACGAGTTGGAAAAACTTGTGGACGGCTGCTACTTCGGCGACGGCGGTTGTACGACCGTTAAGCCCGCGAATAACGACACGCCCGCGGGCGGGGACCATACGAATCAGGGTGGGGACCATACGAACCAGGGCGTAGACGCGCAGCATGGAAAGATCGATGCCGCCGCGGCGGCCAAGAAAACGGACATGGACAGAGCCTCCCAGCTTGATTCCGCCGTTGATTCCTGCTACAGCGCGACTTCCGGTTTTGTCGCCGGAAAATCGGCTGAGTGCAAGCGTGAACTGGCCACGAGGACGGCGTCCATCTCACTGGTCTCCGGTAAATATCTCGGCAAGGTTAATTCTGACGACGCTTCCGTCCGCGCTACCTATCTGAAGCGCATGGAGCAGGAACGCAATACGGCCTACGAATGGGCACAGTCGTGCCTTAAGCATGTTCCGGATGGCTGTTCAAAGTAAAAGCCGCTCCGCGGCAGCAAGAACCCCGCGGGTTGCCCCGCGGGGTTTTTCTTTTATGAGGTCATGGCCAAAAATCGTATAATGTAGGTGTGATTTGGGGAGTTAGGGAATAGTCGGCAGGGTGCTGTTGTAAATCTAGCATTAAAAGGGGAATGTGATGAAAAAACTTATAGCTTTGCTTACTTTGCTTTCGGCGTTCGCGCTGCGCGCCTCCGCTGGGATGTATTTCGACGGCGGTGTAAGCGGCACTACCGGCCCGGACAGCTACCGCGGCACCAAGCTGGACCTGGTGATAGGCTCGGGCAACTTCGCCCTGGAGCCCTCCATGGCCACCTACAAGGCCGATAACGCCGTGTTCAAGAACAAGACCTACCGCTCGTACCAGCTGCGCGGCGCCCTTGAGGCCGACAAGTACACCGTAGGCGGCGAGGTCGGGACCACTCCCGAGGTGAACGGCTATTCCAACACCTCCGCCGGCGCCGACATTACTTTCTCCCTTACCCCCGGTTCCGGCGGCCATGCCCGCCTGGCGGGCCCCGGTTCGCGCGGTTCCGTCCGCGGCGGCGAGGGGGTTACCCGCATAGACGTGGGCGCCTCGCTGAAAGAGATCCTGCACAAGAACACCTCCGGCGCTTCCGACCTGAAGACCAATCAGACGGAGTATTCCTTCTTCGCCGGCGCCAAGATCCTGATGGCCAACCTGTCGGCCTCCTATACCGGCTACCTTTACGGCACCCGGGATACCGCCACGCTGATCAACCCCATCCCCGGCCAGACCTTCGCCTACGGCGCCACGCCCAAGTCCAGCGTTAACGCCCGCCTGGACCTGCCCGGTTACCCCATGGTGACGCCTTTCGTAGGCTACACCGGCACCAAGTACAAGGACGGCGTTAAGGACAGTTCCGCTTACCTGTTCGGGGCGTATATAGACCTGAACCTGGTAACGGCCAACCTCAGCTACCAGATCTTCGACAACGGCTCCTCCAAGGACGGCTTCCTGTCCGTGGGCGCCGGGCTTAAGTTCTAAGGATACCAGTATGGCGCCCGGGGGCGGCTTACCGCCCCTGTACGCTTCAGCCGGCCGATAACTACATTTATGTCCTACGAAAATCTTGCCACTAAGTACCGTCCCGCTAACCTCGGTGAAGTGATGGGACAGGAGACCATAAAGACCACGCTGGCCAACGCCGTGAAGCTGGGCCGCATAGCCCATTCCTACGTGTTCTACGGGCCGCGCGGCTGCGGCAAGACCACCATCGCCAGGATCCTGGCCATGACGCTGAACTGCCACCACCCGAAGGACGGCGCGCCCTGCGGCAAGTGCCCTTCCTGCGTAGAGATCTCGGAATCCAAATCCCTGGACGTGATCGAGATCGACGCCGCTTCCAATACCGGCGTGGACAAGGTCCGCAGCGTCATCATCGAACAGGTCGGTTTTGCGCCATCGCGCGACAAATACAAGATCTATATCCTCGACGAAGTGCACATGCTCTCCACCGGCGCCTTCAACGCGCTGCTGAAGACCGTGGAGGAGCCGCCGGCGCACGTGGTGTTCGTGATGGCTACCACCGAGCAGCAGAAGGTGCCGCCTACCATCCTTTCCCGTTCCCAGTGCTTTCGCTTCCGGCCCATCTCCGAGGCGGATATTATAACCCGGCTTAAGGAAGTTACCGCCGCGGAAAAAATAAAGACGGAGCCCGAGGCCCTCAAGCTGATCGCCCGCTCGGCCGGCGGCGCGCTGCGCGACGCCCTTACGATGCTGGACCGCGCGGCCTCTTTCGGCCGCGGCGAAGTAAACGCCGACGTGATCAACGAGCTGCTCGGCCACCCCGGCACCGAGGTTGTGAATTCCATGGCGCTGGCGCTGGTGAACCGCGACGCCGCCTCCCTGCACTCGGCCTTCGACAGGCTCAACGGCGAGGGCCACGACCCGCTGGCGGCGCTGAGGGACCTGCGCAACAACTTCGCCGAGGCTTTCCTGGCGGCGCAGGGCTTTGCCGAGGGCTCGCCCATCAAGGACCTGCCCAAGGACGTGCAGCCCGGCACGCTGGCGCGCCTTTCCCGCAAGCTGAGTGTGGTGATAGAGGAACTTAAATTTTCCGATTCGCTGGCGTTGGCCGCGGAAGTGGCGCTCTTCACCCTTATAGAAGTCCCGCAGAACCTGGAGGCCATGGTCAGGAGGCTGGAGGAACTGGAAAGCCGCCTGGCTTCCGGCGCCGCTCCCGTTCCCGCTCAGGCGGCCCGGCCGGCCTCCGAGGTCGCCCCGGCTCAAAAAAAAAATGATTTTTTAGCTCCTGCGCCCCCGGCGCCGGTCCGGCCTGCGGCTGAACGCTCTACTGAACCTTCTTCCGAACCCGCGCCAGCAGTCCCAGCGGACGCCTGGAAAAAACTGCTGGGCCAGGTTTCCGCCAGGAAGCCGGCGCTTTATAACGTGCTGCTTTCGGTCAAGATCGTTTTCACGGAAGCCGCCAAGTGGCGGCTGCTCTGCGCCAGCAAGTTCGAGGCCTCCATGGTGGAGACCGCGCGGCCCGAGCTGGAAGAAATGCTCGCGCGCGGCGCCGGGATGAAGATCTCCCTCAAGCCCGAATTCGCCGCCGGGCCGGTGGCCGGCGCGGAGGAGATCTCCGGGCCGGACAGCGAAGAGGCCATGGTGGAGGACTCCCCGGAGCAGGAGCCGGACCACCTCGCCCAGCCCAGGGCCCACGGCGCCAAGCCGGCGGCCGGGGACGCGGAGCCCGAGCTTAAACACCTCAACAAGGTTTTTCACGGCCGGATCACCAGGATCAACAAGGTCAAGTAAGCGGTATTCAACCCAATGAAGGCACTAGAAAAGATCATCGGCGTTTTCCGGAAGTTCCCCGGTGTCGGCCCCAAGCAGGCCGAGCGCTTCGCGCTTTACGTGGTGCGCGCCTCGGGCCCGGAGATCGAAAACCTGGTGGACGCGCTGCGCGCGGTGAAGGCCTCCGTCAGATACTGCCGCGAATGCTTTAATTACGCCGAGGGAGAGCTCTGCCCCGTTTGCGGCGATCCCTCGCGCGACCGGTCCCTGATCTGCGTGGTGGAGCGCCCGCAGGACCTGGCGGCCATCGAGAAAGCCAAGAGCTTTTCCGGAGTGTACCACGTGCTGCACGGGGCCGTCTCCCCGGCGGCAGGCGTGCTGCCGGAGCATATCAAGCTTAAAGAACTGCTGGAGCGCGTGCGCGCCTCCGACGGCAAGGTCCGGGAAGTGATCGTGGCCACCAACCCTGACGCGGACGGCGAGGCCACCGCCATGTACCTGATCCGCCTGCTCAAGCCCTATGTGGGCAGCATCACGCGCATAGCCTACGGCGTGCCGCTGGGCGGGGACATCGACTACATGGACGAGGTCACGCTCGGCTACGCCCTTAAAGGCCGCGTAAAAATTTAACCGTTCGGGGTTCGGGATCCAACATCGTAAAACTTCCATGGCCGCTGCCCGGCGGGAAGTTTTATGCATTTCGCGTATTACCGCAGGCCGGTCTTCCTGCTGCTGGCTTGCTACGCCGCGGCGATCCTGATATTCAAGGGCTATTTCCTGAAGCCGCGGGAAGAGCTGCCTTTCCGGCTGCCGCGCGCCGGCGTGCTGGTGGAGGGCAGGGTGGCGGAATATCCCATAGGCAGGCCGGGAGGCCGGCGGTTCACGCTTGAAACCTCCAGCCTTTACGGGCGGCCGTTCAGGACCGCCCTGATGGTCTATTCTAAGGAGAAAGCCGGCTTTTCCTACGGCGACCGCGTCTCTTTCCTGGCCGACCTCGGGCAGCCCGCGGGGGCTTCGGCTCCCGGCGGCCTGGACTGGGCCGACTACCTGGGCAAGCGCGGTATAACGGCCGAAGCCAGGGCCATGAAGATAGACGTGGAGGAACAGGCCGGCCCTGTACTGCGCCTTGCCAGGGCTTTCAGGGAGAACGCGCTGGAAGCTTTTGACGCCAACCTGAGCCCCGAGGCCGCCTCGGTATTGGGCGGGGTGGTGATCGGGGAAAAAAGGGGCGTGCCGCCGGACCTGAAACTGGCTTTCCAGGATTCCGGCGCCATGCACCTGCTGGTGGCTTCCGGTTCCAACGTGGGCTTCGTGGTGGCGGTAGTCTATTTTTTCTGTTCCCGCCTGGGTTTCAGGCGCCGGTATGCCGGCCTGGCCGCGCTGGCGCTGTCGGGGTTTTACGTGCTGGTTTCCGGCCTGGACCCGCCGCTGGTGCGCGCCTACCTGATGTTCTCGGCCGGGCTCTGCGCCTACCTGCTGCGCAGGGAGGCCGGAGCTTTTCACGCGCTGACCGCGGCGGCCCTGGTCATACTCCTTTTTTCGCCCCGCGCGCTCTTCGATGCCGGGTTCCAGATGTCCTTCCTCGCCGCTTACGGGCTTATCGCCGGCATGGCCCTTTGGGGAAAGTATTTCAAGGCCGGCGGCCTTCGCGGGCACGCCGTTTCGCTTTTCCTGATGAGTTTCTTCGCCCAGCTGGGGCTGTACCCGCTGCTTGCGGTTTATTTTCACAAGCTCTCGCTGGTGTCGCTGTTCTCCAACATGCTGCTGGTCCCCGGTTCGGGTATCGCCATGGCCCTGGGCTTTCTGCTGGCCTTCTTCGCCAAAGCCGGGCTGGTCTTGAAATTCCTGGTCCCGGCCGCCGCGCTGTTCATGAAGCTCTTCATCGGAACGGTCAGGTTCTTCGCGGCGCTGCCATTCTCCTCGGTCTCCCTGCCGGAACCTTCGGCCTTGTGGATCGCGGGTTTTTACATTTTCGCTTTCGTGCTGCTTCACGCGCCGCTTATCGGGTTCAGGCGCCCGCGCCTTTACCTGGCGGCCGCGCTGGGCGCCGCCGTGATGGCAGCCGGGGTCCCGCGGCGCGTCCCGGCCGCGGGCGGGGAGAAGTGCCTGGCGCTGTTGTTCGGGGATGCCGACACCAGGTGCGCGCTGATAAAGGTCCCCGGGGCGGGAGTTTATATAGTGAACCCGGGGCTGAAGGGGAAGAAACTGGCCGACGCGGTCCTTGCCGAAGGGAGCAGGGCCGTTGAAGGTATAATGCTGACTTCGCTCGAGAAAAAGAACTTCAGCGGGCTCGAGGAACTGGCCGGCATGATGAAGATAGGGAACGTGCTTGTCCCGTACGGGCCGCAGCCGCCGGGACTCAGGGGCCTCCTGAAGGACCTGGAGGGGAAAGGGGTAGCCGTGCGCCGGGTGTGGGCGGGAGAGGAGGCGCTGCCTTCCGTCAGGGCCGGCGCCGGCCCGGGCGCTTCCGGCGGCGGTTATACCGGCAGGAACGATATCGTGGACTGGAATATTTACGGGCTGAGCGTGGAAAAGGACGGCGGCTATGCCGTACAAGGCAGTTCCCTGGCCGCTCCCCCGTCCGCCTCGCCGCAAAAGGCCGGGGTAACCGCCCTGGAATTCTATTACGCCGGAGAGAACAGCGCCCCGGGGCAGGCAAAATTTGTATCATATCCGTTATGAAAAGGATCAAGAACGTAGTCCTTTTTTTTAATTCGAAAAGGCGCAAAGCCCTCACCTACGCCTCCGTCATAGAACGTAAGCTCAAGGCGGCCGGGGCGAAGGTCGCGAGGGTCTGCGTCAACGACGCCACCTACTGCGATTTCAAGTCCGCCGACGCCGCCGTGGCCGTGGGCGGGGACGGCACCGTGCTGTTCGCCGCGCGCCACGTCACCAGCCGGGGGATCCCCGTGCTGGGCATCAACGCCGGCGGCCTGGGCTTCCTGAGCGGCATCGAGAAGAACGATTTCCTCCGCAGCGTGGACGACTTCCTGGCCGGCGGGTTCAAGAAAATAAAGCGCAACCTGCTCTCCGTCAGCGTCGTGCGCGGCGGCCGGACGATGTCCGGCCCGGTGCCGGCGCTGAACGACTGCGTGATCCGCAGCCACGAATCCCGCGCTTTCACGCTGCGCGCCTCTTTCGGCGGGCAGTTCCTCTCCGAGTATTTCGGCGACGGGCTCATCGTTTCCACGCCCAGCGGTTCCACCGCTTACAGCCTCGCGGCTTCGGGCCCCATCGCCATGCCGGACCTGGAAGTGGTGCTGCTCACCCCGATCTGTCCCCATACCCTTACCCACCGGCCCATAGTGCTTTCGGCCGCGGAGGAACTTAAAGTGTCCGTGGTGCGCGGGGCTTCCGGGCCGCAGCTGGTGTCGCTGTCCATCGACGGGCAGGAGAATTTCCTGCTGGAGCCGGGCGACGCCGTGGTAGTGCGCAAGCATCCGCGCACTTTCGAGATGCTGGCGCCGCGGGGCTTTTCCTATTTCGACATCCTCCGGCGCAAGCTCAGCTGGGGCGAAAGATAACCGGCCCGCTTTGTCCGCCGATCTATGCTTAAGAAACTTTCCATCAGGAATTTCGCCGTCATAGCTTCCCTCGACCTCGTGCCGGGGCCGGGGCTTAATATTTTCACCGGCGAGACCGGGGCCGGCAAGTCCATCATTATTTCGGCGCTGGGGTTCCTGCTGGGCGAACGGTCCGGCGCCGATATCCTGCGCCCCGGGGCCGCTTCGGCCGAGGTGGAGGGGGAATTCCGCGCCGAAAACCTGCCGGAGGCCGTGACGGCCCGCTGGGGGATCAAGGACGGAACTTTCGTAATACGCCGCCAGGCCGACCCTAAAGGGCGCACCCGGGCCGCCATCAACGGGGCCGCGGCCACGCTGGCGCAGCTCTCGGAGCTGGGCGGTTTCCTGGTGGATTTCCACGGGCAGAACGAGCACCAGAGCCTGCTCAAGCCCGAGACCCAGCGTGACCTGCTGGACCGCTACGGGAAACTGGAGAAAGAGGCGGCGGCCGTAGGCGGGGCCTGGGGCGCGGCGCGGGCGCTGGAAGACAGCCTTAACGCCGTCTCCATGTCCGAGGACGAGCGCGCCCGGCTGCTGGACCTTTATAAATTCCAGCTCGCCGAGATAGAAACGGCGCATATCAAAGAAGGCGAGGAGCAGGAGCTGGAAGCCCTCTGGCCGCGCCTTAAGAATGCCGAAAAGCTCTCTACCCTTTCCAAAGAGGCGCACGCCCTGCTGGACGACGCCGCGGGCGGCGCGGAAAAGGCGCTCGAAAGGCTTAAGGCCCTTTCCGCCCTCGACGCCGCCGGCGAGCCTCTCACAGCGCGGCTTGCTTCGGCCGCCATAGAGCTGCGCGACCTTTCCGGAGAGCTGCGTTCTTACGCCAAAGACGTGCATTCCGACGCAGGCGAAGTGGACCGCTGCCTGTCCCGGCTCGACAAGTTCAAAACCCTCAAGAAGAAATACGGCGCCGACCTTACCGCGGTGCTGGCGAAGGCGGAGGAACTCCGCGCCAAGGTGAACGGCCTGGAAGACCTGACGCTGGACCGCTCCGAACTCGAGGCCAAACTGGCCGGCGCGCGCGCCAAGCTGGAAAAACTTTCGGCGGCGCTGCATGCGAAGCGCGAAGCCGCCGCGAAGAAGCTTTCGGCGGAAATAATCAAAGAGGCGGACGGGCTCGGCTTCAAAGAAGTGCGGTTCGCCGTGGACGCGGCTTACGACGAGGCCGCCCTGACCTCCACCGGGGGGGACTCCGTGGAATACCTGTTCACCGCCAACCCCGGCTACCCGCTGCGTCCCCTGCGCTATACCGCCTCCGGCGGCGAGATGGCCCGCATCATGCTGGCGCTCAAGACCGCCCTCTCCCGCGCGGACCGCATAGGCGCGCAGGTCTTCGACGAGGTGGACGCGGGCGTGGGGGCCGTGACCGGCCGCCTCGTAGGCGAGAAGCTGGCCCGCCTGGCCGGCCAGAAACAGATCTTCTGCATTACCCACCTGCCGCAGGTCGCGGCTTTCGGCTCCGCGCATTTCTTCGTGGAGAAGGACGTGAAGGCAGGGGTGGCCGCGGCCTCCGTGCGCCTGCTCGACGAAACCGAGCGCGAGCGCGAGATCGCCCGGATGCTGGGCGGCAAGAAGCAGTCCACCGACCTGGGCCTGAAGCACGCCCGGGAGCTGCTGGAAGAAAGCCGAAAATAGATCCGCCCGCCCTGTAACAATTTAGCCACAACTCTGCCTTAAATCCTAAACACCAAACTTGTAAACTTTCCCTGTAACCTTATGAAATACTGGTTCTACTCGGAAGGCAATATCCTCGGCCCATACGATCCGGCAGAAATGCTGGTCCTTCCCGCTTTTGCGGAGGATAGTCTGGTTTGCCCCGAGACCGCCACCGGCGATAACGCCGGCGACTGGCGCCCCGCCGCCCAGGTTTCCGAAATAGCCTCCGCTCTCAGCGTAGGTGCGGGCCGCTCCGTTACCGCGGGCGTGATGGCCGGGGCTTACGAATACGAGACCGGGTTCAGCTCCTCCGTCCGCTATTTCGAGGACAAGGAACCTTCTTCCGCTTCTTCCTACGGTGAACTGCTCGATACCATAGACAATGTGCTGGGCGCCTACAAGGACGGAGAAAATACTCCCCCGGTCCGCCCCCAGGAAACCGACTACGACCTGGCCGAAAAATTCGACATCCGCCTCTCCCGCATCCAGGAAGAGCTGGAAGCGGCGCGCTGGGAGAAGAACCTCCTGCTCGAGAAGATGCGCATGAAGGAGCTGGAGGAGAAGAAGAACCGCGAGCGCATCAACGAACTGGAAGCCCGCCTGAAGGGGGAAACCGGCAAAGCCGAAGTGACCGCCAAGGAGCTCGAGCAGGTCCGCCACCTCACCGACCTTAAGGAAAAGGCGGAGACCATCCGCAAGATAGAAGAGATAAAGAGGGAAGAATTCTCCATGATGGAAGGGAGCCCCGCCCGGTCCGAAGCGGCCCCTAAAGCGGAAGAGCCCGGGGCAGAGAAGGCCATTCCCGAGGTCGAAAGCAAGACCTTAAAGAGCCTGAAGCGCTCCACCGAGATAAAACTGGAGAGCTCGCTTAACTCCGCGCAGAACGAGTTCGAGCCTGAGGCCGGAATTACCAGCCGCAAACTTAAGAGCCTGGGGCAGACCAGCGAGCCCGCCTACGTCTACGGCTCGCATTACGACAAACCGCTGCCCGGGCCCGAAGCCGCCCCGGCCGGAGCGTTTAAACCCGAAACTTTAGAACCGCTGCCGCAGCAGGCTGGCGGCGTCGTATATGATTTCACCGTGGTTACCTCCAAGCCCGAGTCCTCGCAACAGTTCAAGATAGAGAGCCGCCAGGAAGAACCCCAGCAGTTCGCGCAGCCTCAGCAGTTCGCGCAGCCTCAGCAGTTCGCCCAGCCTCAGCAGTTCGCCCAGCCTGCAGCGCAGCCCGTGCCGCAGCCTCAGCAGTTCGCCCAGCCCGCTTATCAGTTCGCGTCGCCCGCGCCGGCGCAGCCGGCTCCCGCGCCTCAGCCCGCCCCCGCCCAGGCGCCCGCCATGCAGCAGCCAGCCGCGGCGCCGGCTTTCCAGAATTTTCAGTTCCATCAGCCCGCGGCACAGCCTCAGCCGGCAGCCCAGTTCACCGCTCCCTCTCCCGCGGCCGCTGGCGGAGCTGCCGCCGCGCCCGATAAAGCGCCGGCCGATTCCCCCGACAAGACTCAGCGCATCCCGGTCCCTTCGGTAAAAGGGGGCAAGCCGGAACTTAAGCCTCAGGACAAGCCCAAGAGAAAGGGCGGCAAGTTCGCTTTCCTGATCATCCTCGTGGTCTTCGGCTCGATAGCCGCCGGCGGGCTGGGCTTCTTCTTTATGGGCGACGGCGCCAGCTTCTCCGAATTTACGATGCTGACCCTGGGCGGAAAGAAGAAAACTTCCGCCATGCCCAGCCAGTTGGAGGCTAAATCCGCGCCCGCAGAGCAGAAGCCGCCCGCGGCCCAGCAGCCCCAGGCCGAGCCCCAGCCTGCCGCCCAGCCTGCGCCCCAGGCGGTCGAGCCGGAAAAAACCGTGAACGAGAACACCCGCAAGGCGCTAGAGATAGTGAAGAACTACAAGCTTTCCGGCAACCGCGGCTCGGTGGCCACCTGGTTCGCCAACTCTTTCCTGTCCGGCGCGGCCGGCGGGGCCAACGAGGAATGGACCGCCACCCCGCTGCACGGCGACATCCTCGTGGTGCAGTACCGCCTGCTCAGGCCCAAGCAGGACCCGATGATCTACCAGTTCGAAGTGGACGCGGCCAAGCAGGATATCGTGCGCGGCATCAACAACAACGCCATCGATCTGCTGGACCTGTCTTCCAAAGAAAAGAGCGTCAGCGCCGCCCCGGCCAGGAAGGCCGCGCCCAAGGCTAAAGCCCGGCCCAGGAAGCCTTCCAGGCCCAAAGAGGTCCCTTTACTTCCCCTGCCGGACGCTCCCGCCGCCGGTCCCCAGCAGGAGCAGGCCCCTACCGGCTTTGAGGACGCCCAGGGGGAAGGTTCCGACCAGGTAAAATATCTCAAAGCCCAGGAGTCGGACGAGGAGCTGTTTTAACCGCGGGCAGTAGAATCCACGAGCGTATTAGTTATAGAATAATCACGGGCGGGGCGGTCGTGAGCGGGCCCGGGGAAAGGGCCGTTCCCGGATACTGCTTCCCGCTTTTGCATTATGGCTGAAAAAGGCATATCGATAAACATTTCCAAGCGCCTCGGCGAGATGCTCGTCTCTTCGGGCCTGATCACCGCCGCCCAATTGAACGAAGTCCTGGACATGCAGCGCGCCACCGGCACGAAGCTCGGCCATCTGCTGGTGCATAAAAAATATATCGACGAGCGCAAGCTGCTGGAATTCCTCAGCAAGCAGTTCGGCATCGAGTTCGTGGACCTCAGGAACAGGGAGATCAGCGAAGAAATATTAAAGATAATCCCGGAGAACATCTCCAGGCGCTACGGGCTGATAGCGGTGGAGAAGGCCGAGAACAAGCTGAAGGTGGCCATGGAGGACCCGCTCAACATCGTGGTCCTGGACGACCTGAAGATGATGACCGGTTACGACATAAAGCCGGTGTTCGGCTCCGAGTCCGACATCACCGCGGCCATAGACAAGAATTACGGCTCGAAAACCTCCAAAGAGGCCCTGGACGACATCCTGAGGAAGACCACAGGCGGCACCACCGAGGTTTCGCTGGTGCAGGAGGACGAAAAAAAAGGCGGCGGGGACGACATCATCTCGATGGACGAGAAGGGCGAAGCCGCCCCCATCGTGCAGATGGTGAACCTGATCATTTCCTCGGCCATCAAGGCCCATGCTTCGGATATCCACATAGAGCCTGGTTACAAGGACACCAAGGTCCGGTTCCGCATAGACGGCGTGCTGCACGCGCAGCCCTCGCCGCCCAAAAAATTCCATAACGCGATAATCAGCCGCCTGAAGATCATGGCTACGCTGGACATCTCCGAGCGCCGCCTGCCGCAGGACGGGCGCACCAAGCTGAAGATAGAGGACCACGAGATAGACCTCCGCGTTTCCATCCTGCCCTGCGGCCCGGGGGAAAAGGTGGTCATGCGTATCCTGGATTCCTCCGGCCTGAAACTGCGGCTCGAGGACCTGGGCATGGAGCCGGAGAACCTGGCTATTTTCTCCAAGTGCCTGAAAGCCCCGCACGGCATCAACCTGATCACCGGCCCTACCGGCTCGGGTAAATCGACCACGCTTTACTCCGCGCTGGCCACGCTGAACGCGCCGGACGTCAATATCGTCACTATCGAGGACCCGATCGAGTACAACCTGGAAGGGATCAACCAAGTGATGGTGAACGCCGACGTGGGGCTGACCTTCGCCTCCGGCCTGCGCTCCTTCCTGCGCCAGGACCCCGACATCATCATGGTCGGCGAGATCCGCGACTTCGAGACCATGGGCACCGCCATCAACGCCGCCATGACCGGCCACCTGGTCTTTTCCACGCTCCATACCAACGACGCCCCTGGCGCCATTACCCGCATCGGCATGATGGGCATAGAGCCCTTCCTGACCTCCTCCACGCTCCTGATGGTGGTGGCCCAGCGCCTGGTGCGCGGCATCTGCAAGAACTGCAAGGAGACCTACGAGGTGAAGCCGGAGCTGCTGGTGAGCCTTGGCGTCTCCAAAGCTGTCCTTGATAACAATATTAAAAATGGTAAAATAATTTTGTCCCGGGGCAGGGGCTGCGATATCTGCGCCAAGACCGGTTACAAGGGCCGCATGGGCATCCATGAAATCCTTGAGATCAACGACGTCATCCGCGGGCTTATCATCGAAAAAGCGCACGTTTCCAAGATCAAGGAAGCCGGCCGCAAGAACGGGATGATAACGCTGCGGGAATCGGCGCTGAGAAAGCTTTTTACGGGTATGACCACCGTCGAGGAGGTTATACGCGTTACAGGGTCGGACGTAGACTGATAAGGCCATAGGCCGTAGGTCGTAAGCGGGTTTCCCGCCTATGTCGTACGGCGTATGGCTTATGGCGCAGCGCGGTTTTAGGAGCTATAACTATGGTAACAATGAGCGAACTCTTTATCATGATGCACGAGAAGAACGCCTCGGACATCCACCTTACCGCCGGGGCCACGCCGATGCTCCGCATAGACGGCGAGCTGGTCCAGACCCCATTCGAAAAACTGACGCCTGAAATGTGCCAGACGCTGATCTTCTCGCTGATGACCGACGCGCAGCGCCAGCGCTTCGAGGCCACCAACGAACTCGACTTCGCCTTCGGCATCAAAGGCATGGGCCGCCTGCGCATGAACGCCTACCGCCAGCGCGGCGTGGTGGGCGCGGCCATCCGCTCCATCCCCAGCAAGTACAAGACCTTCGACGAGCTCAACCTGCCGCCGGTGGTGTACGACCTGATGAAGATGACCAAGGGCCTGGTGCTGATCACCGGCCCCACGGGTTCCGGCAAATCCACCACGCTGGCCTCGATGATCGACTACCTGAACGAGCACCGGAACTACCACATCATTACGGTTGAAGACCCTATCGAGTATGTGCACACGCATAAGAAAAGCATCGTGAACCAGCGCGAAGTGGGCGCCGACACCGAGACCTTCGGCGCCGCGCTCCGCCACGTGCTGCGCCAGGACCCCGACGTCATCCTGATCGGCGAGTTGCGCGACCTGGAGACCATCAGCGCCGCGCTCAACATCGCCGAAACCGGCCACCTGGTGTTCGCCACGCTGCACACTTCCGACGCGGCCCAGACCATCAACCGCATCATCGACGTTTTCCCTCCGCACCAGCAGGAGCAGATCCGCGTGCAGCTGTCCTTCGTGCTGCAGTCCGTGTTCGCGCAGCAGCTGCTGCCCATGGCCAGCGGCACCGGCCGTACCCTGGCTTGCGAAGTGCTGATCGCCAACTCCGCCGTAAGGAACCTGATCCGCGAGCAGAAGATAGAGCAGATCGCCACCATCATCCAGACCGGCGGCAAGTTCGGCATGGTCACGATGAACCAGTCCCTGGTGGAACTCTACAAGAAGCAGAAGATCAGCTACCAGGAAGCCGTGACCCGCTCGGCGGACCCGGAAGACCTGAAGAAGCTGCTGCAGAAGACGCTCTCGGTCAACAGCTGATAAAACATGCAATTCGCTTATAAAGCCCGGGAATCCGGCGGAAAAATGACGGAGGGGGTTGTTGAGGCCGCCGACCAGAAGGCGGCCCTGGCCCGTTTGCGCGAGCAAAAACTGTCCGTCACGGAGATCAAAGCCGCCCCGGTAAAGAAAAAGTTCTTCAAGCCAAAAGTCGACAATAAAGACGTCGTGATCTTCTCGCGCCAGCTTTCCACGCTGGTCTCCGCCGGCGTGCCCATCGTGCAGGGGCTTAACATCCTCGAGGCCCAGGCTGAGAATCCCGCCTTCAAAGCCGTGGTTAGCGGGCTTAAGACCGACATCGAGGCCGGTCTTTCCATCGCCGACGCGATGCGCAAGCACCCCACGGCCTTTACCGAGCTGTACGTCTCCATGATAAAGGCCGGCGAGGTGGGCGGTATCCTGGATACCATCCTCGAGCGCCTTTCCGCCTACCTGGAATCGGCCGAGGTCCTCAGGGCCAAGGTGAAGAGCGCGCTGATGTACCCCACCGTCGTGTTCAGCGCCGCCGGCCTGATCACCATCTTCCTGATCATGTTCGTTATTCCGATCTTCAAGGACATCTTCGCCAGTTTCGGCGCCAAACTCCCTTTCCTCACGCAGATGCTGATCAACGCCTCCGACTTCCTGCGTACCAAGATCCTCTACATCGTGCCGCCCATAGCCATAGGCGTATATCTGTTCAAGAAATGGCTCAAGACCGAGAAAGGCCGGGAAAAGATAGACGACATTTCCCTTAAGCTGCCCGTCTTCGGCATCCTGCTCAAGAAGGTGGCCATCGCCAAGTTCACCCGCACGCTGGGGACCCTGATCAAGTCCGGCGTCCCTATCCTGCAGGGCCTGGAAACGGTGGCCAAGACCTCCGGCAACAAGATCATCGAGCGGGCCATCATGAACAGCTACAATTCCATCAAGGAAGGCGGGCGCATTTCCGACCCGCTGAAAAAGGCCAATATTTTCCCGCCGATGGTCATCCAGATGATCAGCGTGGGCGAGGAGACCGGCGGCCTGGACAACATGCTCAACAAGATCGCCGACTTCTACGACCAGGAAGTGGACACCGCCGTGAAGGGACTGACCTCTATGATCGAGCCTATCATCATCATCGTGCTGGGCGTGGTGGTTGGTACTATCGTTATCGCCATGTTCATGCCGATGTTCAGCCTCGGCGAGATGGTCGGCGGCTAAGCGGTGAGGCATGTGAAAAAGCCCGGAGATCCCTCCGGGCTTTTTTTGTTTACAGCGCCCTGACTATCGCGGCTTGTGGTTTTCTTTCTTTAAAAGTTTTTCTTTAGCGGCAGGGCCGCCGGGGCCGGAGAAGCCGCCCAGGCTGCCGTCGGACTTTATCACCCGGTGGCAGGGCACCATGGGCGCGAAAGGATTATGCCCCAGCGCCGTGCCCACGGCCCTTGCCGCGCCCGGCTTCCCTATCTTCTCCGCGATCCACTTGTAGCTGCGCGTCTGCCCCTCCGGGATCGTCATGCAAGCCTTCCACACCGCCTGCTGAAAAGGCGTATACTTCTTCATCTTAATAAGGATTTCATTTTTAGTCATAAATTTATCGAGGAGCCATGGGAATGGTGCAGCCGGGCGGGAGCGAGCCGGGCCGGGTTAGCAAAACCCTCACGGAGGCCGAGGCTTACGCAAGCGACGAGGCCGAGTGAGGAGGTGCGAGCACGGTGTGCGAGACACCGTGTTTTGCGTTCCGGCCCGGCTTGATCCCGCCCTCTCATCCTTCCAACTCCGAGCTGCCGCGTAGTTTTCGATGATATGTTATACCGAACCTGTGCACCTCGTCGCGCAGGGCCTGAAGCAGGCGCAGGCCGGGGTGGGCGCGGTCCAGCAGCAGCGGCTTGGCGAACTTGGGAGAGTAGATCTCCTCCAGCCGCTTGGCCAGGCTTATAACGGATATCTTTAGATCCGCCGCGCGGATGGCCTTCATGGCCGCCGCCAGCTGGCCGGGGCCGCCGTCTATCAGCAGCAGGTCCGGCAAAGGCTCTCCCGTCTTCTTCAACTGGGCCAGGCGCCGGCCCACTATCTCCTCTATCATCGCGAAATCGTTGGAGCCTTCCGGCGCGTTCTTGAACTTGATCTTGTACTTGCGGTAATGGGACGTGTTCTTCTCGCCGCTGATAAAGCACACGGAGGAGCCAACGGCCTGCCTGCCGAAAAGGCTGGAGGTGTCGAAGGCTTCTATGTGCGTAGGGGGGGACGCCATTCCCAAAGCTTCCTTCAGCGCCGTCACCGCGCTGGTGCGCCCGGTGGCCTTTTCTATGAAATCCGGTTCCAGCTTTCCTACGAGCACGCGCTCCTCCATGTGGCCGAAAGCGTTCAGAAAGTCGCGGTACTGGGCGGCTTCCTCGTAGTTGAGCGCGGCCGCGGCCTTCTCCATTTTAATTTTGAACGAGGCGCGCAGTTTCTCGTAATCGCCCTTCAGGAAATCGGCTATGCGCATAGCCAGCGCGCCGTAGGCGGCCCTGGAGATCTTCCCGGCGCAGGGGGCGGTGCACTGCCCGGTGTGGAAATAAAGGCAGGACTTTATCTTGCGCTCGTCCAGCGGTTTCTGCAGGGAGAACTCCCACTGGCAGCGCCGCAGGTTAACGAACTTGATCCGCCAGAGGTAGCCCAGCAGTTTTTTCAGGGGCTCCAACTTAGGATAGGGGCCGAAGTAAAGGCCGCCGTCCCGCGCCTTCTGCCGGGTGAAGAGCAGGCGGGGAAAATCCTCTTTGGTGATCTTCAGCCAGGGATAGGATTTGGAGTCCTTCCACATCTCGTTGAAGAAGGGCTGCAGTTTGTAGATCAGCTGGCGCTCGGTGAGCAGCGCCTCGCGTTCGCTGGCGGAGGATATGTAGTCTATGCGGCGGATCAGCGCCACTAAATTAGGGATCTTCCAGCGGCGGTCGGAGGGGGTCTTCTGGAAGTACTGGCCCACACGGGCTCGCAGGTCCTTGGCTTTGCCGACGTAGAGCACCGCGCCGGAGACGTCGCGCATCAGGTAGACGCCGGGGGAAGCCGGCAGGTGCGAAAGGTCCATCAGAACTTCCCGCCCGTTATAAGTTTTCTTTCCTCCACCCCGAGCCCCCTGAGCGACAGGAAATAGACCAGGACCGCGCCGGGAACGGCGGCGGCCGTAACGGCCAGCGGCCCCGAGGAGGTAAAGAGACGCCTGAGCGCCAGCGCCGTGCCCGCCGCGAGCAGCGCGGAGAGCGCCGGCCTGAAGAGCGGCAGGTCGCTGAAGGGGCTGAAGCCGGAATGTTTTTTAAGCGCCGCCAGGAAGGCCAGGGCCGCGGCCCAGGAACTTATGGAGGTGGCCAGCATCAGCCCGCCGGCGCCCATCGCGCGCATCAGCGGCAGGCAGAGCGCGGCGTTCAGCGCCAGCTGCGAGGAAATTATTATTAAAGGTTCCTTTTGCCTGCCCAGCGCGTACAGCGCCGAGGCGGACACTTTATTGAAGCCGTAGGCGGGCAGCCCCAGGGCCAGCCAGAAGAGCGCCCGCGAGGTGAGCAGGCTCTGTTCCTGCGAGAAGCGGCCGTGCTCGAACAGCGCGCGGCAGACCGGCAGCGCGGTGGCCGCTATCCCCAGCGCGGCGGGGAGCATGATAAGCCACGAGGAGACCAGCGCGGGTTTGAGGTGCCGCTTGAACCCTTCTATGTCCTTGGCCGCGGTCCTGGCTGAAAGTTCCGGCAGGGAAACCGCCGCGGCGGCGGCCGCGAAGAGCGAGACCGGGAACTGTACGAGCCGGGCGGAATTGTAGATGGCGGTAACGGAGCCGGCCGGCAGGAAGCTGGCGTAGGCCGTGTTTATCAGCATGGAGACCTGGTCCTGGGCCAGCGTAAGCGCGGCGGGGGCCGCGGCCAGCAGCGCGGGGGCGGCGGAGAGGTTCCTTAGGGGGTTGGAAAAGTTAAGGGCGAAGCCCTCTTTCCTGAGCGCCGGCAGCAGAGCCAGCGCCTGCAGCAGGCCGGAAGCCGAGGCGGCGGCGGCAAGCAGAATTATCTTGCCCCGCCCGTCCAGGCCGGCGAAGAAGCCGGAATGGAAGGACAGCAGCAGTGCTATGACCGTAACGGAGAAGGCGGCGGGGGCCAGCGCCGGCAGGAAGAACCTGCGGGCCGAATTCAGCGCGGCGGTGAACAGGGCGGCCACGTTCACGAACAGCAGGTGCGGCATCAGCACGGCCGCCAGCAGCGCGGTGAGTTCCAACTGGCCCGGTTCGCCCTTGAAGCCCCAGGCCGCCAGGGTTACCATCTGGCGCCTGAAGATGATCCCGGCCAGGCCGATAAGGGCGGAAAGGGAGAAGATCACGGTCCAGGCGGAGGAGAAAAAGACCGCGGCGGCGGGCGCCGGCTTGGCTTTTTCCTTCTCCAGCAGGGGGATGAAAACCGCGTTCAGCGCGCCCTCGCCCACGGTGCGGCGGAAGACGTTCACCAGCCTGAAAGCCGCGTAATAGGCGTCCGCCAGGGCGCCGCCGCCGAAAAAAGCCACCATCAGGGCGTCCCGGGCGTACCCCAGGGCCTTGGTAATGAGGTTGGCCCCGGTCATGCCGGTCAGGCCGCGGGTAAAAGCGCCGTGCGCCGTAGGGACCGCCGTTCCCTCATTTGCTTTTTTTTTCATGGAATGATAAACTATACGCATATGGCAAAACTCAAGACCGGAAGACACACCAGCGCGATCAAAGCCTGGCGCAAATCGGAAAAACTCGCCTCCAAGAACAGGGGCATGAAGACCAGGATCCACGACGCCTCGAAAGAATTCGGCGCTCTCGTCGAGAAAAAGGATATGGACAACGCGCAGAAGCTGCTGCCCAAAACCTATTCCATTCTCGATAAAGCCGCCAAATCCGGCACTATCCATTGGAAAGCGGCCGCGCGGAAAAAGTCCCGCCTGGCGGCGCGCATCAAGTCGATAGCGCAGAATCCTTCCGTAAAGTAACTTTCCCTGAAAAGAAAGAACAGACCCCGGCCCGTTAACGGCCGGGGTTTTTTCGCTACTTGCCGGCGGTGATCTCGTGCACCAGCTGGCGCACCACCAGCCCCGGCTCCCTCTTGGAGGAGGACTTCAGCAGTTCCTCCGCCTCCAGGCAGCGCCTGAGGCTGCGTAAAAGCTTTTCTTCCGTGTAGGAGCCGGCGTCCCGCAGGGCGGCGTGATACTGGCCGGGGGACATCCCGGCCTGGTACGCGGCGCCCGGGCCTTCCCCGGAGGCTGAGAGGCGTTTCACCTTCAGCAGCCTTTCCACCGATCGGGACACCTGCGACAGCAGCGCCAGCGGCTCGTTGCCGGAGGCGAGCATTTTGGTAATAGCCTCCGCGGCCTGCGCCGGCCGCTTGCCGCATACCGCGTTGGAAAGTTCGAAAGGGTTCTGCGTCCTGGCGAACCCGGCCAGCGCCAGCGCGTCCTCGGGGGAGAACACCCGGTTCTGCCCGTGCATGTAAAGTACGATCTTCTCGGCTTCCCCGTCCAGGGTCACCGAGTCGGTGCCCAGCAGTTCCACCATCATCTCCAGCGCTTCGCCGTCGGTCCTGACGCCGCCGGCCAGCAGCAGGGAGTTCAGCCGTTCCACCGCCTGCGGCGCGGACATCGGGGCGAAATCCACCAGCGCCGCTTCCGCGCCGAGCGCGGCAGGGATAGGGTCCTGCTTCTCGCGCGGCCAGTCGGCCAGGATCAGCAGGCAGGCGCTCGGGCAGGGGTCCCCGAGGTATTCCAGCAGCGCCTTCATAGGCTCTTTCTTGAGCTTCTCGGCGCGCTTTATGGCCACGAAGCGCACCTCGGCCAGCATGGGCGCGGTGCGGGCTTCGTCCAGGGCCTGGGCCATATCGGTGGTCTCCGCGTCCCTGAGGGAAAAGTTGAACGACTCCGGTTTGAAGATCCCTTCCAGCTTTTTAAGCGCGGCTTCCTTCAGCGCGGTCTCCTCGCCGCAGAGGTAATACACCGGGCGGGTTTTATTTTTGGCCCATTCTTCGGCCAGCGCTCTGGGGGTTAAAGTCTGCATTCGGCGTTAAGGGTTTACCGTGGCCGAAGAGGCCTGCACTTCGTTGGGCGCCGGCATCTTCTTATAGGAGGCGCTGGAGACGGAGCCGAAGCCCGAAACGGTCCGGAGCACCACGTCCTTGGCCAGGATCTCCCAGATGGCTTCCCGCGCCTGCTCTTCCGTAAGCCCGCCGGGCAGGTTAGCCGCGGAGTACATCTTGGTCACCTGCAGCGCGGGCTCTTCCCAGATGTAGCGGTTCTGTTCCCTGTCCAGCAGGCGCACCGCGGCGATCACGTTCAGCTTGTAGACGGTGGGGACCATGTTAACGTCGTACTGGATCGGGGTAAGGATGTAGTGGCTGATCTCGCCCACTATCACGCCCTGCGCCGAGTTCTCGGGGGAAATAGAATACTCCCCGTTCTTGAGGAATTCGTCTATCACCTTGAGGGTGAGCTTCTCTTCCAGGCCGAACTGCTGCGTTTTGTTGGCGAAAGGGCGCACCGCTATGCGCTTGATGTTCGCCGGCATGATCTGCGCGGCGGGCTTGTAAACTATGTCCGAGGTCGTGGACGAGCAGGCCGCAAGCCCCAGCGCCGCCGTTAACAGGATGGTCTTCTTCATAATAATATCTCCCCCGTTCTTTATTTCACCACTATGCTTACCAGCCGGCCCGGCACCACGATGACCTTTACCAGGGTCTTGCCGGCCGTGTGCGCCGCCGCCGTTCCCAGCGCCAGGCGCTTGATCTCTTCCTGCGGCGTGGTTTCTTTCACGCTGAGGCGGCCCCTTACCTTGCCGTTCACCTGCACCGGGATCTCGATGTCCCTGGAGGCTATCACGGTCTTGTCCGCGGCGGGCCAGGGCTGTTTCATCAGCGTGCCCGCGCCGCCGGAAACTTCCCACAGCTCGTCCGTGATATGCGGGGCGAAAGGATGCAGCAGCTTCAGGAACGTTTCGAAGTCCTCGCGCGAGGTCTCCTTCTGCTCCGTCAGGCGGTTCAGGTAGACCATCAGGGCCGAGATGGCCGTGTTGAACTTGAGGGACTCGATGTCCGCGCCGACCTTGTCGATGGTCTGGTGGCGCAGGATCAGGTCCGGGCCGGAGGCCTTAGCGTCCGTCAGGGCGCCCCTGCGGTCCAGCCCCCAGGCATAGGCGCGCTTGAGGAAGCGGTACACGCCCTCGATGCCGCGGATGTTCCAGGGCTTGGAATCCTCGAGCGGACCCATGAACATCTCGTACAGGCGGAAGGCGTCCGCCCCGTAGCGCTCGAGCACCTCGTCGGGGTTGATCACGTTCTTCTTGGACTTGGACATCTTCTCCACTACGGGCTTTATCACTTCGCCGTCGGCGGTCGTCGCGGTCCCGTCCTCGGCGATCTCCAGTTCCTTGTAAGCGCGGTAGACGCCTTTGGAGTCGCGGTAGGCGTAGGAAAGGATCATGCCCTGGTGCACCATCTTCCTGAAAGGCTCTTCGGTCGAGACATAGCCCAGGTCGAACAGCACCTTGTGCCAGAAGCGGGCGTAGAGGAGGTGCAGCACGGCGTGTTCGGTGCCGCCGATATAGAGGTCTACCGGCATCCAGGCCTTCTCCAGTTCTTTGTCTACGAACGCGGAGGGGTTCTTCGGGTCGATGTAGCGCAGGTAGTACCAGCAGGAACCGCCCCACTGGGGCATGGTGTTGGTTTCGCGCTTGCCGGGGCCGCCGCAGGCCGGGCACTTGGTATTGACCCAGGAATCGATGGCGGCCAGGGGGGATTCGCCGGTGCCGGTGGGCTCGTACTTCTCCACCTCGGGCAGCAGCACCGGAAGTTCGCTCTCGGGCACCGGGACGATGCCGCACTTGTCGCAGTGCACCAGCGGGATCGGTTCGCCCCAGTAGCGCTGGCGGGAGAACACCCAGTCGCGCAGCTTGAAATTTACCTTGGCTTTGCCGATGCCTTTTTCTACGAGCCAGGCGGTGATCTTCTTCTTGGCCTCCTGCGTGGGCAGGCCGGTGATGACGCCCGAGTTGATGGAGGTGCCGTCGCCGCAGAAGGGGCCTTCGCCTTTCCAGTCCGCGGGGGCTTGCAGCACTTCTATGATCTTGAGGCCGAACTTCTCGGCGAACTCGTGGTCGCGCTCGTCGTGCGCGGGCACGGCCATGATGGCGCCGGTGCCGTAGGTGGTCAGCACGTAGTCGGCGGTCCAGATGGGGAGTTTCTCGCCGTTGACGGGGTTCACGGCGTAGGCGCCGGTGAACACGCCGGTCTTGTCCTTGGCGAGCTCGGTGCGCTCCAGGTCGCTCTTGTTGCCCGCGGCGGCCACGTAGGCCTCCACGGCGGCTTTCTGCTCCGGCGTGGTCAGTTTGGCCGTCAGCGGGTGCTCGGGGGCCAGCACCATATAGGTGGCGCCGTAAAGCGTGTCGGGGCGGGTGGTGAACACGGTCAGCTTGCCGCCGTCGGGCAGCGCGAAATCCACCTCGGCGCCCTCGGAGCGGCCGATCCAGTTCTCCTGCATCAGGCGCGTGGACTGCGGCCAGTCCATGTCCGGGAGGGACGCCAGCAGGCGGTCGGCGTAGGCGGTGATCTTCAGCATCCACTGCCGGAGGCTCTTTTTTTCTATCGGGGTCTCGCAGCGGTCGCACTTGCCCTGGAAGACCTCCTCGTTGGCCAGGCCGGTCTTGCACTTGGGGCACCAGTTGATGGGGCTGGTGGCCTCGTAGGCCAGGCCTTTCTTGAAAAGCTGGAGGAAGACCCACTGGGTCCACTTGTAGTAGCCGGGGTCGGTGGTGTTGATCTCGCGGTCCCAGTCGTAGCTGAAACCCAGCGAGTTGATCTGGCGCTTGAAAGTGGCGCAGTTCTTCTCGGTGGTGATGCGCGGGTGTACGCCGGTGGAAATGGCGTAGTTTTCGGCGGGCAGGCCGAAGGCGTCCCAACCCATGGGGTGCAGCACCTCGAAGCCTTTCATGCGCTTGTAGCGGCACAGGATGTCGGTGGCGGTGTAGCCTTCCGGGTGGCCCACATGCAGGCCGTCGCCCGACGGGTAGGGGAACATGTCGAGGCAGTAAAATTTGGGTTTTCCGGGCAGCTTTTCTGTTTTGAAAGCGCCTTGCGCCTTCCACGCGGCCTGCTGGCGCGCGTCTATATCCTGGAAAGTCTTTGCGTCCGTTTCGATGTTCACTTTGAAGCCTCCACGTGCTTTTTCCTGAGCCGGTCGAAAATTATGCTGACGGTGCCTTTGCCCGCCTTTACTTTGTAGCTGGCCGGGTCGGCGCCTTTGGGCACGGCCATGACCCGCTGGCGGCGCCGCGTGAACGAGGAAGCGGCCATGCTGCCGTCCGGCTGCAGTTGCTGCCTGGTCTCCTGCCGCGCGTAGTTCATCTTGATGCGGCTGCCGGCTACGTCCACTTTCATGGATTCTTCCGCGTTTTCCGGGGTTTTGAGGTTGACCGTTATGGAATCTTCATCGGAGACCACTTCGGGCGTCAGGTCGGCCGCGGAGAGTTTCTTCGAGGCCCATTTTCCGCAGGAGTCGTTGAACTTCTTGCTGTTCCGGCCGCCCAGCTTTTCGTTTATGCGTTTCTGCGCCAGTTCGATGTCGCGGATCGGGTCGTCCGAGTTGGCGAAAAAAGAGTCGGGGAACACGGAATCCAGGTCCTTGGAGGTGACCGGCTTGTCCGACTCCAGCTTGTCGCTGATCTGGCCGATCAGGGAGTCCAGGTTCTTTATCATGTCCTTGCTCAGCTGCTCGGCGTCCACGTTATCGGCAGGCTGGTCCCCGGCGCGGGCCGCGGGGGAAAAGGCGAGGAAAGCGGAGATCAGGAAAAAATAACGCATATTTATAAATATTTTATCAAATAAGAAGGGGCTAATACGGGCGGGCTGCCCTGGCTTACAGCTTCTTAAGGATCCTGGCGGTTTTCAGGTTCATCGCGCGGCGGAGCTCCGGAGTGCTGTCGTCCATGCCGGCCAGGTGCAGCGCGCCGTGCACGGTAAGTACCAGCAGTTCCGCCAGGGCGGAGTGGCCCATGGTTTTGGCCTGCCTGGCGGCCACGGGCACGCAGACGTAGATCTCGCCCCAGTCGGCTCCCGGCACGGGGGAGTGGGGGAAGTTGAAGGCGATCACGTCGGTAAGGCGGTCCTTGCCCAGGAAGCGGCGGTTAAGTTTTTTTATGCCCGGTCCGTCCGTGAAGACCAGGTTCACCGGTTTGCGGGCGTGCGCGCCCAGGGCGAGCGCCGCGGCTTTCCTCAGCGCGGCGGTTTCGGCGGAAGCCGGGGTTTTAACTTCGAAGAAAACGTTTATAGGCATGTCAGCGGTCGAAAGCTTCTTTCTCGCCGTTAGCGGCTTCCCATTCTTCGTAGGCGCCCAGGATCTCTTTTACGAGCGGGTGGCGTTCTACGTCCGCGGCCGTGAAATTAACGAACTTCACGGCTCCCACGTTCTTAAGGATGCCCTTTATCTGCACCAGGCCGGAGCGGTCCTTGTCCTGCAGGTCTATCTGCGTCACGTCGCCGGTAACGACCACCTTTGACCTCGGGCCCATGCGCGTCAGGAACATCTTCATCTGCTCCGGCAGCGTGTTCTGCGCCTCGTCCAGGATGATGAAGGCGTTGTCGAGGGTGCGGCCGCGCATGAAGGCCAGCGGCACGGTCTCGATGACCTCGTCGGCGCGGAGCGCGCGGAAATTGTCGGGGCCGAGCAGGGTGTAAAAAGCGTCGTGCAGCGGGCGCAGGTAGGGGTGCACTTTTTCTGCGATATCTCCCGGCAGGTAGCCCAGTTTCTCCCCGGCCTCCACGATGGGGCGCGTGAGGATGATCCGTTTGACCTCCTGCGCCTTCAGCGCCCTGAGCGCGCAGACGGCGGCCAGGAAGGTCTTGCCGGTGCCGGCCGGCCCCACCCCGACCACCAGGTCGGTCGAGCGGATGGCGTCCACGTATTCTTTCTGGGCTTCGCCGCGGGGGCGGATCAGCTCGCCGAAACTGGTCTTGAACAGCGCGCCTTCGGGCAGCCCCGCGGGCTCCGCGGGGCGGGCTTCCTCCGGGGCCAGGCGGGCCTTGTAGAACTCCTCGAGCATGCCGCGCAGGCGGAGCTCGGCCTTTTCCACGGCGGCGGGCTTGCCGGTAAGGGTGAGGTCCGCCGTTTCCGTCTCCGGGTGGTGGCGCACGAAGAGCTGCACTTTCAGCGCCATTTCCAGCGCGCGCAGTTCCTCGTCCTGGGCGCCCAGGATCAGCAGGATCTCTTCGCGGTTCTTAAGCTTGAATTTCTTGCCTTCCATCGTTCCCCGTTACTGCCACTTGGAGATGCCGCGCGGGATCACCACGATGCCGTCCGGGTCTATATAGTAATGCTGCGCGTCCTGGTCCGGGTTATAGCCTATGGTAGTCTTGGCCTCGATGGTGTTATAGCGGTCCATGATCACTTTCTTGAGCCTGGTCCCTGCTTTTATCTCGCAGGCGTCCATGATGATGCAGTCTTCCAGCTGGCATTTCTCGTGGATGATAACGTCGTTGGCCAGGATGCAGCGCTTCAGCGAGGACTGGTGGATCACGCAGCCGTCGCAGATCATGCAGTCCTGCAGGTTGGATTCGATGATCTTGGCCGGGGAGGTGGTCTTCCGGGCGTCCTGGATGGGCCACTGCTTGTTGTTCAGGTCCAGCTTGGGCTTGGCGCCCAGCAGGTCCATGTGCGTCTGCCAGAAGGCTTCCAGGGTGCCCACGTCGCGCCAGTAGTTCTTCTCCTCGTAGGGCTTTACGCCGGGCAGTTTCTGCTCGTCGAAGTTGTAGGCGAACACGCGGTAGCGCTTATGGATGTTGGGGAGGATCGTCTTGCCGAAGTCGAGCGCGGCCGCCTCGCCGGATTCCTCGTGCAGGATCTTCACCAGCGCGTCGTAGCTGAAGATGTAGTTGCCCATCGAGGCCAGCACGGCGTTGGGGTTGCCGGGCATGGGCTTCGGGTTCTTGGGTTTTTCTTCGAAGCCGTTCACTCGGTTCTTCGCGTCCACCACCACGGTGCCGAAGCGGGAGGCCTGCTTGAGAGGCACTGTAAGGGCGGAGATGGTGACGTCCGCCTTGTTGGCTACGTGGAAGTCGATCATCTGGCGGATGTCCATGCGGTAGATGTGGTCGGCGCCGAACACGGCCACCAGGTCGGGCTTGTAATCGTTGATCAGGTTCATGTTCTGCTTCACCGCGTCGGCGGTGCCGCGGTACCACATCTCGCCCAGGCGCATCTGCGGGGGGACGATGGTGATGAAGTGTTCTTTGGTGATGCCGCCCAGGTTCCAGGTGGAGCGCAGGTACTCTATGAGCGACTGGGACATGTACTGCACCAGCACGTAGTTGGAGTAGATGCCGGAGTTGATGAAGTTGGACAGCACGAAGTCGATGATGCGGTATTTCCCGCCGAACGGGACCGCCGGCTTGGTCCGTTCCTTGGTGAGGGGGTAAAGCCGCTCGCCCTTGCCGCCAGCCATGATTATGCCTATGGTTTTCATGAGTATCTCCTTGGTTGAGAAACTTCTTTTCAGCTTATCGCGTCCATTATCTCCCTGAGGTCCCGCCCCAGGCACAGGAAGACCGGCTTGTCCTCGCAGGTATAGCTCTTGATGCGCTGCTGGCGCAGCTCGTGCGTGGCGGCGGTCAGGTCCTCCAGGGACTTGGCCTCGCGGGCCACGATCATGTCCGGCTCGTCGAGGCCGTAGGACAGGAAGAAATTCTCCTGGATGTCGGGGTAGCGGGAGGTCACCTGCGCGCGTTCCGTCATCAGCTTGGCGCGCTCCTGGTCCGCCAGCTCGTACCAGGTATGGTCCTTTACCACCGGGTGCAGCAGCAGGTAGCGGTGGCGGCCGAAGGTGTCCTTGGGCAGGAAGCCGAATTCCAGGTCCTTCTTGGGCGCGGAGATCTCCGGCCCCTCGTACATGCCCATGTAGCAGTAGGACGGCGTGAAATACCTGCCGGCGCCGGCGGAAAAAGTGCGGGAGCAGGTCTCCTGCAGGTAGGCCAGGTCGTCGGACATGCGCCAGAAGAGGATGTCGGCGTCGGAGCGCAGGCCGGAGACCATGTAGGTGCGCAGGAACAGCTTCTCCTGGCTGGAGCCCACCATGTTCTCGAACTCCTGCTTGGCGGCGATCTTTTCGTTGGAGATCAGCCTGCGGAATTCCGGCTGCAGCTTCACGAACATGAAGCTGGAGTAGATGCTAGCGGACCGTTTTGTCTTTTCCATTTTTAGCCTCGGGGTACTCGGGTTCCAGGTAGATGGAGCTGTGGCCGGTGATCTCGGTCTCGTCTTCCGTTTCCAGGCCGGTCTTGATCTCGGTGACCAGGAACCTCCTGCCGCCGGATTCGATGATGTGCTTGCGCGGGACCAGCATAGTGTCGGAACTTTTGCCCACCAGCAGCGTGCCGTCGAACTGCTCGCCGATCTTTATGCCGTCCTTCATGTCCAGCACTTCCAGCCAGAGCCGGTTGTAGAGCGGGGAGTCCTTGAGCCGGATGAAGCCGGTGAGGGAGGTCTTGAAGGCCTCGTCGGGATCGCGGGCGTCCTGCATTTCCGCCGTCATGCCGGGGGCCGGCCTGGTGTAGAGCGGGGTGGTGTTCTTGCCTATGATCACCACTTTCCTGGCTATCGTGAAAAGCCTGTCGCCCTTGTTCACCGGGGTCTTGGGCTCGGCGTAGATGTTGGTTATTATACCCTGGGATTCCGGCTTGATCTCGGTGTAACTGTAGAGGTCCTTCCAGCGGGCTTCGGTCTGTTTGCGGTTCTCGGAACTGGAGGAGTCGAGCAGGGCGGCCATTTCGGTGGAGACCATCCTGGCGATAATGGTTTTCGGGGTTACGAAGGAGAACAGCTCGGTCTGCACTTCCTCGATGCGGCCGTCGAACGGGGCGAAGATGTCGTAGGTTTCCTGGGCGGTGGTGATGCCGGTCACCTTGGCGGTCACGGTGATGTCGCCCGTCCGGATGTTGCGCTGCACCGGGCTGATGCAGGGCCCGCCCTGCCGGGACGGCTGGGCGGCCGCCGCCGGGGCCGCGGCGGGCTTTGCCTTGGGAGCGGCTTTAGGCCCGGCGAAGGCCGGAGCGGTCAGCAGCAGGAGGATAGCGGCGGGATCAAGAATTCTTTTTTTCATGCAGTTTCGCGTAGGCTTCCCAGGTCCACGGCATTTTTTCGCTGAAGATGCCGCGGATGGCGTCGGCGTACTGCCGGATCTCGAACTGGGCGTGCTCGTGGGTGCGCAGGTCGATGAAGTTCAGCAGGCTCCTGGCGTTGACGCTCCAGTAGAACTGGGTGTATTGCGCCACCGGCAGCACCAGGCGGGCCATTTCCCTGGCGGCGCCGGCGTCGAGGAGTTCTTTGTAGGCGGCGAAGGAGGCTTTAATGGCCTTGTCGTAGATGGCTAGCATCTTCTCCTGCTCCAGCGCGGACGCGGACACCGAGCCCTGCTTGTTCGCGCGGTCCTGGCCGCGGAAGGCTTCGGGCATATAGAACTCGTCGTGCACCTCGGTGTAGCGGGCGGAGATCTCGTTATATGAGGCGATGCGGTGGCGCATCCACTGGCGCGCCACGAAGATGGGGCACTTGATGTGGAACTGGAAAACGGAATGTTCGAAGGGGCTAAGGTGGCCGTTGGCCAGCAGGTACTCGATGAGCTTCCTGTCCGCCGTCTCGCCTTTGGAGACCGAGCCGAACGAGACCCTGGCGGATTCCACCGCCCGCTGGTCCCCGCCCATGAATTCCACGAGCTTAACAAAACCTTTGTCCAGTACCTTGTGCAAGCCTTCGGTCTGCGTGGTGGTTTCCGGCATGCGCCCTCCGCTGGGATTTTTTGGAATCTAACCGTAAAATTATATACTTTTAAAAGTCTTATTAAAAGGTCTGTAAACAACGATGAAAAAAATGAAACAGAAAGGCGCCCGCCTGGCGCGCAGCTCCAGCCTGGCTTCGCTGGCCAAAATAATGGATATTCTCCTTTCCCCGGGCGGCTGCCCCTGGGACCGCCGGCAGACACATTCCACGCTGATAAAATACCTGAAGGAAGAGTCCGGCGAGGCCGCGCAGGCCGTGCGCAGGAAGGACTGGAATAATTTGAAGGAAGAGCTGGGCGACGTGCTGCTGCAGGTGGTGTTCCACAGCGCGCTGGCCCGCCGGGAAGGGCTCTTCACGCTGGGCGACGTGATCCGAACCGTCAACTCCAAGATGGTGCGCCGCCACCCGCACGTTTTCGGCGGGGAAAAACTGCGGGGCAAGCTGAAGACGCCCGCTCAGGTCCTGACGGAGTGGGCGAAGATAAAGAAAGGCGAAAAGGCCCGCGCCGCGAAAAGGAAAAAGAATTGAATTCCCGCAAGCTCGCCCGGCTGATCTACCCGGAATTCAGGTTCGGCCGCACCGACCCGGAGCAGGCGCTGGCGCTGGTGAAGCTCGGCGTGGGCGGCTTCTGTTTTTACGGCGGCAAGGCTTCCGAAGTGTACGAAACCTCCCGCCTGCTCAAGGCCGCTTCCGAAACTCCCCTTGTCATAGCTTCCGATTACGAGAACGGCGCCGGCCAGTGGGTCTCAGGCGCCACCGAACTGCCTTCCAACATGGCCATAGGCGCCTCCGGCTCCGAGGCGCTGGCCCGGCGCAAGGGGGAAATTACCGCGCTGGAGGCCAAGGCGCTCGGCGTGGACTGGATCTTCGCGCCGGTGGTGGACCTGGCCTCCCGCCCCGACAACCCGATAGTGAACGTGCGGGCCTACGGCGAGGACCGCCGGCTGGTGTCGCGCCTGGCCGGGGCCTATCTGTCCGGAGTCAGTTCGCAGGGCGCGCTCTCCTGCCTTAAACATTTTCCCGGCCACGGCGCCACCGCGGCCGATTCCCACCTGGCGCTCCCCGTACTGGAAAAAAGCAGGCACGACCTGGAGCGGGACGACCTGGTCCCTTTCGCGGAGCTCGCCGCCAGGGCGGACGCCGTGATGGCGGGCCACCTGCTGCTGCCCGCATACGACGAGAACTCCCCGGCTTCTTTTTCGAGGGAAATAATAGACGGGCTGCTAAGGAAAAAACTGCGCTATAACGGCCTGGTGCTGACGGACGCGCTCAACATGAAAGCCATTTCGGACGAGGGCCGCGCCGGAGTGAAAGCTTTCCAGGCCGGGGCGGATATCCTGCTGTACCCTGAGGACCCTTCAGCCCTGCACGAAGCGCTGGTCCGCGCCGCCAACGACGGGCTCATAAACGCGGCGGCGGTGGAGGCCGCGCTGGCCCGGCAGGACGCTTTCGCCCGCAAACTTTCCCTTTCCCGTTCCTCGCCGCCCCCCTTGGCGGTCGTTCGCTGCCCGGAACACCTTGCTTTCAACTCCGAGGCCGCGCCGGCCTGCCTGGCCTGGGCGCGCGGCGAAGGCGCTTTCGCGCTCAAGCCCGGCGAAACCGTGGGCTACCTGGAGCCGCTTACCCGCCGGGAAGACTGGAAAGGCGCCGCTTTCGCGGAAGAACTTGTCCGGCTGGGGATCCGCGTGGAGCCTTTCCAGCCGGGCTGCGGCATGCGGCTTGCCGCCGGGGTTTTCTCCAGGCCGCGCGCGGGCACCGGCAGCATCAATATGGGCGCGGAGGAAAAAGCCGCGCTGGAGGCCGCCGTCGCGGGCGCCGCTTCTTCCGCGGTCCTGGCCTTCGGCAGCCCTTTCGTGCTTAACGGCCTTTCGCCCCGGCCGTCGGCCGCGCTGTGCGCCTTCAGCGCTCTCGAAGACTTCCAGCGCGCCGCCGCGCGCGTACTTTGCGGGAACGTAAAAGCCGGCGGGACCATGCCGGTTAAGCTTGAGGACCAACTATGAACGAAGCAGCCGCTTTTGAAAAAATAACAGGGCTCATGCCGGTGGATTACGCCATACTCGGCATAGCCGTCGCCGCCCTTTTCGTGATCTCCTACTTTAAAGGCCGTGAGGAAACGGATACGAAGGATTACTTCCTGGGCAACCGGAAAACCCCGGTCTGGGTCGGCACGCTTTCCTTCGTGGCCACCGAGATCAGCGCGATGACCATCGTGGGCATCCCGCCGATCGGCTTCACCGAGAACTGGCAGTACATGCAGTTCTTCATCGGCTCGGCGCTCGCCAGGATCTTCATCGCTTTCTTCTTCATCCCGGCCTTCTACAAGTTCAACTGCACCACCATCTACGAATTCCTGAAGCACCGCTTCGGGGCCGAGACGCAGTACGCCGGCTCCGCGTTCTTCTTCGTCACCCGCCTGTTCGCTTCGGGCGTGCGGCTGTACGCGGCTTCGCTGGCGGTGTCGGTGATCATGGGCTGGCCGCTGGCCAACACCATCGGCTTCTTCACGGTTGTCAGTATCATTTTCATAGGCTTCGGCGGCATCAAGGCCGTGATGTGGACCGGCACTTTCGAGACCATTACCTTTTACCTGGCCGGCGGCGCGGTGGCCGCCTTCCTGGTTATGCACATCGACGGCGGCTTCGCGGGCGCCTGGCATACGGCGAGCGAGGCGGGGAAACTCTCCATCTTCAACTTCGGCTGGGACCTGAAGAACCCTAACGTGCTGTGGGGCGCGGTGCTCAACGGCGTGTTCGGCTCCATGGCCTCTTTCGGCACGGACCAGGAACTGATGCAGCGCCTGCTCACGCTGGAGACGCGGCGCGAGAGCCAGAAGACGCTGATCGCCACCATTTTCGCCAGCGTCCCGCTGACCGCGCTTTACCTGGGGATAGGCACGCTGCTGTTCGTGTTCTACAAGCAGAACCCGGCCATGCCGCTGCCGGCTAACGCCGACAAGATCCTGTCCCACTTCACCATCTACGTGCTGCCCGCCGGCCTGAAAGGCCTGGTGCTGGCGGCGGTGGTGCTGGCCAGCATCGACTCGCCGCTCAGTTCGCTGTCCTCTTCTTTCATCACGGATATCTACAGGCCGCTGATAAACAAGACGGCGGAGGAGAAGCATTACCTGTTCGTTTCGCGTCTGAGCGTGGTGGGGTTCGGCATCCTGCTGGCCGGCATAGCCTGGCTCTGCGCGGCCGGGTCCGGGCGCATGCTGTGGCTGGCTTTCAAGGTGAACGGCGTGACCGCGGGCTCGCTGCTCGGCGTGTTCCTGCTGGGGCTGATGACCAAACGCCCGGGCAACCGCTCCAACGTGCTGGCCATGTTCATCAGCGCGGCGCTGGCCGGGCTGATCCTGTACCTTTCCGAGAAGGGGCTGGCGCCCATCGGCTGGAGCTGGATCATCGTCATCGGGACTATCTCCACTTTCACGCTGGGGTGGTTCATGTCCCCGCTGGAACCTAAATTCTCGAGGGCGCCCGCTCCCAAGTAAGGCGCTGACGGCAAAAGAAAAACCCCGCGGACTGCCGCGGGGTTTTTTTATGGAGCGGTCAGACTTCTTAGTTGACGTGCTTCATCAGCTGGTCTTTGCGGTGCTTTATTTCAGCTTCCAGCTTTTCTATCTTCTCTTTGGCTTTTTCCTTGGTCTCTTCCATCCATTCGCCGAGCTCGGCGCGGGTTTCTTTCCCGGCCTTGGGCGCGAACAGGATGCCGAGGGCCGCGCCGATAAGGCCGCCGACCACGAACGCTCCGACTATTTCCCCGCCTCTGTGTTCAGACATGATGTCCTCCAGAACTAAATCATTAAAACCTTCCTTTAATATTATACATTGCCGTCTCCTTTGTCAATTCTTATAATACTATCGATGAAAACGCTGCTCTTCGCGCTGGCGCTGGCCCTGGTCCCGTCCGCGGTCCTGGCCTACCCGCACGACGCGCAGCTGAGCGCCAAGCTCAAAAAAGAGTTCGAGGCGGAACTCAGTTCCGCCGCCGCCGGGCGCGAACTGCTGGGCAGGCTCAAAAAAGCCGGCCCCGGCTACGCGGCGCTTAAAGTGCTGGTGCGGCGCGACCCCTCGGATTGCCTGGCCTGGTTCGACCCCGCCGCCAACGCCGTCTATTTCAACTCCCGGTTCATCCTGAAATTCTTCGCCGCCAGGGGCTTCAAGGACCCCCAGGTTGTGGAGGTGCTCTGGGACAACAGGAAGGTGCGCGCGGAGCTGGTGAAGTACGCCAATCCCGTCTATCTGCACGAGCTGGTGCACGCGGAGCAGTGCTACCTCTACCCGGAGTACCGCAGGGACGCCGGGGCCAACCCGCTGGAGTTCGAGTACGAAGCCTACCTCACCGAGGATATGTACGTGCACGAGCGCATGAAGGCCGCTCCGAAGCTGCTTAAGGATTTTATCCGGGGCGCCTACACCGACCTCTACACGGCCAACGTCTTCGGCAGCTACTTCACCCTCTCGCTGGACCCGGAACGGTACAAGGAAAAGATACGCCGGTACTACGAGGAGGGGGTGGGCGGGTACGTAAGCCTGGAGAAAGCCGAGACCGAGCGCAGGAACGGGGTGGAGGATTCCAGGATCCTGGCTTACGCCTCTGGCGACCTTAAGGGGCTCAAGGGGGAAACCACCTCGCTGGAGCGGCTTAAGGCCCAGGAAGAGGAATACGCCCGTTTCCTTAAGGATTTTTACGCCAGCCGCTGGCCGGCTTTCAGCGCCGACGCCCTGGCCTTCGTGGGGGGCATTGCCCTGGAGGAGAAGAATTACCCGCTGGCGCTGGACTGTCTGGCCGTGGCGGACGCGAATTCCGCCGGTTCCGGCCTGCCCGCCGAGGCGCTGGAGGCCCTTAAGACCAAGGGCGCGGTGGCCGTGCTGGAGACCGCCTCTTTTATCCGCGACAATTCGAAGAAGATGGGCCTGGAATTGCTGAGCCAGCACCTGAAAGCGCTGGAAAAGGCCTGCCTGGCCACCAAAAGGCCCTTTCCGGAGGACCTTGTCCCGCTCAGGGACAAGACTTACCCGAAGGCGGTCGCTTATTTCGCTAAGAAATACGGCGCCGAGAAGGACCAAAGCCGCAGGGATTACTACAAGGAAAGCCTGGATTATTTCTCCGCCCGCTCGGGGCCCGCGGATGCCGTAAAATAAAAAATCTTTTTCCTTGAATTGACTTCTCTAATTGAGTAAATTACTTATAGCGTTACCGGCCTTAAGGCGGCGCCATTTCCAAGGCCATGCCTCTAAGAGCCCAAACCAAGCAGCGGAGGAACTTATGATCGACATCGCGAAGAATATCGCCACCGCCCCCAGACGCACCAAAGCTTCCGTAATACGCGAACTTCTGAAGACCACCAACGTCCCCGGCATCATCTCCTTCGCCGGCGGCCTGCCTTCCCCCGACAATTTCCCCTACGACTTCGTGGCCGATACCGTGAAAGAGATCATGGCCAAGAAGGGCAAGATAGCCCTGCAGTACGGCCCCACCGACGGGCTGCCCGAACTGAAGGAAGAATTCATAAAGTTCCTGAAGAAGCACGAGGGCGTGGACGCCAAGCCCGAGAACCTCATCATCACCACGGCCAGCCAGCAGGCGCTGGACATGGTCGGCCGCCTTTTCATCGACGCCTCCGACCCCGTGCTGGTGGAGAAGCCCAGCTACATGGGCGCGCTGCAGGTGTTCCGCTCCTACGGCGCGGAGTTCATCGGCGTAAAGCTCGAGGACGACGGCATCAGCACCGTGGAGCTGGAAGAGAAACTCGCCTGGCTCAAGAGCCAGGACGAGCACTACAAGTTCCTGTACCTGGTGCCCGATTTCCAGAACCCCAGCGGCGTCACCCTTTCCGCCGAGAAGCGGACCAAGATCATCGAGCTCTCCGAGAAGTACAACGTGGCCGTGATCGAGGACTCCCCTTACCGCCAGATCCGCTTCGAAGGGACCGCCCCCAAGATGCTGTACCGCCTGGACCAGGAGACGCACAAGACCGACAACATCATCTCGCTGTTCACCTTCTCCAAGACCTTCGCCCCCGGCCTGCGCCTGGGCATCATCCTGGGCCACCCCCAGATCATCAAGAAGATGGAGATCCTCAAGCAGTCGCTGGACCTCTGCTCC
The DNA here is from genome assembly GCA_021811185.1 of bacterium. Lineage (GTDB taxonomy): Bacteria > Elusimicrobiota > Elusimicrobia > Elusimicrobiales > UBA9959 > UBA9959. The sequence goes on from JAJZPL010000004.1 coordinate 107,913, forward strand.
TCCAGCCTGAACCAGCTGATCGCCGCCGAGTTCCTGCGCAGCGGCTACTTCGAGAAGCATATCGAAGTGATCAAGAAAGATTACCGCGTGAAGAAGAACACCATGGTGGCCGCGCTGGAGAAGTACATGCCCGAGGGCGTCACCTGGACCAACCCGGAAGGCGGCCTGTTCCTGTGGGTGCGCCTGCCGGAGGGCATGAGCGCCGACGACATGTTCCAGGACGCGCTGAAGGAGAACGTGGCCTACGTGATCGGCTCCGCTTTCCATTCGGACGGCTCGGGCAAGAACACCATGCGCCTTAACTTCTCTTTCGCCACCCCGACGCAGATAGACGAGGGCATCAAGCGGCTCTCCTCCGCGGTGAAGAAGCGCCTGGTAACCGCCAAATAACTATAAACTGAATGTCAGACTTCTCAGCCGAATTCAGCAGGGACCTGCGCAGCGCCGGAGTAGTGGGAGCCGGCGGCGCGGGTTTCCCGTCCTACGTTAAAGCGCAGGGCAGGGCCGGGTACGCCCTGGTGAACGCGGCCGAGTGCGAGCCGCTGCTGAAGAAAGACCAGAAGATCCTGGAGTATTTCCCGGCCAAGGTCTTCGACGGGCTGGAACTGCTGATGCGGGCCGTGGGCGCCGAAAAGGGCATGCTCTGCATCAAGAAGAAGCACGAGAAGATCATCCCGCGCCTGGAAGAGATAGCTAAAAGCCGCAAGAATATCACCGTGCTGAAGATGGGGGACTATTATCCCGCCGGCGACGAGCAGTGCCTGGTCTACGAGGCCACCGGCCGTATAGTGCCGCCGGGGGGGATCCCGCTGGACGTGGGCTGCGTGGTCAGCAACGTGGAGACCCTTTACAACGCCGCCTTCCGCGGCGTGCCCGTGACCGAAAAATTCATCACCATCGCCGGCGCCGTTAAAAAGCCCGCCACCTTTAAAGTGCCCGTGGGAATAACCTGGGCGGAGGCCGTTGAGCTCGCCGGCGGTTTCACCGTGAAGGAACCCGCTTATATCGACGGCGGCCCGATGATGGGTAAGGTTGCCACGGATTTTAGCGCGCCGGTCACCAAGGCCTCGGCCGGCATCATAGTCCTCCCGAAGAACCATCCCCTTATCGTTAAGAAAGCCCTGGGCCGCCCGGTATTCTCCCGCATCAACCGCTCCGCCTGCGACCAGTGCTCTTTCTGCACCGAGTTCTGCCCGCGCTACCTGCTGGGGCACAACGTGCAGCCGCACCGCGTGATGCGCAGCCAGCTTTTCTCCGCCGGGCCGGAGCACAAGCTGCACAGCCAGTATGCCCTGCTCTGCTGCGAATGTTCGCTTTGCTCCCTTTATTCCTGCCCCGAGGGGCTGAACCCGCGCGAGGCCTGCGTGGCGGCCAAGTCCGACCTGCGGGAACTTAAGATGGGCTTCAAGAATTCCGGGCTGAACAAGGGCGGCGCGCCCAAGGCGCACCCCGTGCGGGAATTCCGCAAGGTGCCGGTGTCCAAACTGGTGCAGCGGCTGGGGCTGACGGACTACAGCAAGGACGCGCCCTGGACCGAAGTGAACTATAAACCTTCCAAGGTCAGAATTTTAATGAGCCAGCACATCGGCTCGCCCTGCGCGCCCGCTGTAAAAGAAGGGCAGCGCGTGCAGAAAGGCGCGGTGGTGGGGGACGTTCCCGCCGACAAGCTGGGCTGCCCGGTGCACGCGAGCATCGCCGGCACCGTGACGAAGGTCAACGAAAAATACGTGGAAATACAGGCGGACTGAATTTATGCTGAACGCAATAGGCGGGGTTGAACTTTCCAGCGTGGCCAAGGGCATGGAAGCGGCCGACGCCATGCTGAAGACCGCGAACGTGAAACTGATCCTGGCGCGCTCCGTGTGCCCGGGCAAGTACATCGTGATGGCCGCCGGCGACGTGGGCGACGTAAGCGCCGCGGTGGAGGCCGGAGCGGCCAAGGCCGCGCACGCGCTGGTGGACAGCTTCGTTATCCCCAATATCCATCCCGAGGTCTTCCCGGCCATCGAGGGCACCACCGTGGTGGACACTCTGGAGTCCCTCGGCATCATAGAAGCTTTTTCCATCTCCGCCCTTATCGAGGCCGCCGACGCCGCCGTGAAAGCCGCGCCGGTGAAGCTGATGGAGATCCGCCTGGCCATGGCCCTGGGCGGCAAGGCCTTCGTGACCCTGACCGGGTCCGTGGGCGCGGCCGAAACCGCCGTGGCGGCCGGCGCCGCCGTGGTGGCCAAGAAAGGCCTGCTGGTGGAAAAAGTCGTAATACCCCAGCCCCGCCAGGAACTGCTGCGGGAGCTGATCTAGTTTTAGAAGTTACTCGCCACTGGGGGTAGTTATCACATATTTGCCGCGGGCGCCACGGGGACCGGAACGCAAAACACGGGGTCGCGAACACCGTTCGCGCCCCTCCTCACTCGGCCTCGTCGCTTGCGCAAGCCTCGGCCTCCGTGAGGGTTTTGCTAATCCGGTCCCCGCGTCGCCCGCGGAGTTTTTCTCGCAGACTCAATCACTATCTGACTTCTGACTCTGAAATGATTGAAATATATCCAGTCTACCGTTATGAAAGTTCGGGTAAACTAATCGCTGCTATAGGTGGTGGAGACTATATACAACTTAGCAGTAATTTAACCTTTTTAGGAAAGGGATCTCATAAGGTTAATTACAAAACTGCTCTTCGGCGCACACCATATAAAATAGAAGTTGAGGTCGACAAAGGCCACGTTAAAATACTCCAAACATGGGACGAAAGCAGGTTCCCACAAAAGTCCTCAGACCCAAATGCTCCACTTGAATGTAGAATTGATGTCTGTCCCTCTCAAGTATTAAATGAGGCGGAGAGGAAATATGTTAAATATTCAGATGGGCACCCATTTGGGTATGGCTTGTTCTATGTGGCTTTTATATTAATTTTTATGGCAGGTTCTTGGGGTTGGTGGCCTGTTGTGGCGTCGGTTTCCCTCGGAGTAATTATTATCCTTCTTACTAAGACCACAGGAAGCCCAACTCTAATACGATTGGTAATGGAGGCAAAAAGTCGCCTTCGTAAATCTCTTGAGAGTAAAATGCTTCAAAGCATGAGTGACATTAGCTGGTGGTCCAAACTTAGTGGAGTTGAGTTTGAGCGTGCTGTAGCTGCAATTTATCAGGAACAAGGATTCAGTGTTGAATTCACCCCGCAGACTAAGGATGGGGGTGTAGACTTAATTTTGAGAAGGAATAACCAAATATCGATTGTCCAGTGTAAACGATATTCAGGTAGTGTTGGCGTAGCGGCCATTAGGGAACTTGTTGGGGTACGCGCCTCTTGGCCAGAGGCTAAGGATGCAATTCTTGCGACTTTATATGATTTCTCTAGCGGGGCACAAACATTTGCAATAAAACATAATGTTACACTTTTTTCAGTAGCAAAGGACTATCTAAAAACAAATTTTCGGGTTTAGAAGATATACGTCAAGGTGTGAACCTGCGATGGTCGGCGTGGGGGCCGGATAAGCAAAACCCTCACGGAGGCCTGAGCTTACGTAAGCGCGAAGGCCGAGTGAGGAGGGGCGCGAACGGTGTTCGCGACCCCGTGTTTTGCGTTCCGGCCCCCACGCCGCCCAGCGCCAAACGTAAAGGTTTTTCCCTTGACGGCATAATAAACCCGAAGATTTGTATAATATTTTTAACTAATTTAAGGAGACTTCACCATGGCTTCAACCAAGAGAACCCCGATGATGGCAGGCAACTGGAAAATGCATATGACTTCCAAGGAGGCCGCGGACCTCGCCGCCGCCATAAGGAAAGGCCTTAGCCCCGACCTGAAGCACGACGTGCTGCTGGCTCCCACTTTTACCAACCTGCACGCCGTAAAGGCCGTGCTGGCCGGTTCCAAAATTATCCTTTCTTCCCAGGACGTAGCCTGGGAGGAAAAGGGCGCCTTCACCGGCGCGGTCTCCCCTTCGCAGCTGATAGACGCGGGCTGCACCGCGGCCATCATCGGCCACTCCGAGCGCCGCAAGGTGTTCCTGGAGACCGACGAGATGATCAACAAGAAGATGAAGGCCGCCATAAAGGCCAACCTTATCCCGGTGCTCTGCATCGGCGAGACGCTGGAAGAGCGCGAGAGCCAGAAGACCTACCGCGTGCTGGAGACCCAGCTCAACGGCGCCTTCGCCGGCATCACCGCCGCCGAGGCCGCAAAGGTGGTTATCGCTTACGAGCCCGTGTGGGCCATCGGCACCGGCAAGACCGCCACCCCCGACCAGGCGCAGGACGCCCACGTTTTCGTGCGCAAGCAGATGGAGCGCATCTACGGCAAGCCCTACGCTGAAGCCGTGCGCGTGCTGTACGGCGGCTCGGTGAAGGCCGACAACGTGGACGAGCTTATGTCCCAGCCGGACATCGACGGCGCGCTGGTGGGCGGGGAAAGCCTCAAGGCCGACAAGTTCCTGCGCGTGATCCATTTTCAGCCCGTGCTCGCAAGATAAACTACAAAGGAAAACTACCATGGACGAAAAACTCGTTAAAGAAATGGTCGACGATATAAAGCTCCGCGAGGAGCGCTCCAATATGCCGATACCGGTGGGCATTTCCAACCGCCATATCCACCTGACCAAAGAGGACTTCAAGACCCTGTTCGGCGCCGATTGCGACGATACGCAGCTCAAGCCCGTAAAGCAGCCCGGCCAGTACGCCTGCAACGAACTGTTCGACCTGGAGGGCCCGAAGGGGACCATCAAGGGCGTGCGGATGATCGGCCCGTACCGGAAATACAGCCAGGTGGAAGTGTCCGCGGCCGACGCGCGCAAGCTGGGCATCGAGCCCCCGATCCGGGATTCCGGCAAGTTGGAGAATACCCCCGGCATCAAGCTGGTGGGGCCCAAGGGGACCGTGGTCCTCACGAAAGGCGTGATCCTGTCTAAGCGCCATATTCATTTCCTCACCAGGGAAGCCGAGGCTTTCAAGGTGAAGGACGGCCAGGAAGTGCGAGTGCTCTGCGGCAAGGGCACCGAGCGCGAGGCCATCTACTCGCGCGTGCTGTGCCGCGTGTCGGACCAGTTCGCGCTGGAACTGCACCTCGACGTGGAAGAAGCCAACGCCGCCGGCATGAAGAACGGCGACAAGGCGTACATCGTGTGAAAGATCGAACATGGATGACCAGGATGGACAGGATCCGCATTTCTGTTTTTAATCCTGTATATCCTGTTCATCAATGTGAATGTTTTTAAGAGTTCTACTAGGAGGATACTATGGAAGCACTCGGAATGATAGAAACCAAGGGCCTCGTGGCCTGCGTGGAAGCCGCCGACGCCGCCGTGAAAGCGGCCAACGTGAAGATCGTCGGCTACGAAAAGATAGGCTCGGGCCTGGTCACCATCCTTTTCAGGGGTGAAGTAGCAGCCTGCCGCGCCGCCTGCGACTCCGGCGCCGCCGCCGCCCAGAAAGTGGGCGAGCTGGTGAGCGTGCACGTAATACCGCAGCCTCACGGCGACCTTGAAGGCAAACTGCCCATCGCCGAAGCCAAGCGCAAGTAATCCGGACTTTAAGGGGAAAGGGGCTTCCTAAGCCCCTGCCCCTTTCCGTAGTGGAGGAATCATGCTATTCGCACGAGTAGTGGGTAACGTGGTGTGCACCCGCAAAGACGATAAACTTGTGGGGACCAAACTGCTGATGGTGCAGCCGGTGGGCCTGGACGACAAGCCGCGCGGCAACCCCATCGTGGGCGTGGACGCCGTGGGCGCCGGCACCGGCGAACTGGTGCTGCTGGTGCAGGGCTCGAGCGCTCGCCAGACGACCAAGACCGAGAGCACGCCGGTGGACTGCACTGTTTTCGCCATAGTGGACACTATCGAGAAGGATGGCAAGGTGGTGTTCAAGAAATCCGTCGGCAAGATGACCGACTGACCCCCGCCGGGCGGGGATCTCTTTAGAGCGGAGAATTTATGCCCATCAGCGAAGAAGACCTTAAAAAGATCGTCTCCGAGGTCGTAAAAAGCCTCGGTACCTCCGATATCGGCGCCGGAGTTTCCGGCGGCCCGGTATTCGAGAGCGTGGACGACGCCGTGAACGCCGCCGAGCTGGCGCAGCCGGCTTTCCAGGAACTGGGCCTGGGCGCGCGCGGCAAGATCATCGAGGCCATGCGCGCGGCCTCCCGGGCCAACGCCCGCCGCTGGGCGGAGCTGGCCGTGGCCGAGACCGGCATGGGCCGCGTCGAGGACAAGGTTCTTAAGAACATGGTAGTGGCTGACGGTACGCCCGGCGTGGAAGACCTGCGCTCGGTTTCCTACACCGGCGACAAGGGCATGACCCTTGTCGAATACGCGCCTTTCGGCGTGGTAGCCTCCATCACCCCTTCCACCAACGCCGTGGCCACCATCATCAGCAACGCCATCGGCATCCTTTCCGCGGGCAACTCCGTGGTGTTCTCGCCGCACCCCGCCGCCAAGGGCTGCGTGGCGGACGCCGTGCGCGTCCTGGACAAGGCGATCGTAGCGGCGGGCGGCCCGGCCAACCTGGTGGTTACGATGGCCAATCCCACGCCCGACATCACCAAACAGCTTTTAGGCCACCCGAAAGGCCGCATGAACATAGTTACCGGCGGCCCCGCCATAGTTAAGGTGGCGATGACCGCCGGCAAGGCCTGCAAGACCATAGCCGCCGGCCCCGGCAACCCGCCCATAGTTGTGGACGAGACGGCCGATTTCCCGAACTGCGCCCGCGAGATCATCTACGGCTGCGGCTTCGACAACAACGTGCTCTGCATCGCCGAGAAAGAAGTGATAGTGGTGGAGGCCGCGCGCGCCCGCTTCCTGGAAGCCATGCGCTCCGACAACCGCGCCTACGAGCTAAGCCGCGAGCAGGCCGACCGGCTTACCAAGGAGATCATCCTGGAGCCCGGCAAAGAGCCCAAGGTCAACCGCAAATATATAGGCAAGAACCCGTCGGTGATCGCCAAGGCCATCGGCCTGAATATTTCCGACGACATCCGCGTGCTCTGGTTCGAAGCGCCCAACGACCACCCCTTTGTGATCAGCGAACAGCTGATGCCCGTGCTGCCGGTGACCACCGCCCGGAGCGTGGACGAGGCTATAGAACTGGCTTACAAATTAGAGTGGGAACATCACCACACCGCCGGAATGTATTCCACCAACGTGCACAACCTCACTAAGATGAGCCGCCGCATGGCCTGCTCGATCTTCGTGAAGAACGCATGCACGCTGCACGGCCTGGGCCTGGGCGAGGGCTACGCCTCCATGTCCATCGGCACGCCCACCGGCGACGGCATCACCAAGACCAGCCATTTCGCGCGCCCGCTGCAGTGCAGCGTGGTCGGAGATCTCAGGATAGCGTAAGGAGAAATTATGCAGGCAAACATCGCCATAGGCTTGATCGAAACCTCTTCCATAGCGAAAGGCATAGAGACGCTGGACGCCATGTGCAAGGCCGCCGGGGTAACCCCGGAAATGCACCAGGCTATTTCCAAAGGCAAATATCTGATCGTCGTGTCCGGGCCGCTGGGCGAGGTGGAATCCTCCCTGGCGAAAGGCGCGGAAACAGCCGGGAACGCCCTGATCGGGCGCCATATCATCCGCACCGTCCACGCCGGGGTGGCGGCCGCGCTGAACAAGAAAGTTAAGATAGAGAATATCGAGGCCGTGGGCATAGTGGAGACCAAAGAGGCCCTGCCCGCGCTGTTCGCCGCCGACGCCGCGGCCAAGGCCGCGGCCGTGCACATGGTGGAAGTTAATACCGGCAAGGGCATAGGCGGGAAGGGCTACTTCGTAGTGACCGGGGAGCCGGGCGCGGTGCGCACGGCCGTTTCCGCCGGCGTGAAGGCCATCGGCGAGGACGCGGTGATCGGCCGCATCGTGCTCCCCCAGGCGCACGCGCATATCCGCGAAGCGATAATGTGAGTGCGAACTAATAACTTTTCAGGAGAACCTTTATGAGATTAGTCATAGGCGCAGACCACGCGGGTTTCGAAGCCAAGGAAAGGATCAAGAAGTTCCTGCAGGGGCTGGGGCATGAAGTGGCCGACTTCGGCTGCTACTCCACCGCCCCGGTGGACTTCCCGGATATAGCGCTGCTGGTGAGCGAGGCCGTGCGCCGCAAGGAGTTCGACCGCGCCGTGCTGGTGGACGGCTTCAACGGCGCCATGCCGCTGGCCGCCAACAAGGTGCACGGCATCCGCGCCGTGGCCGCCTACGACACCATCTCGGCCCGCTTCGCCGCGGCGCACGAGGACTGCAACGTGCTGTGCCTGGGCGGCAAGACGCACGGCGAGCTGGCGCTCGAGGAGATGCTTAAGGTCTGGCTGAATACCCCTTTCGAAGGCGGCAAGTACCAGAAGCGCCTGGATAAAATAACGGCGATGGAACAGCGCTGTTGCTGAGAATAACATGAAACAGGCCAAGGTCATCGGACGGGTTTTCTGCTCCAGCCAGTGCTGCGGCATGGACCAGAAAACGCTGCTGCTCATCCAGCCGCTGGACTGGGAAACGGATAAGCCTTACGGCGACCCGATAGTGGCCGGGGATACCGTGGGCGCGGGCGCCGGCGAGACCGTTTTCTTCGTGGCCTCGCGCGAGGCCATCGTGGCGTTCGAAAACTGGGAGGGGGAAACCGCGGTGAACACCCCGCTGCCGCCGGTCGACGCCGCCATAGTGGGCATTATCGACGGTAAGAATATCCGCGCGTAGCGGCTGGAAATTTATGTACATAGCTAAAGTTGTCGGCAACGTCTGGGCCACCCGCAAGCATCCGGGGCTGAAGAACGCCACCATGCTGCTGGTGAAGGCCGTGAACAGCCTGGACAAGGACAAACTGACCGGCGAGGCCACGCTGGCCCTGGACGCCGGTCAGGGCGCGGGCCCCGGCGATACCGTGCTGATCGTGGACGAGGGCGGCTCGGCCCGCAAAATTTTGAAGAACTCCAAGGCGCCGGTGCGCACCGTGATAGCGGGCATAGTGGACAAAGTGCACATTACCGCAAAGGATAAATAATATGAACGACGAAGATATAAAGAAGATCGCGGCGGAAGTTGCGAAAATAATGAAGGCCGGCGGCCAGCCCGCCCCCAAGCAGACCCTGGGCGATTCCGTAAGCATCGGTTCCGCGGGGAAAGTGTTCCAGCACCCGCTGGTGAACAAGCCCGCCGAAGGCAAAAAAGCCTGCACCGGCCAGGGGGATTGCCGCCTGGAGGAGAATACCTGCAGTTCCTCTTGCCAGAACTGCAACCCGCTCACCAACTATACGGCCCAGCAGGTGAAAGCCAGCGTGGACCGCGTGACCTTCTGCAACCCGAACGAGCAGAGCTCCTCTATCGCCGGCATGATCGACCACACCCTGCTTAAGGCCAACGCCACGCAGGAAGAGATAGGCAAACTCTGCGAAGAGGCCCGCAAGTACCATTTCGCCTCGGTCTGCGTTAATCCCGGCTACGTGGCCATGTCCGCCCGGCTCCTCCGCGGCAGCGGCGTTAAGGTCTGCACCGTGATCGGCTTCCCGCTGGGCTCCACCACGCCCACCGTCAAGGCGATCGAGGCCCGCGACGCCATAGCCAACGGCGCCGAAGAGATAGACATGGTGATCAATATCGGCGCGCTCAAATCCGGCAACGACCAGCTGGCGCTCGACGATATCAAGGCCGTGCGCGAGGCCACCCGCGGCAAGCTCCTCAAGGTTATCCTCGAAACCTCCTACCTTACCAACGACGAGAAGGTCCGCGCGTGCAAGATGTCGAAGCTCGCCCAGGCCGACTTTGTGAAAACTTCCACCGGTTTCGGCACCGGCGGCGCCACGCCCGAGGACGTTGCCCTGATGCGCCAGACCGTGGGCCCCGAGATGGGCGTTAAAGCCTCCGGCGGCATCAAGAACGCCGAGGTGGCCGCGGCCATGATCAAGGCCGGCGCCAACCGTCTGGGCACCAGCGCCAGCATAGCCATAGTTTCCGGCGGTGAAGCGGCGAAAGGGCAGTACTAATTTAGCGACTAACAAGGAGTTATTATGTCAGAACCTAAAGAAGCGTTGGGAATGATCGAGACCAAAGGTTTCATCGGCATGATCGAAGCCTCGGACGCCATGAGCAAGGCCGCCAAAGTTCGCCTGCTGGGCTACGAGAAGATCGGCTCCGGCTACGTTACCACCCTTTGCGTGGGCGAAGTGGGCGCCGTGCGCGCCGCCGTGGAGGCCGGCGCGGCCTCCGCCCAGAAAGTGGGCGAGCTGGTGGGCATGCACGTTATACCCCGCCCCGCCGACGAACTGGATAAATACCTGGCCAAGATCTCGGTAAAAGCGTAAGCGAGGCACAGGGGACAGCGCCGCCGGCGTGAACGCCGTCCGCCGTCCGCAGTACTATGCTTTCCAAGGGCGCGCTGGAAGATATCATAATGGAACACCTAACCCGGAAGCCGGGCGCGCGCCCGGCTGCGCCCAGGAAAGTGCCCGAGCTCAAAAAGAAGGTTTTTTTGAGCGACCGGGAGATGCGCGGGCTTTGCAAGCCCGGAATGAAGACCGTAAAGGTCCCCGCCAACGCCATCGTGAGCCCGCTCGCGCTGGACTGGCTTGATTACGACGGCATGGAAATAGTACGTTAACCCCCGGAGGGTACAATACATGAAAAGTCCGACAGGCGTGATAGAAGGTTTTTACGGCGAGCAGTGGAGCTGGGGCGAACGTGCCGACTATGCGGCCTTCCTCCGGAAGCAGGGTTTTTCTTTTTACATCTACGCGCCTAAAGCCGACGTGTTCCTGCGCAAGAAATGGCGCGAACCCATGCCCAAGGCGATCGAGGAGAAGCTGGCCAAGCTGGCCGGACAGTGCCATTCCGCCGGCATCGAATTCGGCGTGGGCTTTAGCCCCTACGAGATCTACCTGGCCCCTTTCGATATCGAAGTGAAGAAGTTGCTGCAGGCCAGGATCGACGTGTTCAACAGGATCGGCGTGGATAAGTTCTGCATCCTGATGGACGACATGAAGGGCGACCTGCCCAACCTGGCCGAGCGCCAGATCGAGGTGGTGAACTGGATAGTTACGCGGTCCAACGCCAAACAGTTCGTGTTCTGCCCCACCTATTATTCCAACGACCCGGTGCTCGAGAAGCTTTTCGGAAAGATGCCTGAGGGGTATTTTGCCCAGTTGAACTCCGGCTTGGATAAGAAGGTCGGCATGTTCTGGACCGGCGAAGAGGTCTGCTCCAGATCTTACACCGAGGCTCAGCTGAAATCCGCGGCCGAAAAACTGGGCAGGAAGCCCCTGCTCTGGGACAATTACCCCGTTAACGACGGGCCCAAGATGTGCAAGTTCCTGCACCTTAAGCCCTTTACCGGGCGCCCCGCCGGGATGGCCGAATGTCTCGGGGGCCACGCCGTAAACCCGATGAACCAGGCCGCGCTTTCGAAGATCGTGCTGCTCACGCTTAAACAGAGCAACGAACAGGGCGCGGCTTATAATCCCGAAAAGGCCTTCCGTCGAGCCGCGGACATGGTGACCTGCCACGAAATGGCGCTGCTGCTGGAGCGCGACCTGCCGGCCTTCGCCGACAAGGGCCTGGACGGGCTTACCGACGACGAGAAGGAATCGCTTAAGACGGATTACGCCGCTTTCCTGGAAGCCCGCGAGAACGATACAGCCCAGGCGGCGCGCGAGGTGGTGGACTGGCTGTCCGGAAAGTACAACGTTACCAAGGACTTGTTCCTGCGGCAGTAAAACGCCGCGGGAAAGGGGGGAGCATGAAGAAGCTGTTTTTTATGCTGCTGCTGCTGGCGGCGGGCGCGTACGCGCTGCTGCAGTGGAAGCCCGGCCTATATTACGGGGAGAGCGCCCCCTTCGATAACTTCACCCTGCATTCTTCCGAACCGCTTCAGGGCGACGCGGCCCGGGTTATCGTTATGGCCAAGGACAGGCTGGCGACTTCCGAATTCAACGACCCGTCGGCAAAGTTCGACGTGTACCTGGCCACCGGGGCCCGCGACTACGCCTTCTTTACGCCCTTCTGCAAGGACCGCAACGCCTGCGTTAACCCGCTGAACGGTCATATCTTTATAGCCCCGGCGGACCTGGACAAGGATATTATCCCGGCGGCTTCCATAGACGAGACCAGGCATTTCAGCGCGGTGCTGGCCGGCGCGGCCGCGCGCGAGCTGATCCGGCGCAGGATGCGGCCGCTCTCTTACCTGATGCTCAGCGATTGGATGCTGCGCGGCTACTCCGGGCTGATCGGAGGCACCGGCGAGCGTATGCCGTCCGAGATCTGCGGCAAGACGTTCGCCGAGGGAAGCGCGATGCGCGATTACGAGTACCGCCTGGCGGTGGAGTACGCGCTGAGCGAGGAAAGAATAACTTTTTGGGGGCTGCTGGAAAGGGACCTGGCCCTTGAGCCGCTTGAAAAGCAGCTGAACCAGCGGTACTGCGGCAAGTAAAAGGTCAGTCGAAGCTGCCGTCGCGCCGGTCCCGTTTTATCCCGGACCGGCGCTTCTTGCTTTCAAGGCGGCGCTGCCTGGAGCCGTAGGAAGGGCGGGTGGCGTGCCGGTGCTTGGGCGGTCGCGCGGCGCGGGCCAGGAGTTCCAAGAGGCGCGCGCGGACGGCCTGGCGGTTCTGCTCCTGGCTGCGGTATTCGCTGGCGATGAGGATGATGTCGCCTTCGGCGGTAAGCTTGGAGCCGGCAAGGGCTTTGAGCCTTTCCTGCACGGCCCAGGGCAGCCCGGACAGGCGAGGGAAAAAACGCAGCTGCACGGTGGTGGCCACCTTGTTCACGTTCTGCCCGCCGTGCCCGCCGCTCCTTATGAACTTCTCCTCGAAAGAGCCCGGCGGCAGCGAAGGATCTTCGTCTTTCATGCCTAAATATTACAATAAAAGCCGCGAGGTAGTGCGCGGTTATCGTACGAAGGATATATGAAAAACATAGTTTTAATTACCGGGGCTTCGGCGGGGATAGGGTATGCCGCGGCGGAGCTGCTGCTGAAGAACGGGTACAAGGTTTACGCCGGGGCGCGGCGCGTGGAGAAGATGAAGGGGCTCGAGGCGCTGGGGGCGAAGGTGCTGGCGCTGGACGTGACCGACGAGGATTCGCTTAGGCGCGCCGTGGACCTGGTCCTGAAGAACGAGGGCAGGCTGGACATCCTGATCAACAACGCCGGCTACGGGGCGCACGGGGCAGTAGAGGACGTGCCGCTGGCGGAGGCCAGGCGGCAGTTCGAGGTGAACGTGTTCGGCCTGGCGCGGCTGACCCAGCTGGCGCTGCCGCATATGCGCGCGCAGGGGAGCGGGCGCATAGTTAATATTTCGTCCATAGCCGGCAAGATCACCACCCCCACCGGCGGCTGGTACCACGCCAGCAAGCACGCGGTGGAGGCCTACTCCGACGCGCTCCGCCTTGAGGTCGCCCAGTTCGGTATAAAGGTCATCCTTATAGAGCCGGGGCCCATCAGGACCGAGTGGGACAATACGGCCATGGTGAACCTGGAAAAATATTCCGGTTCCGGGGTTTACGGGCCGCTGGTGAAGCGCATAACGGAAAAGTTCCGGGCAGGCTACCGGAAAGGCGCTCCCGGGCCGGAAGTGGTGGCCGGTAAAATACTTAAAGCCCTGCGCGCCGACAGCCCGGCCGCGCGCTACCCGGTTCCGTTCCAAGCGTCTTTTATTATATTCCTTAAGTGGCTGCTGCCCGACAGTGTGCTGGACTGGGGGATAAGGCGGATGCTGAAGATATAAAAGAAAAAGGGGACAGGCTACTTTATTTTAAAATAAAGTAGCCTGTCCCCTTTTATTTAGTCGATGGAGTAGGTGTAAGCGGGGTTCCGGCCGGAGCGGTCTATCACGGTCCAGTAGGACCTGCCGGCAAGGCGGGTGAAGAGGATCCAGTTCTGCTCTACGGTCTCGCCGTTGGCCGGCTGGTTGGCGGCGTAAGGGCGTAACAGGGAGATCATCGAGTCCCGGTCGTTGAGCTGGGCCATCACTTTCTGGCGTGCGGTCTTGAGTTCGGACTTGGAGGGGGTATTCGACGCGCCGAGCTGCGCGAGGGTCCGCGCCAGCGGGCCCTTGGGATTCTTATAATTATCGAGGATGTCGGCAAGGGCCAGGCGGAGGGCGTGTTCGAAACAGAAAGCGTTGCTGTAGTAGCTGCCCTGGCGGATGACTTCCGATTCGGGGACGTCCAGGGTTATGCCGGTGATGTCGAACTCCATGATAAGGAGCTCTTCGGCGCCGGAGTAGTTGATGCCGTCGCGGGGGGCTGCCTTGGAAGGCGCTGCGATCTCTACGGCGGCGAGTTTCTCAAAGTTCACTTCGGGGGCCCACTGCGCGGCGGCGGGGCCTGCGCACAGGAGGCAGGCTGAGATCGCGGCTGATATTTTCATCTGTACTTTCCTCCGAAAATTATTTTGCCTTACCCTGCAGATAGTGTAGCACGAACTCCGTTTTTCTCCTTTGACCATAGTCATGCCCGCTGGCGGAGGGCTATTTTAGCAGTCGGGGGGGTGGTGTTGACAATTATAAAACCAAGGTGTATAATATTTTTAGCAAACTGGTAATACGAGTGCTAATTTAAAAGGACACGACGGGATATGAGGGTTCTGAAACCGGAAGTAGCGCAGGACAGGAAAGAGAAGATCCTTAACTGGGTGGTTTACAACTACGTCAGCACCGGCCGCCCCGTAAGTTCCGAACTGATCGCCGAAGAGGGCCGGTTCAACGTTTCGAGCGCTACAGTAAGGAATATATTAAAGGAACTTGAAGACGGCGGCTACCTGTACCAGCCGCACACCTCCGGCGGGCGCATTCCTTCCGACAAAGGCTACCGCGCCTACGTGGACAATATCCTTAAGATGCAGCGCCTGGCGGCCAGCGAGAAGGACCGCATGGAGCGGGAGTACGACCGCCGCGAAGAACAGCTGGACGGCTTCCTTAAGAACACCTCCAAAATGCTGGCCGATATGTCCAAGTGGGCAGGCTTCGTGATGAGCGCCGACATGGACCTGGACAGCGTGAAGCGCCTGGACCTGCTCAGCATGGGCCCCAAGAGCGTGCTGTCGGTGATGTTCGCGCATTCCGGCCTGATCAAGCACGCCGCCTTCACGCTGGACCATCCCGCCGACAAGGGCGCCGTGAAAGTTCTTTCGATGCGCCTGAACCGCCGCCTGCGCGACCTGCCGATTTCCGACATCCCCCAGGTGATCTTTAAAGAGTTCCTGGCCCAGGAGCGGAACAAAGGCCTTGAAGAGCTGCTCCGGAAATTAGTGGAATACTTCCGGGGACTCTCAAAAAGCGAAGACGCGCTGTACCTGGAAGGGCTCAGCCGCATTTATTCCAACCTGGAAGCGGGCAACATGGAAGACCTGCGGAACGTCGCGCGCCTGCTTGAGGAGAAGGACCGGTTTTCCGGCCTGCTCCGCGAGCGCCTGCGGGACTGCGCCACCAAAACCAAGGCCGTCGCCGTGCCGGGCAAGCGCCACGTGGTGGACGTCACCATCGGCTCCGAGAACAGCCTTAAAGAGTTCAAGAATTTCAGCCTGGTTTCCAGCTACTACTGCATCAACGACAAGGCGGTGGGGCTGGTAGGGATACTCGGCTACAAGCGCATGGAGTACCCGCGCATGATCTCCCTGGTGGACACGGTAAGCTCCATGATGGAGGACATGCTGGGCGAATGGGAGAAGATAGACTTCGAAGAATGACCGCTATGAAGAACCATAAAGAGGAAAAAAAACACAAGGAAGACGGGAAGCCTGAAGCCACGGAATGCGTCTGCGGCGAAGAGGCGCAGAAGGCGGAGGCCGCCGTCGGGGAACTGGAGAAGAACAAGAAGCAGTGCGCCGAGTATTACAGCCAGCTGCTGCGACTGCAGGCCGATTTCGAGAATTACCGCAAGCGCGTTGAGAAAGAGAAGCCCGAACTGATAAAGTGGGGCAAGGCCGAGATCCTGATGAAGCTGATGCCGCTGTACGACCTGCTGCTGGCCGCGCACCTGCACATCAACAATAACAAGGAAGGCGGCGGCAGCGAAGACGTACTGAAGGGCCTGGAGATGATCTTCAAAGAGTTCACCAAGGTGTTCGAGAGCGAGGGCATCCGCCCTATGGAGCCGGTGGGCAAGCCCTACGACCCTATGGCCTCGGAGATCCTGGGCGTGGTGGACGGCACCGACGAGAACGACGGGCTGGTGACGGAGGAGCTGCAGAAGGGCTTTTACTACGGGGACAAGATCCTGCGCCCGGCCCGGGTGAAGATAGCCAAGAAGAAAGCGGCCCCGGCGCCGCAGGCGGAAGAGAAACCGGCGGCGGAAAAGCAGGAAGAAGCGGCGGAAGATTGAATTTCAGCAACTTAATTTGGAGGAACAACTAACATGGCAAAGATAATAGGAATAGACCTTGGAACTTCTAATACCGCGGCGGCCGTGATGGAAGGCGGCAAAGTCACCATCATCCCGTCCGCCGAAGGCACCACGCTGGGCGGCAAAGCTTTCCCTTCGTACGTGGCCTTCGCCAAAGACGGCCAGATGCTGGTGGGCGAGCCCGCCCGCAGGCAGGCCGTGGCCAACCCCGACGGCACCATCTCCGCGTTCAAGCGCAAGATGGGCACCGACTTCAAGTACCACATCTCCGGCAAGGAATTCACCCCGCCGCAGCTGGCGGCCTTCCTGCTGCAGAAAGTTAAGCGCGACGCCGAAGCTTTCCTGGGCGAGAAAGTGGAGAAAGCCGTGATCACCGTGCCGGCCTACTTCAACGACAACCAGCGCCAGGCCACCAAGGACGCCGGCACCATCGCCGGCCTCGAAGTGGTCCGCCTGGTGAACGAGCCCACCGCGGCCGCGCTGGCCTACGGCATAGATAAAGAGGGCAAGGACCAGAAGATCATGGTGTTCGACCTGGGCGGCGGCACGCTCGACGTGACCATCATGGAGCTGGGCAAGGAGGGCACGTTCGACGTGATCTCCACCTCCGGCGACACGCAGTTGGGCGGCACCGACATGGACAAGGCCCTGGTCGAGTTCATCGCCGGCGAGTTCCGCAAGGACAATGGCATCGACCTGACCAAGGACGCCACCGCCACGCAGCGCATCAAGGAGGCGGCCGAGAAGGCCAAGATCGAGCTCTCCACCACCATGGAGACCGAGATCAACCTGCCGTTCATCTCCGCCGACGCCACCGGCCCCAAGCACATGGCGCTCAAGCTCAGCCGCGCCCGCCTGGAGTCCCTGGTGGATTCCATCGTGAAGCGCTGCCAGAAATCCATTGATACCGCGCTCGCCGACGCGAAGCTGAAGACTTCCGACATCAGCCGCATCATCCTGGTGGGCGGCCCCACCCGCATGCCGATCGTGCAGAAGTTCATCGAGGACTTCGTGGGCAAGAAGATCGAGCACGGCGTGGACCCGATGGAGTGCGTGGCTTCCGGCGCCGCCGTGCAGGCCGCCGTTCTCACCGGCGACGTTAAGGACGTGCTGCTCCTGGACGTTACCCCGCTGTCCCTGGGCATCGAGACCCTGGGCTCCGTGATGACCAAGCTGATCGACAAGAATACCACGATCCCGGCCAAGAAGTCGCAGGTGTTCTCCACCGCGGCCGACAGCCAGCCCGCCGTCACCATCCACGTGCTGCAGGGCGAGCGCGCGATGGCCGGCGACAACGTGTCGCTGGGCAAGTTCGACCTGGACGGCATCCCTCCCGCGCCCCGCGGCGTGCCGCAGATCGAGGTGACGTTCGACATCGACGCCAACGGCATCCTGCAGGTGCACGCCAAGGACCTGGGCACCGGCAAGGCGCAGCATATCACCATCAGCGCCCCGAACAAGCTGTCCAAAGAGGACATCGACAAGTTCGTGAAGCAGGCGGAGCAGTTCTCCGACGCCGACAAGAAATACAAGGAAAAGGTGGAAGCCAAGAACGAGGCCGACACCGTCCTCTACACCACGGAGAAGGCCCTGAAGGAACACGGGGACAAGATCTCCCCCGACGAGCGCCTGGCCGTGGACCGCTCCCTCGGCGAGATGAAGGAAGCGCTGAAAGGCGACGACGTTGAGAAGATCAAGAAGGCCAAGGAAGCCCTGATCGAGGTCTCCCAGAAGCTGGGCGAGGCCGTATACAAAGCCTCCCAGGCCAAGGCCAATCCCGGCGCTGCGGGCGCGGGTCCCGCTCCCGAAGGCGCGAAAGCGTCCACGGGCGGCAAGGACGACGTGGTCGACGCGGAAGTGGTGGACGAAAAGAAGAAGTAACCTGTAACGGGGGAGGGGCAGCGTATCGAGGTCTTAATAAGATCCTGTACGCTGCCCTCTCCGCTTTCCTGCGCCCGTCTAATACGATATACTATCCCTATACGCAGGCTGCAAACCGCTTTTAATTAACCTATGGCAACAAACGATTATTACCGCACGCTCGGCGTGGCCCGGAACGCCAGTCCCGACGAGATCAAGACCGCCTACCGCAGGCTGGCGCTCAAGCACCATCCGGACCGCAACCAGGGCAACAGCGAATCCGAATCCGTCTTTAAAGAGATAAACGAAGCCTACGAAGTGCTCTCCACCCCCGAGAAGCGCCAGATCTACGACCAGTACGGAGCGGAAGGCCTTAAGGCCGGCGCCGGCGGCCGCGGCGGCTTCGGCGGCGGTTTCCAGGGCGCGGACCTGGGCGACATGTTCGGCGACCTGTTCGAGAACATCTTCACGCAGGGCGGCGGCGAGCGCGGCGGCAGGCCGCGCACCCGGCGCGGCGCCGACCTCAAGTACGAGGCGTCCATAACGCTGGAAGAAGCTTTTACCGGCGTTAAGGTGCCCGTGAATTTCGAGCGCACCGAAGTGTGCCAGGAGTGCGAAGGCACCGGCGCGCGGGGCAAGACCGGCATACGGAAATGCCCGGCCTGCCGCGGCGCGGGCCGCGTGCAGTATTCGCAGGGGTTCTTCGCTTTCAGCCAGGCCTGCCCCGAGTGCGGCGGCCAGGGCGAGGTGATCACTTCACCGTGCAAGGCCTGCAACGGCCAGGGCCGGCAGAAGAAGAACGCCACTATCAACGTCAAGATCCCGGCCGGCGTGGAGGAAGGTGCGGTGCTGCGCGTTTCCGGCGGCGGCGACGCGGGCATGCGCGGGGGGGATTCCGGAGACCTGTACATCCAGGTGAGCCTGAAGCACCATCCCCATTTCGCGCGCGAAGGCCGCGACCTGGTCTACGAGGCTCAGGTGGCGGTGTGGCAGGCGGCCCTGGGCGGCGAGGTGGAAGTGCCGGTGATCGAGGGCGGCCGCATCAAGATCAAGATCCCGCAGGGGACGCAGCACGGCAAGGTGTTCCGCGTGAGCGGGCAGGGTATGCCCATCAACGCGGGCAAGAACCGCGGCGACCTGCTGGTAAAGGTGAAGCTGGAAGTGCCGCATGACCTGACTCCGCGCCAGCGCGAGCTGTTCTCCGAACTGGCGGCGCTGGCGGGCCACGAGGCGCCCCCCGAGGAAGAGAAGGACAAAGGCTTTTTTAAGAAAATATTAGGCTAGCATAATGCCCCAATACTTCATCCCAGCCGAGAACATGCGCGGCGAAAACTTCTTCGCCGGGCCGGACGAGGCCAACCATATAGCCAAGGCGGCGCGCGCCCGGGTCGGCGACGAGATCGAGATCTTCGACGGGCGGGGTGCCCGCTACCGCGCGGTGATCAAGTCGGTCACCTCCGACGCCGTTACCGGCGCGATAAAAGAAAAGCTCCCCAGCCCGGAATACAAGACCAGGCTCACGCTTTGTTTCGCGGTGGTGGCCAGGCCGGCGCTGGAGGATATTCTTGAGCATTGCACGGAGGCGGGGGTGGACGTGTTCCAGCCGGTGATGGCCTCGCGGGTACAGTTCGACCTGTTCAGCGACTGGGAACGGCGCGAGGGGCGGCTGAACCAGATCGTCCTCTCGGCCGCGAAGCAGTGCGGGCGGGGGCGGCTGCCGGCGCTGCGCAAGCCGGAAAAGCTGGACGACCTGCTGGCTATCGGCCAGGCGGTGTTCGCTTCGGCGGACGGGCTGTCCCCCGACGAGGCCGCCAAAGGGCTGGCGGGCCAGGCCGACATAAATCTTTTTGTGGGGCCGGAGGGCGGGTTTACCAGGGGGGAGCTGGAGTTCGCGGCTTCCAAGAGCACTGTCTTTATGAATTTGGGTCTGTACACGCTGCGGGCTGAGTCGGCTTGTCTTGCGGCGACTTCGGCGCTGCTGACGCGGCTGGGTTAGACGTTGATTTTGCATTCCGCCGCGGTCTTAGCAGGCCCGCGGCGGTTTTATTTTTATAGGACTTGCCCAATGTTACAGGGCGTTTGGCCGTTGTTCTTGGCATGGCGGGGGGGATAAATGGTAAAACATATAGAGAAGCTCTGCTTAACTTCCTGGAGAAACCTATGATAGACCTTAAACCCGCTTACCTCAGCAAAGTGAAAAAAGTGCTTTCGGGCAATGTGCCCGAGTACGAAGTGCTCGTATACGGCTCCCGGGCCGACGGCACTTCCAAGACCTATTCCTATCTGGATCTTGCGATCATGACGGACAAGCCGCTGGGCGCGCCCCGCATGGAGAAGCTTACCGCCGATTTCGCCGGCGCGGGCCTTCCGTTCCGCGTCGAGACCATCTGCTGGGCCTCCACCGGCAGCAGCTTCCGCAAAGAGATCAAAAAAACCAGCGTCACCCTCCAGAAGTCCAAGAAGTAGTCGGTCTGTAGGTCTCGACGTTCCGAAAGGGCCGGCTCCAAAGCCGGCCCTTTCTAATTTTATTGTGAAAACCCCGCAGGTCCAGTCGGGCTGCCGAGGGTATGGGCCCGTCGGGCACGCTATCGGCCACACCGTGGCCGCGCTCCCGCTCGGCCTCGGCGCTTACGCAAGCCTCGGCCTGCGCGAGGGCCCGCCGAACCCATACCCTCGGCGGCCCTCCAGTTTTGGCTCTTATTTTAGTTGACTTGCGGGTCCTACTCTGCGAAAATACTGGGAGGGGAAGCTATTCATCCTATGATCGATCTGAAACCGGTTCTTTTGAAGAAGGTGAAGACCATTCTGAAGCTCAACGTGCCGGAGTTCGACGTGCTGGTTTACGGCTCGCGCGCGTCGGGCAGTTCCAAGGCGCATCACTATCTGGACCTCGTCGTAATGTCGGACACGCCGATAACGGCGGCCCGGCTTGAAAAGCTGGAAGCCGCTTTCAAGGCGGCGGACCTGCCTTTCCGCGTCGAGACCATCTGCTGGGCCGCCACCGGCCCCTCCTACCGCAAAGAAATGAAAAAAACCGCCGTCCTCATCCAGAAAGCCGCCAAAAAGTAAGGCGCATCAACTTATATTTTTATCATGCAGCTGAAATTTAATACTGAACAAATTGAGTACATGCTCAGGCAAGAACGCTTCCCTGAGGTTTTGCGTTTACGTCTTAAAGAAGCTCATTCTTTTTCTGGAAAGAAGACTGTTGAGTTAACTCTTTCTGAGGATGAGGCTGAGCGTATGCGGGAAGTGGCAGCACAGTTATTACAGGAAAACGGATTCGACGAAAAGTATGACGTGACCGTTGCCGGACGAATTCTGGAAGATTTAATTGAGTTATTTGAATAAAAGTGACAAAACCGATTGTATATATAATCAATACGATTCCCACTGTTAGTCAATTGATGCTTGCGTGGAGGGGGCGGACGGGGGGACCGGGTTAGCAAAACGCGTTGGAGGCCCGAGCTTACGTAAGCGCGAGGGCCGAGACAGCGAAGGGCGAGCACGGTGTGCGAGACTCCGGTTTTGCGTTCCGGCCCAGCTGGCCGCCCCCGACTTCACATCCTGCGGTTCTTCATTCAAGATGCAGGGCTTCTATAAGTGTTAAAATATAAGTGTGAAAGTTTATTTTAAGACTGTGGGATGCAGGGTGAACCAGGTGGAGAGCGAGAGCCTCCGCGAGAAGTTCGCGGCGCTCGGACACAAGACCGCGGACGAGCCCGAACTGGCCGATCTCGTCGTGGTGAACACCTGCTCCGTCACCGCCAAGGCCGACCGGGACTGCATAGCCTTTATCAGGAAGACAGCCGCAGCCAACCCCAAGGCCGCCATAGCCGTAACCGGCTGCCTGGCCACGCTCGAGCCCGGCAAGATCCTCGCCGCCGCCCCGCACGCCACCCTCTTCTCCAATAAAGACAAAGAGAACATCCCGTCCCAGCTCTGCGGCTCCGCGCCGTCGGGCGACTTCTTCTCGGTAACCAAGTTTCACGGCAAAGCCCGAGCCTTCATAAAAGTGCAGGACGGCTGCAACCTCAAGTGCGCCTACTGCCTGGTCAACCTCGCCAGGAGCGAACTGAAATCCAAGCCATTGGAAACTGCAGTAGCCGAAGTAAAACACCTCGTCGAGTCCGGCTTCTCCGAAATAGTTCTCTGCGGCACCCGCTTAGGCATCTATAACTGCAAAAAGACCGGCGCCACCCTGGCCGACCTGATGGAAAAGATCTTCGCGCTCGACGGGAACTTTCGCGTGCGCTTCTCCTCCATAGAGTCCGGCGAACTTACTCCCACGCTGCTCAAAGTCCTCAAGGCCGCCGGGCCCAAGTTCTGCGATTATTTCCACCTGCCGCTCCAGGCCGGCGCCGACCCCGTGCTGAAAGCCATGGGCCGCCCCTACGATACCGAAACATACAAAGCCAAGGTGGAACAGCTCCGCGCCCAGTTCCCCGGCGTGGGCATCTACGCCGACATTATAGCCGGCTACCCCACCGAAACCGACGAGGACTTCGCCGCCGCGCTCAAGTTCGTGCGCGAAATAGCCCTCTCCGGCCTGCACGTGTTCAGCTTCTCCGCCAGGCCCGGCACCCGGGCCGCCGCGCTCAAAGCCCTTTCCCCTAAAATAGTCTCCGCCCGCTCCGCCGCGCTGCGCGCGCTCGACGGAGAACTGCGCGCCGCTTACGCCGCCTCCATGCTGGGCGGGGAAACCATCGCGCTGGTCCTGAAGAACAAAGAAGGCCGCGCGCTGGCGCTGGCCTCCAACTTCGTCAACCTCGAACTTACCGGCCCTCATAAATCCGGGGCTCTCCTCCGCTGCCGGATAACCGCCGCGCGCGACGGCGTCTGCCTGGCCGAAACCGCATGAAACCCTGCCCCTCCTGCGGCTACGGAAACCCGGACCAGGATCAGAAATGCGGGATCTGCGCCAGGGACATAACCGCCGTTCCCGTAGAGACGGAGGTTAAACAATCCCCCACCGAATCGAACCTGCTGCTGGCGGCCGGCCTGGTGCTGCTGGCCTGCGGCGCGGTTTACTTCATAACTTCCAGCGTTGCCAAGCCGCCGCCGCGCGTTTCGGCCGACACACCTTTCTCCGACGAAGCCTCCTTCAGTTACGACGGCACGCTCTACGCCCTGGACAGGATGGGCAGCCTGCGTTTCCTCCCTTCCGCCGACCGTGTCCGCGTAGCGCCGCTGCTCGCCTGCCCCGACGACCGGGTGGCCTCAGCCGCGGCCAAGCTCGCCGGAAATTGGGCCCGTACTTCCGAAGACCCGGCAGAGGCGAAAGTGCTGTTCTCTGCCCTGCTCGAAGCCGCCACCTCCGGCAGACGCATCGCGCGCCGGTCGGCGGCGCTCCAGGCCGGCTTATCGGCCGCAGCCGGTTTCCCGGTAGCCCCATACCTGGAAGAAATACGCAAAGTGTCCTCCGGCCTTGTAGCCACGCGCGATGCGGAGCTTACTGCCGCCGGACTTTTTCTGGCTTCAGCGGCCGGCATAGAGGACTTCAGCAGGGAAATGCTGGATACCCTCCGCTCCGATCCTTCTTCCGGGGCCAGGCTTTACGCCGCCTGCGGCCTGGCGCGCCTTGGCAGCGCGGCGGGCGGCCGCCACCTTGTAGAACTGGCTTCAGGCGCCGACCCTGAGCTAAAGAGCGAAGCTTTCGCCTGCCTCGCCTATGCTTTCGACCCTGAAACCGGCCCCTTCCTGGCCGCCGCTGCCCGAGGGGGGGACCCGGATCTGGCCGAAAGGGCAAAAATGGCCTTAATCTTGCGCAAACAACTTGCTATAATTAAAAAGTAACGCGCGTATATACTTATAAAGGCACGGGGGCTTTTAATGGACAGCAAAGACGGCAAAAAGAAAGAATCCATAGACGAGATCCTCTCCGACCTGAACGGCCTGCTGAACAAGATGCCCTCCATCCTGGACGGCATAAGGATGCCCGAAATAAAGCCGGTGGAATTCGCCGCCCCCGAACCCGCTCCCAAGCCCGCCGCCGAAGTGCCGGCGCCGGCGCAGGAAGCAGCCCCCGCCGCCGAGGAAAAAGCGGCCGAAACGGCCTCTCCCGCGCCTGAAGTAGAAACCCCGCTCCCTGTTTTCAATCCCGAGAAAACCGTTGTGCTGGAGAACCTCTCCGGCCTGCCGGAAGGGGCCTCCGCGCCCGAAGAGAAACCCGCAGCGGACGAACCGCTTGTGATAGAATCTTTCGCCAAGCAGGCCGAAGCGGTCAAGCAGCCGGAAACCGGCGGCCTGGTGCCGCAGAGCCTGGGCGATTTTATGTTCGGCGAGGACGCGGAGCAGAAGCCGCAGGAAGCCGCCCCCGCGCTTTCCCAGGAACCGCAGGCTGCCGCGCCGGAGCCCGCTCCCGAGATCCCCGTTCTTCCCGTTTCCCCCATGTCGGAGGAGAAGACGCCCGAAGCCGGGTTTATTCCCTCCGACGCCGTTTCCCCCGAGACTCCGGACCTTTCGCTTCAGCAGCCGGAAGCGCCAGTCGGGGAACCCGAGCCCGAGCAGCCGGCCGCCGAACTTAAGCCCCGCGGCGGATACGAGGTTACCCGCGATTTCGGCGTGCCCGATATAGACGCGCTCATGCAGCTTTCCCAGGACGAGATCCTGGGCAGGCCCGCGCCCGAGCCCTCCGTGGAGCCGGCCGCGGAGCCGGTCCAGGAACAGTCGCCCGAGCCGGAAGCTTTGAAAGAAGAGCCGTCCATGGACGAGCTGGCCGAATTCGAGCGGCAGCTTAAGGCCGCGGGGGAGCAGGGGGGGGAGATGGAGAACAAGCCTGAAGAAAAGCAGGAAAAGCCCGCTGAGGAAATAGTCCCGGAAGCCGCGGCTCCCGTTGAGCCGGCGGCGGCTCCCGGGAACGGTTTTGAAGGTCTTACTATCGAGCCGGAAGCCTCTAACGCCGGACCGGAAGCGCAGCCCGAGGTCGCGACCCGTCAGGAAACGCCCGGAGAAATGGACTTAGCCCAGGCAGCTTCGGAACCGCAGCCCGAACCCGCCCCGCAGACGGGCGGGATAGAACTTGACGCTCTGTCCGAAGCCGGGAGCACCCAGCAGTTCCAGCCCGCGCCGCAGCCCGAAGCGCAGCCTGAACCGGCCGCGCAGGCGGAAGCCCCCCGGGAGATGGAACTCAGCGTAGGCCGGCCCGCCGAGGAAAAACCGCAGGAGGACGCAGGCCAGGGCCTGGTGCTGGAGCCTGCCAACGCTTTCATGTCCTCCCAGCCCGCGTCCGATTCTGGAGGAGAAACTTTGGTGGTTCCGCCGCCCGCCGCCGCGGGCGACGCGGACAAGACCGTGGTTTACGACGCCGGTTCGGCCCCCGGGAGTACCCACCGTTCCCAGTCGGGGGATTTCGACGCCTTGGCCGTGAAGCAGACGCCGGAAGGGATACCTGCGGAGCGCGTGCGCGCCGTGATGTTCCTGTACGCGCCGGAAGAAAAAGGCTTCTGCGCCGCGGTCCTGGCCGAGCTGGACGCGATCTGCCTTAAATCCGCCGCCAAGCCGATGTTCATCCGTCGCGCCGGGGTGAAGGAATGCGCTTCCGACATGAACGCCAACTACATCCTTCAGATGGCCTCGGACGCCGGCGCCATCGGGCTGGTCTGCGTGGGGGCCATCCCCCAGGAGAAAATTTACGAAGTGGAGAACGTCTTCACTTCTTCCGGCGGTTTCTTCAGGCATTATGACTCCGCCAGTTTCAGCCATTCCGCCGCGCTGGACCTGGTCTCGGACCTGATACTTCGCGTATGATAAAAAAGTGGGACGTAGCCCCGGCGCCGAACGATAAAAACCCCGGCCGCCATAAGCTCCTGATCAAGGGCGAGATGAAGGATATCTTCCTGATCGTCAAGAAGCTCGGCAGCGTCTGCTCGCGCCCGGAAAAGACTTCCGGCGAATTCGACTTCATCATCTACCTGTCCGAACTCGAGATAGAGACGATGAAGAAACTAAAGGTCGTCGCCGCGGAACTCAGCGCCCCTGCGGCTCCCGCCGCGGCCGCCGAGGCGGAAGATCCCTTCGCCGCCGAGCCCGTTCCCTTCGAGGCCCCCAAACCTAAATTCAAACCGGAGCCCGCGCCGGAGCCCGCGCCGCGTCCCGCGCCGGAGCCCGCGCCGCGTCCCGCGCCGGAGCCCGCGCCGGAGCCCGCGCCGCGTCCCGCGCCGGAGCCCGCGCCGCGCCCCGCGCCTGCCGTTCCGCCGCCTTCGCAACCCTCGCATCAGGGCATGAGCGTTCCCTCCATCTCTACCCGGACCAAGCGCGAAGAGCCCGTTCCCGAGAAGGCGGCTCCCGCGCAAGCGCCCGCGCCTGCCGCCGCCTCCGTTTCCGCCAGGACGAAAAGCCGCTGGTCCATGGAACTGCCGCTCATTCCCACTTACAGTTTCCAGACGCTGATCGCCGGTTCCCATAACCGGTTCGCGCACGCGGCGGCCATGGCGGTGGTGGAGAACCCCGGCGTTATCTATAACCCGCTGCTGCTGTTCGGGCCTCCGGGCACCGGCAAGACGCATTTCATTAATTCCATCTCCTACGGGCTTTCAGCGGCGCTAGGCCAGAGCAGTATATTCGTCACAGACGGCATAAAGTTCTCCAAGGGCGTGGAGATGGCCATAAAGGAAGGCGGAATGGCCCGCCTGGAGGAGATGTTCTCCAAGGTGAAGGTGCTGATCATAGACGACGTGCACCTGCTGATGCTCTCCGAGGCCAACAAGAAATATATCTCGAAATGGCTGAACGACTTCGTGGCGAAGAACAAGCAGATCGTAGTCTCCTCCGTCTTCCCTCCAAAATCGCTGGCGGGCTTGGAGGACTCGGTGGGCTTCCAGTTCACGCAGGGCTGGATGGTGGACCTGAAGATCCCCAACGCGCAGACGTACAAGTCCATTCTGAACCAGCTCGTACAGGGGATGGAGGTGAAACTTTCCGAAGACGAACTCAACGCCATTTTCGTGCGGGAGCTTATGCCTTTCGGCGAGGCCATCGATACGCTCGAAGATATGAAGAAACTGGAGAAGTTCGTGGTGAACGCCATGAACAGTTCCAGCCACGCCCAGTTGCTGGATATGTTGCTGGGTTTCGGCGAAACCTCCGTCGCGGGGGCGGTTACCGAAGAAGACGCCTCGCTGGCCGCTTCCTGGCAGCCGTCCGTAAAGGACACCTGGTTCAAGTGGGGGATCTTCTATCCGAAGGGCATGCAGCGAGAGGCGAAGTTCGCGCTTTATTCGCTGCACGAGCGCGCCCGGGAACTGGGGCTTAACACCGAGTGGAGCCAGGTGTTCATGGAGGAATACAACTCCGACGAACTTTACGGCATCCCTTTCAAGATCGGAAACCTGGCCAGCGAGCGCAACGTCAACGGCGCCATCGTCCTGGGCCCGCAGCCCAGCTCGGCCATGGGCGCGCAGGAAGCCGAATTCCGCCACCTCACTTTCAAGATCATGGACAGTTTCTCGGTCAAGGGCGCCTGGCTGCCTCTGGAAAAACTTAAATCCAAGGCCGCCTACGCTAAAATCCTGATGGACCTGGTGTGATGAATGGTTAACGAACTTCTGGGTGCGGGAGTGCTGGGCGCCGCGGGCGCTTTCGCCGCTTACTGGCACCTTAAATTCAGGCACGTGCTGCCGATGGAGAGCCGCCTGCGCTCTTCCCAGAAGTCCTTTGCCGACTTCACCTCCTTTACCCGCGAGACCATGGAGCGCGCCTACGCCCCGGAGCAGCCGGAGCATTACGGCGATATCACCAATTATTACCTGATAAAACTGCATAAGGCTTTCCCGGACAGTTCCATGCTGCTCTTCGAAAAGGGCGAGGGCCAGTGGAAGCTTGTGAACTACCTCAAGCATTTCAAGGTGGAGCCCAAGCTGCTCACCGCCTACAAATGGAGCGCTTTCGACCGCAGCTCCGCCGAGGGCGAGCTGCTGCGCTTCGACGACGTGCGCGCCGGCGACTACCACGGGATGGAAGAGCTGTTCTCCGTTTTCGACGTGAAGTCCGCGCTGATGTGCCCGTTCAAACCCGCCGGCGGGGCCCCGGAGCGGCTGATAGTTTTCGGAGCGCCCGTTCCTTCCTCGTTCGACGCCGCCCAGCCCTACCTGCGCTTCGTGGCGCTGCAGCTTTCCTCCATCTCCAAGGTCTCGGACAAGATCTTCACGCTCAAGAAGGAGACCGACCACCTGAAGAACGAGGTGAATGCGGTGGTGAAGGAACTGGACGTGGCGGGCTCGCGCCTGATCCAGCGCGCCCGCGAGCGCAAGGCTCTTTACGAGGTGGTTACCAAGGTCACCGGCCCCGGCGGCAACGACTCTCAGAACGGCTGCGGGGCCATCCTCAATATCGTGGCCAAGATGGTGGAGGCCGACGTGGTGGCCTGCCTGCTTTTCGACGACGCCAAAGGCGAGTTGGTGGTGAGCCCCGGTTCGTACGGCATCCCGGATTCGGAGCGCATGCTCTACAGCATCCCGGTCAGCAACCACGCCTCCGCCTCGGTGCGCACCTTCCTCAGCCGTAAGCCGTTCATCACGGCCGACGCCCAGAACGACCCGGACGTGCTTACCCGCTACGCCAAGCTCTGGGAAATACATTCTCTGATGATTGTCCCGATCTCGCTGCACGACCGCATCATCGGCGTGATGCGCGTGGGCAGCCGCCGCCAGGATTTCTTCACACCGGACCAGCTGGAATTCCTCACGATCATAGCCGACGAACTGGCCATCATCATCGAGATGGTCACGCTTTACGAGAACCTCTCCAAGACGGCGCAGGAGCTGGCCCAGCTGAACAAGATCAAGGACGAGTTCCTGGCCACCGTCAGCCACGAGCTCAAGACCCCGCTGACCACCATCAAGGGCTTCGTGTCCGTTATCCTCAGCGGAGAGGTGGGCCCGCTGAACGAGCAGCAGCTTAATTTCCTGACGGTCACCGACCAGTCAGTGAACCGCCTCACGCACCTGATCTCCAACCTGCTCGATCTGTCGAGGCTGAACGGCAAGGTGGAGCTGGAGTTCCAGAAAGTGGACCTGGCCGACCTGGTGAAAAGCTCGGTCTCGACCATGCTGCTGAAGGCGCGCGAGAAGAACGTTTCCATCACAAACGAGCTGGCCAAGGGGCTGCCGCCGGTGCACGCCGACACGCGCTGGATCGGGCAGGTGGTGGACAACCTGCTGATCAACGCCATCAAGTACGCCGGCGCCGGCGCCAGCGTCAAGGTTACCGGCACCGACAAGGGCGAAGCGGTGGTCGTCTGCGTCGAGGATAACGGCCCCGGCATCCCGCTGGAAGAGCAGAAGATGGTCTTCGACAAGTTTTACCGCGGCAAGTCCAGCGCCAACCAGGTGCCAGGCACGGGCCTGGGGCTTGCCATTTCAAAGTCCGTCGTGGAGAAACACGGCGGGAAAATATGGGTGGAGTCCAAGCCGGGGAAAGGGTCCAGGTTCTGTTTCGCCCTTCCCGTGGCTAAAACTAAATAGGCCGCGCCGCGGCCGAGGGGATCCGAATGAAACTTAAACTTCTCATAGCGCCGGCCGTTCTGCTGCTCGGGGCCTGCGCCCACACGCAGGCGCCGAACGCGCTGAAGGCCGCTCCCGAAATGCTGCTGGCGGACGGCGCCGCCGACTTCGACGCGCGGGACCTCGCTGCCTCCAAGAACCGGGCCGTCCTGGACGCCGAAAGGACCGCCGTGGCCCGGGTGGCCGAGCTTTATATAGACGAGACCGCCAAGGCCGAGAAGTATTCCGCGCTCGAGAACGGCATGTTCAAAAGCCCCCAGCTTTACGTGGCCAGGCAGAAGGTCGTCTCCGAGGGCCGCGACGGCGCCTCTTACCGCGTGCGCCTGAAGGTGTGGGTCTACCAGGCCAGGATAGCTTCGGAACTTCGCGCGCTCGATCTTTCCGGGCCCGCCGCCTCGGCGCCCCGCGCCGCTTTCGTGCAGCGCGGCGCCGTCGCCCCGGCCTTTTCCGCCGCTTTCCGGGAGGCTTTCGCCAAGCGCTCGCAGATAAAGATAGAGGATTTCCCTTTCTCAGGCGACGCCGCCGCCGCAACGCTTCCCGAGGCCGCGCTGCTGAGCGCCGCCTCCTCCTCCGGGGCGGACCTGCTGTTCGCCGCTTCCGCGTCGGCCTCCGCTTCCGGGGCGGGGCTTAACACCGGGTTTTATCCCTCCAGGGCCGAAGCCGCCGTAAAGGTTTACGACGCCCGCACCGGCAAGGTCCTGCTTGAGCTTTCCAGCCAGGCTAACGCCATCGACTCTTCAGAAGCGGCCTCGTCCGCCAAGGCCCTGGCCTCCGCCGGCGAGCTGCTGGCGCAGGAGACCGCCGCCAAGGCCGACCGCCTGCTGAAGCCTGAAGTTTCTCTTAAACTCAAGATCCGTAACATAGATGGCATCGAGACCCTTGAAAAACTTAAAACCCAACTGCTTAAGCTCGACGTGAAAGGGTTGCGCCTGGAAAGTTTCGGCTCCGGTGAGGCCGTTTTCGACGTTTCTCCGCGCAGCCCCGATTCCCAGGAATTCGCCAGCGCCGTGCTCCGCGGCGATTCGCTCGGGCTGGAACTGGACGGCACCAACGCGCAGGAAGTCAGCTTTTCGCTCCAGCGCTGAACTATGACGGGCCGCCGATCTTTAGCCTTGCTGCTGGCCGCCTGCTGCGCCTGCGCCGGGAAAGCGGCCTACCTGGTTTCGCCGGCGCTGAGGACCGCGGCCGACCCGCGCGTGGCGGTGCTGCCGTTCGATAACGAGAGTACGGATATGTCCGCGCCGGGCATCATGCGGAAACTCGCGGCCGAGGGTTTCGAAAGGCGGGGGTATCCGGTGCTGGACGCCGCCGAAGTTGACACAAAGCTCTCCGCTCTCGGGATCTCTGAGGGCGGCCAGCTGCCGGGGCTTAAGCCTCAGGACATAGGGCGGGCGCTGGGCGTGGACCTGCTCTGCTACGGCGACGTGGAGGATTTCACTTTTCAGAACCTGGGTTTCCTGATCCGCAAGAACGTAACGCTCCATGTCAGGCTGGTCTCCGCCTCCACCGGCGAAACCCTTTACGAGGGCACCGGCAGCGGCAAGGACGTTAAAGTCTTCTTTAACCGCGAGGAGGCCAAGTACGCTTTCGTCGAGCAGATGGCCGAGAAGGTAGTGTCGAATATTTTCAAGGTGCCGCTTAAGCGCGAGGCCGGAATTTCCGCCGACAACGCGCTGGCCAGCCTGCCACGCAGGTAAAATTTAGCTGGAACATTATCGGGAGGGAAAATGAAAAAACTGAACCTTATAGCGGCTATAGCCCTGCTGGCGGCCTGCGCTCCTTCGAAAACGGTAAAGACGCAGCAGGCTATCAGCACCAAAGAGACCGAAGAGGTTGAATCAAAATATACAGGCCCCAAGCGCCGCATCGGCGTTGTCGAGTTCGAGAACAAGTCCGCCTACGGCCAGGGACGCCTGGGCAGCGCCGCTTCAGATATCCTTATTACCGAGCTTGTGAAGTCGGGCAAGTTCATCGTGGTAGAGCGCGACCGCATGAACAAGATCCTCGACGAGCAGAAGCTCCAGAGCCAGGGCATGACCGACCCGCAGACCGCAGCCAAGGTAGGCCAGATCCTGGGGCTCGAGGCCATCGTAGTGGGCTCCGTGTCCCAGTTCGGAGTGAAAAGCGAAGGCTCGGATTATTTGTTGACCCAGTCCAAACGGCAGGTGGCTACCGTGACCGTGGACATAAGGCTGATAGACGTGCAGAGCGGCCAGGTGATCCTGGCGGACTCGGGCAAGGGGATGGCCAAGTCCACCAAGGCTTCGTTCCTGGGGATGGGCACCAAGGGAGGCTACGATGAAACGCTCGAGGGGGAGGCGCTGCGCGCAGCCCTGGTCCAGTTTGTAACCAATATTTCGAGCCAGCTTAACAAGAAGCCCTGGTCCTGCATGGTGGCGGCCGCCGTCAACGACCAGCTCTACCTGAACGCCGGTCCGGACTCCGGCGTTAACTCCGGCCTGAAGCTGGACTGCTTCCACGAGGGCTCCGAGATCCGCGACCCGCGTTCCAACCTGGTGATAGGCCACGTGGAGAATTACATCGGGCCGGCGGAAGTTACCGGCGTCTGCGGCGACTCCGGCGACTGTTCCACGGCCCGGCTGACGAAGTCCTCCGGGCCGTCCGCCAAGGCCGGGGACATCTGCCGCCTGGCGAAGTAAGCCAGGCCGCGGCGGTACTGGAAATTTATGCTTTCCAAACTGCGCACATTGTGCCTTAAAGGTATAGACGGGCGGGAGGTGAGCGCCGAGGTATATATCGCCGCCGGCCTGCCCGCTTATACCGTGGTGGGTCTGCCCGACGCCGCCGTCAAGGAGGCCAAGGACCGCGTGGTGGCGGCCGTCCGCAATTCCGGGTTCGACTTTCCCTCCAAGCGCATAACCGTAAACCTGGCCCCGGCCGAGATCAAGAAGGCCGGCACGCATTTCGACCTGCCGATAGCTCTGGGCGTTATCGCCGCCGCCGGCAAGCTGGGGAAGCAGCCGCCGAAAAGGCTGGAGGATACTTTCTTTATAGGCGAACTGGCGCTCGACGGGTCGCTGCGGCCGGTGGCCGGCGTGCTGCCCATGCTGCTGGCCGTTAAAAGCCAGGGAAGGACCGCCGTGGTGCCGTTAGGCAACTCGGCCGAGGCCGCGGTCTCCGGAGTGGGCTGCCTGGCGGCAGGCAGTCTTAAGGACGTAGCCGGCTGGATAACCGGCACCGCCGAACTGAAGCCCTGCGAAGCCGCGCCCGCGCAGAAGACCGGCCCCGCGCAGCTGCCGGATTTTTCCGAGGTGAAAGGCCAGGCTTTCGCCAAGCGCGCCCTGGAGATAGCGGCGGCGGGTTTTCATAACATTATCCTCGTCGGTCCGCCCGGAGCGGGCAAGAGCATGCTGGCAAGGCGCTTCGGCGCGCTGCTGCCGCCCATGACCGTGGACGAGTCGCTGGAAACTACTAAACTTTATTCGGTGAGCGGGCTGGGCACGGCGGGCCGCCTGGTAGCGGAACGCCCGTTCCGGGAGCCGCACCACACCATCTCGGACGCCGCGCTGATAGGCGGCGGCTCGAGCCCCAGGCCGGGCGAAGTTTCTCTGGCCCATAACGGGGTGCTGTTCCTGGACGAGTTCCCCGAATTTTCGCGGCCGGCCATAGAGGCGCTGCGCGAGCCGCTCGAGGCTTGGAAGGTTACGGTGTCCCGCGTGAAGGAGAGCGTGGCCTACCCCGCGCGGTTCCTGATGGTGGCCGCCATGAACCCCTGCCCCTGCGGCTACCTAGGGCACCCGACGCGCCAATGCGCCTGTACGCCGCTGCAGGTGCACAAGTACCGCGCCAAGGTCTCGGGCCCGATCCTGGACCGCATAGACCTGCACGTGCAGCTTTCCGCCGTTAAGTACGCGGACTGGGAGGCGCTGCCGAAGGGGGAAACCACCTCCGCCATCGCCGCCCGCGTGCTTAAAGCCATAGAGATCCAGCGCGGGCGCTTCAAGGGCGGGGCCAGGGCCAACGCCTTTATGGCCGGCGCGGAACTGCGCCGCCACTGCGCGCTGCCGGAGGGCGCCTCCACGGTGCTGGAGACGGCCATGAACAAACTGGGCTTCTCGGCGCGCTCGCTGGACAAGATCCTGAAGATCTCGCGGACCATAGCCGACCTGGAAGGCGCCGCGGCCATAAAGCGGGAACACGTGATAGAAGCGGTGCAGTACCGCCTGCTCGACAAGGCTGCCGAACTTTCAGCCGGATTTTAGACGAAGACACGGAGAAACATATGAAAACGCTTGCTTTCGCGGTCTTATTGCTGTCCACGGGCGGTTTCGCCGCGGCCCAGCAGGTTTCCCTGCTCGAGGATGGAACGGGAGGCGTTCCCAGCACCTCCGCCGTGACCGGCGAAGGCATGCCGCAAGTGCTGGTTCCGAAGGACGAAGCGCCCGCGGTTACGACCCCCGCCTCGGCGGAGAAGCCGGTGAAGAAAGTGATCGATAAAAGGAAGAAGAACTCGGCCGTCGCCGTAAGCCCGGAGAGCGCGAAGGGCCAGCCCGCCGGTTTTCCTTTCGAGGCCGTAAAGCCTGAAGAGCTGCCAGCCGCCGCGCTCGTTCCACAATCTGCGGCCGCGGCTAAACCCGCTGAAACCGTTAAACCGCCGGCGGAAGTTAAGCCCGTTCCCCGGGCGGAACCCGAAAAAACCGTAAAGCCTGCCGCTACTATTAAACCCGCCGCGGCCGAACCCGCCGTGGTGCAGGCTCCGCAGGCTATCCCCGGGGCCGGCTTCGCGGTGGGCAAGACCCATACCGTAACCGGAGGGGATACGCTATGGGACCTTTCCGCCAGGTATTATAAAGACCCTTACAAGTGGGGAAAGATCTATAACGCCAACCTCGGTACGATAAAAAACCCGGACCGCATTTATCCCAGTGAAGAGCTGGTTATCCCCGGCCTGACCGAAGAGGTCAAGCCCGGGGCCGACAAGGCCGCTGCTGTCGCCGGCGTGGAAACCGTGAAAGAAGGGGGAGCCGCCGGCTCCGACGTGCTCCGCGCCGAGGTTCCTGCCCAGGCGGCCGCCGCGGCCCCGGCGCCGGCAAAGACCGCCGCGGCCGAGCTCGGCGACATGCTTAAGGAGTTCGACGCTAACGACCTTTCGGAGGAGATGCCCCGGGACCAGAAGGAATGGTCCGCCGGCGTTACGATCGTGCCCGACAGCTGGCAGGAGGACGGGACGGTCTCCGGCGCCGAGAAAGGCGAGGACGAGGAAATGGCCAACAGCCTCTCCATCGGCGGGGACGTGGTCCTGGTCGAGCTGCGCGGCGGGGAGGCGGTCAAGAGCGGGGACTACCTGGCTGTTTATCTGAAAGGCGCCACCGCCTACGACAAAGCCGGCAAGAAACTGGGCCGCGAGATCCAGCGGGCGGGCGCCCTGCAGGTGCTGAGCGCGGACGGCGGGCAGGTACGCGCCAAGGTGGTAGAGGCGCTGACCGCCATCACCAAGGGGTACGTGGTAAAGAAAAAGTAAGGGGGGAGCCATGGGGGGGAAAGACGAGGCGGAGAAACTTGCCCGCGTGCGGCTGAATTTTTATGCCTGCCACCGGAGCGACTGGCTGCTGCGGCTTATAGAACTTTACGGCGGCGCCGCCGAGCTGCTGAAGCGGCCGGTTACGGAAATAGCCGCGGAGGGCGGCGTGGCGCTGCAGACGGCGGAGAACCTGGCGCTGC
Source organism: bacterium (assembly GCA_021811185.1). Taxonomy (GTDB): domain Bacteria; phylum Elusimicrobiota; class Elusimicrobia; order Elusimicrobiales; family UBA9959; genus UBA9959. The sequence continues at coordinate 143,263 of JAJZPL010000004.1, forward strand.
AGACCCGGGCCGCCGACCCTGAAAAGGAACTTCGGCTGGCGGAAAAGGCCGGCGTTTCCGTACTTACCGTCCTGGACGAAGGCTATCCGGAACTTCTTAAGAAAATTTACGACCCGCCGATAGTGATCTACGTGAGGGGCGAACTTAAACCGCTGCCGGCCGCGGGCATAGTCGGCACCCGCAAGGCTACGCCGTACGGCCTGCGCATGGCCGGGTGCCTGGCGCAGGAGCTGGCCGCGGCGGGGGTGGCGGTGGCCAGCGGACTGGCCCGCGGGATAGATACGGCTTCGCACCAGGCCGCGGTGGCCGCCGGCGGGGTGACCTGGGCCGCCCTTGGGTCCGGGCTGAACGACATCTACCCGCCCGACAATCTGAAACTTTCGGAGAGGATAGTGGAGAGCGGCGGCGCGCTGGTGTCCGAGTTCCCGATGAACAAGGGCTCGCTGGCCGCCAATTTTCCCAGGCGCAACCGCATAATTTCGGGGCTTTCCCTGGCGACGGTGGTGGTGGAGGGCGGTTTTGAATCCGGGGCCATGATCACGGCGCGCTTCGCCCTGGACCACGGGCGGGAGGTGCTGGCCGTGCCGGGGCAGGCGGATTCGCCGATGAGCAAAGGCCCGAATTACCTTATAAAGAACGGGGCTTACCCGGCGGAGTCCGGAGACGATATAGTTTCCTGTTTTCCCCCGGAGGCGCTGTTCGGGCTGAAACTTCGGAAGGGTCCAGCCGCCCCCGACAGCCGCACCGCGGCGGTCCTGGCTGAACTTTCCCCTGACGGGCGCGCCGCCCTCGCCGCGATCGCCGGCGAGGAGGCGGGCCTTAGCGCCGATGAAGTGACGCTGCGCCTGGCCTGGCCGGTGCAGCGGGCCGCGGCGGCTTTGTTCGAACTGGAAGCTTCCTCGCTAGTGCAGTCCCGCGGGGGCCGCTACTGCCGCGGAGTATAGGGTTTCTCCCTTAGGTTTTGCCTTATAAGGATAAAATATAATATTATAGATATCATTATGTCAGAAAAACCCATGCTTAAAAAAACTACAGCCAAGAAAGCCTCGGGCGTAAAAGCCGCGCCTGAAACAGTTCTTCCCGAAGCCGCCCCGGAAAAAGTCCTCAAGCCCGTCAAAGCCGTAAAGGGCAAGAGGCACCTGGTCATAGTAGAGTCTCCTACCAAGGAAAAGACTATAAGCCGCTTCCTGGACGCCGATTACATAGTGCGCAGTTCTTTCGGCCACGTGCGCGACCTCCCGAAGGACGAGCTGGGCGTGGATGTGAAGGACAAGTTCGCCGCCAAATACGTGCCGGTGGAACGCGCGAAGAAGATCATAGCCGAGCTGAACCTGATCGCCAAGAACGCCGACGTGGTCTACCTGGCCACCGACCCTGACCGCGAGGGGGAGGCCATCAGCTGGCACCTGCGCGAAGTGATCAAGACCGACGCGCCGTTCAAGCGCATCAGCTTCCACGAGATCACCAAGACCGCCATCGAGGAATCGCTGAAGAGCCCGCGCGACCTGGATATGGCGCTGGTGAACGCGCAGCAGAGCCGCCGCATCATAGACCGCATCGTGGGCTACAAGCTGTCCCCGCTGCTGTGGAACAAGATCAAGAGCGGCCTGTCCGCCGGGCGCGTGCAGAGCGTGACCGTGCGCCTGATAGCCGAAAGGGCCAAGGAAATAGCCGCCTTCAAGGAAGAGGACTATTACACGGTCTACACCAAGCTCGCCAAGGTGATGCCCGAAGGGGACCAGAGCGGCTACAAGGATTTCGAATCCAAGCTGGTGCGCTGGGAAGGCGCCGCGGTGGAGCAGACCATCCTGCTTAAGCTTTTTGCCGAGGACTACCGCTACAAGACCTCCGTCTTCAAGAAGATCGAGGACACGGTGGAAGCCGGCACGCACCTGCGCAATAACAAGCTGACGGTGTCCAAGGTGGACGCCAAGGCCGTGCGCCAGAAGCCGAAGCCGCCCTTCATCACCAGCACGCTGCAGCAGGACGCCTACAACAAGCTGGGCTTCTCCTCGGACCGCACGATGAAAGTGGCCCAGAGCCTGTACGAAGGCGTGGAACTCGACGGCGAGCGCTCGGGTCTGATCACCTACATGCGTACGGACTCGTTCAACGTGTCGGCCGACATGCAGAAGGAAGCCGCCAAGTTCATCCTGGAAACCTACGGCAAGGATTTCTGCCCGGCCAAGCCGCCCACGTACCTTAAGAAGGTAAAGGGCGCGCAGGAAGCCCACGAGGCTATCCACCCCACTTCCGCTTACAAGAAGCCGGAAGAGGTTGGCAAGTTCCTGAACCCCGACCAGGCCAAGCTTTACGACCTGATCTGGCGCCGCTTCATGGCCAGCCAGATGGAAGAAGCCATCTTCGACTCCCTCTCCGTCGAGTTCGCGGACGAAAAGGGCCGGGCCGTGCTCCGCACCAGCGGGCGCACCGTGAAGTTCGAAGGCTACCTGAAGATCTACATGGAAGAGAAGGAAGAGGACGTGGCCGGCGAGGACGAAGAGGGCACTGCCGCCCTGCCCCCGCTCAAAGAGGGGGACGTCGTCACGCTGAAGGACGTTTCCACCAAGGCGCACAAGACCAGCCCTCCGCCGAACTACAACGAGGCCAGCATCATAAAGACCTTGGAAAAGCACGGCATCGGCCGCCCCTCCACGTACGCCGTCATCATCAAGAACGTGATCGACCGCGGCTACATCAACCGCGAGAAGGACCGCAAGCTCCTGATCACGGAGTTGGGCGCGCTCGTCACGGAAAAGCTCAAGGACTTCTTCAAGGAGATCATGGAGATCTCCTACACGGCCTCCATCGAGGACAAGCTGGACGATATCGCCGACGGCAACATGGACTGGGTGAAGTTCATGCAGGATTTCTACGGCCCGTTCGCCGAGGAGCTCGCCACGGCGGAAAAGGACATGACCAAATCCCGCCCGAACGTGATCAAGACCGACGAGAAATGCCCGCTGTGCCTCTCCCCGATGGTGCAGCGCGAGAGCCGCTTCGGCAAGTACCTCTCCTGCTCGCGCTTCCCGAAGTGCAAGGGCAAGGTGCCGCTGGACAAGGAAGGCAACAAGCAGGAATACTTCGCGCCGATCAAGACCGAGAAGATCTGCACCAAGTGCAACAAGAACGCCATGCTGCTCAGGAAGAGCGCCAGAGGCTACTTCCTGGCCTGCTCCGGCTTCCCCAAGTGCCGCAACATCGAGCCGCCCACCCCGGAAGAGGTGGAGAAGCTGATAAACTCCAGGCCCAAGCCGCAAGCCTGAGCCGACGCTAAAGGACCCGGGGGGAACCCCGGGTCTTTTATCGAACCAGCCCGGATTTAGCGCTCAAAACGCCTCTCCGGCCCGTAACTTGACAGCGGGATTTGAATACTCTAATATACCTTTCAGAGGTTGCGGCCTTAGAGCTGATAGACGTTGAAAACCTCGCGAACCCGTTAAAGCACCAAGGAGAAATAATGCCCTCACATAAGATCGTTTGGACCAAGATAGACGAAGCTCCAGCCCTTGCGACCTATTCCCTGCTGCCCATAGTCCAGGCCTTTGCCCGCGGCAACGGCGTGGAATTCGAGACCCGCGACATTTCCCTGGCCGGCAGGATCATCGCGAATTTCCCGGAGAACCTGACCGAAGCCCAGAGGCTGCCCGACAACCTCGCGCTGCTCGGTGAGCTGACCCTTAACCCCGAAGCCAACATTATAAAGCTGCCGAACATCAGCGCCTCGGTGCCGCAGCTGAAGGCCGCCATCGCCGAACTGCAGAAGCAGGGCTACAAACTGCCTGATTTCCCTGAGAATCCGCAGAACGACGCCGAGAAGGAAATAAAGGAGCGTTACTCCAAGGTGCTGGGCTCCGCCGTGAACCCGGTGCTGCGCGAGGGCAACTCCGACCGCCGCGCCCCGCTGTCCGTCAAGAATTTCGCGAAGAAGCACCCGCACAAGATGGCCCCGTGGACCAAGGAAAGCCGCGGCCACGTGGTGCACATGGACAGCGGCGACTTCTACGGCAACGAGAAGTCCGTCTGCCTGGACCAGGCCGGGGAACTTAAGATAGAGCTGGTAGGCGCCGACGGCAAGGCCTCCGTGCTCAAGACCGTGAAGGGCGCGGCCGGCGAGATCGTGGACGCCACGTTCATGAGCGCCAAGGCGCTGCGCAGGTTCTACGCCGACCAGATCGAGGCGGCGAAGAAGGAGAACCTGCTGCTCTCCGTTCACCTTAAGGCCACGATGATGAAGGTCTCCGACCCCATCCTGTTCGGCCACGCCGTCAGCGTTTTCTTCGAGGACGTGTTCAAGAAGCACGCCGAAACCTTCAAACAGCTTGGGTACAATCCCAACATGGGCCTGGGCGACCTGTACAAGAAGCTCGAGACCCTTCCGGCCGACAAAAAGGCGGAGATCGAGGCCGACATCAAGGCCGAATACGCCAAGCGCCCCGCACTGGCCATGGTTGACTCCGCCAAGGGCATCACCAACCTGCACGTCTCCAGCGACATCATCATCGACGCCTCCATGCCGGTGGTAGTGCGCGACGGCGGCAAGATGTGGGACGCCTCGGGCAAGCTGGCCGAGACCAAGGCCCTTATCCCGGACCGCTGCTATTCCCGCCTGTATAAAGAGATAATGGACGACTGCCGCCGCAACGGCGCTTTCGACCCGGCCACCATGGGCACGGTGCCGAACGTGGGCCTGATGGCGCAGAAGGCCGAGGAGTACGGCTCCCACCCGACCACTTTCGAGATCCCGGCCGACGGCACGGTGCGCGTCACCGGCCCCGACGGCAAAGTGATCCTGGAGCACAAGGTGGAGAAGGGCGATATCTGGCGCATGAGCCGCGTTAAGGATATCCCGGTGCAGGACTGGGTCAAGCTCGCCGTGAAGCGCGCCCGCCTTTCGAACACCCCGGTGGTGTTCTGGCTGGACAAGAACCGCGCGCACGACGCGCAGGTCATCGCCAAGGTGGAGAAGTATCTTAAGGACCACGACACCAAGGGGCTGGAAATAAAGATCCTGGACCCCGTGGAGGCCATCCGCTACACCTGCGAGCGCCTCCGCAAGGGGCAGGACACCATCTCGGCTACCGGCAACGTCCTGCGCGATTACCTGACCGACCTGTTCCCGATCCTCGAGCTCGGCACCAGCGCCAAGATGCTCTCCGTCGTGCCGCTGCTGGCCGGCGGCGGCCTGTTCGAGACCGGCGCGGGCGGCTCGGCCCCCAAGCACGTGCAGCAGTTCCAGAAGGAAGGCTACCTGCGCTGGGATTCGCTCGGCGAATTCTCGGCGCTCGGCGCCTCGCTGGAGCATCTCGCTAACACCTTTAAGAACGACAAGGCCCTGCTGCTGGCCGAGACGCTGGACCAGGCCATCGCCAAGTTCCTCGACAACAATAAGTCCCCAGCCCGCGCCGTGGGCGAGATAGACAACCGCGGCAGCCACTTCTACCTGGCCCTGTACTGGGCGCAGGCTCTGGCCGCGCAGGACAAGGACGCGGAAATGAAGGCCCGGTTCGCCAAGGCTGCGAAGCAGTTGGAAGAGAACGAGGCCAAGATCAACGCTGAGCTGATCGGCGCCCAGGGCAAGCCGGTGGACATGGGCGGCTACTACCACCCGGACCAGGAGAAAACCTCCCGGGCCATGCGGCCCAGCCCGACGCTGAACGCGATCATCGACGCGATGTAGCACCCCTGAAGCATGAAAAAACCCCGGCCGAAAAGCCGGGGTTTTTTTGTTGCGCCCTGGAGACGCTAGATGGGGCGGCTCCAGACCGCGTAGCGCTCGCCGCTGGTCTCCAGCGTCCAGCCGTTGCCGGGGTTCCAACCCCAGTTCTTGCCGAGCTTAAGCACCAGCTGCTTGTTCTTGCCGGCGATGGTCGCGGCGTAGAGGCCGTTGGTGGCCTCGAGGATCTGCATGGGGCTGGTCGAGGTGATGCCGGCGCTCTTGCGGATGGAGATCAGCTTGGCGATCGCGTCGTGGTACGCCTGGCCCCAGTCGAAGAAGTGGGGCCAGAACACGCAGGGGATGCCCGGGTGGGTTAGGATGTAGGCGTAGCCCATAAGGCGCTGGGTCTTGTATTCCTGCGAGGCGGTAGCTATGAAATTGGGATCGCGGGGGGACGTGTCGTGGGACTCGACGTAAGTCACCGATTTGGCGGGCCACCAGCCGATCAGGCCCGAGGGGCGGCCGTTGTCGTTCAGCAGTTCGTAACGCTCGTTCTCCACCGCGCCGACGATGGCGTAGTGCGTGGTAAAGTCGAAAGCCGTGGACGCGTTGGCCTTGCCGGGGGAATTGTCGGTGCCGTCTATCCAGTTGGAGACCAGCTGGCGGTCGGTGTCGTAGAACTCGCCCACGGTGAAGACCGGGCTCGAGGCTATGTTGTAGTCCATCACGTGCGAGGGGGCGTAGCCTTTCACCATGTCGTAGCGCCACCCGTCGAAGCCGATGTCGTTCTTCAGCCAGCGCATGAAGACCTTGGTGTCTTCCTGCACCAGCGGGTTCTTGTGGTCCAGGTCGCGGCAGCCGAAATCCCCCTGCCCTTCGTCGGTATAGAGGGAGCGGGGCAGGGCGGCGTAGTCCGGCTGCGCCCAGACCTCGTCGTTATTTACGACCACGTTGGAGGGCCAGTCGGGGGACTTGAAATCTATCCAGTTGGTGCTGCCGTTGCGGTGGTTGAGCACTACGTCGGCCAGGACCTTTACGCCGGCCTTGTGCATGGCCTTAACGGCGTTCAGCAGCATGTCCTTCTTGCCCCACTGCGAGTCCAGGTTGTACCATTCGCGCGGGTAATAGCTGCCGATGGAAACCGGGGGGAACCACACCAGGTCGAAGCCGGCCGCGGCGACTTCCGGAGCCTTCTGCGCCAGCGTGCCCCACCAGCCGCCCGCGGGATGGATCCAGTAATTGTCGGCGTACCAGTGGAAGCCCTGCAGCATCACCAGCTCGCTGCCGGGGACGTCGATGCGGTGCTGCTTGGACGGGGTAAAGAGTTTGCTGGAGTATTTGCGGTTGGCGTTCTGCCAGTCCGCCGCGGCCTGAGCCGACGGTTCGGACGCCCTGGTAGGTTCGGGGGAGTAGACGACGACGTCGCCCGCCGCAACCTTAAGCTGCTCTTCCGCCGGTTTCGGGGCGGCGGCGAAAAGGAATGAGTTCAGGAACAGGGCTAAAACTGAGATGGGGAACAGGACGGACCGCTTCATCGGTTTCTCCATACCGCTGGCTCGCTGAGTACCATGATATTATAGCCGATTTGCGCGGGCTGAAAAGGGCCAAAAGGCCTATGGCTGCCTGGGCAAGGCCGCAACTTGCTAGAATTATAGCGATGACCCTGCTTGTCGAAAGATTCCTGCTGCATCTCAAGGCGCAGCGCAACTTCGCGCGCAACACCATAAAGGCCTACCAGTACGACCTGGGAGAGTTCCTGGTCTATGCCGCCGGCAGGGCCGCTTCCCCGGCCGCCCTTGACCGCCTGCTGATGCGCGGCTACATTTCCTTCATAAATGAAAAGAAAGTTTCCCGCAATACTCTTCTCCGGAAAATTTCCGCCGTGCGCTCTTTTATAGGCTACCTGATGGAGACCGGCCAGCTGGAGACCGATCCCTTCGACCTGATCACCATCCCTAAAAAAGAAAAGCGCCTGCCGCGCTTTCTGACCGAGGGGGAGGTGGGCAAGCTTCAGGACCTCAACCGTCCCGAAGAAGTGGACGCGCAGGAGAAGGGCTATTATTTCTCGCTGCGCGACTTCGCGCTTTTCGAACTGGTCTACTCCAGCGGCCTGCGCCGCTCCGAGGCCTCCGGGCTGAACGTCGGGGACCTGGACCTCTATTCCGGCTTTGTCAGGGCAATGGGCAAGGGTTCGAAGGAAAGGCTGGTCCCCGTAGGGGACAAGGCCCTTGCGGCCATGAGGGCTTACCTGGAGACCAGGCCCAAACCCCTGTCCCACGGCTTGCCGCTTTTCCTGAACCACAAGGGCGGCAGGCTTACCGGCGCGGGCATAGCGCTGATCTTTAAAAAGATGGCCAGGAGGGCCCGCTTCGCCAGGCCGATGAACCCGCACTCGGTGCGGCATTCCTTCGCCACGCATTTGCTGGACCACGGCTGCGACCTGAAGTCCGTGCAGGAGATGCTCGGCCACAAGAACCTGCAGACCACCGAAATTTATACCCACGTCTCGCTGGAGCGCCTGAAGGAAGTTTACGACAAGGCGCACCCGAGGTCTAAAAAGTGACGCTTTACGATCCATCTTCGGATAAAGCCCCCGGGCTGCTGGCACGCGCCGCGCGCGCGGCCGGTTCGCGCCAGGACCTGACGCAGGGCGGCGGCGGCAACGTTTCGGTAAAGTTCGACACGGAGCTCATGCTGGTAAAGGCTTCCGGGGTAAGGCTTAAGGACGTTTCGCCCCGGAGCGGCTACGCGCTGGTGAACTACGGCAATATCCGCCGCCGGATAGCCGCCGGGATCGGCGGCGAGGGCGAGTTCTCCGATTTTATCCGCGCCCAGGCCCTGCCGATGAAGGGCGTTAAGGCCGCCAGGCCTTCAGTAGAGACCGGCTTCCACGCGCTGCTGAATACCGTGGTGGTGCATACGCATTCCGTATACGCGAACATCCTGAACATGAGCGCCGAGGGCCGCGCCCTTGGGCTGGAACTCTTCCCCGGCGCGGAGTTCATCCCGTACCGGGCTCCCGGCCCGCAGCTCTGCTCCGCCATAAGCGAGCGCGCCGCCGCCCGCGGCCCGCAGGTCTTCTTCCTGGCCAACCACGGCCTTGTCGTATCCCATTCCGGGGTGGATGGCGCGCTGGAGCTGAACGAGAAGGTGAACGAGACCATCAGGCGGCGGCTGAACCTGCCGGCCTATCCCGCCAGCCGGCCTTCCGCGGGGATCAACGAGTCAAACGCCGCGGCCCTGGCCCGCCGCGGAAAAACTTTTTTCCTTGAGAACGTGCTGTCCCCCGACCAGGCGCTGTACTGCGGGCCCGAGGCGCTGGAGGGCAGGGGGGAAATGGAAGCCGTGAACGAAGTGCTGGGCGCGCTGTTTTATATCCTTGACGGGATCAAGGCCGCGGGGTTTACTCCGCGATTCCTGACCGCCGCGGAAGCCGCCTATTTCGACACGATGGAAAGCGGGCGGTACGGCAGGCAGAACCAGCAGTAAATTCGCGTTTATAAATTGTGATACAAGGGCCTACTCGCTGAGTGGGCCCTTTGTTTAGGCCCGCCTGGGCCCTAGGCCGCTCCCGCTTTCCTGTTCCGGGGGCTACACTATAGACATGAACGCGATACAAAAAGTTTTAATCGCCCTGTTACTGCTGACCATACCTGCGTTCTGCTTCGCCGGGCCGGTCTCGTATAGTGAAGCCTCCGCCCCCTGGTCCGTCGAACAGGCGCAGCGCCTGCCCAAAGCCCTTACCGCCGAGATCCTGAAAGAGATCCAGGCCGCTAACGGCGCCCCAGCGGCCGCCGCCCTGGCCGAAAAGAAAGAAAAAGTTTCCGCCCTGGTAGGCCGCCTCAAAGCCTGCTCTCTCAAGGCCGAAGATATAAAGACCGCCGAGAAATATTTCACTCCCGAATTCAAGGACCAGGTCCGCTTCGTGGCCGCGCGCGGCTGCGCCGGCGTCCAGGCCGCCGCGGTCCGCAAAGTTCCCGCGCAGCCGGCGTCGGTCTCCGGCCTGGAAAAAATCTCCGCCTCCGGCGCCCTCTCCACTTATAACGGCTCGGCCAGGTTCTTCGACGGTTCTTCAGCTTCCGGAGCTTCCGCGGTTTTAATGGCCGCAGGGAACGCCGCCGGCGCGGCAAGGCCCGCCGCCGCCAGGGCTCATGCCGTTAAACCCCTTTCTTCCGTGGTCCCCGTCCCCGCCGCGGCCGAAAAAACGACCGTTGCTTCCCCGCGGCGTCCCGAGAACCTGGGCGAGGAAGGGATGGCCCACCAGGCCATGCGGTACTGGGACAGCCTGCGCAAAGAAGGCTGGAACGATTATAAGAAAGGCGAACTAAAGGGCGCGGACAAGGCCAGGGCCCTTGGGAAGGCCGCCGCGGGCGCAGCTTTCGGCGGGATCCTGACCTTCAGCAACCTTCTCAACGTAGAGAAAGCCGCGGCCAGGCTGGGCTGGGATTCCGGCTCCGGCGCTTCCGGCGGCGTAATAGCGGCCGACTCGGCCAAACTGGTTTTCCACTCCGGGGTTTTCATCATGGCACTCGCCCCCATTCCGATGCTAAAGGCCGCCAAGGCCGCCCTGGCGGGCGAGGCCTGGGGGATCGCGGTGATGTCCGCTACCG